>CAVVXZ010000011.1:0-164705 GCA_963752175.1 uncultured Acidobacteriaceae bacterium
ATCGATCCCGTCGAAGACGATTACCTGCGCCGACGCTTGCGCCCATCCGAGTTCCGCCAGGTGCGCCGGGAGCGACTGCGAGCCATGGCTGCGTATGTTCAGACGGCGGGACGAAACGCTGCGATCCTGATTCGCATGGGACAGAGCGCCTTATCCGCAGCCGATCCCCAGACCTCGGAAGCCGCACGTCAACTCGTCGACAACGCACTCCTGCTGCGGCGCAACGCTGCGTTCGCGCTCTTGAGAATTTATGTCGCCCTAGCTTGGCCAAACTCCGGTCTCGCAGCTACTCCCATATTGCACGGCTACGAGAGGCTGAATGGCTCCGCTATGCTGCTCGGCAGACTACAAAACCCGGCGGCCCCCGTTCGCATTTCAGCTACATTGTGATTTCGATCAGATCTAACTCTCACAGCAGACATTCACCCGCTGTTTCGCTGTGCTCGCCTCCAAGCCAGAAGTGTTGAAAAACGTCACAAAGAAGCGATTAGGAAACGAACGTGCCTGACTCCTTACTTGTTTTCGGATGCCGTTCTGTTATAAAAACCACCGGGCGTTAGCATTTCAATCCATTTCGTGAATACATCGGCAATCTGCCGTGGGAACCGATCCCGCTGTCTGCTCGCCTTCGCGAGTCCAAGGGAGAACCTCATGATCCGCACCGTCAAAACCGTCTCCGCGTCGTGCCTTGTCCTGCTGCTCTCCGCCCTTTGCTTTGGGCAAGGTGGCGCATCTACCGGGGATCTGCATGTCTCCGTGAAGGATGCGAAAGGCAGTGTCGTCACCAATGCGACGGTCAGCGTGCGGGATGTTGCGAAGGGCGTGGAGCGCACCGCGACCAGCGACGGCCAGGGCGGCTACACCGCGCAACTGCTGCCGCCGGGCAACTATTCGGTAACGGTCGAAGCAGGCGGCTTCACCAAGGTCACCAACACCGATGTCAGCATCACCGTCGGCGGGCTCGTAGAACTCCCCGTTACGCTGTCGGTCTCCGGAGGCAAGGAGATCGTCGAAGTCACCTCGCAGGCGGAACTGGTGGAGACCTCGCGCAGTTCGACCACCGACACCATCGGCCAGCGGCGTATTGACAATCTGCCCATCAACGGCCGCAACTACATCAATTTCACGCTCACCGATTCGCAGGTCGTGCGCGACAATGCGCCCAACACCGGCGCCGCGCCTACTTCGGGCCTCAACATGAGCGGCCAGCGCGCTCGCTCCAACCTCGTCAACGTGGACGGCGCCGACGCCACCGACAACTCGGTCAACGGCGTGCGCTCCACAGTTTCGCAGGAGGCCGTGCAGGAATTTCAGATCATCACCAACAGCTACGCGGCCGAATACGGACGCGCTTCCGGTGGCGTGGTCAACATCATCACCCGCTCGGGAACGAACGACTTCCATGGCGACGTCTTCGGATTCATCCGCGATCGCAACCTGCAGGCGGTGAATCCCTTCAGCACGGTTCCTAACCCGGCGTATACGCGAGTGCAGGCGGGCGTGGCTTTCGGCGGCCCGATCAAGAAAGATAAAACGTTCTTCTACTTCGCCTATGAGATCACGCGGCGCCACGAGACTGGATTCTCCGCCATCGGCCAAGACTGCTCGACCAGCGGCGGCCAAACCTGTTTCGGACTCAGCCCGTTCGATGCTTCGGCATATTTCGGTGCGCCGGCGGGTAGCGTAGTTCTGCCACTCACTTCGGACCAGGCGTCTTTCCTAAGCAACCCTGCCGTTGCGGGCACTGCGGCAACCAGTCCTGCTTACGCGGCAGAGGTCGGACAGTATGCCGCACTTGTCGGTGCGTCTTCCGGCATGGCCGTGAATGGCGCGTGGCCAGTTGGTCTGACCGGAGGCTTCCCCGGGCTCGCCGGTTTCCCGACCAGTTGCACCACTCCCGGCAGTTGCTTTGTTCCGGGCTCCTACCAGACGCTGTCGTCGCAGATCGGCAACTTCCCGGTGTTTGAAGGCACCAGCCTCTACTCGCTGCGCATCGATCACAACTTCAACAACAATAACCGTCTTACTCTGCGCGGCAACGTCAGCCCCAGCACCGTCACCGGAATTGAAGTCAGCGGCCAGGACCAACCCGCCGGACAGAACGCCTACTCGCGCACTTCCCAACAGACTTACCGGGACGTAACCGGAGCTCTGCAGGACACTTGGACGATCGGCAGCAACCGGGTCAATGAATTCCGCTTCCAGTACGCTCGCCGCGGACTCTCCTACTTCTACAACACGAAGATTCCAGGGGGCGCCGATCCAGCCGTGAATATTCCCGGCTTCGCCTATTTTGGTCGCGAGCCCTATTCGTACATTCAGCGCGTGGAACAGCGCTACCAGTTCACCGACAACTTCACCTGGACCATCGGCCGCCACAGTATGAAATTTGGCGGAGACGTCAACTATCTTCCCCTCACCGCAACCTTCACCGTGAACTACGGTGGCGTGTACGACTTCGGCGCGTTCAGTGCTGCCGCCCTGGGCTTTATCAACCCGGCCCCCGGTGCCCTCCCCGATTTCCCATCGCTTTCACCGGTTCAGTCCTATGGCGCGGGTCTTCCCGGAGACTTTATTCAGGGCATTGGCAGTCCCACCGACTCGTTCAAGAACATTCCCATTGGCGTGTTCTGGCAGGATTCGTGGCGCGTCAGTCCAACCGTCACGCTGAATTACGGGCTGCGTTATGACGTGGAGATTCCTCCCAAGTTCGCTGCGCCCCAGGGACTGGCCCTTCCCGCCTACAACCTGCTCGGATTGCAAAAAGGGATCCAGACCGACTGGAACAATATTCAGCCCCGCATCGGCATGGCATGGGATCCGAGTGGCAACGGCAAGACGGTCGTGCGCGCATCGTATGGCATGTTCTACGACCACCCGCTGCTGGGCTTGTACTTCCTCGGTGACGCCTCGGACGGTTCGTCCAGCGGGCAGCTGGCGTTCGGCGGGACGTCCGCCTGCTCAACCCCGGGCAACCCGGGCAACCTGAACGCGATCACAATTTTCCAAGGGCTGCCGATCAATCAGCCGAGTTTGGCTAATCCCTGCGCGGCCACGCTCAACCCAGGCACAGCCAGCGGCCTCGGATTTCTACCCAACCAGCAACAATTTCAATCTCTGAATTTTCCTCAATCTGTCTTTCTCAACCAGAATTATCTGAACCCGTCCACATTCCTGCCTCTTGGATTCCAGCCCTTCGGCTACCCGCAGTCCAAGAACTTCGTCTACGCGTATTCGCAGCAGGCGAACCTCACTCTGGAACAAGACCTCGGCCACGGTTACGCTCTTAGCGTTGCTTATAACCTCAACCTCGGACGGCATCTGAACCGCCCCATCAACGCCAATACGATTCGCGGCGACTTGATGGTCGCGAACTTCAACGCAGCCCTGGCCGCTGGACAAACCCCGGCCAGTCCGTTCACAGTAAGCGGTTGTGGCGCGACCCCGGCCGGCGTGCCTTATGTGGATTCTTCGCTGATGAATTTCTTCCGTCCCGGCGGCTTGAATCCGTCGATCGCGCTCTCTATCAGAGCTGTCTCGGGAGGAACTGCTTGCGTGCACTTGCGCAGAGCCATCGAGCAGAGCTCTGGCGAGCCAGGGATTCAATGCGAACTGCGATCCCACTTCCACCGTTCACCGCTGCGTCCCCTTCGGCGATATGGACGCCAACTACTCGAGCGGCAGTTCGAACTACAACGGCCTCACCGCCAACCTGCGCAAGCGCTTCGGCAACCACTACGAATTCCTCGCGTCGTACACGTGGTCGCATGCCATCGACGACTCCACCGACTTGCAATCGACCCTGACGCCGCAAGACAGCTACTACCCCGGCAACGATCGCTCGACCTCGCTCTTCGACCAGCGCCAGCGCTTCGTGTTCAGCGGCGTGTATCAGAGTGGAACTGTCAGCGGCCACGGCTTTCTCGGCAAGTTCTTCAGCGACTGGACTGTCGCTCCGCTGATCGATGTCTCTTCCGGACGTCCGTTCAACATCATCACTGGCAACGGCGACAATCTTCAGCTCTCGTCTCTGACCGGCCGGCCCAACACTTTCACCAATCCTGCTTGCGGCCCGGTTTACCAATCCAAGTATTCGCCGACCGGGCAACTGCAGGAGCCTTGCATCCTCCCGTTCGTGTTGACCGGGACCAACCCGACCCTGCTGCAGCTCGATGGCACTCTCGGGCGCAACGCCGGCACCACTCCCTGGACCGTGTTCAACGATCTGCGCGTTGCCAAGCGGATCAACTTCACCGAGCGCTTCAGCATGGACTTGATCACCGATATGTTCAACCTCGCCAACAAGGTCAACGTGGCCGCTGTCAGCCCGCTCTGCAGCAGCTCCTCCTGCAATGCGGGCCAGCCCACCGCCGACTACGACATGCGCCAATTCCAGTTCGCCATCAAGCTGAACTGGTAGAAATCTCGTTCGCAATCTCATTCGCGGCTTTTTCTCTGGATTCCGTGCCAACGGAATCCGGATTTTTACTTCAGCCATGTCGTTCTGAGGCGGCCGCCTTTTTTATTTCAGCCGCGTCATTCTGAGGCGGGCGCCTTTTGCCCGCCGAAGAACCTATGCAACTCGTTCGCAATCGCACCCGCCCATTCGCTCGGCGAAACTTTCTCCCGGAGAATTCCGTAGCTTAAGCCGGTAAAATAAATCCGCATCCCGAAAGATCTCGCCATGAACGATTCCAACCTATTGCCCTCGTTGCCGACCGCCTTGGAGTCGGCGCCGCCACCACCGCCACCACCAAACACTCCCTTCCGCGGAGCCAATGGCATCCGCGCCGGCTGGCGCGTGCTGATCTTCCTGGTCCTCATAGTTTCCATTGGGATTCTCTTGGCGATTCCCTTCGCACTGATGCGCGTGCTGAACAAGGGCGGCGATCAATCGCAAGTGGCCATTGCCGTCTCCGGCTTCACTCCCCTTGGACTCAGCATCACCGAAGGCGCGCTCTTCGTCATCCCGTCGCTTGCCGCGCTCATCATGGCGCGCATCGAACGCCGCAAGTACGGCCAGTACGGCCTGCCAGCGCGCTTCGCCTTTCGCCAGAACTTCTGGATCGGCCTCCTGGTTGGATTCCTCTCGATTAGCAGCAGCCTGCTGGGAATCTTCGCCTTTCACGGTTTCCACCTCACCAGGTTGGCAATCCACGGCAGCACCATCGTATCCGCGACGGCCGCATGGGGCGCGACGTTCGTCATCGTCGGCCTCGCGGAAGAGTTTTCGTTTCGTGGATACCTGCAATACACGCTGACCACCGGCATGGGATTCTGGCCGGCCGCCATTCTGCTTTCGTGCCTGTTCGGACTGGCTCACAAAAGCAATCCCGGAGAGACCTGGTCCGGTCTGTTCTCGGTCGTGCTCTTCGGTTTGCTGTTTTGCATTTTCCTGCGCCGCACCGGCAATCTGTGGTGGGCTGTCGGATTTCACGCGGGATGGGATTGGGGCCAGACGTTCTTCTATGGCGTAGCCGATAGCGGCATCCCGCCCTATCACAATCTCTTCGGCTCAGTTTTCCACGGACCGGATTGGCTCACCGGTGGCAGCGTCGGTCCAGAAGCCAGTATGTTTACCCCCATCGTACTGGTGATCGTCGCCGTCCTGTTCACACGCGTCTACCGCGAAAACCGGTATCAGGCTCCTTAACCCCACTCCGGACTTCCAACATCCGGGTGTTACACTTTTCTTTTCCCATCCTTGGCGCTTGCCCGGAGCCGTTCCCCAATGTCCGAAACTCAAAACCCCACCGCGCGGACTCGTGTCGTCCGCGAAGCCGATCGCGCTGTCTACGATCGCGAGACCGTGTACCGCATCCTGGATGAAGGGTTTCTCTGCCACGCCGGCTTCGTGGTCGACGGTCAGCCCTTCGTGATTCCAACCTCCTACGGCCGCAAGGATGCAAGCCTCTACATTCACGGCTCCGCCGCCAGCCGCATGCTGCGCCAGATGCAGAAGGAAGACGGCGTGCCCATCTGCATCACCGTGACTCTGCTCGAAGGACTCGTGCTGGCCCGCTCCATTTTCAATCACTCCATGAACTACCGCTCGGTCGTCGTGCTGGGCAAGGCAACCCTGGTGGACGATCCAGAAGAAAAACTAGAAGCCCTGCGGATTCTCTCCGAACACATTCTGCCTGGCCGCTGGGCGGACTCGCGCCAACCGAACGAACGCGAACTGAAAGCTACGTCGGTGCTGCGCGTGCCGATCGAAGAATTCTCCGCAAAAGTACGCCAAGGCCCCGCGATCGACGACGAGCCAGACTACGCGTTCCCCACATGGGCCGGAGTCGTCCCGCTGGAAATGGTCGCCGGCACGCCGATCGACGACGCGAGATTGCTGCCGGGAAAAGAAGCTCCAGCGTATGCAAAGCACTACAGCCGCAAACGCTGAAACCGCATATGTGGGGACAGCCGCCTTCGGCTGTCCGGCTGGGCGAAGCCCAGCCATCTTCTAGAGAAAACCTGGTGCTCAGTCCCTTCAGCCGATGGCGGCTGTCCCCACATACTTCTCACGGGATCAGCAGCAACTTCCCCGCAACCTTCCGCGCTTCCATGTCCTGATGCGCCTGCGGAGCCTCTGCCAGTGGATACGTCTTCGCAATCCGCAGCTTGAGTTTGCCGTCCGCGATCATCGCGAACAGCGCGCCCGTCCGCGCCAGCAACTCCTCGCGCGTCGCTGTGAAGTGCGCCAGCGTCGTGCGCGCCATGTACAGCGATCCCTTCTCCGACAGCTTCGCCGGATCCACCGGCGGCACCGGGCCGCTCGACATGCCGTAGAGCACAAGCATTCCGCGCAGTCTCATCACGTTGAGATTTTTTTCGAACGTCGCCTTGCCCACGCCGTCATACACCACGTCGACGCCTTTGCCGCCGGTCAGACGCTTCACTTCAGATTCGAAATCTTGCTTCGTGAAAATGATCACTTCGTCCGCACCAGCTTCGCGCGCCAACTTGGCTTTTTCCTCGCTCGAAGCTGTGCCAATCACCCGCGCCCCGACGGCGCGCGCCATCTGCACCAGCAGCAGTCCAACGCCGCCGGCAGCTGCGTGCACCAGCGCAGTCTCGCCCGCCTTCAGCTTGTGCGCGTCGTTTGCCAGATAGTGCGCGGTGAGTCCGTGCATCATCGCTGCGGCAGCTTGCTCGTCGGTGATGTTCGCAGGTACGGGAACCAGACTGTCCGCAGTGGCCGCCACGTATTCAGCATAGGATCCCAACGAACCGCTCCATGCTACGCGATCGCCGACCTTCACCGTCTTAGTTTGTGGCCCCACCGCAGACACCACGCCCGCGCCTTCCTGCCCGGGGATAAAGGGCAGCGGCGTCCGCAAACTTCCATCGCGGAAGTGCCCGTCAATCGCGTTCACTCCGGCAACGGAGACCTTCACCAAGGCCTCGTTCAGCTTCGGCTGCGGGACGGCAACTTCGGCGAGTTCCATCACCTCGGGCCCGCCCGTGCGCTGCACGCGAATTGCTCTCATGGATGATCCATCATTTCGACGATCCATCATTTCGCCTCAGTGATTTGGTCTTGTCATCCGGAGGCCCGCGTTCTTTGCGGGCCTCCGGATCTCTGCACTCCTCAGCATGGTACTTAGTGCCGGCGAGTACATAGGTCCTTCGCTTCGCTCCAGGATGACAAAGGAGGCTGAATCTACGGTATCAGCAGCAACTTCCCCGTCGTCTTCCGTCCTTCCAGATCACGATGGGCCCGCTGCGCTTCCGCCAGGGGATATGTATATTCAACTCGCAACTTGAGTTTCCCAGCCTCTATCATGCCAAACACGGTCCCCGACCGTGCCACTAACTCTTCCCGCGTCGCGATGTAGTTTCCCAGCGATGGCCGGGTCACATAGAGCGATCCCTTCTGCGACAGCGTGATCAAATCAAACGGCGGCACCGCCCCGCTCGATCCACCAAACAGCACCATGAACCCCCGCGGCCGCAGAACGTTCAGACCCTTCTCGAACGTCGTCTTCCCCACCGAATCGTAGACAACGTTGACGCCCTTGCCGCCGGTCAGACGTTTTGTCTCGGTTTCAAAGTCGGATTGCGTATAAAGAATGACCTCGTCCGCTCCCGCTTCGCGCGCCAGCTTCGCCTTCTCGTCAGTCGAGACCGTCGCTATAACGCGCGCGCCAATGTTGTGGGCCATCTGCACCAGCAACAGTCCCACGCCCCCAGCCGCCGCGTGCACCAGCGCTGTCTCACCACGCTTCAGCGGATACGTGTCATGCGATAAATAGTGCGCCGTCATGCCCTGCAACATCGCCGCAGCAGCCTGCTGGTCCGTCACTCCCGCCGGAATCGGCACCAGAAGGTCCGCGGGCAACGCCGCATACTCAGCATACGATCCCGGCGGCCCGCTCCAGGCCACGCGGTCGCCGACCTTCACTGACTTCACGTCCGCGCCCACGGCCGTCACCACGCCCGCTCCCTCCTGGCCCGGCGTAAACGGCAATGGCACTTTGTACCGGCCCTCGCGATGGTATACGTCAATAAAGTTCACACCCGAAGCGGCCAGCCTCACCACCGCTTCATTCGCCTTGGGCTGTGGAACCGGCAACTCCACCAGTTCCATCGCCTCCGGCCCGCCCGGTTGCTTGACCTCGATCGCTTTCATGATGAATTGGATTCTACTAGGAATTGTTGCGGACTTTGGGCGGCGTCTTCGGATCATCCAGCCCGGCCGCGGCCATGAGCGCCTTCCCAAACTCTTCAGCGGAAATCTTGAACGCCTGCGTCCCGTCCGCACTCGCCACGTTCGCTTCTCCCTCGACGCGAATGTCCGGCACGAATCGGTAGCCGCGCCCCACCACGGTTTGCAGATACTGTGGCTGCGCCGAATCGTCCTCCAGCGCGATGCGAATTTTTCGGACTGCGGTATTGATGCCCTGCTCGATGTCGACGAAGACGTCCTTGCCCCACAATTCGCTGGCGATCTGCTCTCGCGTCACCAACTGGCGATGGTGTTCGACGAGGTACATCAATAGTTGTAAAGGCAGGCCTTCCAGACGCACGGGGTTGCCGCCGCGGGAGAGTTGAAAGCGGCCAAAGTCCAATTCGAATTCAGCGAACCGAACTTTCTTCTCGGGCATGCCTGAAATCGTCCCCGGAAATTGCAGCCATTCTTGTCTGCATCTGCGGGGTTGTCAAGCATCTGCCTGTTTCTTCATATCAATTGATACCGCTTCAGACTGTCTCCATGGACCTTTTCATGAGGTGGGAGCAAGATCGCTTCACTTCCGCGAATCGCGGAACAAAAATTTGGGGAGGTGCGTGATGAAATACCTGACTCGGTTCCTTATGCTGACTCTGACCTTGCTGCCGATGCTGGCCGCCGCTCAGATTGAAGGAGACAACAAGCTACAGGCCCAGGTTCCGTTCGACTTCGTAATTGGATCCAGGAGCGTGCCCGCCGGCCAACTCACTGTAGCAACGGCAATTCCAGGTTCCACTGTGCTGGCCATGCGCAATCGGGAAGCCAAGGTCAACCTGTTCGCTGGAGCCATCCGCGTTGACGCGAAGCAACCGGCTGCCACGACGGCGCTGGTGTTCCACCAGTACGGACATCGCTACTTCCTGTGGCAAGTGAAGGTTGCAGGCTCTCGGACCCTATATCAACTGCCGCAGAGCAAGGCTGAAGCCGAGCTACGAGCTCAGAATGTGCAAGCACCGCAAGAGGTTCTACTCGCCCTGAAGTAGTTTTCTGGCCACGGTCAAGATGGGTACGGGACGCTGACCCGTACCCGTTTTGCCTGCCTCCCAACCTCTGCATCCTGCCACTCTCCCCGAAGTCCGCCGGTCGCCTTCCTCTGATTCATTTACCCTCGACTGGGGAACCCAGAGCGGACTGGCGTTTTTGCAGGAAGCGGCGAACTGCAGGATCGCGCTCCAGACCGATCGCGATGTCGTAGGCCTGGCGAGCTTCTCCAGATGCTCCGGCACTGACCAGCAACTCCGCGCGGGCTGCCCAATAAGGCTGGTACTCGGCCAGCCGCGCATCGCTGGCCACTTGTTCGAGCGCCTCGAGTCCAGCGCTCGCCCCGTGCAACTCCGCGACCGCCAGGGCACGATTGATCGCCACCACCGGCGAGCCTGCAAGGGCGAACAACGCATCGTAAATTCGCACCACCTCACCCCAGTTGGCGCGGCCCGTACGGCAACGGTCCACGTGCGCCGACTGCAGCGCGCCTTCCAACTGGTAGCGCCCGATGGTGCCCAACGCACTGGCCCGCAGCAGCAAAGCCTCGGCTTCGTCGATCATTTGGGAATCCCACAGCGCAGGATCCTGCTCGGCCAGCGGCACGTACTCGCCGTCCGCCTGCCGCCGTGCGCGACGCCGAGCTTCCGCGTGCAGCATCAGTGCGAGCAAGCCTAGCGCTTCCGGCTCCTGCGGCAGCAACTCAGTCACAAGCCGAGCCAGGAACCTGGCTTCCTCGGTGAGATCGCGGCGGGCCACATCGGTTCCACCCGGGTCACTCCAGCCTTCCGCGAACGCAGCGTAGACGGCGTCGAGCACCGCATCGAACCGTCCAGAGAGTTCCTCGGGTTCCGGGACGACGAAGGGAATTCCGGCCTGGCGGATCTTCTCCTTGGCCCGGACCAGCCGTTTCCCCATCGCCGCTGGTGACATGAGAAAAGCCGACGCGATGGCCTCCGCGTTCAGCCCAAGAATGACTTGCAGGATCAGAGGCGCCCGAATCCCAGCGTCGATTGCCGGGTGCGCGCACACAAACATGAGCGCGAGCCGCTGATCAGGAATCTGGGTTGGAGTTTCCGCGGCAATCGCCGCAGCCCCGAGACCCTCCACCGTGAGTTGCAAGTCCTCGCCCGAAATCTCGCGCCGCTGACCGCGGTAGGAATCGATCATCTTCCGCCGCGCGACGGTCAGCAGCCACGCCTCCGGATTCGCCGGACAGCCCTTCCGCGGCCAATCCGCCAGTGCCGAAGCAAAGGCTTCTGACAGCGCGTCTTCCGCGGCGGCCACGTCATGAGTGCGGGACGCCAGGAAGGCGACGAGCTTGCCATAGCTGCGGCGCGCGACCGCTTCTGCCGTGCTGCGCGCCTGCTCGTCGCCCTCGCGGGGGTCCATACGGTCACGCTCCAAGGAAAGCACACTCACATTTCCCAGATGGGTCTTACTTCGACAACCCCATGCCCCGCGGCCGGGCAGCGAGACGCCCACGAGATCGCCGAATCGAGATCCGGCGCGTCGATCAGGAAGTAGCCTCCCAACTGCTCTTTCGTGTCCACGTAAGGACCGTCCAGCACCTGCGACTTGCCGTTCGTGATCCGCACGGTCGTCGCTGTCGAGGTCGGCTGCAGGCGGTTGCTGCCAACGATCGCGCCCGCCTTTTTCAGCGCCTCACCGTAAGCCATGTAGGCCGCTGCCCCCTGTTCCTGCTCGGCCTTCGTCATCTTGGCCCATCCATTCTCGTTCACATACGTCATCAGTAGATATTTCATTGGAATCCTCCATCTTCAAGTTGTGATTGCGGCATCATCCTCCGCTATTACCATGACGTTCGACACTCGGCGATTTGGACATCCGGGGCGAGTCGAACGGTTTCCTTCGTGTGACTTCGTGTCCTTCGTGGTTCAGGGTTTGCTCTCCAGCATCGATCTGATCAAGAGAGCGTATTGGCGTCCGTTATAGTACCAACGACTCCAAATAGAGAGGCACGCAGAGGAACCGGACCGACTCTGCTACACTTGCACGTCTTCAGGCAAGGAGCCCCTCATGGCCGAAACCAAACCCCAGAATCTGGCGAATCACACTCGCTGGGACCCGCCCTTCCACTTCTACGTCCTACCCATCTTCGTCCTGGCGCTGATTCTTACTCTGGTGCATTTTTTCGCTCATATCACCGAGGGCGATCTCCGTGATCACATTCACGCAATCCTACTCATCCTGTTGGCAGTCGCATTCCTGCTCCTGGTGTTCAAAGTGCGCCTGTACTCACTCAAAGTGCAGGATCGCGTCATCCGGCTGGAAGAGCGGCTGCGGCTGACCCAGCTTCTGTCGGAGCCCTTGCGTTCGCGTATCCCTGAACTGACCGAGGGCCAGCTCTGCGCCCTACGCTTCGCTTCCGACGCCGAGATTCCAAAACTGGTCGAGCGTACGCTGAAGGAGAACCTGAAGCGTGCGGACATCAAGAAGGCGATTCAGAACTGGCGCCCGGATTACTGGCGGGTCTAGAAATAGGCGGCTCGGATTTCCGACCTCAGGCGTCGCACCTCCGAGCTGCGACAGGGCCCCATTCCGACGGCAACGGACCGACGGACGCAACAAGGAGTTGATCTTATGGCTTCGCTTACCGATGCTCTGGTCAAACAGCTGCTGGCTGGGCGATACATTGCCTCGCTCGCAACCGAGAATCCGAACGGCTCCCTACACATGGTTGCCGTGTGGTTCTGGTTCGACGGCTCCCATGTTTTTGTGGGAACGTCGTCGCGCAGCCGCAAAGCGCGAAATGTGCAGGCCAAGCCGACGGCTTCCTTGATGATCGACGCTCGCGACCCTGCGGCAAGTTGTGGAGTCACGATCGCCGGGACCGCGCACATCCTGACCGATGCCGCGTCGCGGCAGAAGAATGCAGACATTCACCGCAAATACTTGAGCGCAGCTGCGCTGGCGGACCCGAAGGTAGGTCCGGTATTTGCCGCATTCGACGACGTTACCATCCGGATCGCACCGGACTCGGTGATTGCCTGGGACATGCGAGAGCTCGACCGCCAGTTTTTCGGCGGCACGATCGGGAGCCACCCGGCGTACCTGCTACCGCTGGAGCCGTAGAAAGGCTCGAAGACCGCCCTGGAGCTGTGAAAACAACGCAGCATTTGAATTGAGCCGAATGAGGTCCGACAACCGAGGAAAACAAATCGTCATCCAGACACGGAAGCCGGAAGCCGCGGTCGGCAGCAGGTAACCGCCCGGCCTGATGCCGAAAGTAACCACCGTGGTGCCTTTTCGGCGATTGACCCCAGAGCGGCCACCCGCGTACGATTTGGTAGGATTTTAGCCAACGTCACGCAGGGAGAAGCGCGCAACTCATAGAGAAATATGCGATTGGTGAACCTCTATGTCCGGACGGCTGTACTCGGCTCTCTGATTCTGGTGGCCTCTGCCTGTCAAACCGCGCAGAAACCAGTTTCGCTTCTGCCGCCCGGAAGCGCACCAGCTCTTAAGCCGACGCCGCCTCCCGCCCCAGCTCCGGGTCCGCAGGCTGAGGTGGCCCAGCCGCAAGAGGCTCCAGCTCAAAAACCAGAATCCACCGAAACTCCCACACCAGTGCCACCTCCCGTTTCCGACCCGGTCGCCGATCTGATCGCCCGAGCCGAACGGGAATACCAGGCCGGACTAGCCAACCATCAGGCTGGCAAGAACGACGAAGCGAAGCAGAATTTCGACAACGCGCTGAATGCCCTTCTGAGCAGCAATCTCGACGTCCGCTCCGACGAGCGTCTGGAGAAGGAATTCGAGCGAATTGTCGCCGGTGTCAACGAACTCTACCCCGGCGGCACTTCTGCCGATGCCGGGTCGTCGCAAGATGCCCAGCAGAAATCTGAACCCGCGCCAATCGACACAACCAACGAACTCACCCCTGCCGCCGACGCCGGCATCAAGGCCAAGGCGCAAGCCGAGATCAAGAACACGCACTCCGACCTGCCGCTGATGATGACCGACCAGGTCGCCGGCTACATCACCTACTTCTCGGGCCACGGACGCGGCGTCTTCGAACGCGCCTTTGCCCGCTCCGGCCGCTACCACGACATGATCGTGTCGACCTTCAGACAGGAAGGTATCCCGCAGGACCTGATCTATCTGGCGCAGGCCGAGTCCGGATTCCATCCGCTGGCGGTTTCACGCGTGGGAGCTCGCGGCATCTGGCAATTCATGGCCAGCCGTGGCCGCGGTTACGGCCTCTACCACAACATGTGGGTCGACGATCGCCAGGATCCCGAAAAATCCACGCATGCCGCCGCCCGCCACCTGAAAGATCTCTACAACCAGTTCGGCGACTGGTACCTGGCGATGGCCGCCTACAATTCCGGCCCCGGCACCGTGCAGGCTGCCGTGAAGCGCACCGGGTATGCCGACTTCTGGGAACTCTACCGCCGCAATGTTCTGCCCAAAGAAACGCGCAACTACGTCCCCATCATTCTAGCCGTGACCATCATGGCCAAGAATCCGTCGCAGTATGGCTTGGACGATGTTGTGATGGAGCAACCGGCGGATTACGACACCGTCACGATCACCTATCCCGTGGACCTTCGCCTGGTGGCCGAGTGCGTGAATTCCACACCTAGCGAATTGCAGGATTTGAACCCCAGCCTGTTGCGCCTGACCACTCCGCGCGACGGCAAGTTTGAACTGCACATTCCCACCGGAACCAAAGATCAGTACGAAACCGCGATCAACACCATTCCCCGGGACATGCGGCTCTGGTGGCGCTATCACACGGTTCATCCCGGCGATACGCTCGCCTCTCTGGCGCGCAACTACCACACCACGGCCAAGTCGATCACGGAAGCGAACCATCTTGAGGGGACAGATCTCGAAGCCGACGCCAAGCTCGTGATTCCGGTCGCGCCCGGCAAGCATCCGGTGAGCGACACCGCAACCTACGCCCGCCGCATCACGCGCTACAAAGTTCACTCTGGAGACACGGTCGAAAGCGTCGCCGAGAATTTCGGCGTCTCGCCGCAAATGCTGCGCCGCTGGAACGGCATCCACGGCGACAGCCTCCACGGACGCAAAGTGCTGGCCCTGCACCTACCGGTCTCGCCCACTGCGCACGATAGCGAAGTAGCCTCGTCGCATACGAAATCGAAACACCCGGCCACCACAGCAAAGCCCACGGAAACGGCCGTCACAAAGCCTCCCGCCACCAAGTCAGCGCAGATCGAACGCGAAGAAATTGCCCAGGCCCCAGTCGTTCACCACAAAGTGAAGAGCGGCGAGACCCTTTACTCGATCGCGACCGCCTACCGCACCACGGTCGCCGCCCTCAAGCGCGACAACCGCAACGTCGCCGTGATCCGGCCCGGCATGATCCTGATCGTGCAAATCCCTCGCTAATTTAGGAAAATCAAGGGAACGAAGGGTGCCCCACGCTCGCCTTCTCTCAATATCTGCCAACTCAACTCTTTTGTTCACTTTACGGGTTTCTTGCCGCCACGAAGGGCTGGGGGAGACGGAGACCACAAAAAGCCAGTTCAACCGCGTGTGCAGCATGCCCAAAATGCAAGACGTGGGATTGCAGGCTTAAGATCTTGCAAACGCTGCGGCGCCGCGGAGCAGGAATCGTGACACATGAAAAACGACGCGTGGTTTGTATCCTGAGTCCTTGCAGCCAGCACCGAATGTCGTGCTACAATTGCGCGCCGTTCCAGCAGAAGGTTCCGGTGGTCTTTTAAATTCTTCGTGCCCGCAGCCAGGACGCACAGCCGCACCCGGCCGCCACTGAATCACAGGAGGAGCAATGACGTTCGACGATCCAACTCTTTACGCACGCGATGAAGAAGAAGAATTCGGCGACACAGGCGCTTACAGCGAGTCGCTCGAAGAAGATTTCGAAGAGGAAGAAGAGGAAGAAGAATCTGGTATGCCGGCTCCCGAATCGATCGAGCCGGAGCCCGTATCGATTCCCGCGCCTCCTCCGCCCAAGCCCAGGCCCGCTCCATCCGCTCCCAGCGGCGGTGGTGGCAAACCCAAGGCCAAGAAGAAAGCAGCTGTAAAGAAACCTGCCAAAAAGAAACCTGCCAAGAAAGCTCCCAAGAAACCACCGAAGAAGAAAGCTGCCAAGAAGCCGGCCAAGAAAAAAGCCGCGAAGAAGCCCGCGAAAAAAGCAAAGAAGAAAGGCAAGAAGCGCCGTTAAGTCGGCAGCTGGCCGCGAGCGCCTCCCGTAAACCAACGCTTCAGAACCGCGCCCACAGGGCGCGGTTTTTCTCTTGCCCGCAAGGCCAGAGCTGGAGGGAAGTTATGTGGGGACAGCCGCCTTCGGCTGTCCGCGAAGCGAAGCTTCGCGATTTTGATTCCAGGACCACAGTACCCGGAAGCCTAAAGATTAGACACGGTGCGAAGAACCCGTCTCAGTTCGTGAATTTCTCCGCTGGCGAGCAAGGCAAGCTTCGCCCGCCAGACAGCCGATGGCGGCTGTCCCCAAATAACCTTTATTCGCTCCCGTTGTATAATTCCCGCCACCCCTGCCGGAAAGGCACTCCATGCCAGCGAAACGCTTTCTACCGATTTTCTCAGTTTGCCTGTTCACCCTGTCGGCCCTCGCGCAGAGTCCGTCGCTCCCGAAGCCGCCCGACACGCCCCAGCGCGCCGTCACCGACGAATATCAGGGACTCAAAGTCACCGACGACTACCGCTGGCTCGAGAACTGGGACGATCCGGCGGTCAAGCAGTGGAGCGCCGCCGAGAACGCGCGCACCCGCGAATATCTCGATCAGGTACCCGCGCGCCCGGCCATCAAGAACCGTCTGCGCCAACTGGTCACCGCCCGCTCGGTGACCTATTCCGCTCTGCAGTTTCGCGCCGGCATGCTGTTCGCCGAAAAGCATCAGCCGCCGTTGCAACAGCCAATGCTGGTCGTGATGCGCTCTCCCGATGATCCGGCCAGCGCCCGCGTCATCTTCGATCCCAACGCTGCCAACGCCAAGGGATCGCTCGCCGTCGATTTCTACGTGCCATCGTTTGGCGGAAAGTATGTTGCGGCAGCACTCTCACAAAACGGATCGGAAGATGCCGAAGCGCACGTTTTTGAAGTGGCCACCGGCAAGCAGCTCCGCGATGTTGTTCCCCGCGTCAACTTCGCCACCGCCGGCGGCAGCATCGCATGGAAGCCCGACAGCTCCGGCTTCTATTACACACGCTACCCGCAAGGCAACGAGCGTCCCCGCGAAGACGCCAACTTTTACCAGCAGGTTTACTTTCACAAGCTCGGCACCGATCCCGCGCAAGACATCTACGTCCTTGGGAAAGACCTTCCGCGTATCGCGGAAATTCAGCTTCATGCCAGCGACGACGGCCGCTGGCTGCTCGCCTCCGTCGGCAACGGCGATGGCGGCCAGTTTGCGCACTATCTCATGGATGCAGATGGTCACTGGACGCAGCTCACGCGCTTCGAAGACGGCATCGTCAGGGTCAAGTTTGGCGCCGACCCGGCACTCTACCTGCTCTCGCGCAAGGACGCGCCTCGCGGCCAGATCCTGCGGCTGCCGCTGTCCCATCTCGATCTCGCACAAGCCAAGGTGCTCGTGCCGCAGAGTTCGGGCACTGGCTCCGACGAGAGCGACCGCGCTTCCATCGAAGACTTCGTCCCCGCCTGGAACCATCTCTACGTGATCGACATCATGGGTGGGCCCTCGCGCGTGCGCGTCTTTGAAGCGGCCGGGTATGAGCGCGGATCCACTCCCGGGTTCAGCCCAAAGGGAGAGATCCCACTGCCCCCGATCTCCGCCGTCGGACAAGTCGTCTCCATCGGTGGCGGCGACGTCCTGTTCTATGTGTCCTCATTTCTCGAGCCGCCGGTTTTGTATCGCTTCGACGCGGCCACCGGAAGCACGACTCGCATCGTCACGGCGGCGCAGCTTTCTGCCATTAAATTCAACGACGCCGAAGTAGTCCGCGAGTTCGCCCCTTCCAAAGACGGCACCCGCGTTCCCCTGAATATCATTCGCCTCAAAGGAACGAAGCTCGATGGCACGCACCCCACACTGCTCACCGGGTACGGGGGCTACGGCATAAGTAGGAAGCCCTTCTTCCAGGGCCGGTTCGCCCGCCTATGGCTCGACCAAGGCGGCATTTTCGTGGAAGCCAATCTGCGCGGCGGCGCCGAATACGGCGAAGAATGGCACGCCGCCGGAAACCTCACGCACAAACAGAATGTCTTCGACGATTTCCTGGCCTGCGCACAATATCTGATCGATCAGAACTACACATCGCCGGCGCACCTCGCGATCATGGGCGGCAGCAACGGAGGCCTGCTGATGGGCGCGGCCTTCACCCAGCGTCCTGATTTATTCCGTGCGGTCGTTTCCTACGTGGGCATCTACGATATGCTGCGCGTTGAACTCGATCCCAACGGCGCCTTCAACGTCACCGAGTTCGGTACGGTGAAAGATCCCGAACAGTTCAAAGCGCTCTACGCCTACTCGCCCTACCATCACGTGAAAGCGGGAACAGCATATCCCGCGATCCTGATGCCCACTGGAGAGAACGATCACCGCGTCAATCCTATGCAGTCGCGAAAGATGATTGCACTGCTGCAGGTGGATGACGCTTCCGGCCATCCCATCCTGCTGCGGACCAGTTCGAGCGCCGGCCATGGCCTGATCGGCGCCTCGCTCGACGAACAAATCGAGCAGGACACGGACGTATTCAGCTTCTTATTTGATCAGTTGGGGATTCAGTACAAGTAGGCGCGAGGCAGGCACAGAGCCGACAGTATGGCAATGGCGTCTCTGCGCAAGCACGGAGTGTGTCGCGGCACTCGGTAACGCTACTTCTTCGCCGCCACCGCACCCAGGCACTTGCCGTACAACTCAAGTAGATGATCGGCATAGTCTTCGGGCTTGGCCGCGGAGCCCGTGCCCTGAAATCCCACGCCCGACGACGTGGTTCGCCCATAGCCCGTGGTCATGGCGATGAACTTCATCAGATCGAGTGCGATATCTTCGTTGCGGCGCGAGGCGCCCGAACCGGTGTGCGAACCTTCTTCCATGATGCCTTCTCCTGTCCCTCGTGCGGAAACTGGTATCTCATCGTCTTCAAAATCTTCGTCGTCGAGGTATGCCATGAGGTATTCCAATGGCGCGAAATCACTCCGCCAGCGATCATAGCAGAGCACGGCTTCCGTTTTCCGGCTCGCCCTGAGCTCCTTGTCATTCTGCAGTTTGTCATCCTCAGCGAAGCGAAGGACCTATGCAATTCGCAGCAGTGTGCAGAACGCCGCGGAGTGCAGAGATCCTCCGGCCTGCAAGAACCCGGAGGCCTCAGGATGACAAGCGATCTGCGGCCGCGGTTCTCCGCAGGCGGACCATCATCCAGATCGACACGATGAACAGAAGTGGCGACGAATAAAATCCCGGCGCGGGACGCGGGAACGTCACTGACGCCACCGTGTGCCCCAGAATGGTTCCGAGTGTGTGTCCCATCGCATTGAGAAGATGAATCACGGCGTAAAGCCAAGCCAGCGGCCGCATCCAGCGCACACCTTGAGCAGCCAGCGGCGTCAGGGCGAAGCAAATCACCACTGCCACACTCAAGACCACCAGCCACTCATGAAACCCGAACGTCGGCATGGGGAACCATCCCCAGCGCGAGCGCAGGATCGTCACCGTAGGATTGTAGACAGCAAGAAATCCGGTAGTGGCCTCGTCAAAAACGTGCAGCGCGAAAGCGACGGTCAGCGCAAACCAGGGCCAGCCGAAAGAGGACGAGCGCTCCGGTTCCATAAGACTCCTCCCTCCACTCCCGGAAGCCCTACCGCCTCACTTCGCTCATCAATCCCATCAGATTCCCCTCCGAGTCGCGGAAGAATACCATCCACAAATCGTGATCCGGCATTTTCGCGATCAGATGCGGTTCATCCTCAAAGTGAACGCCCTTCTCCTTCATCCTGGCGTGCGCCGCCTGAATGTCGGGCACGGCGAAGTAAAGAATCGAGCCGGGATGATCGAACTCCGGCTTCTCCGGCAGGGTCAACATGAGCCGCACGCCGCCGCAGTCGAAAAACGCCAGCCCCGGCCCGGCCTTGAACAGCAACTTCAGGCCTAGAACATCTTGATAGAAGGTTGCCGCACGCTCGACGTCGTGCACGTTGATGGCGATCTGACCGACCCGTGAGATTCCGATTCCAGTCGAAGCGATATTCGTATTCATGGTTGTGACCCCGGATCATAACGCGTCCGACTCTGCGGTGTTGTGGAAATCTTCAACAGGTTCTTGGCGCGTGCCAGCGCCGATTTCCGTTTGTCGGTAATCACCCTGGGGGTACTATAGTCAGGTGAAAAGACCCGCGCCATGCGAGATACTGATGGGTCTTGGGGTTTCGGTCGAAGTGTGCCGTTCAGAGGCTGGCAGAATAGCCGAATCTGTACGCATTCCGGTTTGCTCCTCCCTGCGACACTGTCTTTAAAAGAAAAACTGTGAGCACTGCAATGGAACGTACGCGCACCGTCGTGGTCGTCACCGGCCTGTTGTGGCTGGTGCACGCGGGTATGGTCGCGCACTTCGGGACCAAGCCTCCCGGAGGCATGCTGTCGGACATGATGCAGTTCTCCCTGGGCGTCGTGATGATCTTCGCGGCAGTGCAGGCCAGCCACCGTTCCGAGGGACTAGCGCGGTCGTTCTGGCGTCTGACCGCAGCCGCTTACTCCCTGTGGCTGATTGCGCAAGCTCTCAGCGTCTATAACGACTTCGCTGCCTCCCCTTTCGTTTCCTGGATCAACAACCTGCTGTTCTGCTTCTGGTTCGTGCCCCTGGCGATGGCCATGTTCCTTGACCCCGAGCATGAGGCTGGACACCTCGACGCGCTGGTCGCTCTCGACTTCGTGCAGGCCGTCCTGGTGTGCGTGGCGGCGTATTTGTATTTCTTCTATCTGCCCAAGGCGGATGCGACCGGCGAACTGGCACACTCGGTTTGGACGCCGTATTTCGCGGGCTACGCTTTCGTCGCTGGAGCTTTCGTCGTGCGCGCCGCCGTCACACGCTCGCGCGACTCGCGTGCGTTGTTCGGTCGCATGGGAATCTTCCTGGCTCTCTCCGGCTGCGTCGATGCCTTGTACTTCTACGGACCGGGCCGCGGGCTTGGCACCGGCGCGTGGTTCGATCTGCTGTGGAGTGGATTGCTGGTGGTTCCCATTCTCATTGCCGCCACCTGGAAGCAGGCAGAGGCGCCGGAGCTTTCGTTCGATCCTCCGCGGCGCGAGAAGAGGATCTACACCGAGATCTTCTTTCTGCTGTACCCGCTGCTGGTGCTCTTCATGTCTTTGCGCATCGCGCGCGAGCGTCTGGGATTGGCTGCCGTCGTTGTGCTTCTTTCGTTTGTATGTTCCAGTGCGCGTCTGCTGGTCACCCAAAACCGGCTTCTTGTGGCGCGAGAAGCGCTGCGCCGCGAAGCGTCTCGCGACGGCCTGACTAGTCTGTGGAACCGCAAAGCGATTCTGGCGATCCTGGAGCGTGACCTGATGCGCGCCGAACGCGAGCAGCAGTCTGTGGGCTTGATCATGATCGACGTCGATCATTTCAAGGCCGTCAACGACAGCCGCGGACACGCTGCCGGCGACGCGGTCTTGCGCATCATTGCCAGCGGCATCGCGGCGGTGGTCCGCCCTTATGATTCGGTGGGGCGCTGCGGCGGAGAAGAATTCCTCATCGTCGCTCCCGGCTGCGGTATGACTGAGACCTGGGAACTCGCCGAGCGCGTGCGCACTCACGTCGCCGGTTGCAGCATCATGGTCGGAGCATCGAGCGTGCAGGTAAGCCTAAGTCTCGGCGTGGCCACCGGCAACACAGCCGGCGACATGGAGAAATGGCTGCATGCCGCCGACACTGCGATGTACCAGGCGAAGAACGCCGGACGCAACCGTGTGGAACCCGGCATGGGACGCGCCGCCAGCGCGAGCCAAGGCCCGGCCGAAGCTCCGAACCGCGACTTCTGGCTGTAACCCTCCGTCCGTTTCTTCCCGCGTGGGACGCACATTATCGTTGTGACACTGCGTCGTTGTGACACTGCGAGAAGTGTCCCAGCGCGCTATGAGCAATGTCTTTCCATTCGTCAAGATGAAGTGCGACGCTCGAGGAACACCACGACGACGGGAGGGGGGGCATGTCCACAGGCGCTATTCGCAATCTTGCGCTATCGCTGATCCTGACGAGTCTGGTAGGCTTGCTCGCGCTCGCCGGGTGCGGCACCGTCGGCACGAAAGTATGTAACCTGAACAGCGGTTGCTGCGGACCAACCGACGACGCCTGCGCCGTCCCGCAATTTCTATATGCCAACGGACTGAATGGACAAATCTCTGTCTTCCCCATCGTGAATGGCAGCGGCGTAGCCGGTTCATCAGTCTCAGTCTCAGGGCCGGCCAATTCGCTCGGCATGGCAGCCCTCGATAATCAATTCCTATATGTTTCGAATCCTCCATCGCCGGCGGGAGGGGCTTCTTCCATCGACGCGTGGTCGATCGACCCGAGCACCGGAGCGTTGACCGCTCTGTCCGGAAGCCCTTTTTCGCTGGGTCCGCTGAGTTTCGCCGCAGGGCTCGCCATGAACAACGCGGCCCAAGTTCTCTATGTCGCTGATGCCGGCAAAATTGACGCACTGCACGCCGACGCTACTGGCGCGCTGACTCCCATCGTCGGCTCGCCCCTTCTTGGGGGAGGAACTCTCTATCTCACCGTAGATCCCCTGAACCGCTTCGTGTTCGCGTCGGACGACGCCCCTCCTGGCAGCGTCGTGGCCTTCACCATCAACTCGACGGGCGCGCTGACCGCCGTGCCAGGATCGCCCTTCGCCACGATTCCCGGCTACGTAGGCACCACGCGCCCGACTCAAATCGTGACCGCCGCGACCGGCAGTTTCGTTTACACGGGCCTGTTGACGACCGGCCAAGTCGCGGGATTCTCGATTAACGGGGCCACCGGAGCGCTGACTCTGGTGCCCGGCTCACCGTTTCCCGCCGGGAACAACCCGATCAGCCTTGCTACCGTCAATAATTCTCTCTATGTCTCCAACTTCACAGACGGCACCATCTCCGGCTATAGCATCAATCCAATCAATGGCGTGCTGACGTCGCTGGCCGGATCGCCATTCGCGATTCACGGTGGTCCGCTGGTTGCTTCTCCGTTTGGTGGATTCTTGTATACGACGGGCCATGGGGGGCTACTGGCGCTCAGTGTCAATCCCCAGACCGGCGCACTTACACAAGTCGGTTCCGCGATACCCTATGGCGGAGCTACGGTGCTGACAGTTGTGCCGTGAGATTTGTCCCGCTGGTTTTGTTTGGAGGTTTCTATGCCCGGCAATCGGTATTTCGCCTCGATCCTATTTCTGGGGCTCACGGCATGCATGACTTTGGCCTGTGGGAGCGGCCCCCGTCAGATTCAATCCATCAGCGTGACACCCGCGTCGGCGGATGCTCAAAGCTATCCCAATGGCAAAGTTCCATTTGTTGCGACAGGGAACTACAGTGCGTCACCCATGACCGTCACTCCGCTGCAGGCGAATTGGGGTGCCGCTTCACAGCAACTCATCAATGGGACTGAGGTTCTGAGCCCCACCACTGAGGTTTCAGTCGATGCCCAAGGGGTGGCTCAGTGCACTGCCTTGGCATCGGGTACCTATGTCGTCGGAGCGTGGGTTCCGTCGCCATCTAAAGCCATGTGCAACATAGTGGGCGGTCCTTTCAACGAGACCGCCTGCCCTGTACTGCAGGCGACGGCGCAACTGACCTGCCCGTGAGGGGATGAACGCTTCCGCTTCGCAAGTCATTGTTCGCGCAGCACGTTGGCGGGATCGATGCGGAGGGCGCGCCTTACAGGGCCAGCGACGGAAAGCGATCCGGTGATCCCCAGCGTCAGCGCAACCGCAGCCAGTACGACGGGGTCCTGCGCCGTCGCCTGGTAAACGATCGCCGAAAGTACTCGGCTCGTGGCGAAGCCCAGAATCATCCCAATCAGCGAACCGCTCGCGAGCAGTATCAGCATGCGGCCGAGCGCGGCCCCGAGGATCTCTTTCCCCTGCGCACCCAATGCGATGCGAATGCTCAGCTCGCGCAGCCGCTTGCTCACCGTGTACGAAGCCAATCCGAAGGTTCCGGTGATCGACAGCAGCAATCCGAAAGCGCCGAACAGGCCGAGTGCGGCGGTCGCTACCTGGGAAACAAAGAACGTCAGCCCCAGCTGAGTCTTCCAAGGGCTGCACTCTCTGACCGGGATGGCAGGGTCAAGATCGCGAATCACTTTGCGCACGGTCGCCGCCATATCGACCACAGCCAGGTCGGAGGCGTCCGGCCGCATTCGAGCGATGAACGAGGTGTGACCCGTCGCTCCCTGCGAGATGGGGAAGAATGCTACGGGCGTCGGATCTTCGGTGAGCGAAAAGTATTTGCCATCCGCCACGACGCCCACGATCTCGACCGGCTGCCCCGAGCTGTTTTTGAACGTTCTGCCAACGGCGTCATCCGAGTGGAACAGCCGCTGCGCGAACTCGCGATTCACGACTGCGACGGCCGGAGTCTTCGGAGTGTCGGCAAAGCTTACGTCGCGTCCCGCCAGCGTGGAAGTTCCAGCGGCGGCGAAGTATCCTGGGGAGACCCAGTAGTTGTAAGCGTCGAACGCTCGATTGGAAGGCTTGAAATCAGTAGTATCGCGCGAGAAGACATTCGAGTCCGATGTATCCATGGAGAGCGGCATGGTGGTCCCGTAGGCGGCGTCTTCCACGCCGGGCAGTTGCGAGACTCGATCGAGCAACTGGCGCTGGAAGTGTTCGGAGGCCTCGTTGGAATAACCAGCCTGGCTGAGTTCAAATTTTGCCACGACCGCATGCTTCGTATTAATCCCCATATTCATGGTCATGGCCTTGCCCAAGCCACGCAGCGAAACGAAGGCCGCCGTAACCGTGACACAGCAGAGCGCGACCTGTGCCGCCAGCAGCACATCGCGCAGCGCCCAGCGGCGTCCCACGGAAGATTGAACTCCGCCGCTCTTGATCGCATCCTGGGGATCGGTCTTGAAGATTTGCCGCAGCGGCATCACTCCGAACACGACGCCGGCGAAAACCGAAATCAGCAGCCCAATCAGGATCAACGATGGCTCCGGCTGAATTGGGAACGAGAGAGGATACTCGGACGGGGGATGCCAGTTTGCGAGGCTGGTGAGTGCGAACCACGCTAAAGCACAGGCGAACACGCCCCCGACGATCGAAATGACAATGGCCTCGGCGAGGATCTGGCGGACGACGCGCCAGCGGCTCGATCCGACAGCCATGCGGATGGCAATCTCGCGAGTGCGGTCAGCCGTACGTGCCGCGAACAGACTCCCGAGGTTGGCGCAGGCTGCGAGCAACACAATGCCTGCCAGTCCCAGCACCCCTGCCAGAAATCCACGTGCGGGTTCACCGAAGAATTCGCCCATCAGTCCAGGACGCGTCACCTTGAGCGACAGCTTTTCTTCATCTTTCGGATATTGCCGCGCCTCACGTGCGGCAATCGTGTCCAACTCCGCCTGCACCTGGGGCAAAGTCACGCCTTCCTTGATGCGGACGATCGAGTAGACATGCGGTTCGCTCCGCGTCTCGAGCCAGTCGTCGCCCTCCAGCGAGGACTCATTCGCCATGGGAACGTAAATATCGAACTGCCCCATTTTTTCCGTCCCGTAGAAGCCTTCAGGGGCGACGCCGACGATGGTGTAAGGATGCTTATTAACGTTGACCGTCTTGCCTACGATGTTGGGATCGCGGTTGAAGTCGTTTTTCCAGGCGGACCAGGAAATCACCGCAGCCTCTGATGCTCCGGGATGATCGTCATCGGCGCGATTCAGCAAGCGCCCGAGAAATGGCTGGATGCCGACGACCTCGAAGTATTGCCCGCTCACTTCGCATCCCCAGACCGGCCGGGTGACGCCGTTGGCTTCCAGGCCGAAATTCGTGACCATCTCCGCGGCAACTGCCGAGAACACCGTGTTCCCATCGCGGACATCGCGCACTTCCGGATAGGAAAAGAAAGGGTAGGGCTGGCCTTTGTGGGCAAGCGTCTTCACCTGGTCGGGATGAGGCACAGGAATGGGCCGCAGGATCACGGCCTGCAGGACGCCGAAAACGATGACATTGGCGGTAATCGCGAGTGCCAGGGTCAGGATCGCGGTGAGGGCAAAGCCGGGAGAACGGCGCATCTGCCGTACGGCAAATCGCAGATCCTGCAGCAGCGTGGTCATGGTCGTCCTCCGCGTGAGGATACGGCTACAGGGAAAAGGGTGGCAATTGCAAAACCAAAGCTAGCACAACGACAACTCCACGGGAACGAATGGCTTGCAGGATGTCGCAGGGCCGCGGCACTGGTTGGGGGTGTCCGGTTTTATCGGAGGGTGTCCGCGAATGAACAGAGGGGCGGCACCCCCATAAGCGTTAACTTAAGAGTTTTTTCCGTTTTGCCCGTTACCCAACCGAATCAGAGACCGGTCCGTCCGGGTTCTGAGTGGCCTCGGATCACGGTCTTTCACAGGAGTTACCGTTTACTCCGATTTCTTTCGGCTCTCCGGATCGTCAGCAGAGTTGAGATAGCGGGTATCGGTAGGACCAAACCCAGAGATTTGCACTACGACAGGATCTTCGGCCGTGCGCGCAAAATGATTGACGCCGCCGGGTTCTGAATAGACGCTGCCCACAGGGAGTGTCTTCAGAGCGTTTTCGTCAAGATGCGTTCCATATCCAAAATGCCAGGTCCCGGACACGACCGTCGCCATGCGGTCGTCACGATGCGAATGAGCTTGAATGGTCGTGCTTGGTGGGACGAATAACAAAATGGAATAGAAACTCGCAGCGGCGGGGTTGCCGGCCAAAATCTTGGTATTTACTCCGGCGAGTTTCGAACTCCGGATCTGGCTCTCTCCCTTGTCTACGCTCGTGATCTCCGCTTGCGTCATACGAAGTTCGGGAATAGATGGTGCGGTCGCGCTGCACCGGGTGGTGGCTTCACCGCTCAGAGAAACTCGACGAGCGCGTCCATGGTCTCTTAGGGTCGCTCTTCCATTAGCCAATGACCGCTGCCTTTCAATTCGATCACCTTGACATCGGTTGCTACGCGTTTCATCTGCGGGCTAAGGATCGCGGCGCTAGCCTTTTCGCCCGCGATGGATAAGACAGGCATGGTCAACTGCGTCTGAGCCATTTGAGCGAAGTCTTTTGCGCTGTCGGGCCAAGAAGCGAAGTATGCCCACCCTGCTCGCATCCGCTCCGGACGGGAGTGGGCAGCGACATAGGACGCGCGGTCCGCTTCCGGAAGCGAGCGAGTCGCATCGCCAACCCTACGAAAAAGGAGCACCCTTATGAACAGCGAAAAGTATATTGGGCTCGACGCTAGCGCCGATGCGCGCGCGATGAGGTACTTTCCATCTTCATCCGAGCGAATATGCACGCTTCGTGAACAGCGCTGCCATGCTCATCGACCTTGCAGGTTTCTAATGACACGTCATGGCCGCAGATCCAGCAGTAATGTGTGGTCATGGCTGCTAAGAAATCTGATATATGCATTCCCGCGTCGAGCAATTGAATAAACTCATTGGGAGTGATGCCCTGGCGTTGGGCTATTTCCAACAATTCAACGATAGCGCGTTCCACAACCTTCGGGTTGGGTTCTGCGGGCTGTCGAAGACTATTCATTGTCACCTCGTACAAGCGTCATGCGTTTTTCTGAAGCAAAACTTTACATCCATCTGATTTTCTGAGATTTTCGCTGGAGTCGTCTACCGCGGTCTGTTCAAAACTGCACACTTTCGCTAATTGCCGATTTGGAGGATGGGTCGTTGTCCGAGGAACCAATCATCAGGAACGTGTGCCCTGCAGAGGAAAGAAGCTACCCAGATGGGCCATTGACGCCCACGGAAGTGGTCCTATACTCGGCGGCGACGAGGGAAATGCCGGGAGTGTTGAAGGGGTTGTAAGTCCCGCTCCCATTCCTCGTTGGTAGTTCCTCGGGGATCCTGAGACATGGCTGGTCGAGAGTTGGTCTGGCTTGAAAATAGCAGTTTCGCTGCTTGGGGATGTGCGGCGTGCGATTGGATAATAACCAATCCCGGCCCCACTCCGACCGGCAAGCCAGCCCCGCACATAACAGAAGCCTTCGACAAGCACGAGTGCGTCAAATTTCCCCGTCGCCCTTCTAAGAGGAAAACGTCCTAACCTAGGGTCTGAGATGGAGTGCTAGACTGTAGAAGTCCCTTTACACATCCTTCCGCCGTGGCCCCGTTCTGGGCGTCGGTCTCTTGTGCAATCTGATAATTCCGCATCGGAGGCCACCTATGTTGCTCAACAGCACGCAGGGCATCCCCAGGTCGCAACATGAGGAAGAGTCTTCATTGTTGCGAAGCAAGATCGAGGAAGAGTCTTCGTTGTTGCGAAGCAACATCGAGGAACTGAACAAGAATACTGTCCTTTTGATCGCCGAGGCTGGAAAATTGATCCAAGCATCGAAACACCTGTCGATTCGGCTCCAGTCTTTCGAAGACCCCCAGCACAAAGGCGAATCGAAAGGAGTCGAAATTTGAGTGCTAACTGATTTCGACGGGAATGACACGAGGGCCTAGACGATTCTCTAGCGGGGGACCGCGTGAGCAGAACTGCTCAGACTGTTTAGCTCTAATAGCCCATAGTTGTCTTGCCAGTCTAAAGAAGCGCGAGTTGTGGGGGCAGTGTATGGAGCCGATTCGAGTACTGCTAGTGGACGATGACAGGGACATACTTGACATAATGCAAGCCGCATTGGAAGCTCGACAGTTCGAGGTCACGTCCGTGGCCAGCGTAGCGGAAGCATTGTCCCGCATCAATACCGATAAGTTTGACGCCCTCGTTACTGACCAACACATGCCGGGTCCTGCCGATGGCTTCACGTTGGCTAGTGCGATGCGAAGCACTCAACCGGATGCGTTGACCGTGGTAACCAGCGGCAACCCCGACCCGGAAGCTGCAATGTCTGCGATCCTTCTTCAGGCAGATGAAATTTTGGTTAAACCCTTTAACGTCGGCGCACTTGACCAACTGATCAGGAACAGGGTTGCGAGTCCAAGAGGTTCGACTCGGATACCTAGAGAGACTGTAGATGCAGTGCTCAGTCGCGAAGCTAAGTCCATCATCGCGGACTGGTTGGAGCGCTTAAAAGAGGATGTGATATTGACCAGTGTCCAGCTCGATGACAGCGATCGTGTCGGCCATTTGCCTCGACTCGTGCAGGACTTGGTTGATCGACTATGCGCAGAACAGGTGCCGGGCAATAGCCGCGCCAGAATTTCGCTTGCTGCTGCTAAACATGGCATGCTGCGCTATACCCAAGGCTACTCCATCGAGATGATCGTAGACGAATCCCGACTCCTGCAGGTGAGCCTCTTCCACGTTCTGCACAACAACCTACGTCGTATAGATCTGAGTAGGATGCTGGTCGATGTCATGACGATTGCGGACGAAGTGGATTCACAACTTAGGCAATCGATAGGCGGTTATCTTAAGCTCTCTCGGAGTATGCCCGCAGCCTAACCTTGTGAATCCGTCACCTTTGAACTACCCTCGGGGACCAGCTTCCGCTGTTGTTCTTCGATCCAAGTGTCGATCCGTCTCTTCACACCGCTAACTGTTGATCCGACCCCAAAAACATTGCAAAAAAAGTTCGCACGATTGGGATTATTCCCCGATATCCCCGATATACCTAGCGAGATGAGAACTAGGTCCATTAGACGGGGACTCGTGCTTTGTTGCGGATGGCTCCTGACCTTCGTTACTGTAGCCACCATTCTGCCGCCATTTGACCCATTGAGAGTCTCGCGGAAGACTTTGCCGATTTTGGCGGCAACCGCCGCATGGCTAGCGTTGACCGTCGTTGCTCTGTTGCTCTTGCACACTACTTCTTTCGAGCATGGAAGCGGGTACACCTCGCCTCGAATAAAAAAACGTATATTGCATGGTTGACCTTCGAGGCCGCTTGCGTACTTGCCTCGGTGTGCGGCTTAGTTTGGCTATTGGTACCAATCTACACGTGACCATTCCCCGCCAAGCGAGAGAACGCGCTCTCCGACAAGATTTGGCAACTATGCGTGCCATCATCGCTCAATACACCCTTGACATGCGCAACGCCCCGCTCTCGCTGGACGATCTTGTCGCAAGTGGCTACATCAAGGAGGTGCCTACAGATCCTATGACCCAGCGAAAGGACACATGGGTTGTGGTTTGCTCCGGTGATCGGTCCCAACCCGGGATCGTAGACATCGAGAGTGGCTACGGCAACTTGAGCAACAAAGCGAATCTCTGTTGTAGCTGGTGATTGACAACTGTTGAAACATCCCCATAGCTACTCGTTGACCGGTTCTGAGTGACGATCGCGTGTTGATCATCTTTTTGCCGTCAAAACAAAACGCCCCAGACTCTTTCGAGTCGTGGGACGTTCGCTGAACAGCCCTCCCCCGAAGTCTGCTCACAAATAGCCTACCGGCTCCGGCAACAGGATGTGAATGGCTCTGACGGGCTACTGTGCAAAACAGGATTCTGAAGGCCTGTTTGCGACAGTTGACGGTCTCCCCTACGCTGGGACTGGGATCGGCTAATGGAAAACGCGATTTTCCCTGCGACTTCGGCTGCGATTGCGGGGGTCTTTCTAGCATTGGTCGGCGCGCTCTGCATCTTCAAGCCCGAAAGCATGCAGGCATGGTTCCAGAAGCGCCACAACTCCACTCAAAATCCCCGGAACCACTGTAAGTTAGCGCTGACATGGCGGCGCCCCCATAGCCAAAATTGGGCAGGGTTTCCTTCGAAAATTGCCCGTTATCCGCCCACGATCAGCAAACACGATGCGACATATCGTTACTACTCTGACGGTTCTATCCGCATCGGCCTCCCAAGGCGTTTCTCTGGGCTAGCCGTGTTCGACGCGCGTTTTTATATCCGCGTACGCCGCATCAATGAGCCTTCTCAGCTCTGCGGCGTTGGTGGCTGTTCCCGGTCTCAACTTCACATGGCGCATGACCTTGCCGGTGCCTTGCAGCAAGCGCGCCGGATCCCACAGCGCTGCGCCTTGAAAGAATCCCACATTTACGTGTGAAGTGAATACATTGACGTAGCCGAAGGGCGCATCTCCCAAACATGCAACCGGACAGCCGTCATGCAAAAGCTCCCGGACTTCGTCCCCGCATTTTCGCATCACCTCAAACCACTGATGCGCGATGGCTCCCAATGCTCCTGCATGCTCGTTCATCCACGCATCGATGGCTGGATCCCGCTCGACCGCGCCGTTGAATCGCAGCAATTCGGTTCGCGTCGTCATGGTGTTTTGAGAGCCACAGGCTGGCTCCAGGGTGCCACACTTTCCTCATACTCCATGGGATCGCCGAAACCCTCGGTCTGGACGCCGAGTTGGCGTAGAGCGTCCAAAGCCATCAATCGGCGATGCGCGTTGAAGGTCATGATATGGGCGAAGACGCCGCCGAACGTGAAGGTCTCAGCCGGTTCGCACAGAGCGTCGACGAACGTATCATCCCAGCCAGAGCGGTTTCGGATGTCACTGAAAATACGATGCAGTTCAGCATCGGTCTTGTCGAGCCTTTGCAGCATCGCCTCCGGGGAGCGCTGCGATTTGGGAGAGCCGTTCATATCCATGTCGGCACCCGACAGCGCGGCGGTCCAGACTTCTTTTGTGAAGATAATGTTTTCTAAGAGCTGCCTTAGAGTTTTATTCGACTCCCGCCAGGGCAGCAGCTCTACCACCGTGGGCAGCGGCCGATCCAATTGCTCCTCGGTCAGAGTGCCGGCGTATTCCAACAAACGCTGCGTGTGCCAGGAGTCGTTGCCTGCAAAACGATCGAATAAATCCATCTCTCTTCCTCCTTTTGTTGATGAACCAGGTGCAAAAAAGTGAATTTTGTTGGACGCCGGCAAGTGAAAGTGCGGATCACGCATGCGCCGGTAGCGGCTGGGAGAAATCCGAAAAGCTTTTCGGAAAGCGCGAGTGAAGGCCTCCAACGAACCGTAGTTGGCGTCCAGGGCAACGTCCGTGACCGACTCTCCGGTATGCGCCAGTTGATAGGCTGCTCTTTCCAGCAATAGCCGTCGCCGCATGGCTGCCGGAGTTTCTTCCACCACAGTTCGAAACAACCGGTGGAATTGCGTGCGGCTTTGATACGCTTGGCGCGCCAGATCTTGCGTTTTCGCCGGCGTGTCCAGCGAGTTCGCGACAATTCCAGAGAGGCGGTCTGCTGTGTCCTGACCATCCGCTTTATTCATGCGTCCGGTTCCTCATCTGGAAGGAATCATAGACAAAAGATAACGGTTCCCGCCTGATCGTACGTACCAATCTTGTCTGGAACAATCGTTCTGTCGAGGAGTGGAGCTCCAGGCGGGGGCCGCAGTCTTTTATAACCCGTATCGTCTGTGACCGGGCAACCCTTACCTTAAGATTATTTCGGGGACGCGAGGCGGGAACAGCGGGCTCCGAGGAAAGTCAACTTCCCGCTCACTTCTCGGGTGCGATCCGGTTTTATCGGAGCGTGCCCGCGAATGAACGGGGGGCGCCCCATAAAACAAAGCAGAATCCCTTCCGAATTTCTGGTTAACCAGGAGCAATCGTGGCACTGCCTACACGCCTCCTTATCGGAAGTCAGGCTGAGGAACGGACGAACCTATTAGTTTTGCCAGTGGCGGAGAATTTCTTCAAACGGAAATGTGTGGACAGTGCCGGTCGGCGGCGGGGTGGCGCGAGTTTTCCGATTGGGATACCAGCCACTGAACGCATCGGTGGCGTTTTTCGGGAATGCTGTGCATCCGGCGGGTGGATCGCCATGGGGTATGCGCCTGCAAATCTCGTTCTTGTTTCCAAAGCGCCCGGGTGCAGCGGAAAAGGGTTAAAAGGGCGATGATGCCAGATTTGTTTGCAGACGGCATCTGGGTGCTGCCCGTTTTCGAACCTGAAAATTGTTACATGAGGTGAGTCATGAATCCTATGGCGAAACGCCTGACAGTCACGGAAATTCCTCAGCGGGTCGAGACGCGTCTTGGTCCGCTCGAGTTTACACACGACTTCGCGAACGGCTATCCGACCGACGCAACGGTCGAAAAGCTCTATGACGAACGTGATTTCCAACGCGCCTGCCAGGCCTATCTGTGGTCTCCTCCGGCCGTCTCGTTTACGGCGTGGCAGCGCGGCATTACGAAAGACTGGGCGCCGGAAACGGACAGATCGTCTCCATTTTGTCCTTTGAAGCCAGACGCGGTATTTTGACCGCCAATGCCACGACGCCGTACTACCTTGCTTTGGCCGATCTTTCCTCCCGGGCGTTGGTGTTCAAGATGCCGGAGCAAGGTGTGCAAGGCGGCATCCGTGATGCCTGGCAAAACAACATCCCCGATTCCGAGGCACCCGCCACATATCTTCTGCTGGCACCGGGGCAGAAGGCGCCAGACAACATTACGGGCTACGCCGTGCGACGCTCGCCGACCTTCAACATCTTTGTCGGAGTGCGCCTAACTGACCCTGATCCCGAGAAAGCGAAGGAGGCACTTGCCAACTTGCGAGTGTATCCCTACACGCAACGGGACAATCCGTCCAAGATGGAAATCCTCGACTCAGGCACCACGAATTGGAGCGGCCGGCCGCCGAGCGGGATGGAATATTGGGAGCGCCTCGACAACGTGATCTAACGTGAGCCGATTGAGGCGCGCGATATTTTCTTCCATGCGAGGTTGCGCCCGCTCGCACTGGAAAAGGGCAAACCCTTCAAGCCGGATGCTCGGCAGACGAAGATTCTCACGGATGCCGCGTTAGTAGGCGAGGCCATGGCCAAAGCTAACACTGCGGACCGCCGCTTCGCCGCTGTGAAATACCGACCCGACGCACACTGGGACTTTGCCTTGCAATTGGACGCCGACGATCCCGGTGCTTTTTGGAACTTGATCGACGAACGTGCCTCCTGGTTCTACGAGGCCGTCGGCGCCGGACCCGCAATGGCGCCAAAACGTCCAGGCCCCTCCTCTGCGTACCTCGGAGCCTACAAAGACAAGTCCGGCGAGTGGCTGGATGGCGGCACGTTGTATCGGTTACGCGTTCCGCCCGATCCACCGATTAAGCTGTTCTGGTCGGTCACGGTGTACGACGTCGACACCCGGGCACTCATCCTGAATAAACAGAAAGTTGCCGATCGCTCGTCGCGCATGGACCTGCGCCGCAACGAAGACGGTTCGGTGGATATCTATTGCGGGCCGAAAGCTCCAGCTGGTTTCGAAAAGAACTGGATCCCAACCGTTCCCGGCAAGAACTGGTTCGCCTATTTCCGGTTCTACCAGCCGACTGAGGCCTACTTCGATCGGTCCTGGCCGTTGCCGGACTTCGAACAGATTTCAACCGAATCGGGTGCGCAGCGTGCGGCTTAATCCGGTTGAAGGCTCAAGTGTCCACAAAGTGACGAGCGCTCCCGAATCGTCGGTTACTACGACGTCAGCCGAGACCGGCCAAAAAGGGCCGACCTTTCGCCTGCATGCCTAAGTAGCGCTTATGCGCGGCGCCCCCGTCTTACGCGATGCAGCTTGAGCGCGATGCAGCTTGAGCGGTTGTTCGGGTTTCGTAACAAATTCCAGTACACGCGTGACGAGAGCTAAGTTCGGAGCTATTATCCGCCCTACCTCTTCCCCTCAGCAGTTGAGCAGTTTCCGTTTGCGAAGACTTCTGCGAGCGGCCGGTCCCCCCTTTTTGCAATAGAAATCAATTCTGACGTAGCCGAAGGAGAACTGTCATGGCTGTAAGGAAACTGGAACCTGGAGCGGATGACTCACGCGCGGGAGTCCGCATGAAATCGGATCCGTCGAAGATCGATCCGCTCAAACTGAAACTGGGAAAGGGAGCGGCCCGGCACGATCCGCGGACGCTGCTGATGGCCGCGTATATCACGCCCTCGCTGCCCACGCCGCCTGCGAGTTTCGATCTCACGACGAAGGTCAAGTCTCGGTGGGGGATGATGGAAAACGACCAGATCGGCGACTGCACCTGCGCGGCCGCGGGGCACTTGATCATGGAATGGACGGCGAACGCGGGAAAGAAAATGGTAGTGCCCACCAATAAGCAGATCGTGGCCGCGTACTCGGCCATCACTGGATACAACCCCAAGACTGGAGCCAATGACAATGGGGCAGTCGAACTGGATGTGCTGAACTTCTGGCGGCAGTCGGGCATTGCAGCGCACAAGATCGGGGCGTACGTCGCGCTCGAACCGTCGAACCACAATCACATCATGGACGCGGTGTACATGTTCGAAGGCTGCTACATCGGCGTGCAGTTACCCATCAGCGCACAGGCGCAGACGCAGAATCACCAGCCGTGGTCGGTGCCGCCGGGAGGCACGACCGGTGACGGCAAGCCTGGGTCGTGGGGAGGGCATGCTATTCCGGTCGTCGCCTACGATTCGCGCGGCGTAACGGTTGTGACCTGGGGCGCACTACAAACCATGACGTGGACTTTCTGGGAAGCGTATTGCGATGAAGCGTACGCGATCCTCAGCACCGACTATCTGGACAATAAGCAACAGGCTCCGCAAGGATTCAGCATGACGCAGTTGGAGGCGGACCTGGCGGACTTGAAGTGAGCAGGTCGCAGACGAGAAACTTCCTGAACGAGAGGACGACCGATGAAAACTGTAGCGAGAGCAAAGAGCCCGAAGAGTGGGAAGCGAAGCGCGGCGCCGCTTCGCTTTGCCCATCCGTTCTTTACGACGACGCCGGTGGCGCGGCGCAAGCCAGTGCCCGGAGTTGGAACGTCTCTGATCGACCACATCGAAGGAAACCTGGAGCCGGTGCCAGCGGTCAAGGGGAATTCGGTCATGCAACTGGCCGACGTCATTGGTGCGCAAGCCAGCCAGGAAATTCAAGCGTCGGGATCGATTTCGTTTCATTCCGTAGGCGACACGGGCAAGAGCGCGAATTCCCCCCAGGGCGATGTAGCCGAAGCGATGGCGGCGGACTTTGACGCCAGCAAGCCGCAGACTGCATCGCCCGCTTTCTTCTTTCACCTGGGCGACGTGATCTATGGGCCGGGCAAGGACAATGCCTACCGTGGCGAGTTCTACGAACCTTACGTGCATTATCCGGGCAAGATCATTGCGATTCCGGGTAACCACGACGGCGAAGTCTTTCCCAAGACGGATCCGACAACGCTGAAGGCGTTTCAAGCAAACTTCTGCGCGGCGTCGCAGACTGTGCCGCCGATTGCAGGAACCATATTCCGGCAGACGATGAACCAGCCGGGCGTTTATTGGTATTTGAATGCTCCGTTTGTGGACATCGTGGGCTTGTACTCGAATGCCGCGGAGAATCCCGGATTCATTTCGGGGACGATTCCGGGACAGGCGCAGAAAAACTGGCTCATTCAGACCTTGAAGACGATCGCGGCGAGCCGCCAGAAAGGGCAGCGCAAGGCGCTGGTGATGGCGACACACCATCCACCGTTCACGGCCGGCGGCCACTCGCCGAGCACGCTGATGCTGGCTGACATTGACGGCGCATGCACGCAGGCAAAACTCATGCCCGACATGTATTTGTCAGGCCACGCGCATAGCTACCAGCGTTATACACGCGAGCTGAATTTCGGCGGCAAGGCCTTGCAGATTCCATACATCGTGGCGGGAACGGGCGGCATCAACGACCAAGCGATCGTACCGGGAAACGGAGTGAAGACCGGGGATCACATTTTCGTGAAGTCGCTGCAAGGATATGGGTATCTGCTGATCGACGCGAAGGCAGATGCTCACGGCAATACGGCAACGCTGACGGCGACCATGTTCCAAGTGGATGTGACCTCGACCACGACTCCAAAGAAGACAACGCAGTACGATCAGGTCACGGTGAATCTGGCGAACAACACGGTTCGCTGAACACGCGCTTCGGGAACTTATCGATGTTTGTTCGCTGTCGGCGCGGCGGGGGACGCCTGTCCCTTCGGCTGCGCTCAGGGCAGGCCCCGGCCGGGATGGCGGCGCCACGAAAAAGCCGGGCCCGCACCTTTCTTGGTCTCATTAATCCACGCTAGGCCCTAGCACTGTCTACTATCCACCTTCAAGAGAAAAGTGATATTAAAACGATTCTTACGGCCCTCTGGCGCTAGGGCCCGAGTTTGTGTAGGATTCCGCCGACGATTCGCAGAGGCGTCAGGTTGTGTCGGTTTCATGACCTCAGGAGGATTCGATGCGGACATTCACTTCGCTTTTTCGGAACGGCCAACGAGCGTTCCTTCCATTCGCCATTGCACTCGTGCTGCCTGCCGTGCTGTTCGCTCAGGCCTACTTCGGGACGGTGAGCGGCATACTGACGGACTCCACCGGGGCCGTGGTCGAAGGCGCCAAAGTCGTCCTGGCCGATGAACAAAAGGGCTACACGTTTGAGACAACCTCAGACAGCAGCGGGCGCTATCTGTTCCGATCCATTCCGCCGGGGCTGTACTCGGTGATGGCGGAAGCCAAGGGTTTTGGAAAAACTCTGAGCGCCAAATTCAAAGTGGACATCAATCAGAACGCCACCACGAATCTGACGCTCAAGATTGGTAGTGCCAGTCAGACCGTGCAGGTAACCGGGGAAGCCCAGGCCATCCAAACCCAGGATGCAGAAACCGGCCAGGTCGTCAATCGGAGGTTCATCAACGACCTGCCGCTGATCGATCGCCAAGTAATTGAACTGGTCAATCTGGCGCCGGGCGTAACCGAGATGGATGACCAGTGCGACGTTACCTGCACCGGCACGAATTTTGTCTCCAACGGAAGCCGCGGCGCCCAGGCCGACATCCTTACCGACGGCGCTTCCGTCACAAACTCTGAACCCAATGGGGGCATAACCGAGGCGACCTATCTTCCGTCACCCGAGGCGGTGGAAGAATTCAAGGTCGAGCAAACGAACTTCAGCGCGGAATATGGCTTCTCCGGATCATCGGTGGTCAACATGATCACGCGCTCGGGGACGAACAAGTTTCATGGGAGCGGGTACGACTTCGTGCGTGACGCCCTGTTCGACGCGAACAACTGGTTCGCCGATCGGGCTGGGCAACCCTTACCCCCATTGCGGCGGAACAATTTTGGCTTCACCTTTGGCGGTCCGATCCGCAAGAACAAGACTTTTTTCTTCGTCGATTACGATGGCTTGCGCTCTACAGGGCTGAGCACGGCTACGTTCGGCGTGCCGACGGACCTGATGCGCAACCAAGGCGATTTCGGCGAGGTGTGCACGGCGCAGGGCGGAACCTTCGACAACAATGGCCTGTGCAGCGTTCCCGCAGGGCAGCTCTTCGACCCATACCAACGCGTTTACGACGGCAATGTGGGCGCAGCTCTGGCTAGCGGTCCGAATACTTACATTCCCTTCAACAGGGTTGGCATCTATACCAGTCCCGGCAACCCAAACCTGCCTAGCGGTCTTGGGCCGACTCCCGGAGTGGCCGGCAATCTGATCGATCCCGTGGCGCAGAAGATGCTGCAACTTTATCCGGAACCGAACACGCCGCAGCTCGGCATTTACAGTAACTGGTTTGGATCAGGTCCCAGCTTGAACTACAACGATCAGTACGACATTAAGGTCGATCACCGTTTTAACGAGAAAAACCTGGTCAGCGTGAGATACTCGTACCAGTACAGCCATTCCAAGGGTCTCGACTGCTTTAAGAATTTCACGGACCCTTGCCAGGGCGGTCCGGGATGGACTAACGCCCACCTGTTCGCCATCAACGACACGCATACGTTCAGTCCAACCTTGTTGCTGAATGTGACATTCGGCTTCACGCGGGGAGTCTGGCACATCGACGCCTACAACCCTCACGGCGTGAACGATCCTCTCAGCACGCTAGGGTTTCCGTCTTATCTGCAGAGCAACGGGTTCAACGGGGTGCCCGCGATTTACATAAATACCTATGCAAACAACGGCGGGACGAGCACGGGCACAGATCCGTATGGCAACTACCGGCTCGGTCAGGATACAGGCCAATTGTCGGCCACGCTCGATAAGGTGCATGGCCAGCACGAGTTTAAATTCGGCTTTGACGGGCGGTTGCACCAGATGAACTATATCCAGACCAACGCGCCGGTCGGCATCTTCAGCTTCGACGAAAGCGGTTCCGCAGCCTGCCCGGGTGCAAGCGATCCAAATTACGGAAATACCGGAATCGCGTGGTGCGGCGGGGACTCTTTCGCAAGCTTCCTGATGGGCACCATGAACGGCAACTCCTACTACGAAATCCAGTTTCGGCCCGCGACCGAAAACTTCCAGTACGGCGTTTTCGGCCAGGACAACTGGAAGGTTGGTCCAAGACTAACGTTGAACCTGGGCTTGCGCTATGACGTTACGCTGCCCCGCACCGATCGCTATAACCGACAGAACTGGTTCAATCCCACCGTAACGAGCCCCTTAGGTGGCGGCAGCCTCTCCTACCCGGACCCTGTCAGTGGAGCGCCAGTTACTCTCCCATTGCAGGGTGGCGAGGTTTTTGTAACCCCAAGCCAGCGCACAAACTATGTGACCGACTGGCACGACTTACAGCCGCGGTTCGGCTTCGCCTTCCAGTTTGTACCGAAGACGGTGCTCCGGGGTGGTTACGGGATTTACTACGGTCAATCCCGGTCGGGTGTCACTGGCGTGGTGCCCTATGGGAGTCAAGGCTTCAATCAATACACGAATGTGATCAATACCTATCAGAATGACGGCGCAATTCCTTACCTGCACCTGAGTAATCCTTATCCCAATGGATTGACTCAACCCGCCGGGAATTCGCTCGGCTTGCTGAACGATATTGGTTACAACGCGAACGGCCCGTTGCGCACCGCCAGTGCAAACCTAACGCCGTATGACCAGAGCTGGAGCCTTGGAATCGAGCGGGAACTGCGCGGCAACATCGTGCTCAACGCGGAATATATCGGCAAGAAAGGCGCCGACCTGCCGTTCAGCGGTTCGAACTATATCGACCACCTGGGCCCGTGGGTGGAGGGTATACCAGCTCAGGGGCCCGACCCAACCCAGCCAGCATGCCAAGTGATGAGTATCGCTTGCCTCAACACCTACATAAACAACCCCCTCGCTACAGTCATCTCGGACCCCAACAGCAGCCTGTCCAGCCCACAGGTTCAATACACTCAGTTGCTGATTCCGTATCCGCAGTTCACCGGAGTTTCTATAGAACCGCGGCTCATTGGTGCTTCGATCTACAACGGACTGCAACTTAGCGCAGAAAAGCGCTACTCGAACGGACTACAGTTCCTGGTGACGTATGTCTGGTCGAAATCGCTCGACAATTCGTCGCAGGCGGACGACAACGTGACCTGGCTGGGGAGCTTCACCAGCCTGCAGGATCCTAATAAGCCGTGGCTGGAGCGAAGCCTGTCGACGTTCGACATTCCAAATGTCGTTCAGTTCAGCTACACCTACGATCTGCCGTTTGGACGCGGTCGACCGCTACTGGGGAACATGCCACGCTGGGCGGAGGCGGTCATTGGTGGCTGGAAAACAAATGGCATCTGGCGCATTGCCGACGGCCGGCCGCTCGCCTTCACGCTGGCGGATGGGAATCCCATCCCGACGTATGGCGCGATGCGGCCGAACATCACGGGAACCCCCAGGCGCAATCATGGTTCGGACTGGGTGGACAACTATTTTGCGGATAATACCATCTTCTCTCGCCCGCCCGACTTCACGCTGGGCAATGCTCCGCGAGCGATCGGAAGCGTCCGCTCGCCGTGGTCATCGACTACCAACCTGTCCCTCACGAAGCAGTTCCCGATCCGCGAGGAGATGTTCGTTGAAATACGCCTGGAGGCCCGGAACGCATTCAACCACCCAGTGTTCGGCACTCCCGATACGACGGTCGACGATACCGGAAACTTTGGAAAGATCTTCTACCAATCCGGCAACGGGCCGCGCGAGATGCAGTTGGCGGTGAAGTTCAACTTCTAGGACGCAGCGGTTGAACACTGCAGAGTCAAAGACCCCACCCTGTCGCATAAGACGCGACAAGGGTGGGGCACCCTCACTTCTTGTCTCAATTCTTCCCAGACAACTCGATCAGGCTTCCAGGCCTACGTGGCAGACACGGCCGACGAGGTAGTCGGCGGCGGTCTTGCCGTCTGCCATGGTGATGACTTCGATGGGAGAGGACTGATTGTGGGGGCGCAAGATTAGATGATTTCCGGCCACTTCGACGTAACGCACCGTACAAGTATCGTTTTTCAGAACAGCGTACATATTGAATTCGCCTTTGCGATAAGGCTTGAGTGCGTTGTAATGGCGGTCGATCAAGAGCGTTGCCCCGGGCGTGAGACGTGGATACATACTGATCGCTTCCCTGGCATCGGCCTTGATAAGGACGAAGCGCTCCCAGCCGGAGCGATCGCCTTCGGTTTCGGTTTTCAGCTTGCGCAGGAAGGACTTCTTGAACTTGAGAATCTCTTTGACGTGCATGCTGGCGATGAGGGGCTGGGTGGCAGCGATGGAGGCATCGGTGAGCAGAACATTCTCAAATTCGTCGCCGCTGGGGGGCAAGATGGAAGCGCGCTTGTTGACTTCGGCGGGATCGAGCAGGTCGAGCACGGAAAGATGCTGGACGGCGAGGACCTTGTCCATGCCCTCGAGGCTGAGGCCGCGCTTGCGGTTGAGGAAGTTGGAAATGTGGGCCTGCTTGAATCCGGTCTGCTGGGCGAGGTGGAGGCCGGTGAGTTCTCCGGCTTCGATGCGCTCCCAGAGGATCTTGCGAAGGTTGTCTTGCAAGATTTTGAACTTCATGGAGCGGAGTATAGCACCGGGATAAGGCGGTGGTGTGAGGCTGGAAAGATTTCCACAGGTCGAGCTTGGCCATTCAACCTTGACTGAGAAAATTCGGAGTTATACGATCGCGGAATCCTAGAGGCCACTATGCTCGAGGGTAGAAAGCCAACGAGTCACTGGGATAACTTGAACGAGGAAAAGAACTTCGGGGAATTTCGCAGGAAAGTGAAGTCGGCGGAAGTGCTGTCGGCGTCGATGGAGCACCTGTTGTTGTCGCTGGGGTTCACCGGACGAGTGAGCGTAGTGATGCAAAACGGGCGCGTTCTGAAGTCGGGCTATGAAGAAGGCTACTTCCACCAGCGGCACGGTGGGGGCGCGGACGACGAGAGCGCGCAAAAACTGTAGCAGCGAAGGGAGTTGGCGGCGATGGGGCGTATTCACAGGACTCCATAAAAACTAAATAGCGCAAGCAGGTCATCGTAAAAGAAACGAGCCCTGCGTTCGGTTCCCGCAAAGTTTAACGGGAATCGACGCAGGGCTTTTTTCGGGTTCCGGCATTCGGGCTTTCGGCTTCCGGAAGGTGCAGGTGGAGATTCCAATTCAGGTGCTTTTTTGGAGAAGTAATAAGAAGCGATCATAACGGCGACGAAAACGAATGGGAGTGGAGTTGAAATATTGTGGGCACCGTGGAGGGTTGTGGGTGCGTGAGTGTGGAGCGGGCACGGTGTACTGCGAGAGGTGCCAGCCGAAGGTGGCGGATTTGCCGGCGGCGAAGATGAAGCGAGGAAGGCTCGCGCTGCCGGTTCGTCCGCACACGGCGGTGGAGGACTATGAGTTCGAAATCGATCTGGAGGACTTGAACGACTTTGAGGCGGCGGGAGGTGTGGCAGGACGGGCGTGATTGAGATCGCGGCGGAGGCGGAGAGGCCTGACGAGGCACGCGCTGGAATTGGGTCGCGACAGCAAGCCGGGGAGCAGTCGTCGGGGACGTGCCGGATAACCTGCCGGTGCACCAGTTTCCGGCGACAGTCGAGGATTCACCGGAGATCGTGCGACAGACATGGCACGAGAGGCAGGCTGCGGCGGAGGATCGCGAGCGGGAGAGGCGGACCTATCGAGGGCGGGTGGTGGCGATGCTGCGGCGCTATATGCGGTACTCGATCGAAACGGGGCGGTTGCCGTCACTGCTGGGACGCGAGTTCTTTCGGGCGAAGGTGAGTTCGTACACGGTTGTGACATTTGAGGATCGGGTCATCTTCGTGCACGACATGGAGAGGTGCCTGGACCGGCTGGATGAATCTTCGCGGCAACTGATTGCGCGGCACATTCTGCAAGAGCAGGATCGATGGGCAACAGCGAAGCTATTGCACTGCAATGAAAAGACGGTGCGGCGATGCACGCCTGTGGTTTTGGACGTGCTGAGCGACATTTTGCTCGAGGTGGGACTGATGGAGCGACAGGGCACACGACGCGGGGAGATCCTTGTCAAGGGAGTGAAGACGACTGAATTAGTGCAAGTGATTGGAAAGATGGGAAATAGAAAGTTTGGAAAATGTCCACTTTACCCTTAGCAATTTGCTATTCTAAATATAGAGAGTAAGAAAAAAAGAAAGACTCTCGAAGAGGGCGCGCCTTTGGGCGCGCCCTCTGTATTTTGGGCGAAGGAAAAATCCAAAGAAGCTGAGTGGGCCATGATTAAGAAAAAGAACGGTAAGACGACGGAGAAGAAGACGGCGAAGAAGAAGGGCTCGAGGAAGAGGAAGAAAGAGCTCAATCTCGCAGAGGTACGAAAGAGCATTGCCATCCTGGTGAAGTCGGAGGCCGAAGAGATAGCCGAGGCAGTGATTGGCGAAGGGAAAAAGGGACAACTGGCGACGGTGAAGTATCTGTTCGAGATGGCAAAGATTTTTCCCGAGGCGACTGACGGGAATCAGGCGAGCGCAGATGAGGAATGCCTGGCGGCGACTTTGCTGCGCAGGCTGGATCTGCCGGATGAGCCGGTCATGAGGGATGAGGAGGATCTGCCGAAGACGGCGAGTTCCGGTGAGAAGCCGGCCGCGCGGGCCGAGAACGAGATCGAGGAGAAGGAGTCCGGTTCTGGGGCAGGGAGTTGCGAGGAGAACAAGGAGCCGGTACGGGCGTGAGTTCGGGAGATTAACGGGAAATCCCCGTTCTCGCAAAGAACGCGAGAAACGGGGCATCCGGTTCGTTTTGGTTGGAAATCTTGGATGCGGCTATGCCGTAGAATGGGGCAGAGTTGGTGCGACGAGAACCCCCTGTAGCGGTTTGGGTGGGGATGAAGAGGAAAGTTAAAATCCCCACCCTTCGACAAGCTCAGGGCAGGCTCCTTCGACTGGCCCCAGGGTAAGGTCGTTCGCGAGGAACACGAAGGATCGCGCGCGGAGGCTGCGGAAGTCAACACCCCCACCCTGTCGCATAAAACGCGACAAGGAGGTGGGGCACCCGGACGAAAGCGGAACGCTCTAATAGGACGATGGATATTACATGGTTGGACCGGGATGCGCGGATTGGGGTAGGGGGCGGGATTTGGAATGTGGCGAACATGGCGAAGGTGGCGAAGGAAGGGATTACGCACATCATCGACATGCAGATCGAATGTGATGACAGGAAGCTAGGGCCGGAGGAATACGGCATCGAGGTGCTGTGGAACCCGACCGACGACGATTTTTTGCCGAAGGATCCACAGCTCTTCCAGGCTGGTGTTGATTTTGTGCAGGCGGCATTCGCGGAAAGATCGGATGCGAAGGTATTCATTCACTGCGCGGCTGGGGTGCACCGGGCGCCGATGATGGCGCTGGCGGTTTTGTGTACGATCCGTGAGATGGATTTGGACGATGCGAAGCATTTGATCGAGGACAAGCGTCCGGTGGCGGATTTTGCCGAGGTGTATGTAGAGAGCGTGGCGAGATTCCTCAGGGACAGGAAGCGCGGAGAGTCGCCTTCGGGGGGACGGTGGATGTCTCCGTTTCGGTAGCTCGTATCTTACGCAGGTATTCGCCAAGCGATGTCCGGCGCTTGGTGGTCATTAATGTAAATGGGAAGTCGTGGCTGACGTTTCAGCATCTGCTGGTGAACTGGTTTGATGAGTACAGCGTATACGTGCAGGGAGCGAGCGATCACCTGGTATTCGCTAACCTGGAAGCGGACTCGATGATTCCGCAGGGAGCGCAGCCGCTGGGATTTTACGTGAATGAAAGCGCGCCGGGGTCCGTTATGAACGAAGACTGCGGGTTGAGAAAGTTCCGGAATCGTGGTGGCGCGGAGAAGGCAGCTGCGGTGCAGTACACGGCGAAAGATTTCCAGCTGGAAGTGCTGGGGAAACTCGCCGAGGTACAGAATCTCGCCGAGTCTTTGGACGCATCCTAGGACCGAAGACTTGAAGCTGTGCGGGAGCAGCGCCTTCTGAAGTTCGACACCCGGACCCTGATCGCACTGGGAGCGATTGCACTATCCCTGAGCGGTTATGTAATTCAAGATGCGCGCAACACCGCGAGGCAAGACAGTGAGATCGAGGCGACTAAGCCGCGGGTAGTGCGACTGGAGCAGATTGCGGCCACGAATACGGAGGGCCGGATACGGACTGAAGTTGAACTCGGAGAACTGCGAGATGGGCAGGCTGAGATCAAGGCGCTGATTCGGGCGCACGACGACGCGAGCATGAAGGTTGCTGTGCGAAAGTAAATTGTCGGGCGAGCAAAATCCGAAAATCTCAAGAAGAAACCACCCCTTGTTCTTGGACGAGAAAGTGGAGCTTTGCGGGTAATTCGCTTTGAAAAGGAGGACGAAATGAATTTTCTAAATCAACTGTTGAGAGGGATCGCCTTTATTCCGGCGTTGGTCAATGGGATCGAGGGGCTGTTTGGCGGCAAGTCTGGGGCAGAGAAGAAAGATGCTGCGATGTCATTTTTGGAAACTGCACTGGCAACTGTGGACCCCGTCGCACAGCGGGAAATCGTCGACCCCGAGAAGTTCAAGACTGGCGTTTCAAAGATCATCGACGGCACGGTCGACTGCCTGAACGCTTCTACCTGGGCGAAACAGAATACTTCCACTCCGGCAGTCAGCCAGTAAGGACGCAATCCCCACCCTTTCGCAAAGGGCGCGAAAGGATGGGCCAGCCAGTGCACTTCTGGAATCCCACATCTAGCCGACTTCTTCGCTCCAGGTTTGCAGGGTCTTTTTCACCAGGTCCATGAACTGGTCGGCTACGGCGCCATCGATGAGGCGGTGATCATAGCCGAGAGTGAGGTGCACGACGGAGCGGATCGCGATCGAGTCGGCACCGTCTTTGTCGGTGATCACCATGGGCTGCTTGGTGATTCCGCCGACACCCATGATTGCCGAATTGGGCTGGTTGATGATGGGGAGTCCGAAGACCGCGCCGAACTGGCCGGGGTTGGTGACGGTGAAGGTGGAGCCTTCGACGTCCTCGGGCTTGAGTTTCTTGGTGCGGGCGCGCTCGCCGAGATCGGAGATGCCGCGCTGCAGGCCGAGGAAATTCAGGTCGCCGGCATTCTTGAGGACGGGGACGATGAGTCCCCAGTCGAGAGCGACAGCAATGCCCATGTTGATTTGGCGGTGATAACGGATATTGTCGCCCTCCAGGCTGGCGTTGATGATAGGCCACTGCTGTAGGGCGATGACTGCGGCGCGCACGAAGAACGGCATGAAGGTGAGTCGGGCGCTGTGGCGCTGCTCGAATCCAGCCTGTTGCTTGCTGCGCAAGTTGACGATGCGGGTGAAGTCCACTTCGTACATGCAGTGGACGTGAGCGCTAGTGCGCCGGGATTCCATCATGCGCTGGGCGATGATCTTGCGCATGTTCGTCATGGGGACGAGGTCGCCCGGGTAGGGTGCGGGAGCTGCCGGGCGCGGTGCCGGAGCGGCGGCCGCCGGCTGAGCAGGGGCAGATGGAGTAGCGGGAGCCGGTTGCGAAGATCCCTGGCTCTCGATGAACGACATAATGTCCTGCTTGGTGATGCGGCCGCCGAGTCCGGTGCCGGAAATTCGGGAGAGGCTCACTCCGTGCTCGCGGGCGATTTTGCGGACGAGCGGGGAGGAGCGGGCTTCTTCGTCTTCTTCATGAGTGGCGGGCGCGGCGGACGGCGGAGGAGCGGGAGCGGGCGTCTTTTCTTCAGCCTTCTTTGCTTCAGCTTTCGCGACAGGCTTCTCGGAGGCTGGCGTGAGTGCTGCGGATTTGGCTGGAGCAGCGGCGGCTTCACCATCGACAGCGATGGTCCCGACGACTGTGTTCACACCGACCGTGGTACCTTCCGTGACTTTGATTTCCTGGAGAACTCCGGAGGCGGGGGCGGGGATTTCGGCGTCGACCTTGTCAGTGGAGATCTCGAACAGCGGCTCGTCGCGCTGCACTTTGTCGCCGGGCTTCTTCAACCACTTGGTAATAGTGCCCTCAACGATGGACTCTCCCATCTGAGGCATGATGATGTCAGTTGGCATGATTTCCTTCCTATGACAGCGCAGACCCAAAAGAGGGTTCGGCGCAAACGCATATTATAGCGGGTGCATCGGCGCGAGCGCAGGGGCTAAAGAGAGTGCGTGAGAACTGCTCTTTCGCCCCTTCGGGGCTTGATCACTTCCCACTCGCACCCACGGCTTGCGCCGTGGGCTGTGTTCTTTGCGCCGCTTCGCGGCTGAAAATCTCCGGTGTTGTGCGACTTCGACTCTACAAAACGAGTTTTCACGCACACTCTAAAGCCCTTCCAGCCTGAGCTCCTTTTGGCCTGAAGGGCCGCTCTTCCACGGCAACGTCCGGAGGTTAGTGGGGTACGAAAACGGTTGTTCTCAAGATTCCTAGTGGTGGTCGTGTTTTTCTTTGCCGTCCTTCTTCTCGTCTGGCTTATTTTCTTCGGCGGCGGGAGCGGCATTGAAGTTCGCCTTCCAGTAATCCTGCACGGCGGGTGGGAGCTTATCGAGATGGGAGAGCAGCATGGTGATCTTCCATATGTCTTGTTCGCCGAGAGCTTTGTCCCAGGCAGGCATGCCGGAGTAACGGACGCCGGTGCGAATGGTATAGAAGACGTGCCACTCAGGATCGTCGGGCGGGTCGGAGATCAGGTTCGGCGGGGGCGGATAGAGCGACGTGGCCAGTGTCGACGGCTTGCGGTCGAGGCCTCCGTGGCAGAGGGCACAGTTCATGGTGTAGAGTTTCATGCCGTCTTCCAGATTCTGATCGGTGGGCGTCAGCGGATTTGTGATGCGTGGAGCGTGACGCTCCATGGAAGCATCGACGGCACCCATGGCCAAGTGGCTCTCCATGTGTCCGGGTTCAACGTTGGCGGCAGTGGGGAAAAACCCGAGCATGGCGTAGCCGAGGACACCGAGGATTAGTACTAGCAGCGTGACGATTACACCGAGAATGAACTTGCCCATGAGGCCTCCGAAATTAGTATTTTGGCAGATGGGGCGGGTGGCGCGCTAATCCGAACGATCGAGCTTTGCTCGACAGACAGCCCTTCGACTTCGCTCTAGCAGGCTTGGCGACTGTCCCCACACCTCGTTAAGGGGCGGGCGGACGAATGCGTCCGCCGCTACGTGGGTCAATACGCTTTTAGGCGGCGCGATTCGCGGACTACGTCTTCCACCTTCGGCAGGTAGTGATGCTCCTGCGGAGGGGAGAATGGGATCGCAGAATCGAGGCCTGCGATGCGGACGATGGGGCCGTCGAGGTCGTCGAAGGCTTCTTCGTTGATGATGGCGGCTATCTCTCCGGCGAGGCCTCCGGTGCGTGAGTGCTCGTGGAGGATGATGACCTTGTTCGTCTTCTTGACGGTCCGCGCGATGGCCTCGCGGTCGAGCGGCGAGACGGTACGCAGGTCGACGATTTCGATGTCGATGCCGTCTTTGCTTAGGATCTCTGCGGCTTCGAGTGCGGTCTGGACCATCGCGGCATAGGTGATGATGCTCAGGTCGTGGCCTTCGCGCGCTACTCGCGCTTTGCCGATGGGGACGACGTAATCTTCTGCAGGGACTTCGCCCTTGATGCGGCGGTAGAGATACTTGTGCTCGAAGAAGATGCAGGGGTTGTTGTCGCGAATGGCGGACTTGATAAGGCCCTTGGCATCGTAGGGCGTGGCGGGGCAGATGACTTTGAGGCCGGGATTGTGGACGAACCACATCTCGGGATTCTGCGAATGGAAGGGGCCGCCGTGGACGTATCCGCCGCTCGGGCCCCGCAGGACGAGCGGAGCGGGAGCGCCCCAGAGGTAGTGGGTTTTCGCGACCATGTTGCTGATCTGGTTGAAGGCGCAGCCGATGAAGTCCATGAACTGGAATTCGGCAACGGGGCGCATGCCGGTGAGGGAGGCTCCGAAAGCCGCGCCCACAATGGCAGACTCGGCGATGGGCATGTCGATGACGCGCTCGGGCCCGAAACGGTCGATGAAACCGTCGGTGACTTTGAAGGCGCCGCCGTAGATGCCGATATCTTCGCCCAAGCAGAAGACGGTTGGGTCGCGGTCCATTTCTTCCCAGATTCCCTGGCGGATGGCTTCGAGGTAAGTGAGTTGCATAGGGGGTCAGGTTTCAGAGTTTCAAGGTTTCAAATCGCCACGCGTTTTCTTAGAGCCGCAACACCAAGGTCCCTCGCCTCCAGAGAACGATTCTTCTAATCGTTCTCTTCCGCTCGGGATGACAACGCGATCAGGATCCTGAACTTAACAAGAAACAGAGATGTCATCCCGAGCGAGGATGTTCGTTTCACGCTAGTGAACGAGCACCGCAGTCGAGGGACCTTGAGTTTCTGTTTGGTACCAGTCGGCTGCCAAATCTTTCCAGCCGGGGTTCTTGCGTTCGATCAGCCACACTTTCTTCTCGCGGCGCCAGCGCTTGAGTTGCTTCTCGCGGTCGATCGCTCTTGCTACGTCATCGAAAGTTTGCCAGTACACCAGGCGCGTGCAATTGTAGTCGTCGGTGAAACCTTCGAATACGTGCTCTTTGTGCCGCCAGACGCGCTTGCGCAGGTTATTCGTCATTCCTATGTACAGGGCTCGTCTTGAGGCGCTTTGCATCATGTAGACGTAGTACCTGTACTCGTCGCGCATTTTCTGGCTCCCCGCTGAACACAAGGTACCTCGACTGCGCACGGGATGACAATGTGGGGAGCATTTCACATCTGCACACTACGCGTCTGTGACGAGTGAACATGAAATCCACAGCTCTCTACAGCTTCAACTTGTTACATCAGCTTACGAACAACAGCCGCATGCTCAGCCCGCCATGCCTACTTCAAGTGCACAGCCGCCTCGGTCTGTTTCAAGGTGGCGCTTCCCTTCTTCACTTTCGGCATGCCGTATTTTGGTTTGATTTCGTGGCAGCCGTTTTCGCAGAAAACTCCGCCTTCGGCTGATTCTGGCGTCGGCATGGGGGAGTTCACGGCGATCTCTCGTTCTGCTTCGATCACTTCTTCTACATCTGCGATCAGGGCTTCATTCTCTTTCGAGCTTAGCCACTTTTTTTCTTTCACCAGGTAATTCTCGAAACGTGCGATCGGATCGCGCTTTTTCCAGAAGTCGAACATTGGCTTGGGCACGTAGCTGGCGGCGTCGTGGATGGCGTGGCCTTTCATGCGCATCATCTTTGCTTCGATGAGCGTGGGACCTCCGCCTGCATGGGCGCGCTCGACGGCTTCGCGAGCGGCGTCATAGACCTGGCAGGCGTCGGTGCCGTCGACGATTACGCCGGGGATGCCGTACCCGATAGCGCGTTCGGCGAGGTCTTTGCAGCGGTACTGCATTTCCGAGGGCGTGGAGTAGGCCCAGAGATTGCTCTCGACGAAGAGCACAAGGCCGAGATTTTGCACGGCTGCGAAGTTGATGCCTTCGTAAGTGACTCCGGTGGACTGGCCTCCGTCTCCGATGTAGGTCATGACGGCGACGTTGCGTCCTTGCAAACGCGCGCCGAGGGCTACGCCTGAGAGCACGGGAATGAGATCGCCGAGCATGGATATGGGCGAGACCATGTTGCGCTTTTCGATGTCGCCGAAGTGCGAGGTGCCGTCCCGGCCCTTGGTGGGCGAGTCGGCTTTGGCCATGTACTGCATCATGGTGTCGCTGGCTCGGAAGCCGCGGACCAGCAGCGATCCCTGGTTGCGGATCATGGGGGCGAACCAGTCGTCCTTGTCGAGCGCGTAGGCGGAGGCGCAGGAGCAGGCTTCCTGGCCGAGGCCGAAGTAGACTCCGCCGACGACTTTGCCTTGCTTGTACAGATTCTCCAGCGCGACTTCCATTTTGCGGTTGAGCAACATCCAGCGGTAGATCTCGATGCATTGCTTCTTGTCGAGATACTTGGAGTCGCGGATCGGCGGGACCGGCACGTCGAGATTGCCTTCGACTTCGTAGCGGACGTGCTCGGCGCCCTGGCGGTCTTTTTCTGTGTGCTGGCTTACGGTAAAGTCGGGATGCTCCAGGCGATAGTCGGGGATGGAGTAGGTACGCACGTCGGTGCTCGGTTTGTTGTTTCCCTTCGTCGAACTGCGCTGGACTGAACGGCCGAGGGCGGCCGTTCCCACACGACCATTGCGCGGACGATTGCCGTTGGAGTTGTGCTTGGATTTCTTCTTGTTGTTCCCCATGTAAGGCGGCGCTTTGGGCGCGATGTATTGATGGTATCGCGAGAGTGGGGGATTGGCTAGGGCGGGGAGCAGTGCACATCGAAGTGGTGTCAGATAGTAGTGTGAGCATAATGCATAGTGGCAAATTGACATTTCGACGCCGGTCTTCGATGTTCCTGCGAAGCTGCGCAGTCAGTCGGTTGGGATGGCTATTCGCCGGCGCGCATGCACTGTGGTTCTACTTTGGAATTCAGAGCATGGGGCCCCCCGTCACGAGCGGCCGCAAATTTTATGGATGGTTTTCAGGGGGCAGATTGGACCTTCTTCGCCAGACGGCCGTTTCACTATACCTACCAGTCATGGGCATTAGAGTCCCTCATCTTGGCGGATATGCCTGCAATGCTAGTCGGATCATTCTTCAGCTTGTTGTTGTCGCCCTTCCGGTTCCTCGGCCACATCGGCACTTATGAGGTGTCCTACATTGCGGCGGCATTGCTTTTCGTTGTGGCCTTTGGACAGTGGTTGATGGTCGGCCATCTGCTTCAGAAACGATTCCGGCACAAATCAGCGTGAACTATGCGCAGATCGTGTCTTCTGTCTCGAACTGGCCGAGTTCGGTGCAGGGTACTGCTTAGACGCCGATGGCACGGCCGAGAAGCGCTTCAAGGGTTTCTAGCCAGAGGATCTGGCTGGAGAAGACCGTGCCGAAGTTTCGGGAGATGGATTCTGCGACCGCGTTCATGTCCAGGGGCTTGCCGAGTTCCTGCTGCATCGAGGTTACGGGCTTGGTCGTTATGCCGCAGGGAACGATCAGGTTGAAGTAGGTAAGGTCGGTCTTCACGTTGAGAGCGAAGCCGTGGGAAGTCACGAAACGAGAGATGTGGACACCGATGGCGGCGACTTTGGCTTCGGGACTGTGCTCCGGGCAGCTCGGTTCGCTTTGCCGGACAGCCGAGGCGGCTGTCTCCACATGGTTTGTGATTGGAGCAGCAAACTCAAGGTCCCTCGACTCCAGAGAACGATTCTTTGAATCGTTCCCTTCCGCTCGGGATGACAAGGTGGGAGGATCGGTCCAGACACCGGTCAGGCCTGGCACTCGCTTGGTGGGGATGGCGAAGTCGGCGCAGGTGCGGATCAGGACTTCTTCTAGCCGGCGGACGAACTCGATTACGCCTAGGGTTTTGCGTTGACCATCGGGCGCGGCGTGGGCGCGCAGATCGAAGATGGGATAACCGACGATCTGGCCGGGGCCGTGGAAGGTGACGTCACCGCCGCGGTCGCATTCGAAGAGTTCGACGCCGCGGTGAGCAAGAAGTGCGGGGGAGGCGACTATATTCGCCGCTTTTGCATTTCTGCCTAGAGTGATCACGGGCTTGTGTTCGAGGAGGAGAAGGACGTCGCCGATTTTTTCGTCTTTGCGCAGGGCTAGTAGCTGCTGCTGCAGCCTTAGGGCTGCGGCGTAGTCGATGGTGCCGAGTTGGATCAGCGAGATCAAAGTCTAAGTCTTCACTAACAAAGGACACAGCGGGGTTGCATAGATCCTTCGCGCAAAAGGCGCGCTCAGGATGACAACGAGTTCACTGGCCACCTCTTTATTCTCTTCTTCTCCTTCGCTCTCATCATCTGTGTTCGCCAGCCTACGCCCTGGCTCTTACTCACGCATTGATTGCGATTCCATACACGCTGTTCGACGCGTCCAGCATGGCTTCGGCCAAGGTAGGATGGGCGTGGATCGTCCACATCAAGTCTTCGACCGTGGCTTCCAGTTCCATGGCGGCTACAGCTTCGGCGATTAACTCTGTGGCTTGTGGGCCGATGATGTGGACGCCGAGAATTTCCCCATAGTCGGCGTCGGAGACGATTTTGATGAAGCCTTCGTGCTGGCCCACGATGCTCGCGCGCGAATTGGCAGTGAAGGGGAATTTACCGATCTTCACGTTGTATCCGGCTTCGCGGGCCTTGGTTTCGGTGAGGCCGACGCTGCCGATTTCGGGATGGCAGTAGGTCGCGCCGGGGATGTGCTCAGGATTGATTGGCTTGCCGGGCTTGCCGGCGATTTTGGCGACGGCGACGAGGGCCTCCATGGCTCCGACATGCGCCAGTTGCGGCGTGCCAAGCACGATATCGCCAACGGCGTAGACACCGGGTTCGGAGGTCTGCATCCAGGAATCGGTTTGGATGAAACCTCGGTCGGGCTTGATTTTCGTGCGTTCGAGGCCGATGTTTTCCGTGCGTGGCTTGCGGCCCACGGCGATGAGGATCTTTTCGGCTTCGATCTTTTGCTGTTTGCCTTCGGCGGTTATGGTGACGGCAATGCCTGCCTTCGTTTTCTCAACCTTGTCGACTTTCGCGCTGGTATGGAAGGCGATCCCACGTTTGCGGTAGACGCGCGCCAGCTCTTTCGAGACTTCCTCGTCTTCCACCGGAACCAGGCGTGGCAGCATTTCAATGATCGTCACTTCGGTATCGAATGAACGATAGATCGAAGCGAATTCGACGCCGACGGCTCCGGCACCGACGATCACAATCGACTTCGGAAGTTCTTTCAGGCTCAGGATTTCGATGTTGGTGAGGATGCGGTCGTTGGCTTCAAGGCCTGGAAGCATGCGGGCTTCGGAGCCGGTCGCCAGAATGACACTCTTGGCTTTGATGTGGCTGGCCTTGCTGTCGCTGGTGACCTCAACGGTGAACACGCCGTTCTGCGCCGGGCCGGTGAGTTTGCCGTAGCCTTTTACGGTTTCGACTTTGTTCTTCTTCATCAGGAATTCGAGGCCTTTAGCGTGCTTGGCGACGATCTTTCCTTTGCGCTCCTGGACGGCGGCCCAGTTGAGTTTGCGCCCGTCCACTCCTTCGATGCCAAATTCCTTGGCTTCTTTCAGATGGTCCCAGAGCTCCGCGTTGAAGAGGAGTGCCTTGGTCGGGATGCAGCCGACGTGCAGGCAGGTGCCGCCGAGGAATCCGTCTTTTTCGATGAGGGCGGTTTTGAGGCCGTACTGGCCAGCGCGGATCGCGGCGGTGTATCCGGCAGGACCGCTGCCGATGATGGCTACGTCGTACGTGATGTCGGGCAATGGAATAATCCTCTGTAGGCAGAGATGACTAAAGGCAAACGAATGATTCTAGAACACGCAGGTCGGAGGCTCCAAGGATGGGGCCGGTGAGTGCATTCACCACGACGGACACTAAGGTACACGAAGGAAAACGGTCGCGGAAAAGGGCCGCCTTGCGGGCGGCCCTTCTTTTTCAGTTCTTAGGTATCTTAATTGTTTTCGTTGCTGGCGCGCTTCCAGGAGATTAGTTCTCCGATCGTGGAGCTGGTGCTGGAAACGGGCTGCTTGTAGGCTTCCACTTCCGAGCGCGAGGCTTCTTCGCCCACGGCGCGGATGCTGAGGCCGACCTTCTTTTCTTCCGGATTCATCTTGATGATCTTGAAGTCGTGCTCAAGACCCGGTTCCAGATGAAGCGGCTGGCCGTTTTCGTCGGCGGCTTCGGACTTGTGGCACAGGCCTTCCACGCCTTCCGCGATCTCGACGAATGCGCCGAACGCGGCTACGCGCAGGACCTTGCCATGAACCACATCGCCGACGTGGTGAGTCTGGAAGAAGGACTCCCAAACGTCCGGCTGAAGCTGCTTCACGCCAAGCGACAGACGCCGCTTGTCCGGTTCGATCGCGAGCACAACGGCCTTCACACGATCACCCTTCTTCAGCACTTCCGAAGGATGCTTCACGCGCTTGGTCCAACTCAGATTGCTGACGTGGACCAGACCGTCGATGCCGTCTTCGATTTCGATGAAGGCTCCGAAGTCAGTCAGGTTGCGGACGCGCCCTTCAACGGTCATGCCGACTGGAAACTTCTCATGGAGCGAATCCCACGGATTGGCCGCCAGTTGGCGCATTCCGAGTGAAATGCGGCGCTCGGTCGGATTCACGTTCAGAACCACGCACTCGACCTGATCGCCGACGTTGACCAGCTTCGACGGATGCTTCATGCGCTTCGACCATGTCATTTCGCTGACGTGGACTAGGCCTTCGATTCCCTGCTCAAGTTCCACGAACGCGCCGTAGTCGGTCACGCTGATGACTCGTCCAGCAACGTGCGCGCCCTCGGGATAACGGTGCTCGGCGTCGAGCCACGGATCAGGCGTGAGCTGCTTGAATCCCAACGAAACGCGCTGCTTTTCTTTGTCGTACTTCAGGACTTTGACTTGAATCTGGTCGCCAACGTTCACCAGATCTTTGGGGTGGGTGAGGCGTCCCCAGGACATATCGGTGATGTGGAGCAGGCCGTCGAGCCCGCCCAGATCCACGAACGCGCCGTACTCGGTCAGGTTCTTGACCACGCCGGTGAGGACTGAACCTTCTTCGAGGTGCTCGAGCGTCTTGGAGCGCTTTTCGTTCTGCTCACCCTCGAGCAGATCCTTGCGCGACACAACGATGTTGCCGCGCTTCTTGTTCATCTTGATGACAGCAACTTCGAGCGTCTGGCCCTTCATGCCGTCCAGATTGCGGATTGGCCGCAGGTCGACTTGCGAGCCGGGCAGGAAAGCGTGCGCGCCCAGAATATCGACGGTAAGGCCGCCTTTAATGCGGTCGATCACCACGGCTTTGATGGGCTTCTTTTCGGTGTACGCCTTCTCGATTTCTTCCCACGCGTGAATGCGCTGTGCCTTTTGGTGCGAGAGGTTGATGTAGCCTTCCTCCGCCGGGCCCTTGTCGCGCATCACGTCGATCTCGTCGCCCGGCTTGAACTTAGGCTTGCCCTCGTGATCGAGGACTTCCGCCAGCGGCAGCATCCCTTCCGACTTGGCTCCGATGTCGACTACCACGTGCGTGCCCGTCAGCTTCAGCACCGTGCCCTTGATGACACGGTCTTCACTCACGGCCTCTTCGGCTTCCGTGGTGAAACTCTCAAGCACGGAGGCGAAATCTTCGGTGGCAGCATTCTTATCGTCGCTAGGGGAGTCGCTAGCAGCGTCCGCAGCGGAATCCGCATGCGTCTCGGTGGAATGGTCGATGGTGGCGGCAGCCTGAGTCTGTTCGGGCTGGTGTTGCTGCTCTGTCGTCGGTTCGGCAGTTGCGACAGTAGAGTTGGATTCGGAGTTGTGGGCGGTGGTCTCGTCGAACAAGGTTATGCCTCTCTGATGACGGGATGCGGGGCCTGCTTTGCGGACTGCTGGACGAGTCGTTTGGTTGTGGTGGGCCCACCCTGGCGAGTGAGCTTGGACAATCCCAGCTGTCGGACGTTATACAGAGAACCCGCGTCCAATGGGAACTCTTCGACTATAGCAATCGTGCGCGAACAGTGTCAAACGCAAATAGCCCGAATGTTACAGCCATGTTTCAGCGTTACGGTTTCGGAACACAGCGCTCATCTGCTAACCTGCCCTGCTATGGATTACCTCTGGACGCCGTGGCGCTATGCCTATGTCTCGTCCACGGAAAAGACCGCTGGATGCGTGTTCTGCGATGCGCCCAAGGAAAAGGATGATGCCAAGGTGCACATCGTCTATCGCGGAGAGCACTGCTACGTGATTCTGAATGCGTTCCCGTACACGCCGGGGCACGTGATGATCGTGCCCTATGCGCACCTGGACGAGTTGCGGAAGCTGCCAAAGGAGGCGGCCCAGGAAATGATGGCACTTTCGCAGCAGATGGAGTCGCTGCTGCGGCAACTTTACCGACCCGACGGCATCAATTTGGGAATGAACATCGGGAAAGCGGCAGGGGCAGGGATCGCGGGGCATATCCATATGCATGAACTGCCGCGGTGGGTGGCGGATTCGAACTTCGTGTCGGTGATCGGGGAGACGCGGGTGCTGCCTGAGACGCTGGATGTGACTTGGGCGAGGATGACTGAGGCATTGAAGAAGTAGGTTATTGCTCCTCCCTACACGTGATGTCATCCTGAGCGGCGTCCTTGGCCGCGAAGGATCTATGAACTCCCAGCCAGTTGCACGGATCCTTCGCTTCGCTCAGGATGACAATGCCGGCTAGACAACAAGACTTATCATCTCTTGCTCGTCGATCACCGCCACGCCCAATTCCTTCGCTTTATCCAGCTTCGAGCCAGCATCGGCTCCCGCCACGACGTAGTCCGTTTTCTTGCTGACTGAGCCCGTGACTTTCCCACCCGCGTCTTCAATCATCTTCTTCGCTTCGTCCCGTGAGTACTTGGCCAGCGTGCCCGTCAGGACGAAGGTCTTACCTGCGAGTTTTGTACCTCGTTCCTTTTTCTTGCCTTTGAATGCAAGGCCGGCCTCGCCGAGACGCTCTACCAACTTGCGGTTGGCGGGGATGCTGAAGAACTCCACGATGCTTTCGGCGATGCGGGGGCCGACCTCGTTCACGTCCTGCAATTCTTCAACGCCTGCCTGTTCCAGAGCTTCCATTGATCCAAAATGTTCGGCTAGGAATTGCGCGGTGCGCTCGCCGACCATGCGGATGCCGAGGCCGTAGATCACGCGCTCCAGCGGCAGTTTCTTCGACGCCTCGATCTCGTCGAGAATGTTCTGCGCCGACTTGTCGCCCATGCGCTCCAGGCTGAGCAGGTCAGCCTTCGTCAGCCTATAGATGTCGGCAACATTCTTCACCAGGCCTCGGTCGGTGAGTTGCATGACCAGGGCGTCGCCCATTCCGTCGATGTTCATTACACCGCGCGAGGCGAAATGCAGGATCGTGCCGGCTAGCTTGGCGGGGCAGTTGGCGTTGACACAGCGGAAGTCGACCTCGCCTTCGGTACGGACGACTTTCGTTCCGCACACGGGACACTTCTCCGGCGCCTCAATAACCACCTTGCCGCGAGGGTGCTCCTTGTCGTCGATGACCTTGGCGACCTTGGGGATGACATCGCCGCCGCGCTCTACTTGCACCCAATCGCCAATCTTCACTCCCAGGCGCTCGATTTCATCCATGTTGTGCAGCGTGGCGTTGCGGACGGTCGTGCCCCCGATGGAAACCGGGGACAACTCGGCCACCGGCGTGAGTTTCCCGGTGCGACCAACCTGCCAGCGCACGTTCTCCAGCTTGGTGATTCCCGCGCGGGCAGCGTACTTGTAAGCGATTGCCCAGCGGGGCGCTTTGCCGGTAAATCCAAGTTCGTCCTGCAGGCCGGTGCGGTCGACTTTCACAACGATGCCGTCAATCTCATACGGCAGCGAATCGCGCTTTGCTTCCCACTCCTGGATGAACGCCCAAACCTCCTCCATCGAATGGACCAGCTTGCGGTTCGGGTTGACTTTGAATCCAGCCGCATCGAGCGCGCTGAGTGTTTTCGAATGGCGGTCGAAATAAGTACGTCCGCCTTGAAGCAGGATGTAGGGGAAAAAGTCCATGCGCCGTTCCGCCGTGATGTTTGCATCCAGTTGGCGAACTGTCCCTGCCGTGAAATTGCGAGGGTTCGCGAATGTCGGCAGGCCGTTCTTTTCGCGTTCCTCATTGATCTTCTTGAACGACGCAGTGGGCATGAGTAATTCGCCGCGCACCTCAAAACCTGCGGGAATGCCCGCCTTCTTCAGACGCTCCTTTGGAATCGACAACGGCACTGAGCGCACCGTGCGCACGTTCAGCGTCACGACTTCGCCAATTGATCCATCGCCACGCGTCACGCCCCGCACCAGCTTGCCGTCTTCGTAAATCAGCGCCAGCGACATCCCGTCGAGCTTCAGTTCGCAGACGTAGTCGACCTCGCTACGGCCGGTAAGCTCGTGCACGCGGCGCTCCCAGCCGCGCAGCTCCTCTTCGTTGTAAGTGTTGTCGAGCGAGAGCATGGGCGAGGAGTGCGGTACTTTGACGAACCCCTCGCGCGGCTTGCCGCCCACGCGCTGGGTCGGGGAATCCGGCGTGACGAGCGATGGGTGCTCGGATTCCAGATTCTTCAGTTGCTGCATCAGTTTGTCGAAATCCGCATCGCTGATTTCGGGATTATCGAGAACGTAATAGAGGTACTCGTGGTGGCGAATTTTTTCGCGCAGAGCCTCTATCTTCTTTTCGACGTCTTTCGGAGCAGGCATCGCCCAAGATTATAGGCGGAAAGAAATGGAGAGGGACAGCCGGGGCGGCTGTCCACCACGTGAGCTGTTCTCACACCAAGTCATCCAACTTCAGTGCCGTCAGGCCGCCCTTCCACGACGCCTCAAACTGTTTCTGCACAAATCCGGCATCGTAGTCGCGCTTCTGCTGCAACAAGGCTTGGTGCAGTCCCCACAGCGAACGCGGATTTCGCGGATTGCGGTCGAGGTCTGCGCGAAACACTTTCTCCGCTCCTGCGGCGTCGCCGTTCAGGAGCAGAGCTGCGCCGAGTGACTCGCGCACCGGGAAGAACCAGTCGGGCGGTTCGCCGTATTTGAGCCTGTCCTGGATCGCTACGGCTTCGCGGAGCTGTGTGATCGCTCCGTTAGTGTCTTTTTTCGCCATTGCAATCTTCGCACCCAGAACATCTTTCGCAATCTCCAGAATGTCCTTGGTCTTATTGTTGATTGGTGCGTTGAAGATTTCGTCGGGAGGAGTTGCCGCCTGTGCGTCTGAAACGATCTTGTACTCGGCTTCTGCTTCGGTTAGTTTTCCTGTGCCCGCCAGCGCCATACCGCGGGCAAAATGCCAGAAGCCGGTTGTGGCCTTCAAGGCCGGGTCCGGCGCGGGCATTTTCAGAATTTCGTTCCAATGGTGGAAGCGCAACTCCACCGCCATGGGGATGGTCACGAAGCCTTCGAGAGGCGGCATTTCTTTCACGTGCGGACCGACGTTTGCCGCGAGCAAATCCGCATTCTTACGCGCTTCCGTGTAGCGGCCATTCATCGCGCCGCACATGGCGACGAAGTGCAGGTTATGGCTGTAGTACATCATCGGGTAGATGCCCTGCACGCCTGTGGCCTTGATGTAGGCGCGATCGACTTCCGCCGCCTGTTCATTCGTCTTGACCGCAGCCTCGTAGTCACCGGTGCGAATGTAGACGTGCGCGGGCATATGGACGATGTGTCCCGCTCCGGGCGCGAGGGCCGCTAGTTTGTTCGCTCCGGCGAGGGCGCGCTCAGGGTTATTCGAGGCCTCCACCGAATGGATGTAGTAGTGGATCGCGCCCAGATGGTTCGGATCGCGTTTCATCACTGATTCCAGCGTCGCCACGATTTCTTCGGTGCCGGCTTCGGCCGTGCCGTCCTGATGCCAGAGTCCCCAGGGATGAAGGTTCATCCCAGACTCGGCAAAGAGTGTGGCTGCATCGAGGTCGTCGGGAAATTCGGTCGAGACCTGCCGCATCGCGTCGTGATATTCCTCAGCGGCTTTCTTCAGATCCGAATTCGGATCCGCCGGAAAGCGCTTGGCCATTGCCTGAATGTAGGCCTGTTCGCTGGGCGAAGCTCCCCCTGACAGGTCCACGGCCTTCTGCACGGCATCGTGTGCGTGCTTGTAACGGTCAGGATCGGCAGGATCGTTGTAATTCGGTCCGACGGCCTCCGCGACGCCCCAGTAGGCCATCGCCAGTGTGGGATCGAGTTCGGCGGAGTGCTGGAAAGACCGCGCCGCCTCGTCATGGTTAAAGGCGTAGATGTAACGCAGTCCCTGGTCAAAGAACTGTTGCGCTTGCGGATTGTGCGTAGAAACCGGGTGGTGGAGATCACCCAAGCCAGTCACCAGCGTGACCGGGTGATCTTGCATGTGGGCAGTATGATCTTGCGCCGTCGCGCATAGACAGAGCAAAGCAGCGCACAGCACTTGCGCCAGAATTCTCATCTGGTGAATCCTCCTGAACCCTATTTTGAAGTTCTAGCCCCAAACAAACCAAGAATTGGCTGCGGAAAACACCACTTGCGAGTGCGCCAAGCTTATGCCAAATTGAGTCGCTTGCCAAGTCGTCTGTGAGCCAACTCAATGCCGAAACGTCCTTCGCTGAACGCCGACTCCGTCGACAAATCTTACCTCGAGCGTCTGCCCGAAGCACTGCTTACCGCCTTCAGCACCAATGGCCGGATCAATCGCTATCTGATCGACAATCTTCCGATGGAAGCCTGGAAGGCGAAGCCGCCGGACGGCAAAGGGCGCACCATTGCGGCCATCGTGGCGCACATGCACAATGTGCGCGTGATGTGGCTGAAGGCAGCGAAGGCGGAGGACATTCCCCAGCAACTGGATCGGGCAACGGTTACGCCGTCACGAGCCTTGCATGCGCTCGACGCCAGCCGGCAAGCTCTGCTTGCGGTCATGAGCCGCGCCCTCGAAACCGATGGCCGAGTCAAAGGATTTCGTCCCGACGTGGCCGGGTTTTTCGGCTATCTGATCGCACACGACGCCCACCACCGCGGCCAAATCGCCATGCTCGCGCGCCAGGTCGGCCATCCGCTGCCGCAGAAAGCCACGTTCGGCATGTGGGAGTGGGGCTCCCGCGGACCGTCCGATTAAGCTGTCCCGCTCAGGTACAATCCAGCTTCGACCCGCTATGCGTAAGGCCGCGTTGCTCTACAATCCGGATTCCGGCGGCAGCAAGCAGCGCCAGCGGGAATTGGAATCAGCGGTCGCGATCCTCAGAGCCGGAGCGGTTGACGCGGCTCTAGTCCCCACAGACTCCCCGGTTCATGCCATCGAGGAAACCCGCCGAGCCATCGACTCGGGTTGCGATACGATCTTCGCCTGTGGCGGCGACGGAACGATTCACAACATTGCGCAGGAACTGGCGAACTCTCCCGTCGCGCTGGCCATCCTACCCATGGGAACCGCCAATGCTCTGGCGCACGATATCAAGCTTCCCCTTAACGTCGCTGCAGCCGCCAAGGCCTCGCTGCGAGCCATCCCACGCCGCATCGCGCTCGGCCGCATCGCCTTCGCCGACCTTCAAGGCCAACGCGGCGCGCGTTATTTCGTAGTCGCCGCCGGAATTGGGGTCGATGCTCACCTTTTTTACAAGCTCCATACCGGAACCAAGCAGCGCATGGGGATGGCAGCCTACTACGCCAAGGCTTGGCATTTGTGGTTCAGCTACCCCATGCCGCGATTCGTGGCCGAGTACCTCGAAAACGGTTCCGACGCACCAGGTCGCGCCGAAGTCACCGAACTCATCGCCGTGCGAATCCGCAACTTCGGCGGAGTTGTCCAGGAACTCGCTCCGGGAGCCTCGCTCGACCGGGATGATATGCGGCTCGTCTTCTGCCGCACCGCCAGTCGTCTGGCCTATCTTGCTTACGTGACCCGCGGCCTGCTGCGGCTACGCTGGTCGGTTCCCGGCATCGACCTTGCCCACAGCACGAGCGTCTCCTGCCGATACGGACCGCCTACCGCTACCTCGCCCGAGCAGCGCAAGATCTATGTCGAGGCCGACGGAGAACTGCTCGGCACTCTGCCCGCGGAAATCACGGTTGTCCCAAACGCCTTGACGCTGCTGGCGCCCAGCCTTTGAGCGACGCTCCGCGACGAATTACTTTGCGTCCTCGCCCAGATTCCCGTGTCAATTAACTTCGCTGAGTCTCCCGGTGCGTTCTGATGGCGTATTGCAGGCCGGCGCAATAGAATTCCTCGAACCGATTGGAACCCATCACTCACTTCCTGACTGGCGCTTGCATGGGGCGCGCCGGACTGAACCGCAAGACCGCCCTTGCAACGCTCACACTCACGCTTGCAGCGGAAGCTCCCGACCTGGACATAATCGGCGGTCTTCGCGGTCCGGCATTCGCCTTCGCACATCATCGCGGATTCACCCATTCCTTCGTGGGAGTACCGCTCGACGCCGTGGTGGTAGTCGGCTTTGTATATCTGCTGTGGCGCATCCGCGGGCGCAAAGTCAAGGATCCCAACCTGCCTCCGCGGTGGGGCCTACTTTTTCTCTACGCTTGCCTCGCCGGACTCAGTCACATCCTGCTCGACTTCACCAATAACTACGGCGTTCGACCCCTCTGGCCGTTTTCGGAGAAGTGGTATTCCTGGGACATCGTCTTTATCGTCGAACCGGTCATGCTGGGATTCTTGGTTCTGGGTTTGGTCGTACCGGCGCTTTCGAGCCTGATCGACAAAGAGATCGGAGTTCGCCAACGTGGCCCCCGCGGTCGGGTCGCCGCGACGCTTGCGCTCCTGGGCATTGTCATTCTGTGGGGACTGCGCGACTACGAACACCGGCGCGCCGTCAGCGCCCTCGAGGCCCGCACTTACAATGGAGCTGATCCGCTGCGCGCCTCGGCCTATCCCAAGTGGATTGACCCCTTCCACTGGTACGGCGTCGTTGAGACCCCGGCATTCTTTGCTTTGGCGCCCGTGAATTCGCTGGCGCCTGAGGTCGATCCCGAAGGCAGCATGGAAATCCGTTACAAGCCGGACGAAACGCCAGTCACCCTGGCCGCCAAGAAGTCATACGTTGGCCGCGTGTTTCTCGATTGGGCGCAATATCCCATCACTGAAACCGAAGCCCTTCAACCTCCGCAGCAGGGTTTCATTGTGCTCTTTCAGGATCTGCGTTACGCCGGGTTACCGCGCTCGCTCACGGGCCGCCGGAGTCGTGGAGGCTTAAGCAAAACCGTGGAAATCGACGAGAACCTGCACGTGGTCGGCGATGTCTACGACACCGGCAAAGGCCAGGTCGTCGTCGCCGAGCCCGGTCAGCACTAGAAAATGCGCAAGCTAGTTGAAGGGCAAATGACTCCCATCTCCGTTGCAAAAGATTTGTCCGCCGACGATCCTCTCTTGACGCCAACGTCTCCAGCGCCCAGAATAAGAGTTCGTCCGGAGGTGATTCATGCTGGCATACGTATTCCTTCTCTTCGCCGTAGCAATCCGTTTCATGCCCCATCCCATGGCCTTTACGCCAGTAGGAGCGGCACTGCTGTACTTCGGAGCACGCGCGCCACGCCGCCGCCTCTGGATCCCGCTGGTGCTGCTGGCCGCATCCGATGTTGTCCTCACGACCCTGGTCTACAAATATCCCTTCAGTTGGGACCACTTCGTGACTTGGGCGTGGTATGCCGCGATGCTGTGGCTAGGCACCACTCTCAAACAGAACGCGGGAGCGTTTCGGATTCTTGGCTCCGCTCTGGCGGGCTCAGCTACATTTTTTGTAGTGAGTAACTTCGCGGTCTGGGCTGCATGGGACATGTATCCACGCACCGCCGCTGGCCTGATGACGTGCTATGACGCCGGCCTGCCGTTCTTCCGCCACGCCGTTGTGGGAGATCTTTTATTTACCACGGTGATGTTCGGCGCTCCAGTATTATTCCACGCGATTGCTGGATGGCCGGACAAGTCGGGCGACCACAGCGCAGCCGCGTAAGCACTACGCAAAACCCCAATCTCGTGTAGAAATGCCGCCCCGTTGGGAGGGCTTAGCTCCGTCTGAGTCGCGATGCGGCTACGCGCCTACCTACTCTCCGAACTCTTCGTCGGCATTTCTCTTACGCAGCGCCAACCACAAGCAAATGCCGGTCACGGTTGCCACCAAAATCGAAATCCAGTGCTGCTTCACGACTCCACCAAACAGGCTGACAATCTGCGGGCCGAACCACAGCACCAGCATCGAGAGGCCCAGGAACCGGACAAACCTTCCCAGGAAAATCGCCACCAGGAAATCGCGGAACCTCATTTCAAACACGGCTGCCCCTAGCACGAAGATCTTGAAGGGCATGGGCGGCGGAAGCATCCCAGGAAACATCAGCGCCCAGAATTCGTGCTGCTCGAAGGAACGATGAATCTTCAGAAAACGCTCTTCCGAAATCCGCTTCCGGAGCACCTTCTCGCCGCCAAGATACCCGATGACGTACAGCGGAATGCTGCCCAGTGCCGATCCCAGCGACGCCATTGCGATGTAGAGCAAGAATCGCCTGCGATCCTCGTGCACGTACGTGGCGACAACAAAATCCACCGGCATGCCCAAGAGCGCGCTGTCAGCGAAGGCGATCACGAACGCGCCCCAGATTCCGAGCACTTTCATCAGGCCCAGAACCCACGCCGTGTAGCGTGCCAGAATGTGTCCGATGCTCTTCAAGGGAAACTGCTAGTGTACGTGATCGTGCGCGGAATATGTCAGCCTAAGGCAACGCCTGCTATCATCGCTGACTTCGGAGACCCCATGCGCCACCTGTTTGCCGTTGTCTGTCTTCTCGCGATGGCTTCCGTGTTTGCCGCCGCCCAACAATATGATGTCGTTCTGGAAGGCGGTCGCGTCATCGATCCCGAGACCGGGATCGACGCCATACGTAACGTCGGCATCCGTGAGGGAAAAATCGCCAGCATTTCTGCGTCTCCGCTCAGCGGAAAGCGAACGATCCACGCCGCGGGCCTCGTCGTCGCTCCTGGATTCATCGACCTGCACCAGCACGGCCAGGAGTTGGCCAGTCAACGGGTCAAGGGGTTTGACGGAGTGACAACGGCTCTCGAGATGGAGATCGGTGCGCCCGACGTGACCCAGTTCCTGAAGTCTAAACAAGGACGCTCCATCATTCACTACGGCACTACTGCCAGCTACGTGGGGGCGCGATCACTGGTGTTTGGCGCACCTTTGCCCGACGGAACCATTCTGCCGAAAAGTGGACCTGCCACCGACCAACATGCCACGCCAGAACAGATCGAGCACATCCAGCAGCGCCTGAGAGACGAACTCGATGCCGGCGCTCTCGGCATCGGCATGGGCATTGAGTACACCCCAGGCGCCACCCGGCTTGAAGTGATCGACATATTCCGAGTTGCCGCCGAGCGCAAGTTGCCGGTGTACACCCACATGCGTAGCGCCGGGCGCGTTGAGCCCGGATCGGCAATTGAGTCCACCGAGGAAGTAATCGGAGCAGCCGCGATCACCGGGGCTTCTTTGCACATCGTTCACATCAACAGCACGTGCCTGAGGGATTCGCTGGAATGTATTTCACTGATCGAAGGAGCCCGCGCCCGTGGACTCGATGTAACCACCGAGGCTTACCCCTACATTGCCGGCATGACGGCCATCAATTCCGCGGTGTTCAACCCCGGCTGGCGCGAAAAACTGGGCATCGATTACCGCAACCTCGTCATGCCCGGCACCGGCGAACACCTCACTAAAGAGCGCTTCGAGGAACTCCATAATTCCAGCAAGGAACAGTGGGTGCTCATCTTCGCCAACACGCAGGAAACGGTAGACAAGATCATCCCCAATCCGCTAGTCATGATTGCCAGCGACGGAGCCGAAGGCCATCCGCGCAACGCCGGCACCTACTCGCGCGTCCTGGCGCAATATGTCCGCGAGAAAAAAACACTTACCTTAATGGAGGCGCTCCGCAAGATGACGCTGATGCCCGCCCAGATGCTGGAGCGATCCACTCCCGCCGGTCACCAGAAAGGACGCCTGCAGGAAGGCGCCGACGCCGATATCGTCGTATTCGATCCCCAAACCATCGCCGACCATTCCACGTTCGATAAACCGATGGAACCCAGCGTCGGAGTTCACTATCTGTTGGTGGGAGGAATACCAGTGATCGACGACAGCAAGCTAGTGCAGGATGTGTTTCCGGGTCGAGCGCTGGTAGGGCCAGGCAAGCCCGCGAAGTAAAGAGCTAGTGAAAATGCTAGCGTGGGATTGCTCGTATGGAGATGGTTGTGGGGGTTGCTTGTGTGGGGACGGGCGCCTTCGCCCGTCCAGGCCGCGACGGTTTGTGTCGCGGCAGCGCCTTTGGCCCGCGCTACTTGTGCTCCGTCCGCCCGCTCAGCAACTCAATAGCATGTGGGATAAGCGCCGCCACGGCCTCCAGCGACTCCACAGCCCCCGCCGGACTCCCCGGTAAATTAAGAATCAATGCCCGCCCCCGCACGCCGCACACTCCCCGGCTCAGCGCGGCAAACGGAGTCTTCTTGCTGCCCTCACTCCGCATGCGCTCCGCCACGCCGTCGAGCAGCCGGTCACACACGGCCACAGTAGCTTCTGGCGTAACGTCGCGCGCAGCAATCCCAGTTCCGCCAGTCGTCACAACGAACTGAACTTCACGCGCCAGCCGAATCAGCAGATTTTGAATTTGAATGGAGTCATCCGGGACTACTTCGCGCACAGCAATGGAGAAATGAAGTTTCTGCAGAACCTGCGCGACTGCCGGCCCCGAGAGATCCTCGCGTTCCCCGCGAGCGCAGGAATCGCTGACCGTCACCACGGCCGCCGCGACGTTCCGCGGTTCAGCCATCGAGGAGCACATCTTCCTCTTCTTCCCTTCGGCCTCCACCCGCGGGCCCAGGAGGCGCACTCGGGGCACTCGCAGACGGCGGAGCACTCGCGACCGGCGCAGCCTCAGCTTCCGGTTCTCCGCCTCCATCGCGCGAAGACTCGTCGAGCAGCCGCAAACCTTCCATCAATAGTCCCTGAGTATTGAGCTGCGTCGTCTCTTTGTCTGTCTTGCCCTCGAAGTCGAGCTGAAAATTTCCGCCCGTCCACCGCAGAACTTTGAATACAGCCTCGTCGCCCACCAGCGCTCCGTAGGTCGCGTGCTTTACTTGCCCCTCGGCAAAAAACACTTCGCACTGGTCGCCTTCGTTGCTCAGCGAGAGCTGGCAACTCTTCCGGCCCATCTCCAGCGACTGCATCAAATCGATGACGTTCATCTGCGCCAGACTGCCCCGCACCACGCCGTCTTTCGGGGCGGTCTTCGCCATCTTCTCCAGCGCAATGCGGTCAATCGTGCGCTTGATGCGGCGCGTGGCATCCTTCAGATAGAACGGCTTCTCCAGATAATCATCGGCGGCGTCAGCGGGCGAGAGCCGTTCCGCGATATCGACTTTGCTCGCCATCAACACGGTCGAAAAATTTGCGGTCGCCGGGCGGCTCCTCAGTTTTTCAACCAACTGCTTTCCATCCATTCCCGGCATCTTGTAGTCGCAGACCAGCAAATCGGGCGTATCGTCCACGGCTTTCAAGAGCGCGTCCGCAGCATCGGTCGCGGTTGTGACTTGCGCCAGCGGAGTCAACGCCTGCTGCAGCATCGCCAGCACCATCGGATTGTCGTCCACCAACAGCAGCTTGACGTTATTCGCCATGAAATTTGCGTTCGTTACTTCGCGCGCCGGTAGTCCCCGCTCTTCCCGCCACTCTTGTGCTCCAGCACGATCTCCCGAATCTCGATCCCTTTGTCCACGGCCTTGCACATGTCATAAACGGTCAGCGCAGCTACGCTAGCAGCCACCAGAGCCTCCATTTCCACTCCGGTCTCCGCGGTGGTTGCGACTTTGGACGTGATAGCGACGCCATTCTCGCACAGCCGCAGATCGACATCAATGATCGAGAGCGGCAGGGGATGACACATGGGAATCAGATCCGACGTTCGTTTCGCGGCCATGATGCCGGCGATGCGGGCTACTTCGAGCGGATCGCCTTTCGGGTTTTGGGGAAGCATCGCGAGCACCGCGGGGGTCATCGCCACAAAGGCACTGGCCTCCGCCTCGCGTCGGGTCGCTGTTTTGCCGGAAACATCCACCATCCGGGCGCGGCCTGCGCGGTCGTAATGGGAAAGTTTGTTCGGCATTCGTCATCCCTATCTTACATGGAGAGTCGAAGTCCAGAAGTCATCGGGCGTACAGGGCCCACCGCGCAGCTACGGCTTCATCACCGCAATCCATTCGCCTGCGGAAATGTATTCGCGGTCCGGAGGAATGACAGCGTAGCAGTTTGCGCGGGCAGTCGCAGCCACGTCGCCCGAGCCTTTCCATGGCACCAACTCGACCTCCGATTGTTCGAACTCGCCGGAAAGAATCGCCGGGAGGAAGCGGGTGAGACCCGTCTTAACGCGAATTTCTTTCTTAAGGTGGACATGAAGAAAAATCAGCTTGCTCGGAACTCCGCCGGATAACGCCTCGGTCATGGGGCGCACGAAGAGTTCGAACGTCACCATGGTCGAAACCGGATTTCCGGGCAGGCCAAAGAAGTAGCTGCCACATTTGCCGAATACGACCGGACGTCCTGGTTGGATTTTCGCCCCCGTGAAAAAGAACTCCGCCTGCATTTCTGAGAGCACTTGCTCGACTAGGTCGTAACGTCCCATCGAGACGCCACCGGTCATCAAAAGCAGGTCCGCCTTCAGGCCCTGTTCGATCAGGTGGCGCAATCCTTGGGGTTCGTCGGGGGCTATGGGCAGGATCAGCGGCTCGCCGCCCGCCTTCTGGATCTGCGCCGCCAGAGAATAGCTATTCGAGTTGCGGATCTGGGTTGGCCCCGGTTTGGATTCGATGCCCACAATCTCGTCTCCGGTGGTCAGCACGGCGACTCGCGGGCGCCGGTAGACCGACAAGTGCGATTTGCCCGCCGATGCGGCGAGAGCGATGGCCGCCTCATTCAAACGAATGCCGCGCTTGAGCAGCACGGCGCCCTCGCGGGCTTCCGCAGCGCGAGGAACAACATTTTCCCCCGGCTCAACGCTCCTGGTGACTTCGACGTGCTTTCCCCGCTGCGCGGTGTACTCGACCATCACAACCGCGTCCGCGCCAGCAGGGACCGGAGCCCCCGTCATGATGGACACAGTTTGTCCGGGACCGACGTTGGCCGGGATTCCGTCGAGGTTCGCGCCAGCTTTGATCTCGCCGATCACATCCAGCGCTGCCGGGACCTGCGACAAGTCCGTGGAGCGCACGGCATAGCCGTCTCGAGTGGACCGTGGGAACGGGGGCAGATCGCGGTCCGCCAGCAGCGGTTCAGCTAGAACGCGGCCAGTGCTGGCGAGCAGATTCACGGATTCCGTGGCGGCAGCCGAGATACGAGCCGCCTGCTCCTCCACCACGCGGCGGGCGTCCTCAAAGCTCAGAACAACAGAATTCAGGGGAGCAGCGGACATGGAGAAATGATACGACAGAGAACGCAGACCAACTCCCCGGCGCGAGGCTCGGAGGACTCTACCGGGCCAATTCCTGTCCTAGCATTGCAGGATTACTGGCGAAAGACAGGCCAGTCTCGAGATCGATGATCCGGTCCTGAACGAGTTGCGCAATTTCCCCATCGAAATGCTGCATCCCGTCAGAGGTCCCGGTTTTGATGGCATCCAACAGATTTTTATTTTCGCGCTCGCCCTTTTCGATGGACTCGCGGGTGCGGGCATTGGACTTAAGAATCTCAAAAGCAGCCACGCGCCCGCTGCGATCGGACTTCGACATGAGCCGCTGGCAGACGACGTACCGGAATGACTTGGCAAAGCGCTCCCGCACCGACTGCTGCTCAGAGGGAGCGAAAGAACTGACAACCCGTTCGACGGTCTTGGACGCATCCACGGTGTTGAGACTGGAAAAAACGAGGTGCCCGGTCTCAGCCGCTTCGAGCACGATTTCAATGGTCTCGCGATCACGCATCTCGCCGACGAGAATGACCTTCGGAGCCTGGCGCATCGCCGAGCGCAGAGCGTGGGCGAAGCTGGGCGTATCGCTGTGCAGTTCCCGCTGATGAATCGTGGAGCATTTGTGATTGTGCAAGAACTCAATAGGATCTTCGATGGTGATGATGTGGTAATACTTCTCGCGATTAATGGCGTCGAGGAGCACCGCCAGCGTGGATGACTTGCCTGAGCCCGCCGCCCCCGTCACCAGCACAATTCCATCCCGAAGTTTGGTGACTTCAGATAACTGTTGCGGCAATCGCAGAGATGCAAAGTCGGGTATGACCGTGGGGATGACGCGCATTACGACCGCACAACTGCCGCGCTGAATGAAAATATTGACTCGGAAACGGGCCAGGCCCGGCAAGCCAAAAGAAATGTCGCAAGCTCCATGCTCGCGGAGCGTCGTAACGGCCTGCTTGTTATCGCCGATTAAGTCGGCAGCGATGTGCCGCGTATCATCGGCAGTGAGGACCGTCAGTCCGGGAACCTGCACCGGAATCATCTGGCCGTAGACTTGCACCTGGGGCGGACGGCCCGGCGAAAAAATCAGGTCGCTGATTTTCTCCGCGGCATGCAGCATGGCGCCGAGCAAAGCTGGAGTGGCAACTCTGCCAGTCCCGGAGAACCCTTCTAACGCAACGGAAATCGGAGCAATTGTTGGTGCCGCCATTCGTCCTCACACCTCGGGAATCGCACGCACCACAGAATTGGAAGAAAACTCAGATGCTTAACTGTACCGCGACACAGCCCACGTGCGAAGAACAGCAAGTCCATAGACCTAAGTAACCTCTTGGGTTATGGCCAGACGGACAAAAGGCGGCTCGCTTGAGCCGCCTTTTGGATGGTGAGGTCCCGAAGCAACTACTTTGTAGACTTCTTCTTCGTTCCATAGCTCGTTTCGACCTTCGAACCGAGGCTGGCGAGCAGGTCTTTGGCGCTCTGGGCATTCGGACCCGTGGGAGCGATCTCCAGGTATTTTTGGAAAGCTTCCACAGTGCCCGGCGCGGGAATGGTTTTATCCCCTTGCAGAGTCGCTTTCCCGAGCAGATTCACACCCTTTTGGTAATAGGCTTCTGCCCGGGTCGGGTCCGCCGCAATGCACTGATCGAATGCCTTGATCGCATCGTCGGGTTTGCCAGCGTTGGTGAGAACCGCTCCGATATTGAAGTAAGCCTGGGCGGCGGAACCGGGGTCGGTCTGCGCGGAAATCTGGTAGGTCTTGATTGCATCATCAATCTTGCCGGCCTTGGCGTAGGCGTCCGCCAGGTTGTTGTAGTAAGCAGCCAGGTTTTTGGCTGCATTGGGATCCTTGTCGTTAGTGGTGGACTTCTTCAGGTCCACGGCCTTCTGATAAGAATCCACAGCCGAATTGAGGCGCTTCTGTTTTTCGGCAGGATCAGTCTGTTTGGGCGCCGACATGCGATAGTAGTCGCCAAGTTTGAACCAGATCAGATCACGGGTCGCGTCCATCTGAGTGGCCTCGGTCAGGGCCGCGATGGCCGTGTCGTAATCCCCGGCATCAGCGGCGGTCTTGGCCGCGTTCAGCTTCTCGTTCAGAGACTTGACGGTATTGGTTTCCTTCGCCTGCTTGGCCTGGGCCTCCTGCATCTGCTTCATTTGCTCAGGTGTAAGTCCTTGGCCTTTGGCGGCGGCTTCCTGATCCTTTTTTAAGTCAAAGGGCAGCTCGTTCTTGTCGAGGTTGACCTGGAAACCTTTGACGTGGTCGAGTTCCTTATTCGCCTTCGCATCGTCGGCGGTCTTATAGAGAGTGACAAGATACTTGCCGGGCGAGAGCCCTAGCGAAAAATATTCGCCCTTCTTGTTGGTCTTCAGCGTGTACTTCTGGCCGTTGTCCATATTGGTCCAGACCACCACTGCGTCGGCGATCGGATTTCCCTGGGCATCCTTACAAACGCCCTCCACTGACCCTGATGCCTGGGCGAAGACGGTAGGAGCGCACAGCCCAAGCGCCAGTGTTGCGAATAAAAGAATTGCGAAGTACTTTTTCATTTTGCCTCCCGGCAAAGTCGAGTTTTTAATGGCCGATTCCTGATAGTCGATCAAAATCTATTCCAACGAATGTCTATCTTGCCGCGTACAAAATCGGATCTTGCATACCCGCCGCCTCAAAGGCGCGCAGGCGCAACACACAGCTATCGCAGGCTCCACAGGCCCGATCCTCGCGGCTGTAACATGACCACGTTAAATCGAAGGGAGCACCCAGTTCAAGGCCAAGCCGCACAATATCGGTTTTGCGCATGGCAATGAGCGGAGTGACGATTTCAATCAGACCTTCCTTCGTGCCCGCCTTGACCACTTCATTGAACGCCTTGTAGTACGCCGGCCGGCAATCGGGATAGCCCGAACTGTCCGGCTCGACAGCGCCAATGTACACCTTTTCCGCCCCCAAGACCTCCGCCCAACTCACGGCAACAGCCAGGAAATGCGCATTGCGGAAAGGAACGTAGGTGACGGGAACCGTGTGCCCGATCTCCTCGGCCACAGGCACGTCGATGGCGTCGTCGGTAAGCGCCGAGCCGCCTATGGCTCGAAGGGCGTCGTTTCGCACCATGAGCTTGTCGTGAATTTTCAGCCTCTGGCAGATGGCAAGAAACGACTGGCGTTCCCGCTCCTCGGTCCGCTGGCCATAGCTGACGTGGACGGCCGCAGTCTCGTGGTCGCGGGCCGCCAGAGCGGCGCAAACGCAGGAGTCCATTCCGCCACTCAGCAGCACAACTGCACGAGATCGTTTTGAGGTCGTCATCAAGCAAGATTGTTGATTGATGATTCTTAATTGCTGATTGAAAACCCAAAGTGGCTCGTCAGGTGTTCAATCAACCATCAGCAAACTGAATCAGCAATCGCTTCCCTAAACTCCTTTCACCGCCGGGTCCCATATAAACTTGTGCAACTGTAGCCCCAGCCTGGCGGGGACGTTGTCGGCGAGCATCCACTCCGCCAGTTCTTGAGGATCGAGCAGGCAGTGCGAGCTGTCGCGAGCGCCGGTCGCGTCTTTGCGAAATGCAGGAGAAAACAGGACTGCATTCACCCGCTCGCTGAGATCATGCCTCTGAGTGAACTCCCTGGCAAAGTCATAGTCAGGGCGGCTGCTCAGGACGAACTTGACTTCGTCGTGAGGATACAGAGCCTCTAGGTTCTCCATGCAAAACGTGTCGCCCTCGCCCGAGTCCGGGCACTTCACGTCAACAATCTTGATGACGCCAGAGGGCACCCGCTCCAGTGGCCGCTCTCCGCTGGTCTCGAGCAAAACCTTATAACCCTCGTCTAGAAGAGCCTGCATCAAGGGAACGACTTCGCGCTCCTGCAGCATCGGCTCGCCCCCAGTGATCTCCACTAGCCCGCCGCCAGGACTCAGGTGCGCAACTTCGCCGAGAACCTCTTCAATGTCCATCTTGCGTCCGCCCTGGAAGGTGTATTCACTGTCGCACCATGAGCACCGCAGATTGCATCCCGTCAGGCGAACAAAGACACAGGGCAGGCCGGCATAGGTCGACTCTCCTTGCAGCGACTTGTAAATCTCGGTGATCTGCATCGTAGTGCCGCCGGCTCGGCGGCTGTCCCGCGGGCGTCGCGTCCGCGCTGCGGACTGTTATTCCGAGTACTTCGCGGTGGTCGTGTCCGTCTCGAAGACAGTTACGTCCTTCACCCGTACGCGGCCGCTAGTCACGGCCTGCAGCCTGTTGTTCGACTCGTCATAGAAATATTTTGCCAGATTCTCGGCCGACGGATTAATCACAGTAAACGGCTCGATCTCGTTGATCATCTGGTGGTCCAGACGCTCGATGACATGCCTCATGACTTCGCGCAGGTCCTTGAAGTCGAGCAGCAGGCCGGCTTTATCCAGTTCCGCCCCCGCCAGAGTGACCCGGATCTTGTAGTTATGGCCGTGCGGATTCTCGCACTTGCCCTTGTAATTGCGCAGGTAGTGTCCCGCAGCAAACGTGTCTTCGACCGTGACTTCGAACATGGTCCCCCAGCAGCCGGGCCTCAACACTAGGCGCGCTGCGCTCGATGGCGAACCATCTATTGTACCGCTGGAATGGCGCTGCCGGAGCAACCGCTTGACTCGATTCCCCGTAGGACTGTAGCTTGCCTAATCGTGATTCCACCCCAAGGAGCGCGCATGCTGCGTCGGAAGTTACCCGTCTTTTTCCTTTTCATACTGTCGTTGGCTGTAGGTCTTTCGGCCCAGAACCGGCCTGACGCTCCGGAGTTCGACGTCAAGGAACACTACACGAAATACGAGTACCGAATCGCCATGCGCGACGGCGTTCACCTGTTCACCTCGGTCTATGTACCGAAAGACACTTCGCATGCTTACCCATTCCTGATTGATCGCACGCCTTACAGTGTTGGGCCTTACGGCGTCGACCTCTACCGCACGCAACTTGGCCCTTCTCTCGATTTCGACAAAGCGGGATACATCTTCGTCTTTCAGGACGTGCGCGGCCGCTACATGTCAGAGGGGCAATTCATCGAGATGCGTCCGCACATCGACAGCAAGAAATCCAACCAGGATGTCGATGACAGCACCGATCTCTACGACACCATCGACTGGCTGCTCAAGAATGTCCCGAACAATAATGGCAACGCTGGGATTTGGGGAATCTCGTATCCCGGATTCTTCACGTCGGCAAGCATCATCGATTCCCATCCCGCTCTGAAGGCCGCTTCACCGCAGGCTCCCATGACCGACCTTTTCATGGGCGATGACGCGTATCACGGCGGTGCGTTCATGCTGGCGGCGAATTTCGGTTTCTACAGCCAGTTCAAGCCTCAGGAGAATCCTCAGCTTCCGCCGAAGGGATCCGTACCCTTCGACTGGGGTACCAAAGATGGCTACGAGTTTTTTCTGCAGGCCGGACCACTGTCGAATCTAAAGAAATATCTTGAAGGCAAGAGCGCGCTGTGGGACGACCAAGTGGGGCACAATACCTACGACGCGTACTGGAAGGCGCGCAATCTGGCGCCGCACATGAAGAATATTCACTGCGTCGTGCTGACCGTCGGAGGATGGTTCGACGCGGAAGATCTGCAAGGCCCGTTCACCACATTTCATTCGATCGACAAGAAGAATCCCGGAATCTTCAACTCGCTCGTCATCGGTCCCTGGGTACATGGCGGTTGGGCGCGTTACGACGGGAACCACCTGGGACGCGTAGACTTCGCCGCGAACACCGGCGAGTACTACAGGAAGAATATTCTCTTCCCGTTTTTCGAGCAGTACCTCAAGGGCAATGGTGACGCCAAGCTCCCGAAAGCCTATGTCTTTGAGACGGGCACGAACGTGTGGCGGCAGTACTCTGCCTGGCCGCCGAAAAATGCCGAGACAAAAACTCTTTACTTCCACCCCAATGGCGGACTCTCCTTTGAAGCGCCAACCGCTGACACTTCCTCCTTCGATGAATATGTCAGCGACCCGGCCAAGCCCGTGCCGTTTGTGAACTACGCAGCGTTAAACGTGCCGCAAGAATACATGCTCTCGGACCAGCGCTTCGCCGACAGCCGCACGGATGTGGTCGTCTATCAGACGCCTGTGCTGCAGGAAGATGTCACGATTGTCGGACCGATCTCGCCGCGACTGTTTGTCTCGACGAGCGGCACGGATTCCGATTGGGATGTGAAGTTGATCGACGTGTATCCGCCCGACTATCCAGACAGCAAGCAGGACGCGCCCCGCCCCGAAGACCGCGACAAACCCAGAAAGGACGTGCCCGCGCCGTCGTTCACCATGGGCGGATATCAGCAACTGGTGCGCGGCGAGCCGTTCCGCGGCAAGTTCCGTCACAGCTTCGAAAAGCCGGAAGCTTTTACCCCCGGGAAGATAGAAGAAATCAACTTCACCATGCAGGACATTAATCACACCTTCCGCCGCGGACACAGAATCATGGTTCAGATTCAAAGCTCATGGTTCCCACTCACGGACCGCAATCCGCAGACGTTCGTCAACATCCCAGACGCCAAGCCCGCGGACTTCGTGAAAGCCACGGAGCGTGTGTATCACACGAAAGCAGAAGCGTCGGGAATCGTGGTGCAGGTCTTGCCGAAGGCGGGTACGACAGCCGAAAACAAATGACGAGCGTCAGGACCCCACGCCAAAGAATTCTTCCACGACTTTCATGTCGGTCGTCTTCTTGTAGTTCGGCAGGCTCTCGACGAAGACGCGCCCGTACTGCTTCTTCAGAATGCGGTTATCGAGGAGCACGAGAAGTCCTCGGTCGTGCAGCGAGCGAATGAGTCGCCCAAATCCCTGTTTCAGCGTGATCACCGCCGCCGGAACCTGATATTGGAAGAACGCGTTTCCGCCGTCGGCGTCAATCATCTTCACCCGCGCGGCTACGACCGGGTCGCTGGGCACGGCAAACGGCAGGCGATCGATGATCACACAACTGAGCTGCTCGCCCTGCACATCCACGCCCTGCCAGAACGATGATGTGGCGAACAACACCGCATTCGGAGTCAGGCGGAACTCCTCGAGCAGTGCGGTTTTCGGCGCATCGCCTTGCTTTAAGATTGGGAATTCGACCTCGCCCAGCAGTCGCTGGTAGGTGTCATTCATCTGCGCGTAGCTGGTGAACAGAACGAAGGCCCGCCCGTGCGTGATCTCCAGCAGCCTGCGAATGCGCTCTGCCGCTTTCGCAGTAAATTGCGGCGTGCGCGGATCGGGCAAGTCCGGCGGCACGTACAGTAGCGCCTGGCTTTCATAATCGAAGTGTGAGGGCAGCACCGACTCGCGTGCATGCTCCATGCCCAACCGCTGTCGGATGTACTCAAACCCGCCGCCCACCGCCAGCGTTGCGGAAGTCAACACGGCGCATTCCAACTTCGACCACAAGCACTCGCGCAGGATGGGGCCAACATCAATCGGCGTCGCCTGCAGAAATACATTTTGTCGTCCTCGAGTAGGTCCGTCGGAACTCGAAGCCGCGCCCCTCGACCCCCAGAGCCCACCTCGTCTCTCAATCCAGAAGACTGTGTTGCGGTCTTCAGACTCCATTGCGTACCCGAGCTGCACCTGAATCTCCTGCGCCCGGCGGACGAAATTGAATACTTCTTCCGGCTTTTGTGGCAAGCCCTCGAGTTCGCCCGCCAGTCGGGTCAACGCCTGGTTCAGCCCCACAAACTCGTCCCCGTTTTCCTCGAGAAATTCCCGGCGAGTCTCAAATGCGAAGCGTCCATCCCCGGGAGGCAACAGCGAGAAGAAGAATTGCGAACGCTCCCGCAGACTTCCGAGAGCTCCTGATATCGAAGCCGACAGCATGCGGTTGTGTTGCATCGAATTCTCGACGTCACGCGCCAGATCTTCCACGCGCAGATTGCTCACCGAGATGCCGAAATAGTTTCCGGCCACGTTTTCCAGTTCGTGCGCTTCATCGAAAACCACCGCGGCTGCCTCAGGCAGAATGCCGGCGTCAGGCGCACCCTCAGCCTGCAACTTGATGGCGAGATCGGCAAAGAACAGGTGATGGTTGACGATGATGATGTCGCTCTCCATCGCCTTCCGGCGCATCTCCGTGATGAAGCAGCGTTCAAACTCGCTGCACTTCTGACCAATGCAGGCGTCGGCCCGGGCGTCGAGCTTGTGCCAGAGCAGGCTGGCCTCCGGCAGTTCCGCTAGTTCAGCGCGATCGCCTGTTCCAGTGGTCTTTTCCCAGGCAGCGATCGCGCGATACTGCTCGATCTCTTCCAGGCCACTGAGCACGGGCTGATCCGTCAGGTCGTACAGTTTCTTGCGGCACAAATAGTTGTTGCGCCCCTTCATGTAACAAACCGAGAGGCGGCCGGACGTTTCCCCATAAAGCGCCTGCTCAAGAAAAGGGACATCTTTGTAGAACAGTTGCTCCTGCAGATTCTTCGTTCCGGTCGAGATGATGACTCGCTTCCCCGACCGAATTACGGGCATCAGGTACGCCAGCGTCTTCCCAGTGCCAGTGCCCGCTTCCACGATCAAGTGACGCTTTTCTTCCAGCGCCTGCTCGACCGCCTGCGCCATTTGTAGCTGGCCGCGGCGGAATTCATACGCCGGATGCTTGCGCGAGAGAACTCCTCCAGGGGCGAAGAACTGGAAAAGCGACGCGTCCTTGCCGCTCGGCGCAGAGCGGTTCGGCGGGACGGATGACGCGGGCTGGGAACTTAAAGCCACAGGAGTCTCTATAATAGCTACTTCAGCCGCACTCAGCGACACAGCTCATTGGGGGACAGCCGAGGGCGGCTGTCCCCACATTTACGATCCAACTTGACTCAGCCTACTTACAACTCGACCAGCACCATCGGAACTACTGCCGCCGGCATCCCCACAATCGCCATCGTGGGACGCCCCAACGTTGGCAAGTCCACGCTCTTCAACCGCATCGTTGGCTCGCGCCGCGCCATCGTCGGGGACGAACCCGGCATCACGCGCGACCGTCTTTATGGCGACGCCGAATGGGAAGGCCGTCATCTCCGGATTGTCGATACGGGCGGCATCTTGCCCGAAGAAAAGGATCTGATCCCGTCGGAGATTTATCGCCAGGCCCGCGTGGCACTCACTGAGGCTGCGGCCATCATCATGGTGATCGACGGACGCACCGAACTCGCCGGTCCCGACCTCGAATTGGTGCGCCTGCTGCGCAAAGCAAACCGGCCGCTGTTCCTGGCCGTCAACAAGGTCGACTCGGATAAGCAATCGTCACTCATCAACGATTTCCACCGGCTGGGCGTGCAGAAAATGTTTCCCATTTCCGCCGAGCACGGACGCGGCATCGACGATTTGCTCGACGCGGTAGTGGAAAACCTGCCGGAAACAAGTGCCACCACAGAAGACACGGAGACCGCAGGGGAATCGACAGGTACAGAGTCAGACGATGCGCATGAGGTGAAAGTCGCTATCATCGGCCATCCCAACGTGGGCAAGTCGACGCTGCTCAACTGCCTGACGTCTTCCGACCGGGCCATTGTCTCGCCCATTCCCGGCACCACGCGCGACGCCGTCGACGAAATCGTCGAGCACAATGGACGCCGCTTCCGCTTCATCGATACCGCCGGGATCCGCCGCAAAGGCAAGACGCACCTCATGGCCGAAAAGCTCTCGGTCGTGATGGCGCGCAAGCATCTGGAAGGCGCCGACATTACGCTGCTGGTCATCGACGCCACCGAAGGTGTCAGCCAACTCGACGCCTCGATCGCCGGATACGCGCACGAGAGCGGCCGCTCCATCATCATCGTGGTCAACAAGTGGGATCTCGTCATCAGCGGCAAAGAGAAGGAGACTCGGCCCACGAAGGCCGAACGCATGCGCGCGAGCAAGCGCCCCGGCGACCGCGACGCCTATGAGGAACGTGTACGTTACGAACTCAAGTTCCTCAACTACGCGCCGATTGTCTTCATCTCGGCGCAAAGTGGCAAGGGTACTGAGAAAATCTTCCCGCTCCTCGAAGAAGTGGCTACCGAACGCCGCAAGCGCGTAACCACATCGCAAATGAACCGCTTCATCGAGCGCGTAGACTTCGAGCGCGCCTCGGTCCCAATGCGCCAGCGCGTGAAGATTCTCTACATGACCCAAGCCTCGGTCGCCCCGCCAACGTTCGTGCTCTTCACCAACCGCGCTGTCAAGCTGCACTTTTCCTACCAGCGATTTCTGGAGAATCAAATCCGCGAGGCCTTCGGCTTCTTAGGCACGCCGATCTGGATCAAGAACCGGGCCAGGAATTCGTAGGGCGAAAGCAGTCATGTGGGGACAGCCGCCCTCGGCTGTCCGCCGGGCAAGCCCGGCTTCTGAACTTAACGCGGGAAGCTTGGAACTCGGCGCTGATCCACCAGGAATGCCACTCGCAGAATTCCGGCCGAGCGCACTCCGTCCACGACAACCTTGACCGTGCCGAACCGGGCGCGTGCATCTGCTCGGATGTACACCTTTCGTTCGACGTCAAGATCCGCCAGGCGGGTCTGAATCTTTTCCGTCAGATAGTCGGGAACAATTTGATCGCTGCCAAAAAAGGCCTTTCCGTCGGGTGTGATCGAAACCTGCATCACGTCGTCCTGCATCGCGCCCGGCATTGCGATTGGATACAAAATCCTAGGTACGTCGACGCTCACCCCGTGGTGTGGGTTATAACTCATCGCCCCCGAAATTAATTCGGCAAACACCAGCACAACCATGATCGCGGCGAATGCGGTCGTGTCGATGCCGCTGAACAACTTTGGAACGTTTTGAGACTTGATCGGCATCTGAGATGACTCCTATTCCCCCGCCACTTCTTGTCCTTTCGTCAGCAGCCCCACCCGCTGCACCCCCGCGTGATGCGCCAGATCAATTACATCGGCCACATACAGAAAATCGACGTCAGCATCTCCGCGCACGAATGCCACTTTTTCCGCACGCTTCAAATAAATCTGCGCCAGCCGCGTCTCCAGATCCTCCCAGCGCACATCGTCCTGATTGATCTTCACTGTCGGTGGTACGCCCTTCGCCGTCCACACCACCTGGATCACCACCGTGCGCTCCGGCGGCGGTTCAGACGCAGAACCTTTTGGTGGTTGCGGAAGTTGGACTTTCTCCTGATATTCCTTGTCCATCGACACCACCAGCATGAACATAATGATCAGAGTCAGCAGCACATCGATCAGCGGCGTGACGTTAATCTGCGGTCCGCGCGCACCTCCGCCTGCCATTGAGAAACCCATACCAGTTGCTCCTCTCGGGGCACGCGCGTGTCTGCAACATCAGACACCCCTCCCAGTCAAGGAGTTCCTTGTTCGGGCGCTCAATCTTGCGTCTTCCCGACTCGACCGTGCATTATTGGGACAGATGGTCGCGCCCGGAATGGGCGGCCTGCTGCGCAACTCTCAAGGCATGACCCGTTAGAGCCATGACTCGTTCGTCGCGACTCGCACTGCTGACTCTCGCCGCCCTGCTTGCTCCATTCGCACACTCGCAAGACAACTACGAAATTCAGGTTTACGGTGCCGACACCGTTCCCCCGCGTACCACGATGGTTGAGATCCACTCCAATTTCACCGTCGACGGCAGCAAGACCGTGCAGAATGGCATGCTTCCCACCAATCACGCGGAGCACGAAACGCTGGAACTGACGCAGGGAATCACGGACTGGTCCGAGGTCGGCTTCTACGTTTTTACGAGCATTCAGCCCGGGATAGGCTGGCAGTGGGTAGGCGATCACATCCGCCCCCGCGTGCGCGCTCCCGAGAGCTGGCATTGGCCAGTGGGAGTGAGCCTGTCGCTGGAATTCGGCTACCAGCGTCCCGCCTATTCACCCGACACGTGGACTTTGGAAATTCGCCCCATCGTCGACAAGAAAATCGACCGCTGGTATTTTGCTTTCAACCCTGCGCTCGAGCGCTCGCTTCATGGACCGAGCGTGAACCAGGGCGTAACGTTCTCCCCCGCTGCCAAATTCAGCTACGACTTCACCAAGAAGATTGCGGGCGGACTGGAGTACTACGCGTCGTACGGATCGCTGGCCGGCTTTGACTCGCTTAGAAACCAGCAACAGCAGATCTTTCCCACCATCGATGTAGATTTCGGCCCGCAGTGGGAATTCAACTTCGGAGTGGGTATCGGCGCCACCAGTTCTACCGATCACCTCATTGTGAAATGTATCGTGGGCCGGCGATTCTCATGGCCTCACGCAAGGACTGCGAAGTTCCAGCCTCGCGCGCAGCCTTGAGTCAGATCTTCAGCCGCGCGTCTTCCGGAACTACTCGTAGCGCAGAGCTTCGACCGGATCAAGTTTCGACGCCCGCATCGCCGGGACCAGGCCGCTGATCACGCCCACCACCAGCAAGACTGCGGTCGATAGAATCACAGTCATCATTGAAATCCGCAGATGAATGTCCCCTTGCCCCGAATCGTCCTCAAATAGCGGTCCCATCATCGGCAGAGTGCCGACAGACCACGCGATGAGATAAGACAACAACACCCCAATCGCGCCACCGATCAGCATGATCAGCAGCGTCTCCGCCAGGAATTGCAGCTTGATATGGCGCTTGCGCGCTCCCAGCGCTCGCCGCAGGCCAATCTCGCGAATGCGCTCGTCCACCGAGACCAGCATGATATTCATCACGCCCACGCCGCCGATTCCAAGAGTCAAAGTTCCGATGAATGTCAGCAGCACTTGCAATCCAATCGTCAGGGCATCGATGACCGGGCGAAATTCATCGCGACCGAACATCTGAAATGCCTTGGGATCGGTGGGCGAAAAGTTCTGGCGCGTCGCCACTGCAGCCAGCACTTGAGCCATCGCCTTCTTCTCGAACTGCGGCGCGATGGGCTCAAACACCATCACGGCGGCATAACGTGTGTTCCACAAATCACCGGCCGCCGAATAAGGAATCCACGAAGACTCATCGTCGCTAGAGAAGTAATTGCTCAGCTGAATCTTCCGCGCCATGACGCCGACCACGGTGAAGCGTACGCCCGACACCTGCACCGTCTCGCCCACCGCCGGACGCCCGCTGAACAACTCTTCCTTCAGCCGTCCCCCCAGGAAGATCACGCGCCGACGTTCGATTTCGTCCTCGCCGTTAATCCAGCGACCCTCCGACGGAACTTCGTTCCTCATTTCGCCATACTCCGGACAGACCCCGCGCACCGGCGCAGTACCCACCATGCGGTCGCCATACGCAATTCCAGGACGCCGCACCGTTTCGAGGCAAACGTGCTTCACCAGCGGAGCCGTCGCTTTCACCATGTCGAGATCGGCCTGCTCCAGGACGACTTTCTTCCCAGCTCTCTGCCCGCCCGGCTGCTCACTGGTTTGCTGCGGCCAGCAAATGACCACGCTCTTCCCGAACGCGTCAAAGCCGTGCACCAGCACACTGCGAAAACTATTCCCATATGCGATCAAGAGCGTGACAGTAGCGATGCCCCAGACGATCCCCAGCATGGTGAGAAAGCTGCGCGTCACGTTGCGTTTCAGCGCAACCCAGGCTTCGAGAATGATCTCAATCAGCATTTCCTAGAATCTTTCGAAGTGGGAAGGTCTCCTTCGTGAACCTTAGTGTCCTTAGTGGTTTGAGCTTCTTATCCGCCTGCCTCATACCGCAACGCTTCAATCGGATCAATCGACGCCGCTCTCCGCGCCGGATACAAAGCCGCACCCACAGCAATCGTTCCGAGAAGCCCCGCGGCGATCAAACCAGAACTCCAACTCGGAATCAGTCCGGCAAAAAAATCTGGCATCGGCAAGAGATTCACCAACGCGCAAAATCCAAACGCAGCACCCAGGCCGATCCCTCCACTCAACAATGCGATGATTAGCGCTTCAATAAAGAATTGCCGCAGAATCGTTCCTGCCGGAGCACCGATGGCCTTACGCACACCAATCTCCCGAGTGCGCTCTCGCACCGCAACCAGCATCACGTTCATCACGCCGATCCCACCCAAGAGCAGAGTCACAATCCCCACAGCTCCCAGGAAGAATTTCATCCCATCGGTCATGGTCTTGAATGCCTGCGCTTCCTGCACCGTATCCCAGATCGGACAGGCCTCCTTATCGTTCGGATCGTAACGGTGCATGCGTGCCAACGCCGCGCGCACTTCGCGCTTGCAAGCTGAATGCTGCTCGACTGATTTCGGCGTCACTAAAAGCTGATCGAACGTGGAATCGGTTCCCGGCGGCTTGTCGGGAAAATCACGGCGCATCGCGGCGAAGGGCAGGAACACTTTGTTCACATCCCAGCCGTCATAACTGGAATCCTGTTTCTTCTTTGCCATCACGCCAATCACAGTGTAGGGAAAATCATTCAGGTAGACCGTATCTCCCACTGGATTTCGCCCGGGAAACAACTGCTTCGCCGCGTCCGAACCGAGGAATGCCACTCGCCGGGCCTCGCGCATGTCGTCCCAGTCGTAAAAACGTCCCGCGCCGACGTCGAGGCTCCGAATATAGCCAAACGGCGGATAGGAGCCTGTGACTGTGAATGCTGCGTTATTGAAATTGCTGTGCACGCGAACCGTATCTTGCTCGAGTTCCGGAATCGCATACTCACAATCGGGAGACTCCGCCTGTACCACCGGGACATCCTGATCCTCCCAATGCACAATGCGTCCTGCGTGCGTGCCCCCGGCCTGCAGGCTGGTCCGGCCGTGAAAAACGATCATCACGTCCTTGCCGAGGTTCCGCGCCTGTTCTGCCTGACCCTTGCGCAGCCCTTCGCCGGCCGCCACCATGAGCACGATCGACACAATGCCCCAGGCAATGCCGAACATCGTGAGAAAGGCGCGCAGCTTGTGGGACCAGAGGGTTCGCAGAACGTCGAAAATGAGATCCCGTACCGTCATAACACTTGTTTGGACGAAGCCGGAGAGAGAATGTAATCCCCCCCGACCCGGCCTACCCTTAGATACGTGCTTGCGTGGATTTTTGTTGCGGAAAAACGAGGTTGGAAAACGGTCGCAAACTTGCTTTGCCGGAACGCCCCGAGCGTCGTGAAAATCGACTAGCCGCTCTTACCGGGAAGATTCTTCTCCATCGTAAACAGCGGCGTTCCAAACAGATCTCGAGGACCATCCTCTGTCGGCCGAAAACCGGCACCTTCATAAAGGCCAATCGCTGCCTTTAGAAAAGGCGTCGTACTCAGAAATACCCGGCGGCAGCCTTGGCCGAATGCCCAGTCCTCGACGCATTGGAGCAAACGGGCCCCGACTCTTAGTCCCCGTGCTGCCGGCAGAACGCCCATCCCCCTCATATAGACCGCCTGTTCTTTCACCACAGCCCCCACACTTCCCAGCAATGTCGCACCCTCGAACGCAACCCAGGTTGGTCCTTCCCGCATGCGAGCCATGATCTGATCGGCGTTCGGAGTCGTCGCCACAAAGCCCTCCCGGGTGTAGAGGCCTTCATACTCTACGAAAGACTCGTGGAGCACGTGGGCAATAGCCACGGCATCCGGCGGCCCCGCATCACGAATCTGAATCTCAGGTGAGGGCTGCATTTCCTGGCATCCCTGGTTCGGATTTCTGTTGTCACGATTTAACCGCGGCCGCGCTGACGTTTTCCAGCCATCCGTCAAACGCTCTGAGCGCCAGTTCACATTGCAGCCGATGTCGCTCCTTGCGATCGCGGATCTTCTTCGCCAGCGGTGGCAGGAGATCAAACGTGATGTTGGCAGGCTGAAAGTTCTTGGTATCGGCGTGTGTGACGTAATGCGTAAGCGATCCGAAGGCGGAAGCCCGCGGTGCGGATAGCATTTCGGCTCCAGAAGCCAAGGCAGCGGCATGGATCCCGGCCAACAACCCGGTCGCAATCGACTCCACATAGCCTTCCACACCGCAGATCTGTCCGGCGAAGAAAACCCGCGAATGCACTTTCATCTGCAAAGTTTCACGCAACAAGGTCGGCGCGTTGATGTAGGTGTTGCGATGAATCTGCCCATAGCGCAGAAATCGTGCTTTCTCCAGACCCGGAATCAGCCGCAATATTCTCGCCTGCTCGCCGAACTTCAAATGGTTTTGAAATCCAACCAGATTGTAGGAATCCGCCCGCAGGTTCTCCTGCCGCAACTGCACCACCGCGTAAGGCATCTTGCCGGTGTGCGGATTGATCAGCCCCACCGGCTTCATCGGACCGAAGCGAAGCGTGTCCCGACCCCGACGCGCAATCTCCTCAATCGGCAGGCAACTCTCGAAGTAGTTCAGCTTCTCCCAATCACGTTCCTCGACCGACCGAGCTGCCAGCAGTTCATCGTAAAAGCGGCCGTACTCCTCTGGCGTCATCGGACAATTGATGTAATCGGCCGACCCCTTGTCATACCGCGCCGCCATGTAAACCCGCTCCATGTCAATCGAATCAGCCTCCACGATTGGGCTGATCGAATCGTAGAAGTAGAGGTGGGTTTTATGTGGAGCGGGCGCCCCCGCCCGCTCGCTGTTTGAGGTGTCGACAGTTTCGCTGAGCCGACCGATCTCCGAAGCTAGCGCCTCAGACGTGAGCGGGCCAGTGGCGATGATTGTGATACCGTCCGCTTCATCGACCGCCGTCACTTCCTCCCGCCGCACCACGATCCGCGACTCTCGTGAGATCGCCTCCGTCACCCGCGTTGCGAATGTTACCCGATCCACCGCCAGCGCGTGCCCCGCCGGGACCGCACACTCCCGCGCAATCTCCAGCAGCAGCGAACCCGCGCGCCGCATCTCTTCCTTCAATAGCCACGGGGCTGTGTTCTCGCTATCCGATTTCAGCGAGTTCGAACAGACTAGTTCTGCAAAGTCCGCGGTCTGGTGAGCCGGAGTCGACCGCACCGGACGCATTTCAAAAAGCTCGACCTCCAGGCCCCGCTGCGCACACTGCCACGCAGCCTCCGACCCGGCCAACCCGCCCCCGATGATCTTGATCTTCGCCATTCCTGTTTATTTCTTTCCTCGGCGTTTTGCCCGCGGCTCGTGAATTCGCTCGCGCCTCTCCAGCATTTCGATGAACTCCCTGATTTTTCGGGCTCGCGTCTCCGCTTTCTTCACCGTCTGAATGCGAAACAACACGGCATACCGGTTCGCGCCATCGAGCGCCTGAAAGAACTCGTGAGCTCGCGGATTCGCATTCAGTGCCGCCTGAAAATCATCCGGAACCTGCGCTGCCTTGGGCGAGTCATACGCCGCATCCCACGTTCCGGCTTTCTTTGCGGCTTCGACCGCCTGCAAGCCCGCGGCTTGCATCCGTCCACCTGTGATCAGAGCAACTGCCTTATTGCGATTGATCTTCGACCAGATACTCTTTGCCGAACGCGGAAGGAATCGTTGCAGCCACGCGTCTTCGCTCTCGCCCCGCTTCTGCCCATCGATCCATCCACAACACAAGGCGACCTCGAGCGCCTCGGCGTACGTGATTGATCGCAGGCTTGATCCCTTCTTCGCCAGCCGCAACCACAAGCCCGATGACTTCCGATGATTCTTCTCAAGCCAGTCGGCCCATGCAGCCTGAGTCGCGAACAAGCGGATCGGCTCGTCCGCGCTGGTCTTCGCCGCCTTCGTTTTCACGACGCCTTCTCCGCCAGCCGCCGCAGAGCGTCATCGACCAGGAGCACGGGCCGCCACTGGTCCCGAAACGTCGCTCCCATCTTCGTGTACAACTCGATCGCCTTCTGGTTCCAGTCGAGCACCTCCCAGTGTATTCCGTAACTGTGCTCGTCAACCGCAACCCGCGCCACTGCGGCGAGCAGTGCCGTCCCAATGCCGCGCTTGCGGAATGCCTCGCGCACAAACAAGTCTTCCAGGAACAATCCGCGGCCGGCCCACGTCGAGTAGTAGCCAAAAAAGACTGCGTATCCGGCCGGATGCCCTGCCCACTCGGCGATGAGCGCACGGAAACGAGGGTTCTCCCCGAACCCGTCCCGCGCCAGATCCTCTTCGCGGATGGTAACCAGTTCGAGTTGACGCTCAAATTCGGCGAGTTCTCGAATCATCGTCCGCAGCAGGGCCGCGTCATGAATGGTTGCAGCACGAATCTGAAGCATGGCAGGCGGACACTCCTCGGCAGTGAAGCCTCGATCAGCGAACGTCGATCAGTGCAAAACGGGCGTAGCGTTCGTGCCAATGCACGCCCAGGCCCCGTGCTTGAACACCCAGGTATCTACAAAGCGTTCGCGCCGCGTGTACGGCTTGCCTCCTTCGACACCTTTCACTTTCATCACGCCGGTGGCAATGGCCACATTCCCGAACACACGCACATTGAACGACTCCGGCGCGACCTGTTGTTGCTGCGCGCCTGGGTCCGGGGCCGACGATTTGACACTGGCCAGGAAGTCAGCCTTGGTCTGCACCGAACCATCATCATTCACCAGCACAATTCCATCGTCAAGAATGGAATCCAGCGCTTTGGTGTCGCCGGATTTATATGCCTGATTCCACAACTGCTCGAGAGCGATAATTTTCGATTTCGTGGCCGCTTCGGTATCTTGGGCCCAAACCGCTGTCGTGCTGAACGTAGTACAGAACAACACCATCACAAACCAGATCAGTTTCATGAACTCTCCTCGACTCGCACTCTAAGAAAAAGGGCGCGGCGTGACAAGTATCTCTTCTTATGGGAGCTTTCAATGCATGCGCCCTGCACGCAATGATCCGATCTGCGATGATGAAGACCAACCCGTTCCACTCTCAATCTTGGAGAATTCGATGGCGCGCATCAGCCTTGTCAGTCCCGAATCGGCCAACGCCGAAGTAAAGGAAATCTACGAAAAGACGCTGCGCGGCAAGCCCGGCAACGCTCAGAAAGCGCTGGCCCACCGCCCGGAGATGCTGAAGAATTTTCTCAGCTTCTACGCCAGCGTGGGCCGATCGCTGGATCGCAAACTCTACGAACTTATCTACCTGCGCGTCTCGCTCATCAACGGATGTCACTACTGCATCCAGCACCATGTGGCGTCCTCAAAGCGCGTCGGACTAGCTGCGGAAGATTGGGCCGCGCTGAAGGCGGGAGATTATTCGCGCTTTAGCGAGAAGGAACGTGCAGCGCTCATCTACGTCGAAAAACTGACGCGCACGCCACACGACGTCGCCGACGCTGACTTCGCCGCGCTCAGCAAGCATTTCTCGGAGCCGGAAATCGTCGACATCCACCTGCTGACGGGCCTTGCCAACCTCACCAATCGTTTCACGGACCCACTGGGACTGGAAGTGGAGTTCCCGGAGGAAAAAGTCTAACTTCTTGGCCACGGATTCCCGCGGATCGCCACCGATCAATAAAGAAGTTCTTTGTTTAATCCGTGTCGACCCCTGCAAATCCGTGGCTAAAGAATTTCGCGTACGTCCCCAACGCGGCGAGTCACGCGCTCCCTGTCCAAATATTCAAGCAGAGGGATGGCATACTTCCGGCTGACGCCGGTCAGTTCCTTGAACTTCGCCACATCCATTTTCGGAGATTTCAATTTCTGTGTTGTGATGAGCCGACGTAACTCTTCGAGCGCGCTCCGGTGAAAGACAAGTTCGTCAGAAATCTTGACCAGCATTTTGTCCCGCAACAAGAGCGTGACAATCTTCTGCGCGCGGACCTTGTCAATTTTAAGTCCCGCAAGCACCTCGTGCAGCGCCGGCACCTTCAATCCCGCCACGGCAAAGGCGTCTTCGATTTTCTTCTTCGACTCGGCTTCTTCGTCCTTCATCAACACGCCGTGCCCAGGCAACCGAACTACGTCGCCGGCGACTTCGATTTTCTTTTCTCTGACGAGCAGATCAAGGGCTGACGAGAACACCTCCGAGGGCACTTTTACCTGCTCGCGTAACACTTCCTTCGCGATTCCGCTCACCAGGGAATTCTTCCTATGAAACCCCTCCACTGAACTCACGATTGCTAGCTGGAGGCGAGCCATCGCAGGCGCGTCCGCGAACAGGTCGCCAATCCGCAGCACCCGCCCCTCTTTCAATGCTTGAGCCAGTCGCGCTTCGAGGAGGTTCTTGGTCCACCCAGTTTCGGCAATGAGTCGCGACATAGCAATTCCGGCAGGCCCACGCCGAGCAATCCGCGCCTTCGTCATAGCTTCCGGATCACTGGCGGCCAATACTTGCAGGAAGTTTTCGAGCTCAGTCATGCGCGGGATGGGAGCAGAATCCAGCACAACCCCACCCCCGATCGTCACGACTGGCGAGAACTGGCGGAGGATGAACCGGTCTCCGGAAAGCAACAACGCCATCTCAGGAAGCTTTAACCGCGCCAACGCTTGTGCGCCCGGAGCCAGTTGCTTGCTGGCATGGAGCGCGATCTCCGCGACCGTCTCCATCGTGTTGGAATGAAAGTGCACCCGCATCCGGGACTTCAACGGGCGTGGCGCGGCCGGAAGCAGGCTCAACTGCACATCCACTCGGCACGTCGTGGTGTACGTGGCCGGAGGCGCTAACGTCATCCCGCGCGACAAATCTTCCGTGCTCGCGCCCGCCAGATTCAGTGCAGTACGTTGCCCAGCCACCGCCGCGTTGGCCGGCTGCCCGTGCACCTGTACTCCACGCACCCGAACTTTTCGGCCCGACGGAAAAACTTCCAGCTCCTCGTCACGACGAATCGTCCCCGAGATGAGCGTTCCAGTCACCACCGTGCCGAATCCCTTCATGGTGAACACGCGATCGATGGGCAGCCGGGCCAGAGCCGTGGAATCCCGCGACTGCCCTCCCGCCGCCACGCTGACGATCGCCCGCTTCAAGTCGTCCAGCCCAGCGCCGGTCAGTGCGCTTACAGGAACAATCGGCGACCGCGGCGCCTCGAGAAATGTTCCGCGCAGAAACTCTTCCACCTCCAACCGCACCACATCGAGCGTCTCTGCATCCACTGCGTCCGACTTGGTGAGAACGGTGATGCCGCGGTGCACTCCCAGTAGCTGCAGAATGTCGAAGTGCTCCCGCGTCTGCGGCTTGATCGACTCGTCGGCCGCAATGACCAGCAGCACCAGATCGATCCCTCCCACTCCGGCCAGCATATTACGGACAAAGCGCTCGTGACCCGGGACGTCCACAAACCCCAAGCGCAGCGGTTCGCCATTCGCGCCCGCCAGATCCATATGCGCGAAGCCCAAGTCGATGGTGATGCCACGGCGCTTCTCTTCCTCCAACCGGTCGGCATCGATCCCGGTCAATGCCTTCACCAGCGCCGTTTTTCCGTGGTCGATGTGCCCCGCCGTGCCTACAATGATCGATTTCATTTGGGAACAGCTCTTAGCTATAAGCTTTGTCGCTCAGCTCTCTCGCGCAGTGGACAGGCCCTTTCATTTTTTGCGTGTCTTTCTAAAATATTGATTTCTAATGGCTTATGAGACATAGACCCGGCTCGATCCTGCCAAAATATTGAGCCACAAGGACTTACAGGTAGAATCCTCCGGAATAAGCACTCAGCTTCCGATCCTGAGCCGCTGCGAAGATCAAAGGTAGCTGATGCGACGGGTGAAAGCCCATGGATTGAATGCCGGGCTGCCTGGAGATTGTCAGGAAGGGCACGCGCGCCGAGTAGTGCCAAGGCGGAGGGTGAAGCTTGCCCGGCGAGTGCGATGGACCCGGCGCTAGGGCGTAGAGTGAAATGGTCTCCCACTTTTTTTTCGCCCCATTCCTCTAAAATATTGATTTCGAATGATTTATGGAATGGGGATGGGTCTCGATCCCGCCAAAATCTCGAGCCGCAAGGACTTACAGGTAAAATCTTCCGGAATAATAAGGACTTAGACCCCGGTTTTGAGCTGCCAACGAAACCGACGGTGGAGCGCTCGTTGGGGAAGCCGTTGTGCATACGTCGAGCTTGCACTTTCCTGCATTTTCGGTAAAGGTCGTTCGTCACAAGAATCGGAATTATTTTTGGGTGGGCTGTGGAGAAGTGGCGTTGGGCGTTCTATTTTTGGTGGGCCGTCACTACCACCGTGAGCCGATAGACCGTTAGCTTTTCTCGTCACGAAAGCAGGCCTTTGGCACAACATTGCTCCGACTGTTTATCCCCCGCAATTGTGAAGGGACTCTGAGGTCGCGGTAGGGACGATCAGGTTTTGGGATGATCCGCCGGCTTCGGCAGGCTCTTGATGAACTCGTTCATCTCTCGCAATACCTCGGACTCGTTCGACTGCAAAATATCATGACTCGCATTCTCCAATAGAACCACGCGGGCCGAAGGCACACCTGCTTGAAATGCCGCCGCTTGATCGCGTTTCATCTGGTTTCTTGCTTCCACGGACCCTCGGGAGGGCGAGCCTTCCGGACCACTGACGGCTTCAAGGGCATAGACAGCGAGCGCAGGAGCCCGAATGTCGGTACATCGTTGTGACCCTCTCATCATCGCGGCAACGATTGGGGGCCTCGGCGGCCGAGCCGGCTGGGTTGAAGCTGGCGGTTGCGGTGGCGCATTCTTGAATCGCTCGTCAATCTGCCGCAACGTTTTCTCTAAGTTCGGAAGGTCTGTCTGCGATAGCTCGTCGGTCAAGCTCCTTGGGTCTGGTGGTCTCTTGCCGGGTTCCAGCTGCCCCAACTTTCTTCGAACCTCATTCACATCAATATCCAAGAACCCCTTCGAGCGGTCGCAATACGCATACTGATAGGCGGCATCGAGATAAATCAAGCCAGCAACCCTTTCCGGGTGGCGTGAGCCTATCGAACTTAACTCTTGTCCGCCAAGCGAGTGGCCCACGAGCACCGGAGGATCAATACCAAGTTCGCCAATGACCGTCAACACATCATCGCCGAGACGATCTGCCGTATAGTTCGCGTCGGTCGGTTCAGGAGCGCTGGATGCGCCGCAACCGCGCCGAGTAATGCCGTAGACGGGGTAGGAACCCGTCAGTTTCGGAGCAAACTTATCAAATTCGTGAGCAGTGCTGTTGCCGCCGTGCAGCAGAATCATCGGTCCACCCGATCCACCCCAGTCGAGCACTTCCAACTTGACATTGTCCTGCACAGTCACGAACCGAATGCTGTGTGGCGTCGCATCATGATTGTCGGGTGTGTCCTGCGCAACTAGAGGGCGTGCGATAGTCAGCAGCGAAGCTAGGGCGACTATGATCGTCGAGCGGGTCATAAGCAATTACTCCGCGTCCAGTATAGGACGACGCCTCGTGTCTGACGTCACCAGGCCTTTGCGCTCATTGAGGGGCTGCTCCTCTGGCTTCTGTCGATGGCCTATTACCGAAAAAGGCGGGAGCAGCTCACTTAAAGCTAAGGATGCTGCACGTGACAGCCTGTTCTTGCCCGGCTTCATCAAAATGATGGCGTGGGTGCTACCCATCCGCTTCGCCAAATGCGACAATAGAAGCTCTTCCCATGGCCACCTCTTTAACCTCTGCCTTTTCTCCGGAGATCCTCCGGCAGCACGGCCTTACGCCTGATGAATACGAGAAGATCAAACAACTTCTCGGTGGCCGTGACCCAACTCTTACCGAACTCGGCATTTTCAGCGTGATGTGGAGCGAGCACTGTTCCTACAAGTCGTCGCGCGTGCATCTCAAGCGCCTGCCCACGCGCAGCAAGATCGTGTTGCAAGGGCCTGGCGAAAACGCCGGCATCATCGACATCGGCGACGGCTGGGCCTGTGCCTTCAAGATCGAATCCCACAATCACCCGTCCTTCATCGAGCCGTTCCAGGGTGCAACGACAGGTGTGGGCGGAATTTTGCGCGACATCTTCACCATGGGAGCAAGGCCGGTCGCGGTGATGGACTCGCTGAGGTTTGGGCCGATCAGAAGGCCGGCAGGCGAGCTGCGCTCGGCCGGACAGCCGAAGGCGGCTGTCCCCACACAAACAACCCCCACACAAGCCGAGATCCACAAGAATCATTCCGTCCTCGAAGGCGTGGTCAGCGGGGTTGCTTCTTACGGAAACTGTTTCGGTGTCCCCAACCTCGGCGGCGAGACCAAGTTCGAAGCTTGCTACTCGGGCAATCCGCTCGTGAACGCGTTTGCGCTAGGTCTGGTCCGCAAGAATGAAATCTTTTATGCGAAAGCCGCCGGCGAAGGCAATCCCGTGATCTACGTTGGCGCGAAAACCGGGCGCGACGGCATTCACGGCGCGACCATGGCCAGCGAGGAATTCAGCGAAGCCTCCGAAGCGAAGCGGCCCAACGTGCAGGTCGGTGACCCGTTCCTGGAGAAACTCCTGCTCGAAGCGTGTCTCGAAGCCATGCAAACCGGCGCGATTGTCGGCATCCAAGATATGGGCGCCGCCGGGCTGACTTGCTCGACCTGCGAAATGGGTGGACGCGGAGGTGTAGGCATCGAGATCGAACTCGACCGCGTGCCGCAGCGTGAAACCGGCATGACCCCCTACGAGATCATGCTCAGCGAATCCCAAGAGCGCATGCTGCTGGTCGCACAAAAAGGCCGCGAGGCCGAAGTCTTCCGCGTTTTCGAAAAGTGGGGACTCGATGCGGTCGAAGTCGGCACGGTCACCACCGGCAACGCGCTACGGGTTCTGGAGCACGGCAAAGTCGTCGCGGAGATTCCAAATCCCGCGCTGACCGACGAAGCCCCGCTCTACAAACGCCCGCTGGCGCGATGGGAACCACCAGTGCCTCGCGAGATGCCGGAACACATCAAACTCGGCGGAGTCAGCGACCTCACTGCGAATCTAAAGCGGATGCTGGCCACCCCGAACATCTGCGGCAAACGCTGGGTGTGGCAGCAATACGATCACATGGTGCAGACCAACACCGTCGATGCCCCGGGCGCAGGTGACGCGGGCGTGATCCGCATCAAAGGCTCGCAGCGCGGCCTCTCGATGGCACTCGATGGCAATGGCCGCTGGTGCTATCTCGACCCTCGACTGGGCGCAATGCACGCTGTCGCTGAGGCCGCCCGCAAAGTGGCGTGCTCAGGAGCGACTCCGGTGGGCGCGACCAATTGCCTCAACTTCGGCAATCCCGAGAAGCCGCACATCATGTGGCAGTTCTCGCAAACGATCGATGGCATCACCAAGGCTTGCGAAGAATTGGAAATCCCCATCACCGGCGGTAACGTCAGCTTTTACAACGAGACGCTGGGCGAAGGCATTTATCCCACACCCGTGCTCGGCGTTGTCGGAATTCTCGAAGACGTTCACAAGGCTGCGAAAATGCACTTCGCCGCTCCCGGACGCACCATCGTGCTATTGCGTTCGGGAGAAGCAGGCGATATCACCGATGCGGAGAGCGAGCTTGGGTCCTCGGAATACGCGAAGGAAATTCTGGGCACGCTGTGGGGATATCCGCCAGAGCTTGATCTGGAAAAGGAGGTCGGCCTTCAGAAGGCAGTCGTCGAATTGATCCAGCACGGCTTGGTGGATTCCGTGCATGACTGCGCCGACGGTGGCCTGGCCGTCGCATTGACAGAAAAGGCTCTTCCCAAAAGTGTGGGCGCGCGCGTGAATTTGTCCTCCGGGGGCCTTTTTGCGGAGTTCGCGTTATTTGGAGAAGATGCCAGCCGGATCGTGATCTCTTGCGACCCCGGCAATGTGGCGCGAATCAAACAGGTAGCGGAGAAGCACGGCTCCGTTGCCGAAGTCATCGGAGAGACAGTTGCCGAACGGTTGGAAATCTCCCTCGATGGCAATGTTGTGATTTCGGCGCCTGTCTCAGAGTTGAGCGATGCCTACGAAAACGCTCTGGAATCGGCACTGCGAACGGATCCGGAGCTAGTGACGGCTGGTTAACTCAGATCAAGAACTTGAACCAGAAGTACATACGAACAACAAGGTTATTTTCAACAAGGTTATTTTGAGCTAAGAGCTAAAGGCTAACAGTTAAGAGCTTGGACCCAGGAGCGAAATTGCACACTTCCGACAAATTTCATGACGAATGCGGCGTGGTGGCGATCTTCGCCCATCCTGAGGCTGAGAAACTGGCTTACTTGGGCCTGCACGCCCTGCAGCATCGCGGCCAGGAATCGGCGGGCATCGTCACGTCTGACGGTCTGACTTCGCACGCGCACAAGGCCATGGGCTCCGTCGCCGACATTTTCACGGAAGATGTCCTCTCGAAAATGCGCGGCACTGTGGCCATCGGCCACACGCGCTACTCCACGGCCGGAGACTCTGCTCTGCTGAATGCGCAGCCGATCCTGGTGCAATCGAATAAAGGATCAATCGCCGTCGCCCACAACGGCAATCTCACCAACGCTCAGCACGTGCGTGCGCGACTGGAGAGTCAGGGCTCGATTTTTCAGACCAACAGCGATACCGAAGTCATCGTTCACCTGATCGCGCTGTCCAAGGAGCACACGCTTCCCGAAGCTGTGGCCGATGCCCTGCGGCGCGTCGAAGGCGCGTTTTCGCTGGTGATGATGAGCAATGACCGCGTCTTCGCCGTCCGCGACCCCCGTGGATTCCGGCCGCTCGCCATGGGCCGCATCCCCGCACTCGAGGGACAAAAGCAGGACACGATCGTCTTTGCCTCCGAGACCTGCGCGTTTGACCTGATCGGCGCCGAGTACATCCGCGACGTAAAGCCAGGCGAATTGATCGTCGTGGGCCCCGAAGGAATCAATTCGCGCTTCTACTCCACCGCAGCGCCGCAATCGAGTTGCATCTTCGAGCACGTGTACTTCTCGCGCCCCGACAGCCTCGTCTTCGGCCGCGCAGTGCAGACCAGCCGCGAAGAACTGGGGCGCCAACTGGCTCGGGAAGCAGGAGTTGATGCCGACCTGGTCGTTCCCGTTCCGGATTCCGGCGTGACCGCAGCCGTGGGTTATGCCGCCGAGAGCGGCATCCCTTTCCGCTTCGCGCTGATCCGTAATCACTACGTTGGCCGAACCTTCATCGAACCCAGCCAGAGCGTGCGCGACTTTGGCGTGAAGCTGAAACTGAATCCAGTGCGCTCGCTGCTGCAAGGCAAGCGCGTCGTACTGATCGATGACTCGATCGTGCGCGGCACCACCAGCCGCAAGATTGTCCGGATGATCCGCAGTGCCGGGGCCAAGGAAGTGCACATGCGCATTTCTTGCCCTCCTACGATCTCCCCCTGCTATTACGGTGTCGACACGCCTTCGAAAAGGCAACTCATCGCCGCCAACAAGTCGGTGGATGAAATTCGCGACTACATTGGAGCCGATTCCCTGGCCTATCTCTCTCTGGAGGGTCTAAAAAAGGCCTGCGGTGAGGGCGAGAAAATCTCGTACTGCTCGGCCTGTTACACGGGGAATTATCCCACCGACATCATCGATGTCGAGGAGATTCAGCCGGCAGCGGTGCGGCGCTAGCGATTCTCACGGCCGCGGTTTCCGCGCCTGTGCAACCCGCGGGATGGACCGCAAATCCGGCCGGATTCTCACGTCATCCCAGCCATCGAGTAGGTGCTTCGTCTTGTCCGCCATGGTGCCGCTTGTCTCCATGACGAGCCAGCCGCCGCCGCGCAGGGCGTTGTGTGCCTGAGGAATCATCCGCGCAATCACTTCGACTCCGGTGGGTCCCGCAAACACAGCGTTGCGCGGCTCAAACTTGCGAACTTCCAATTGAACCTGATCCTCTTCAGATTCCCCGACATACGGTGGGTTGGAAACCACAAAATCCAAGTCCGCAAGGTTGAGACCTTCCAACAAGTCTGACTGGTGAAACCGGATGCGGCTCTCAAGTTGATGGCGAGCCGCGTTGACGCGCGCAATTTCCAGTGCAGCGCCGGATATATCGGTTGCGTGGAGTTCCGCGCGGGGAAATTCTCTGGCAAGCGCCAGGGCAATGCACCCTGAGCCAGTTCCTACGTCAAGAATGCGGATGGGGATCTCTTGCCCGGCGTGCTCCACAGGAATGAGTTCCAAAACTGTTTCGATCACGTGCTCCGTCTCTGGACGCGGAATGAGCACGGCCGGAGTGACAATTAAATCCATGCCCCAGAATTCCTGATGTCCCGTGATGTACTGCGCCGGAACGCCCCTCGCTCGTTCGTTGAGTACCGAGGCATAGCGCGCCTGTTCTTCAACGCTCAGCTCGCGCTCCGGATGTGCGAAGAGATAAGCCCGATCCAATCCCAGAATAAACATCAGGAGCAGCTCCGCATTCAGACGCGGCGACGGAACGTGATCCGACCTAAGCCGGGTAATAGCGGAGGTAAGGGCTTGCTTAAGCTGCACTGGTCTTTTTCACCACGGAGACACTAGGGCATTGCGATCGAGACGAAAACAAATCTGCGAATCCTTACTTCGGATTTGTTCCGCCCTGCTGCCACTGATACCCAAGGTAGATCATCTGCCCAATGTGGTGCTGCAGGTGCGCGGCACATTGCATGATCATGTCGAGGCGTGTCTTGGCATCCGTACCAACGCCTGAATATTCTGCAGCCCAGTCCTGGGACGACTGCGCACCGATGGTTTTCACCACCATCGCCACCGCATCATCGAAGCGCTGCAGCGCTTCTTCTTTCGAGGGTGGATTCGGATCGTTAAATTCGCGCGGGCGATCGCGAACATATCCGGTCCCCGCGATCTGGGCGCCAATGTAGTAATTCAAGTTGCCAGACAGATGCAGGACCAAGTGGCCGAAGCTGTTTCCGTAAGGAAATGGTTTCTGCCAGAACTGTTTCTCGGTGAGTGGCTCAGCCAGCCCGCGAACGCGGGCCGCATTCGCAAGATATCGGCTGGCGAGAACGAGTACGAGATTCCCTTCGAGTTTGGGCATTTTCGCTCCCACGTCGCGGGCGCGAACGCCCACGTTTGTCATCTAAACCACGCTGGCAGCTTCCTGCTTCAGCTTCTCCGCCTGGTAATGAGTCGTGAGCGCCTCGATCAGTGGCTGCAGTTTGCCGTCCATCACAGCTTCCAGTTGATGGATCGTGAACCCGATACGGTGATCGGTAAGCCGGTTCTGCGGGAAGTTGTAGGTGCGGATCTTCTCGCTACGGTCGCCAGACCCAACCATCGCTTTCCGTTCCTTCGCCAACGCCTGCTGCTGCTTCTCCATTTCGATTTCGTAGAGCCGTGACCGCAGCACACGCATGCCTTTTTCGCGATTCTTGATCTGCGACTTTTCGTCCTGGCAACTCACAACCGTATTGGTGGGAATGTGCGTGATGCGGACAGCCGAGTACGTAGTGTTCACCGATTGCCCGCCGGGTCCGGAGGAGCAGAACGTATCGATGCGCAGGTCCTTGGCTTCGATCTTCACGTCCACGTCCTCGGCTTCAGGCAGCACCGCAACCGTAACGGCCGATGTATGGACGCGTCCCTGCTGCTCGGTAGCCGGCACGCGCTGAACTCGGTGCACCCCGCTCTCATACTTCAATTGCGAGAACACACGGTGACCTTCAATAATGGCGATAACTTCCTTCAGCCCCCCGGCCGACGACTCCGAAGACGAAAGCACCTCGACTTTCCAGCGCTGAGTCTCCGCGTACCGCGTATACATCCGGAAAATCTCTGCTGCGAAAAGTGTGGCTTCGTCTCCCCCAGTCCCGGCACGGATTTCCAGAATGATGTTCTTCTCGTCATTCGGATCCTTAGGAAGGAGCAGGACTTTCAGGTCCTCCTCCGCCGTCTTCACTCGGCCTTCCAACTGGTTGAGTTCATCCTGAGCATAGGCGCGCATCTCAGGATCTTTTTCGTCGGCCAACATGGCCTTGCTCTCCGCGATGCCCTTGGTCAGGTCCTTGTATTCACGGTATTTTTCGACGATTGGCGCAATTTCGGCATGCGCCTTGGCAGCCTTCTGGTATCTCGCCGAGTCATTGACGATCTCCGGCGAAGCGAGAGCGTTGGTCAACTCTTCGTAACGGCTTTCGATTTGGTCCAGTCGTTCAAACATTGGAATCTTTCGTGGAGACGTAGCTCGCCACGTCTCGGCTCACTCCGCAGCCCGACTTACGGGCAAGAGAGACGTAACCAGTTACGTCTCTACGGCATTGTAGTGTTGGGAGGAAGCAGAGCGAAAGTATGCGCGGCGGGACCGCTAGGCAATCACCAACTCGCCCCCGCGCTCTTTCTCGAGCGACATGGCCTGATCCAGGGCGATAATGGCGCATTGCGCCATCTCGTCAGACGGAGGCTTCGTCGTAATGCGCTGCAGCCACAGCCCCGGAGCGGTCATCAGCGCAAACAACGATCCGCGATGCTTGGCGGCGAAGCGAATAATCTCGTAGGAAACTCCAGCAATGACCGGCAACAATGCAATGCGCGACGCAAAGCGCGCCCAGAACGTTGTAAATGGGATCAGCATGTAGAAGCCGATCGAAATCAGCATCACTGTCATTAGAAAGCTGGTGCCGCACCGCGGATGATACGTCGAATACTTCTGCACTTCCGCGGTGTTGAGCGGGTCGCCGTTTTCGAAAGCAAACACGGTCTTGTGCTCGGCGCCGTGATACTCGTACACCCGGCGAATATCCTTCCACAGCGAAACTCCCCAAATAAAAAGCAAGAACAGCAGCAGTCGAATCCCGCCGTCGATCAAATTGAAAATGATTCTTCCGCCCAGCGCGGGGTCAATCTTCTTGAGTTCCGTCGCCGCCAGTAGTGGAACGTACTTATACATGAAAATAAAGAACGCCAGCGAGATCAGCAGGTTCCCCGCAGCCAGCCAGTTGCTGACCGTGGCAGCCTTCTCGCGCGGCTGGGACGACTCCTCCGCAGTTCGCGCCGAAACTGCTGAGGCGGCGGTCTCCACACGATCTTTGCCTTCGCCTTCCTGCATCATGTCTTCGATCGCGACGTTTGCCGAGAACCGGAGCGCGCGGTACCCGAGGTTCATGGCAAAGCCGAGAGTCATCACGCCGCGCACAATGGGCCAAGCCATCCACTTGTGCGTCTCCGAGGGCCGCTCGAGCGGTTCACTCATAGTGACCACTTCACCGGAGGGTTTGCGACAGGCGATCGCCCAGGCGTGCGGGGAGCGCATCATCACGCCCTCGAGCACGGCTTGTCCGCCGACCAGGGTCTCTTCCCCGCTCTCTAGGGCGGGAAGCAGTTGCACGGCGGCGAGGAATCGGAAATAGTTGATCAGTTTACGCACGAGAATTTAGATGCTCCTGACAGAATCACGACGCACCTCTTAGGGTATCACACGCCACGTGTCGGCTGGATGGGGTCGCCTCCAAGCTAAGTACAAGCAACCGCAAGGGTTAGGATGGACAAGGGGCTGTCCAGGCGCTTTGCATCAGGGATGCGCCGGCTCCCTTGCGTTAGGATCGGAGATTCATGCACCGGTTGGCCACAGCTTGCGAAGCCATTGCCGCCACCACGAAGAAACTGCTGAAAACTGGGATCGTCGCCGACTACCTGAAGTCGCGCACGTTAGGCGAGGCAGCCGTGTCAGCGGTCTTCCTTTCGGGGCGGGCGTTTCCGGCTTGGGAAGAGACCACGCTGAAGGTCGGCGGCCGCTCGCTTTGGCAGATTGTTTCGCATCTTTCCGGGAAGGATGAAGCCGAAATCACCGCCGCCTACCGCCGCCACGGCGACCTCGGAGCGGTCGCCGGCGAGGTCCTTCCTGAGCGCGCCGGTCAGGGATTGGACGTGCTGCAAGTGGAGCCCACGTTTCGCCAAATCGCCGCGACACGCGGCCCAGCACCGAAAGCCGCCATCGTACGCGACTTGCTCTCGCGAGCTACCCCGCTCGAAGCCAAGTACATCGTAAAGATCATCACCGGCGACCTGCGTATCGGCCTGAAAGAGAGCCTGGTCGAGGAAGCGATTGGCCGGGCCTATGGCGCCACGCCGGTCGAAGTGCAACGCGCCAACATGCTGCTGGGAGACATTGGCGAAACCTTGCGCTTGGCCTCCGAAGGAAGGCTCGCCGCAGCGGCAATGCGACTCTTCCATCCTCTTGGATTCATGCTGGCCAGTCCGATCGAATCGCCCGAAGAGGGCCTGAGTTATTTCTCGGAAGCCGCAGTCGAAGATAAGTACGACGGCATTCGTGCGCAGGCCCATATCGAAAATGGCGAGGTGAAGTTCTTCTCGCGCACGCGCGACGAAATCACCGACTCGTTCCCCGACTTGCCAGACGCGCTGTCTGAACTGCCGCAGTCCGCCATCCTCGACGGAGAAATCGTGGCTTGGGACTATCCGGCCCAACGCGCGCGTCCCTTCAGCGTTTTGCAGCAGCGCCTGGGAAGAAAGAAAGTCAGGGACAAAATGCTGCGCGAGACTCCGGTCGCGTTCCTTGCCTTCGACGTGTTGTATGCCGGAGGCGAGCTGGTGATGGACCGTCCTCTGCGGGAGCGCGCGAAGATTCTCGATGAATTGCTGATGCAGAACAATCGTTCTCAAGTAAACGCAGGATCACCAAGGAAGTCAGCCAAGCCTGGATCCCAAGCCAAGCTGTCGTTCGGAGAAGAGGAAAAATCGAAAGCCACCCATATCATTCGCGTCCCGGTGTTTCGCGCGTCATCTCCCGCGGAACTGGAAGAGCTGTTTGCCGCAGCGCAGGAGCGCGGCAACGAAGGCTTGATGATCAAAGATCTCAACTCCCCCTACACGCCCGGCAGGCGCAGAAAGTCGTGGCTGAAGATGAAGCGTGAACTCGCCACGCTTGACGTAGTCGTGACTGCCGTCGAGTACGGACACGGCAAGCGCGTGGGCGTTCTGAGCGATTACACCTTCGCCGTTTGGGATACGAATAAAGACCGCCTGGTGAACATCGGCAAGGCCTATTCCGGCTTGACCGACGCCGAGATCGCCCAGATGACTCAGTGGTTCCTCGATCACACCCTGGAAGATCAGGGTTTCCGCCTGGTCGTCGAGCCGAAGATCGTGCTGGAAGTAGCGTTCAACAACTTGATGAAATCCGACCGCCACGAAAGCGGATACGCGCTCCGCTTTCCCCGAATCGTTCGCCTCCGGCCGGACAAGTCGCCGGAAGAAGCGGACACGATCGAACGCGTACGAGAACTTCCCGTGTCCACTCTCTGACCCGGTTCCCCTCTTCACCTTGCCGCGCCTCTTGCTTACGGGGCGCCCGCACTGTTCGCTTGCGTCACGACGACGACAGCCTTCAACTGCAGCAGGCCCGCTTGCAACCTCTTCCACTCTTTCGCCTTCCGTTTCGTCGCAATCGGCGCATCCGGATCCTTGTAGAAAACGAGAATATCCTCGCGCAGCTCTGGCGGCACGTGAGCAAAATCGTTGTCCGCCAGATCGTTCAACAGATGCGCATACGTCTGATCCGCTAACACGTACTCCCCCGCCCGCGTCTCCACCCCGGTATCGCAATCGCGATTTGCCAGCTGCAGAGTGCCACTCTTAGATTCCTGCAGTAATTGCTTGTAACTCCTGACTGTATCGTCGACGCTCTTGATAAAAAGATCCTCCCCCTGCTGCGTCGGAACCTTGAAGGCGAGCCCGCTAAACGGACCCTTCTTTGGAAACAGCTTCAGCACAATCGCAAGAAACTTCGTCCCAAAGCTAGGACGCCGGTACCCATTGCCCCATTCCTTCTCGTAATCCGTCCGCGAAAGGTAATACAAATATTTCTTCGCAGCGGCGTCGGGCGTGTCGGCAACAATGTCCTTCCTGCGGGTCAGCAAGGCTACTCGGGTCGTCTCCGGAATTACTTTGCTCACCGCGTGCCGGAAACTGCCAATCGCCAGATCCTCATCGTCCACCACATCGTCGAACTTGATGCCGTAGACTTTCGGAAATACCCGTTCCAACAATCCCTGCGAAATCTCGAATCCAATGAAATCGTGATAACGATCGGACGTGTAGCGATTCTTCGCCACCTGCGTCATGTCAAACCCAAATTCCGCGCGGATATGCGACTTGGGCGAGTCCGCGTACGTGACCACGTCTCCAAACTTCCGCTGCAGCGGCGGAAACTCCATCGCCACAACATGATTCACCATGGGATGCCCGCTATTGTCCGCCGTGTAATGCGCCAGCGCTCCCAGAGCGAACGCGTACTCATTCGCCGTCTGCGATTCCTGGATCAGGCAGGTAACGAAGTCACCGGTGCGCACATAGTGCGTCAGATCGCTGAAGTAGCGGCTGCCGAACGGGTAGTAGCCCATGTCCTGTACCAGCGATCCGCCATAAGCGTAGGCGTGCGCTTCCCGGATTTCCTTATCCGTCAGACCCGGAAAGCGCGCGACGACCATGGGCTGAATTCGATCCACCCACAGCAAATCCACGACCTGTTCGTGCGTCAGGACGGAGTAAGCCCCGCTCGCCTGCGTCAAAACTAAAATTGACGCCAGACAGAGCAGGGCTCTCGCCCAATGAAAGGACAGTCTCATTTTCCGACGACGAGAACGACAAAGCTGTCGGGAATCATCGGAGGTCGCGGACGAGGATTGTCCGCAGTCGCCGCAGGTCGAGGCCCGAACTGCGCGGTCACCACGAACACGTTGTGCGTCTTGGAATCGAGCGCCATGGTGCGCGCCCCCTTCTGCGTCGGAACGTTCTCGGGTGTGAACTTGCCCGGCGATTCCTCTTTCACGACGGTAAGCACGCCGTCACCGCCGCAGGAGGCGAACGCCAGCCCGGTGTCGGCATCGAATGCAGTCGCATCCACGCCCTCGCCAATGGCTGGCGTGGCCAGCACCTTTCCGCTGTCAGCGTCAACCACGGCCATCATTTTGTTATCGCAGCCGACGTACAAGCGGCGATTCTTGCGGTCGATTGAGAGTCCGCTCGGCTCTGTGCAAGGCGCAAGCGGCCACTTCGCCTTAACTTCCAGCTTGTTCGGATCGATCGCCACCAGTTCGCTCTTGTCCTCGATGTTGACGAAGATCTCGCCCTTCGCATCGCTGGCTGCGAATTCCGGTTTGCCATCCAGTTTGATCGTTCCCAACACTTTTCCGTTCGTAGCGTCGATGGCCGTCGAGTCCTGACTGCGCCCGTTAAACGTGAAGACGCGTTTCGTTGCCGGATCGTAGAGGATCGCGTCAGGATTGTCCCCCACCTTCACTTTGCTGCTGGTCGCCAGCGTCTTCATGTCGAAAATGCTGATTGTGCCTTCGCGGCCGTTGCTCGTGAACCCCTTTGCCAACTCAGGCGCAAGTGCGATGCCATGCACGCCCTGCGTGTCGGCGATGTCACCCGCGACCTTTCCCGTGTCCGCATCGAGCACCATGACGTGTGTGCCGCGGGAAATGTAGACGTGCCGCGCTTCGGGGTCGACGGTCAGATAATCCCACCCTCCCTCACCACCGACTTTGTACGTTGTGACTACGTGGTATCCCGAACCAGCCGCGGCCAAAGCCACTGCCGCCAGGGACACACTGATAATGGACACCAACCACTTCGACTTCATTCGCATTACTTCCTCCTGGTAACTCTTTGGAATCGCGACGCTCTTCCAGGGCCCCTTCCCAGATCGCGCGCCGCGTTTTTTGCATCGAACCCTGTAGGATCCGAACCGAAGTAACTTTACCTCATTTCGGCGGTGATCCTAGACTCTTCTATATATGGATGTGTTCCAGCCACAGTTTTCGAACAAAGAACCACAATCGGAACCCGTGCCTGTGGCCGATCCGCGCCTGCAGCCGACGCCCGACTTCGGCACGCTGGGCCCCGACTCCGATCTCGATAACGGTGGCCCCATCTCGAGACCAGGCTCGCGTGGGTGGCCGACAGGTCCGAGACGGTTCGCTCCGCTCTTCGCGGTTGCACTTGGTGTGCTCCTTGCAGTTCTCACCGCAAACGCCGGCAATGCTCATGCCGCATGGTCGCGCTTCACTAGTCTTTTTTCCGTGCCCTCAGCCCCTCTCACCTCCGCCAAGGATTCTCACCAACTCGATCGCATGAAACCGCAGAAGCAAGCGGAGGCTCTGCTTGAACTGGCGGTTGGTCGCAGCGATGGCGCCGTCGACCAGATTTCATCCCGCGTCGACCGCTGGCAGGGAAAGGTAAAGTGGGACTCGCAGATCGCGACCCTGACCACCGCTGCGCTCAACTCGAACGACATGCGTGTGCGTCAGTCCGGCATCGAAGTTGAACTCGCGGCTTACGGATTAGGCAAGAATACCGCCAGCCTCGCCTACGTTTTGAAAAGTGCCGAGTCTTCCGATCACGCCCAAAAAATCTGGGGACTATGGGGGCTCGGCCTGATGGGAAACCGCGGCGTCGAAACCGACCGTGTAGTGCAAGTCTTAACCGCTCATCTGAACGATACTGATGAAGACTCGCGACGCTGGGCTGTCGAAGGTCTGGCACTCGTCGGCTCAGTTCAAACCATCGAGCCCTTGCTGAAAACCATGCACGATGATCCCTCGGCCACCGTGCGTGAGCGGGCCGCGTGCAGCCTGGCGGAGTCTGGCATGTTCACGCACGAGCAGCGGCTCTCCGCTGTTCCGCAACTGTTGAACTACACCGACGATCCCGCGCTCGATGCCCAGACGCACCACTGGGCTTTCCAGGCGTTGCATGACATTACCGGCCAGCGATTACCCAACGACTCCAGTGCCTGGCGCGGTTGGTACGAGTCTTCAAAAGTCGATTAGTCGGTTCCACATCGATCGACGTGCTTGTGCCGTAGAAGTCTTTTGTCAGCGTCAAAGTCTGTGAAACAATCCAGCACCGAAGGGAACTCCGCGACGAGGCCCATGGAAAAACTGAATGTAGTTGTTGCTCTTACCACAAGAGAGAACGATTACCAGGCAGAACAAGCAGTCGCCGTGACCGACATGGCTACGCGACTCGGCGCTACCGTTCAGATCATCTACGCCGACAACGACGCCGTGAACCAGACGCAACAACTCATCAAAATCATTCAGGATCCTGCACAGCATCCCACCGCGATCCTGGTCGAACCCGTCGGCACCGGAATGCCTCAAGTCGCGAAAGCAGCTGTTGCGGCCGGCATCGGATGGGGAATCATCAACAGCGATCCCGACTACATCGCCGAGCTTCGCCGCGGAGGCGAGGTCCCGGTCTTCTCGGTCAGCACCGACCAGTCCGAGGTCGGCCGCATCCAGGGCCAGCAACTCGGCGTCCTGGTTCCCGAGGGAAACGTTCTTTACATCGAAGGCCCCTTCAACAGCACGGCGACCCAGCTGCGAACAAAAGGCATGCTCTCCACCAAGCCAGCCGCCGTCGTACTTAAAACGCTCAAAGGCGACTGGACCGAGCGCAGCGCGCACAATGCCGCGAAGTCCTGGATGTCCCTCGGATCCTCGCGCGACCTTCACATTCGTGGCGTCATCTGCCAGAACGACGCCATGGCCATGGGCGCCCGAAAAGCCGTTGTCGACCTCACAGAAAAGGATCGCGAGCGATGGTTGAGCATTCCCTTCACAGGCTGCGACGGTGTCACCAAGACTGGCCAGGACTGGGTCCGCCGCGGACTCTTGAAGGCAACGATCATCACCGCCCCGGCAGCAGGAACCGCACTCGAACTCCTGGCGAAAGCCGTCAACTCCGGCTCCATGCCTCCCGACCGTACTTTGATTCCCCCAAAATCGTTCCCCCCGATCGCAGAACTACAGGGAAAGAGTCAGAATTTGGGTGGCGCAGCGCTTTGAGCGCTGCGATAAAGCGTCTTTTCGATTGAAGGCTTTAGCCCCTGAGGCCCACTTCACTCGGCCATCTTCGCCACGTGCACTTCAAACCCAGTCTTCGGCAGCAACGATGTTAGCGAAAACGCCTTGAAACCGTCGCCGGTGATTTCCGTGTGACGGTAGATTCCCGGCTCGCTCTCGATCATCTCCCGCCGTCCTTCCATATCTGCCAGGAAAGCCTGTGCCTGGCTCACACCGACTTCAACTTCCTTCGCACGCGTGACCACCGCCTCAGAAGCATACGAGCGCACCAGCTTGGGCCAGTATTTTTCCAGCAGATCCGTGCTGGCAAACATATCGGCCCAAATGATGCGCCCGTTCACCGCCACCACAACTCCCACGGCATTGCGATCACGCAGCTGCCGGATCAAGCTCTGATAGTTCTGCTCGATGGGCTTGGCAACCGAGTCCACCTGCTTCCTGACCGCCTCATTCTCATTCACTTTGGCATACGAAGACGTACTCCTGATCTCCGTGGCCACTTCAGGAGCCGCCGCTGTGACCTCGACCGTCTCCATCGCTGCTTGCTGCTTGCGCACCTCCGCCCAAACCTGGTTCTGGTCTTTGTCAGCCATCGCCTTGGCGCGCACCGACGGCTGCGCCATCATCGCCATGGGAGGTTGAACATGTTTTACAGCCCCGCCATACATCGCCTCCGAGGCCCCGAAATTGCTGCTCGTCGCGACCCACCGTCCCGGCTCCACGCAGAACACGCTCAGGTCCACCGGATCACTCTCCGCCGGAACAATGCGATCCTTGCCGATCACGCGATCCTGCTTGCCACCCGTAACGATCTCCCCGGCCAACAATAACAACGGCCTCTTGGAATTGTTAACCAGCACCAGTCGGTTGACCTGCGCACCCTCGCTCCGAATGGCCGGCGTGGGATGCCGCCGAATCAGTCCCTGCACATTGCCCGCTTCGGTCACCACGACTTCTCCCGACCGCAACCCCTCATCCAGCGTCAAGAACTCTCCAGTCGGATAGCTCTTCGCCGCGACCACCGGGAACACCGTCAGATTGCCGTGCCGAATGGGCTCCAGCACCTTGTAACCGGCCGGCGGAGCCACCTCGCCCGCCCGTGCCTCCCGCTGGTCCACCACACAAACGCCAGCCACCGTGATCAACACCGCCAATGCCAAGAAACTCTTCGGACCTAAGCTCGAATGCATAACCCCCTCCCGCGAGACGAGGGCGCAATCAATGCAAGAATGCGGCTCCAGCGTGCGGGTGCCCCATTTCTCGCGTCCTTTGCGAGAAGTGCGGATTTTGCATGACCGCGCCGCCCATCTCTCTGTCGGAAGAACGACACGACTCCGTCTGCCTTGCGGACAAAATTTGCGCCTTGGGTGACCCATCGGTGCGCTGCCGTGTCGGGTGACTCATGGGGTGCGCCACTGTGACGATCCGCGTACGCTGAGCGTGGGATGACGATCTGCGTGCGCTACTGTGGAAGAGCGGCCCTTCAGGGACACCGCAAGCATGAAAGCAGGGTGGAAGAGCGGCCCTTCAGGGCCGCGTTAATCATGAAAAAGGTTAGGGCTTTAGCCCCTGAGGGTCAGAACCAGTCTCATTTTAGGCATTCCACGCCCTGAAATCAGCGCGCACAATCCCGCCCGCCGCTATTCCCCTGTAAAATCAAACCAGCGACTCTGGAGCCACTTCCGCATTGTCTTTCCTCGACCAACTGAACCCGCAACAGCGCGAAGCCGTCGAAACCACCGAAGGCCCAGTCCTGATCCTGGCTGGCGCCGGCAGCGGCAAAACGCGCGTCATCACCTACCGCATCGCCTACCTGATCGAGCACAAAGGCGTCATGCCGGAATCCATTCTGGCGATGACTTTCACCAACAAAGCCGCCGCCGAAATGGGTGAGCGCGTTGAAAAGTTGGTGGGCGGCCTCAGCATCGCCAAGCCGGTTATCTCGACCTTCCACTCGTTCTGCGTGCGCGTTCTGCGGCGCGACATCGAAGCGATGCGCATCCCGTCGACCATTCCCGGCCAGCCCCCGATCGGTCACACCAAGAATTTCGTCATCTACGACGAGAGCGATCAACAAGCCGTCGTCAAGAGCGTAATGAAGCGCCTCGGCCTCGACGACAAGCAACTCACCCCGCGCACCGTCCTCGGCCGAATTTCCTGGGCGAAGAACCACATGCTCGATCCGCAGGAACTTTACCTGCAATCCGCTGATCCTAAGACCGAAAAGATTGCACACCTCTACGAGGAGTACCGCAAGGAACTGCGCAAGGCCAACGCCCTCGACTTCGATGACTTGTTACTCGAAGCCGTCCGCCTGCTGAAGTCCGCGGCGCAGGTGCGTGACTATTACAACCGCCGCTTCCAATATCTGCTGATCGACGAGTATCAGGACACCAACCGCCCGCAGTACGAACTCATGCGCATGCTCGCCGGAGATCGTCACAACGTTTGCGCCGTGGGCGACGAAGACCAGTCGATCTATTCGTGGCGCGGCGCCGACATCCGCAACATCCTCGAATTCGAGCAGGATTTCCCCGAGGCCAAGATCATCCGCCTCGAGCAGAACTACCGCTCCACACAGAACATTCTGCAGGCCGCATCAGCCGTCGTCGCGAACAACATCCGCCGCAAAGGCAAGAATCTCTGGACCGACCGCCAAGGCGGCACCAAGATCGGATACTACGAGGCACCCGACGGCGAAAACGAAGCCCTCTTCGCCGCCGACCACATCGCCAAGTATCTGCGCGAAGCCACCGAGAAAGGCGAAACCCCGCGCGCCGCCGTGCTCTACCGCACCAACTCGCAGTCGCGCCTCTTTGAAGAGGGCATGCGTCGCTACGGCTTGAAATATCACGTGGTCGGCGGATTCTCCTTCTACGAGCGCTCCGAAATCAAAGACCTGATCTCGTACCTCAAAGTCATCCAGAATCCCGACGACACAATCTCTCTTCTGCGCGTAATCAATACCCCCACCCGGGGCATCGGCAAAGGCACAATCGACACGCTGGAGCGCCTCGCCCTCGAAACTGGCCTGTCACTCTGGGGCGCGATCGGCGAAGCCATCCGCCGCCAACTCCTGCCCCAGCGAGCCTTGCTGTCGCTGAAAAGTTTTCAGCAGCTAATCGAAGACGCGAGAGCGATGCTGGCAGGAAACTTCGCCGAGCAATTGGAAGGCAGTGACCGTGTGGCCGCGGGCGACTCGCCCGCGCAAACGCAAGAATCAGCACAGCCCATGTGGGGACAGCCGCCTTCGGCTGTCCAACAGGGCGAAGCCCTGCCGTCGTCGGATGAATCGCAACCTGAAGACGCCACAGCCTTCGATCCAAATGAACTCGGAAATTTCTCCTTCGACTTCGGCGCCGCCGACAGCACCCCTGGCGTCCCGCCGGCGGAACCATCAGAGGTGAACGAAGCGAACCGTCCCCCAGATCCCGAGATCGGCTCTACGCCGGCGTCTTTCCCCGCTCCCACCGTCAGCACCGCCGACCTTCTGAAATTCTTGATCGACCGCACCAACTACATCAAACTCCTCGAAGAAGAAGACACGCCCGAAGCCTTCTCCCGCATCGAAAACCTGCGCGAACTGGTCAACGCCGCCATGGACTCGCGCGACCGCGCCGAAACTCTCGACCAGTTCCTCGACCACGCCGCCCTAGTCGCCGACGCCGACGATTACGATGCCCGCGCCCAGATCACTCTGATGAGCCTGCACGCCGCCAAAGGCCTGGAATTCCCATTGATCTTCCTCAGCGGCCTCGAAGAGGGACTCTTCCCGCACTCCCGCACCATGCTCGTTCCGGAAGACATCGAAGAAGAACGCCGTCTCTGCTACGTCGGCATGACCCGCGCCATGGACCAACTCATCCTGACCCGCGCCGTCTACCGCCGCCGCTACGGCACAGACCTGCCCGAAGCCAGCGTCCCCTCAAGATTTCTGGAAGAAGTCCCCGCCCCCCTGCTAGAAGAATTAGGAACCAGCAAAGCTCGCGTGGGGACAACGACTCGTGTGGGGACGGGCGCCTTCGCCCGTCCAGGTGTGCAAAACCCCGCAGCCTACGAATCCGAGACCACCCACTACTCCTACGAGGACGAAGACCAAAGCACCTCCTGGCACGCCGCAGACCCCAGCCGCCCGCAGCCGCGCTTTCCGAAGCCAACAGCCCCCGCTCGTCCCTACAACTCCATCGAAAATATCGCCGAGTTCTTCGCCAGCCGCGGCAAGAAGTTCACCGTCCCGAAAACGCCGGTCGCAGAGCCCACCGGCAAGCGTGGATTCCGCCCCGGCCAGCGAGTCCGTCACCCAAAATATGGAGAAGGCACGGTCTACCAGCGCGAAGGAGAAGGCGAAGAAGCCAAGATTACGGTACAATTTCCTCGCTTCGGCTTAAAGAAGCTGGTAGAGAAGTACGCCCAGCTGGAACGCGCATAGCCCAGTCCCATGCACGACCTATGTGGGGACAGCCGCCTCGGCTGTCTAGCCGAGCAAAGCGAGGCGAGTCTTAGCAGTCGGCCGCAAAAGCCTGCCCTGAGCTTGTCGAAGGGCGGCGTAAGAGTTCAGCCCACGGCGCAAGCCGTGGTGGTCGATCCAAATAGATTTTGGCCCCAAAGGGGCGAAAGAAAAGCCGAGGCGCAACCCGCCCCGGACATCCGCACGACAGAAGAGGACGTCCACAGCATTCATGGCAAACACATCGAAGTTAACCAAGGAAGAACGCAAGAAAGCCAAACGCACCGCCCGCAAGAAACGCAAGGCGGAAAAGCCGCTCAAGCCCCGCGATTATCCCCGCGGATCGAAAAAGCCCAAGGTCAAGAAACTGGCCCGCGGCCAAGCGAAGCGGTAAGGCAGCCAAAACTCGTGTGGGAGCGGGCGACTCGCCCGCTCCGTCGCGAAGCGACGCGGAGTTGTTCAGCGAACTGCTAAGTGATAGTTGGCGGAGAGCCCGCTCTCCAGGAGACCACAACCGCTTGCCACAAACCACGGAATCCGCCGAAGTCATCCGCACTTCCGACAAACAGATTTTCTGCTGCAAGTCCATCGACAAGCTCATCTCCGAATCCGAGGACCCGGCACACCGGCTCAGCAAATCATTGGGGCCCTGGTCGCTAACCGCGCTCGGAATCGGCGCTATCATCGGCTCCGGCATTTTTGTGCTCACCGGAACGGCCGCCGCCGGAGAGTATTTCCAAGCGCCTTCCATCCTGCATGCCCAGGCGCTCGACGTAATCATCAACTTCATCCGTACCGGCAGCACGGCGGGAGCGCTGATGCACGGACGTCCGCCCGCCGGACCATCCATTGCGATTTCATTCTTCCTGGTAGCGATCGCCTGCAGTTTTGCTGGGCTGTGCTACGCCGAACTAGCCTCGATGATCCCCATCGCCGGCAGCGCCTACACATACTCCTACGCCACACTCGGCGAAATTTTCGCCTGGATCATCGGTTGGGACCTGATCCTCGAATACGTAGTCTCCAACGTTGCGGTCGCGGTTGGTTTTGCCGGTTATACCAAAGCGCAGCTGGCAGTGTTTGGCCTCAACTTGCCGGACAAATGGGCGAGTCCGGTCTGGGCCGGTGGGCAATGGACCGGATCCTATTTCAATCTGCCGGGCTTCCTCATCGTTTTCGTTTTAACGCTGCTGCTGGTGCGCGGAGTGAAAGAGTCGGCGGAGACCAATAACATCATGGTCGCCGTCAAAATCGGCGCCATCTTGACCTTCCTGGTCGTCGGTGCAATGCTCGTGAAGCCCGCCAACTGGTCGCCCTTCGCTCCCTCTGGCTTTGCCGGAATCGTCACCGGAGGGGCCATCGTTTTCTTTACCTACATCGGATTCGATTCCGTCTCGACGGCCGCCGAGGAGTCGCGCAATCCGCAAAAAGATCTACCCTTCGGCATCATCATGTCGCTGGTGGTCTGCACCCTGCTCTATGTCGGCGTTGCCGTGGTACTGCTCGGCATGATGAAGTACACGACCTTCGTATCCGGTGAAGCAGCCGAAGCGCCGGTGGCGTATGCGATGAAGTATCTGGGCGTGCACCCCTTCTTCCGCTCGGTGATCGTGATCGGAGCGCTGACCGGCATGATCTCGTCCTTGCTCGTCTTTCAGTACGGCCAGGCACGCATCTGGTACGCGATGTCCCGCGACGGGCTGCTGCCGAAGCTGTTCTCAGCGGTGCATCCGAAATTTAAGACGCCCCACTGGTCCACCTGGATCGCCTGTTTCGCCGTTGGAATTCCAGCTGGCCTCGTTGACATTGGGGACGCCGCCGACCTCGCCAACATCGGAACATTGTTTGCCTTCGTTCTGGTTTCGCTGGGAGTGATCTTCCTCCGCCGTAAGCAGCCCGATCGCAAGCGAGCCTTCCGAGTCCCGTTTGTGCCGTGGTTCCCGCTGATTTCCGTGCTGCTGTGCGGTGGCCTGATGTTCGGCCTCACCCTTATCACGTGGCTGCGCTTCGTCATCTGGCTGGCTCTCGGCCTGCTCATCTACGTCTTCTACAGCCGCCATCGCAGCGAGTTCGCAAGGAAATAGCTCTCAGCCATCAGCTCTCAGCCGTCAGCAAAGGCGCGTTGTCATCCTGAACAAAGCAGGCCGATTCGCCTAAGTGAATCGGCCTGCGTAGTGAAGGATCTCCGCACTCCAATTTTGCGGCCGCACCCTACCTCGCCCACGCCCCCGCCAGAAACAAATACCGCTCCCGCAAATCATCCTTGTGCGCCCCAGACTTAGCGTCCAGAAACATCACCTGCCATCCGTCCGCCGCTGAATACACCGGCCACTTCGGCAGCCCCGCCGCCCCGTTAGGATCCCCACTGCGCGCAAAGTTCGCCCAGTACTTCTGCATCTCTTCGCTCAGCTGACGATCCTCCGCCCTCCACGCGACCCCGGCCTTGGAATCGAGTTGCCCAAACACATACTCGATCTCTGCCGAGTGATACGCGCCCAACTGCGGCCCCTTCGGATCCGCCGGCGGCCCCAGATCGAACCGGTAACGATAGATCGGCTGCTTGCCTGTCTTGCTTTGCGACTCCATCCAATCCCACGTCGAGAAGGCGATGAACTGATCGCCCGCGAAATCCTGTGCGGAACGCAACGTCTGTTCGGGAGTGCCGGAAGGATAGAGCTTCAAAAACTCCGCCGCCTTGTCGCCGAATTCCTTCTGCGCTGTAGCCTTTAGGCTGTCAGCCGTCGGCTTCTGTGGAGAGAACGCGATCTCAAAGCTGCCTTCATCATGATTCCATCCCGCCAGCAGCGGCACGTCGTTCTGCTCTCCCGCCGCAAAGATGGCCGGCACGGGTTCCGGCAGAAAATATCCGTCCACGTCCGGACCAAAATCAAATCCCTGCGACTGTGGCGGCGAGAACGCATCGAGCAGCTTCTGCGCCGGAAGCGCTCGCATCTCCGCCAGTGTGCTTACTCCGAATTTTGCGCTCACGGCTTTCACGTCCTTCTCTTCCCGTAAAGACCGTGGTTCGAACGACAACCCTCCGCTATGAAACGCCGCTCCACTCTCTCCAATCGCCTTCTGGAACAGTCCCTTGGCCAGCGGCGACGCGATCTGCGCGCTCACGGAAAACGATCCGGCGCTCTCCCCGAAGATGGTCACATTCCCCGGATCTCCCCCAAACGCTGCAATATTGTCACGCACCCAATGCAGCGCCGCGACCTGATCGAGCAAACCGTAATTCCCAGCCGCATTCCTCCCAGACTCCTTCGCTAGTTCGGGGTGCACGAAGAATCCGAAGACCCCCAACCGGTAATTCATCGAAACCACGATCACTCCCTGCTGCGCTAGATGCGTTCCATCCTGCCGCGCTTCGGAAGTGGTCCCCGCAACGAATCCTCCACCATAAATCCAAACCATGACTGGCAGCTTCGCCGCAGCAGCCTTCGCCGGAACCCAAACATTCAGAGTCAAACAGTCTTCACTTCCGCCCGCATCGCGAAAGTTCATGTCGCCGTACACTTTTCCCTGCATGCAATGCGCGCCAAACTCCGTGGCCTTGCGGACGCCGTCCCACTTCGCCGCTGCCGCGGGCGGCTTCCAACGCAAATCTCCCACCGGTGGTGCCGCGTACGGAATTCCAAGAAACGCATGCACGGCCCCATCGTCCTTCCCCTCGACCACACCGGAAGCGGTCTTCACCTGCGGACCCGACGTCGCTCCATACAAGCACAGCGGCAGGGCCAGCACTGCCCAGACAACCAGTGATCTGCGAATGATCTTGGCGCTCATACACTCTCCTCGTCCCGATATGAGAACACCGGATTGTATCTGAAAGAATCGCCAGGTGAAGGTTGGCGCAGTCGGTCAGTGACGCTCGAGGTTATCCGCGGGCGCTTCCTTCGTGTACCTTCGTGTCCTTCGTGGCGAAGGTTTTGAGAACACCGAGGGCTCACCTGCTCCCTCGCAAATCTCCCCTCAAGAATCTACAATCAGATGCATGACCGCAGCAGTTGAACGTCCCCCGAACGCTTTCATCCGTCAGCTTCCCAAAGCAGAATTGCACCTCCACCTCGAGGGCGCAGTCGAACCCGCGACCCTGCTCGAACTCCGCAAGCTCCACGGCGATCACTCCTCACTCGCCGAGGTCCAGAGCCTCTACGGCTACACCGACTTTCAGAGCTTCTTGATGGCCTTCAAGGCCGTAAGCGCGCACCTGCGGGGCCCCGACGATTACGAACTCATCACTTACCGCCTCATGCAGCGCCTGAAAGAAGAGAACGTACTGCACGCGGAGGTCTATGTTGCGGTCGGCGTCTGCCTCTTCCGCAAGCAGGATTTCCCCAAAATCTTCGAAGGTCTGGAACGGGGACGCGCCCGCGGCGCACGCGATTTCGGCGTGTCATTACTTTGGATCTTCGACGCCACTCGCCACTTCGGAGTCGAGGAAGCGCAGAAAGTTTTCGAACTCGCCGCACGCTACCGCGACCGCCATGTCGTCGGCGTCGGCATTGGCGGCGATGAACTGAAAGCGCCACCGGAACTCTTCCGCGGCGTCTATAGCTACGCCGCCGAACAAGGCCTGCGGCTGACCGCGCACGCCGGCGAGGCAGGCCCTCCAGAATCCATCTGGGGCGCACTCAACCTGCGCGCCGAGCGCATTGGCCATGGCCTCACCGCCGCCCAGGACGCAGACTTGATCGAAGAACTAGCCCAGCGCCAGATCCCCGTCGAACTCTGCATCACCAGCAACCTCCGCACCGGATTTTGCAAAGCAGTCGCCGAGCATCCCACAAAAAACTATTTCGACCACGGCGTCATGATCACGCTCAACACCGACGACCCCGCTCTGTTCGGCACAACTCTTTCGCGCGAATACCAACTCGCCCAGGAAACTTTCGGATTCACCGACGAGCACCTGCGCGAACTAGCCCGCAACTCCTTCGAAGCCTCTTTCCTGCCAGCAGAAAAGAAGTTAGAACTCCTAAGCCTCTTCGACGCCGCAGCAGCAAGGTAACCGTTCTCAAGAAACCATGTGGAGACAGAATGACCCACGTGGAGACACCCGCCCCGGCTGTCCGGTTTTGATACGCCCATAGCGAAGTACGAGGGCGAAGCCCGGCCGCTGGAATCCAAGGAAGTTGTAGAATCAGCGCATGCTCTGCAGCTGAACGTTCGTGTGGCCATGAAAACCCTGAAGATTTCCGCGGTAGCGACGATCGCAGCCATGCTGGCCTGGTGGCTTGGCTTCGCCCACAAGATCTGGCCCGCCCATCCTGCGCTCGGGGACTTTTTTCTGGCTCTAATCCTGTGTATCGTCCTTCAGTTCGCCTGGTCTGATCCCGTGTCAAAGCCCAAAGGATAAAATTGTGACAATGAACTTGGGAACTGCAGATGCCGATCCGTCCTGTCCTTCAACTCGGTGACCCGCTCCTGCGGCAGAAAGCTCTCCCAGTCGTCGATCCCACCGCGCCCGAAATCGACTCCCTAGTCCGCGACCTCGCCGACACCCTCTCCCATTGGCGCGCGCAAACCGGTTATGGACGCGGCATCGCCGCACTCCAACTCGGCATCCTGCAGCGCGTCATTTTTCTAAAGCTCCCCGACGCCAACCCGTGGCCCCTGATCAATCCAGAAATCATCAACCGCAGCGAAGAAAAAATCATCGTCTGGGACGCCTGCCTGAGCTTCCTCTCGATCTTCATGCAGGTCGAACGCCACCGCCAGATCACCGTCCGCTATCAGAACCTCGACGGCAAGACCCTCGAGTTCGAAGCCGGCGACGACCGCAATCTCTCCGAACTCCTGCAACACGAAATCGATCACCTCGACGGCGTTCTCGCCATCGACCGGGTCACCGACGTGAAGACAATCTGCGCCCGCGAAGAATTCGAAAAGCGCTACCGCGATTCGAGCCCATACGCAGTCACTCCAGCTACAATCAAACCCTGAGCTGCGCAAGCTCTGCCGCCAAAGCGGGCCCGACATGCGGAACCTAACCAACCCGGCATGGATCAAAGCAAAGGGCGCGCTCTTCCTGCTCCTAGGATTGTTGGCCGCCGCGCTGACATTCATCCAGCGTCCCACGCTGCAAGTAGCCGCTCTGTTAATCATCGCGATCTGGGCCTTTTGTCGTTTTTACTATTTTGCTTTCTATGTAATCGAACACTACATAGACCCGACCTACCGCTTCACGGGACTCTTGTCGTTCGCTCGGTATTTGATCGGAAGGCACAACACAAACGAAGTTAGCTGAAAAGTGAGCTTCGAGACGTAGGATCGAGCTGGCTACCGGGAACTGGCAACTGATGTTACACATCGGCATCGTCGCATCCAGCGCGGAAGGCGCCGCGCTCTGTTATCGCACCATCTGCGTGGAAGGCGCGGACTTGCTCGGCCCCTACAACCATCCCGAAGTGTCAATGCACGGACATCCCTTCATTCAATACAAGAACTGCATCGATGCCCAGGATTGGGCCGGCGTCGCGGAGCTCATGCTCTCTTCCGCGGGGAAGCTAGCCAAGGCCGGCGCCGATTTCCTCATCGCCCCCGTCAATACGGTGCACCAGGCCTTCGATCTGGTCGAGCACCGCTCTCCCCGCCCCTGGCTGCACATCGCCGTCGAGGTCGCGAACGAAGCCAAGCGCCACGGATATAAACGCCTCGGAGTCCTCGGCACCCGTTCCCTGATGGACGGCCCGGTCTATCGCGACACTTTGAAAGCCGCCGGCATTGAGCATCGCGTCCCCGCCCCAGACCAGCGCGAGCGTATCCACCACATCATCTTCGACGAACTGGTCCTGGGGACTTTCCTTCCGCGCACGCAAGCCTACCTCACGGAAGTAATCCGCGGCCTAAAAGACGAAGGCTGCGATGCCGTGGCCCTGGCCTGCACCGAAATCCCGCTGCTCATGACGCAAGAGCAATCGCCGCTGCCCATGCTGGACTCCACCCGCATCCTGGCCAGAGCCGCCCTACGCAAAGCGGTGGAAAGTTAGTTCCATGTAGGAACGGACGCATTCGTCCATCCGCCGAGCGAAGCTCGGCTGCTTCGGGGTATAAAAAAGTTGTCATTTCGAGCGAGCCGGAGCGACTGCGACGGCGAGTCGAGAAACCTGGTGTTCTAGCTTTAGCTTATGACTGCCGCAAATCAGGAACACCAACTCAAATTCCGCCAACTCCCCGGCCCCTACGCCATCGTGCGCCTCGCACCCGATGCGCCCGTCCCCGACTGGGCCACAAGAGGAGAGTTCACCTCAATCACCCGCACCCCCGATGAACTCTCCATCGTCTGCCCAGCAGACAATCTTCCCCGGGATGTTGACTCCCCGCACCACTGGATCTGCCTGAAGCTCGAAGGCCCCTTCCCCTTCTCCCAGACCGGAGTCCTGCTCTCCTTCATCGAGCCGCTATCGAAAAACGACATCCCAATCTTCGCCATCTCCACCTACGACACGGACTACGTGTTGCTCCAGGAGGATCACATGGGAAACGTCATGGATATCCTGCGCGAAGCTGGCCACCAACTATTGGGCGGCGACGACGAATCCTGGCGGAAATTCCTGCCGCCTCAGTGATTGCTGGTCGGGCCACTGAAATCTTTCCCCATTCGCCCCGCAAATATCCCCAACCACTGTCGCCACCCATGCGCCAAAGCCCACGCCTGTGCTGTAATGGAAGCTAACGTTCATGCCCTCTGTTCTCACAGCCCTGCGCCGACGCGCCAAAGCCCTGCACCGCAACCTGCGCGGGGCGAACATGGCAATCCGCGCGCTCGCGTCCACCGACCACCCGCTGCTGGCGCACATCATCCCCATGCGCCGTTGCAACCTTGCTTGCACCTACTGCAACGAGTACGACGATTTCTCCAAGCCGGTGCCGCTCGACGAAATGTACCGTCGCATCGACAAGCTGGGCTCCTTGGGCACCGCGGTCGTGACTATCTCCGGCGGCGAGCCGCTGATGCACCCCGAACTCGACGACGTGATCCGCCGTATCCGCGCCAACGGCATGATCGCCGGCCTCATCACCAACGGATACCTTCTCGTCGCCGAGCGCATCCAGCGCCTCAACCGCGCCGGCCTCGAGTGGCTGCAGATTTCCATCGACAACGTGAATCCCGACGAAGTCTCGAAGAAGAGCCTGAAGGTTCTCGACAAGAAGCTGCAACTGCTCGCCGAGCACGCCGACTTTCACGTGAACATCAATTCTGTAGTGGGCGGCGGCATCTCCCATCCGCAGGACGCCCTCGTGATCGGCAAACGCGCGATTGAACTCGGATTCACCTCGACCATCGGCATCATCCACGATGGCAGCGGACAGCTGCAGCCGCTGGGCGACGAAGAGCGCCGCATCTATCACGAAATGCAGGCTCTCGAGAAAAGCAGCTTCACCCGCATCAATTCATTTCAGGACAACATTGCGAAAGGCCAGCCCAACGACTGGCGTTGTCGGGCCGGCGGCCGCTATCTCTACATCTGCGAAGACGGACTCGTGCACTACTGCTCGCAGCAGCGCGGCTATCCCGGCGTGCCCCTCGCCACCTACACCCGCGACGACCTCCGCCGCGAATATCTCACCGAAAAATCCTGCGCCCCGCACTGCACAGTTTCGTGCGTGCACCAGGTTTCCATTTTCGATTCCTGGCGCGCCCCGCAGCATGTCGCCCCGGCAACCGCCGAGCCGGCACCGCCGAGCGAACTCCTGCAGATCAAATAGCAGTTGGCTGGCCTGACCCTGCAAACCATCGGCGCGAGGCCGGAAATTCTCGATGAGCGAAAGCCTGGTTACAAGAGTTAGCCGGGTCGCTCTTCTCAAGCGACCGGAATCAGCCATCAACTTCGTACAAGCCGACTCCCGCATTATCAATCGAGGTAAGCGCAGACTTGCCTCGTTGCACTGTTACCGAACCAGGTGTTGCACCCAGGCGGCGAACGCGTGCCAGGCCGCAGTCTTTCCGATCGGAAATCGAGTCTGCAGCACCAATATGAGAAAAGAGCCGGCCCACAGCGTCGCCCGATGGATCCGGCGCGTAGACCATAGGTCGTAGCCGGCCAAGACGAGCAAAAAGCCTTCGGCGAGCAAGGCTACAACGGGAGACTTCCGGAATACAAAAGCGAACGGCTAGCGTGCGATCGCGGGAGTCAGCAGCGCAACGGTCGCGATGTAGATGAATCGCTTGTGCCCGGGCGGGTCCGAGCGGGTGTGGAAGGCAAAATAAAGCGGGACCGCAAAGATCAGAATATCGGTCAGCCCGATAAAGTAAAACATTTGTGGATCCCGCCCCGCCGGCGCGCCCCGAGCCAGAGCATCGGTCGCGGCGACAACACCCAGAACAATCATGAGACATCCCAGAAAAAACCCCGCCACGCCCAAGCGCCGATGAATATCTACGCGGCCGGCGGAGACCAGCGAGGTTTGAGCGACGAGCAACAGAATCCAGCAGGAAAACACGGCGCCGTGTATATGAATGATTCGGCTGGGCAGCGGCGCCCGGAAGAGTCAGGCAAGATAATAGGTGTGCGCAAAGCCGACGAAGACCGTCACCAGCATGACCAGCGCCATGCTCGTAAAGAACACGTGATCGAAACGGCGGCCGGCCACGTTCGCAGTGCGAGCGCCCCCCTGCGAGTATTCCGCAGCTGTGGCCATAGTTTCCCTTCGCGCTGTCGGGATCGCCCTTGTCCCAGAGGGTGTGACCGCCATTGTAGGGTCGTATGACCAGACTGGGCAATGTGGGGACGGCTTACAGCTCCAAGCACCATAACTGCTACAAAATCGCCATCTCCCTCATTGCTCGAGTGAGCGGGCCGGGACGCCGCCAAGACTGGAGCCGCACCCTACTCGACACCAGTTCGATTACTCCACATGCCTGTTGCTTCCGGCTATTTCTTCGGCTGCGCCGATGGCGGCAAAATCCCGTTTAGCCGCAAATACATCGCCGCCGCACTATAGTGATCTGCCCATCCACTAGGCAGGATCAAGGCCGCCATAGCTCGCGGAGCCTGCCGGCCGCCAAACAACTCAATGCTGTCGCCCAGCTTTGAGTCGTCCATTTTGCTCAAGGCATCCGTGCAGAAGCTGTACGACGCTTTGACCGCCGCCACAAGCGTGTCCTTCGAATCACTCTCTTTCGGTCCATCCACTTTGGGTGCGGGAACGTCGGCCGCTTTAGCGCAGAAAGAGTTGTTGAACTCGACGATGTGCACGGCCAGGTGCGCGAACGGCATCTGATCAGGCGTAGGTTTGTACGAGAATTTGTCGGCAGGCATCGCCTCAATCGCGCCCACCGTGTTGTTTTGCGAGCGCTGCAGCAACATGCGCAACGACGATGCGACTGGATCCTTGGTCGGCCCCTGAGCCGCAGGCGAAGCTGGAGTCTTCGCGGCCGGAGTTGCAGACTGGGCAACGGCAAGCGTGGCACAGACGACAAAACAAGTAACAGCAAGAGTAAGTTTCACGGAAAGCCTCCTGGGGCTCCCAGCATATACCGGGAACGCGTGCTCGGTCATCCCTACCGCGCAAAAGGCTCAACCACAGAGCACAATGAGGACACTGAGGAGTTCCAGATCCCTCCGCGTCCTCTGCGTCCTCTGTGGTTCAAAGGTTTTCATGGCACAATGGCCAAATGCCCTCATCCCTCCCAGATTTTCTGTACGGCACCGCCTGGAAGGAAGAGCGCACCGCAGCTCTTACCGAACGTGCACTGTGCATGGGCTTTCTAGCCATCGACACGGCGAACCAACGCAAGCACTACTTCGAAGCTGGAGTCGGCGAAGGTCTGGCCACGGCCTATCGCAACGGCATCGTGACCCGCGCCGATCTCTTCCTCCAAACCAAGTTCACCTACCAGCGCGGACAGGACCATCGCCTGCCCTACGATCCCGAAGCAAGCTTCCCAGCTCAGGTCGCGCAATCGTTGGCCAGTTCGCTCGAACATCTCGGCACCGACCACGTCGAGAGCTACCTGATGCACGGGCCCTCATCGCACGAGGAGTGGACCGACGCAGACTCCGAGGTCTGGGAAGCGATGCGGAAGGAGCGTGACGCTGGACGCGCCCGGTATCTCGGCGTGAGTAACGTCTCGTCGCACCACCTGGAGCAAATGGAGGCCGCCCACGCAGAACTCCCGACCTTCGTCCAGAACCGCTGCTTCGCCCGCCTCGGATGGGATCGCGAGGTGCGGTCCTTCTGCGACCAGCGCAAGATCTTCTACCAGGGATTCTCGCTGCTCACCGCGAACCGAGAAGTGCTGAAGAACGCTCAGCTCATCGCGCTCGCGGAGCAACTGCACGCAACTCCGGCTCAGGTCATATTCAGCTTTGCCCGCGAAGTCGGAATCTTGCCGTTGACGGGGACCTCAAGCACCGATCACATGAGGGAAGATCTCGACAGTCTCGACGTGACACTTCCGCCCGATGTGGTGCAGTCGTTGGAATCGATTGCCGTCTGACGCCTGTCCGCCGCTCTATTTCACCGCCGGTTTCAATGTAGCTCCCGCTCTTTCTCTGCGCATCTGCGCCGCCAACTCCTTGATCTCTGTCAGGTCCCTCTGCATCTCGCTCCATCCATACCACAGCGCGTAGTCAGGACTCGCGTGGAAGCTCCCCTGAAACGTCCGCATGCGGTGCTCTAGATACATCACGAACAGCTTCTGCTCGACCACAGTGGGCGCGTCGTGAAACGTGAGCAGGTTGGGAAACGGATAAGCATAGTTCGCGGGCTTGGGGAGAATTCCGTCTTTATACAAGGCGGCCACCACGTGAATCGCCTCCGCCATCAGATGATCCGCGTTCCTGATCATGTCGTCGGCCTGCTGCAGTTGCTGTTTGGCGAAGTTCACCGAATGGCACTGGTTGCAGGTCTTGATCATCTTGTCGCGCTCGCGCTGCCAGTCTTCCTGCGTCAAGCGTGCGAGGTCCGCGGCCTTCACCGTGGCAACCAGCGCTGTCGGCTGCCCCTGTGGATCGAGCACGCCCAGCGCTTCCAGAACCGTGGCCCGGTCTGCAGCCCATTGCTTGTCTTCGGGCAGAGGCAGACGAACCGCAAGGAATCCCCAAGCCGTCCGCACTTCGTGGTTGCCATCTTGCATGTGGCAGGTCTGGCAGGTGGGCGCGGCGGCGCTGGCGGGAAGAATGTGTTTTTGCTTCAGATCATTCCTGACGCCGTGCTTCGACGCCGAATACATCTCCCACTGCGCATGGTCAAACCCCATGTGGCAGGTTTCGCAGGCCTGTGGCTGCCGCGCTTCCTCCGCGGAGAAGGTGTGGCGCGTGTGGCAGGCATCGCACTGCGCCGCGCCGAACTCGGTGCCCGAGCCGTTCCCGCGCAACTCGATCACTTCAGTTAGAGTCTTGTCTCCGATCTTGTGGCATCCGCCGCAGCCCTTCTCGCCCTGGGTCATCGCCATCGGTTGCCAGTGAATGGTGGGCATGGCCTTCATTGAAGCCCACGCCATCGCATGCTTGCCTTTTCGGAATTGCGTCACCTGCGTCTCGTGGCACTGTGCGCAGGTTTCCGGCGTCGGGATCTTTACCTTGGCCACATCACTCGCCGAAGAGTGCTGGTCTCCGTGACAGGTCACGCAGCTCACTTCGACTCCGCTGTGCTTGCTGAGCTTCCAGTCGGAGACAATGTTGGGCGTGACTTTGCTGTGGCAGTCGATGCACTGCGCCGCGGTCGCGGCTTGGGCAACGAGTGGGTGAGGGATCACAACGAACAGAATCAGGATCAGACTGGCAACAATCCGCAGGGCCCAGGGAAGAGCAGATCGCATAAGCGCCTCCTGCAAAGCGCGATTATGCCTCGCTCGTCCGAATCGTGGCTGTGACCGTTGTCACAGTTCAACCCTGCGGAAAGTGACGCTTTCCCAAAGTGAACGCAACCCGCTACGAGAACGCACTGGCAAGCGCAGCACCAGCCAACGAGAAAAACGCCCACCATCCAAAAACAATGGCGAACGACGTGCCTCGTTTCACCTTGCTGACACACGTAAAACCGATCGCCGTCAGTGCCAGCGTCCAGATCATGAAAATATCCAGCGCGGATGCCAGGCTGTACATGAACACGTTGTCCGACGGATTCATGAAATAGCCGGGATTGGTGGCGACCGGGTTCTGAAATGAAAACGAGTCCGGACTCATGCCCGCCACCACCGACAGCAGAGCCAATAACGACTTCACCATCAGCGGCAGGGCTGCGTAAATGACAATCGCGAGCGAAACCTTGAACGTGATGTCTGCCCCGGCAGCGAACTTGAAAGTCCCAAACAAAGCACCCGCAATGATGAGCCAGATGATCAGCGTGATCACCGGAAAGGCGTAGGAAATAATTCCCGTAAACTTGGCTCCGCCCGCCATCTGTTGCTCGCGCTGATCGGCGGGGAGGTTTTCCAGACGCTGCTGCGCTTTTGGCTGCGCCTGCATCTGGTTCTCCATGATCTTGCGGAATCCAATTTTCTGTCCTGCGGTGTAAACGAACACCGTCGAAACCACCACCATCAGAAGAAACGGCGCCCACCAGCTTGCGTTACGCCGCAGGTCGGTGAATGTTTTCGAGGGTGCGATGAAAGTGTCAATAATCCGAGCACCCTCCGAAAGCGGTGCGGGTTCCGGGGTTGACGGCGATGAGGGTAGGACCGGAGCAGCGGCCATGAGTGTCTCCTTACAAAGATTTCGACCGAATTCTAGCCCGAGGCGGCGCCTTGCACAAGGCATCAGTCATATAAAGCAGAACCTGACCAACTCCGTGTGTAACGAAAATCCCCCTCACGTCACTATCCGATTAACGACGAAACCGGCGGTTGAATCACTGAGCCGCCGGAAGTGAATCATGGCCGGGTGCGGTCCGGCGCCGAAGCGATTTCCCTCCTGCAGGCGCACTCTGCAACAGATCCGGCGAGTCTCCCAAGGCTGTGAAAGTGGGCCAGTTCAGTTCCAATCCATTTCAAAGGAGAAGAGTTATGCGACTCTTTCAGATCGGTGTGTTCGGGGCTCTGTTCGCGGTCGCGTCATCCCTCATGGGGCAAACCAACCCCGGGGATATGGTCGTCGATGTACCCTTCACTTTCAACGTCGGGGGACAAGCCCTGCCACCTGGCCATTACATCGTCGCGGCCCTGGGCGATGCGCTCCGAATCTCCAATTACCAAGCCCGCGGTATCTTCGTCCCCACCCACGCTGGCACGAGAACCACGAGTGACGGCAGCAAGCTGGTGTTCCATCGCTATGGAGACACTTACTTCCTCTCCGCGGTGTGGGTGACCGGCAATACGACCGGGCGGGAACTGTTCCGCTCGCCAGCCGAGCGGGAGTTGGCGACCCACAAGGCCGAGATGGAACTGGCCATCGTTCGTCCGGAAGATTCGCATCCCAGCAAATAGGATTGCTACTCATGACTTGATGGAACGCCGGCGTTGCATCGACATGACGCACTTGCCGGGCGGTTACTGGGCCCGGATAAGATAGTGCGAATGTCGAATGCAACGCCGGTCGTAATTGCAGTCCTGATTGCAGAGTTAGCGCCTGCCGCGGCCTTTGGATTTGCGGCCGAGCGCGTGGCAACAGCCGTCGCGCGCTGGCCGCGTGCCGTGCAACTGGCGCTACCCACGATGCTGGCTCTGCCGTACCTCGTAATCGCAGCGACGCAGCATCTATTTCGTTGGCGGTGGTTCGTCTTATACGCCGTTCTGCCCGTCGTGATCGCGTGGCTGCTGGCGCGCGCGGCAACGGCCGATCCCGAACAGCGCGGCAATTGGCGCGACGCTGTCATTCTTCTCACCCTGGGCCTGGCCGTCGATTTGCGCTGGTTCGACGCTGCCTGGCCGCCCGGCTGGCGCGGCCTGAACAACCTCCTGCTCGTGGACGCGGGCCTCTACGGCTTTCTCGCTATTCGCCGCCTCGACGGCACAGGTTTCGATTTTCATCTGCGCCTGAGCGATTGGAAGTCTGGCTTGCGCGAACTCCTGTTCTTCGCTCCCGTAGTGATCGCGCTGGGGCTCGCGCTCGGCTTCCTCCATCCCCACGGCAACCTGCCTCCATTCGGCAAAGCGATCCTCTCGTGGGCGGGAATCTTTGTTTTCGTCGCCGTCTTGGAAGAGCTTTTCTTTCGCGCCTGGGTGCAAAATCTGCTCGAGCGGCGAGTGGGACGCAATGCCGCTCTCGTGATTGCCTCGGTGCTGTTCGGCCTGTCGCACTTCAACAAGCGCTCCGCACAATTCAATTGGCGCTATGTTCTTCTGGCCACAATCGCAGGAATTTTCTACGGCCGTGCCTGGCGTGAGAACCGCCGCGTGCCCGCATCAGCCATCACGCACACCTGTGTGGATTGGTTGTGGTCCTGGTGGTTTTAGAGCCGACGGGTGGAAAAGTGATTGCAGGAGCCGATTCCGTACAGAGCTGTACATACAAATGGCGGATCGATTCCTTCCTGGCCAGAAAGCTATCCTGCAGACCACCTAGAATGCCCTTCTCGGGGCCGGAAACGACCCTGGCAGCGATGATCGACCACCCGAGGTAATCTTCATCCGCGCGAGAAGCGCGCGTCCTAGAGGTCGCCAGAGCCCTCCTACGATTTTTCAATCACTTACACGAAGACTCAACAACTTACAGAAATTAGACAGCGCAGAGTTGCAGGAAACTCGTGCGCCAACCACTACGGACGAGGCTGCAGCGAGGAATAACGCAGGTATCCCAGCCCGACGCGAAGATGATGATGCAGCGCATCTGGCACGCAAACCGCGAAGCATAGCCCGAGCAATCCCTGGGCGAGGCCCAGGGCGTAGAGGTTCTTATAGCGCAGGAATAGACCGCACGAGATCGCTCCCCAAACCAGCGTCGCCACCGTGAGTGGTAGATTCGGCAAATGGGCCGCCGCAAACAGCACCGCGGCTAGACCTACGGCAGCGCCCTCGTTGCCCAGAAGTCGGCTGAGCCGCGGCATGAACAAATCGTTCATGAGGAACTGTTGATAAAGAGTCCACGCAACGTAGCCGGCGATGTGCTTGAAGTCGCCTTTGTACAGCGGATGCAATGTTCCAATCTGTCTCGCAAGCACCACGCTGACGATCGCGACGACGATCGCGGCGGGAAGAATCCAGAACGAACGCCCCAGCCCGCGGAAGCCCACGCCGAGATCGTCCAGGCTTGGACGCCGCGCCAGGACGATGGTCAGTGTCACCACCAGCGCGACGGGAGAAAGAATGCGTTGCGGAAACTCCGGCATCCACAGCACGAACAGGATCAGTCCGTAACCGAAAATCAGTTCAATGAGATCGCGGGTAAAACCGTGCTCGGAACGGGACATTAGGAGAGTATGGCACGGCTGATCTTCGCTGCGGTTATGAAGAACCCTATGATTTGCTTTTCCTTCGTGACCTTAGTGGTTAGAGAGTTGGGATTCTACGCGAGCAACTCCGGTGTGGCCTCGAGCAGACTGCGCGTGTAGGCGTGCGCAGGGCGTTCGGTGATCTGCGCGGTGTCTCCCACTTCGACAATTTTTCCCCGATACATTACCGCAATCCGCGTCGAAAGATAGCGCACCACCGGCATCGAGTGCGAGATGAACAAATACGTCAGTCCGAAATCACGCTGCAGTTGCGCCAGCAGGTTGACGATCTGCGCGCCCACGCTCACGTCAAGCGCTGAGACCGGCTCATCGCACACGATGAACTTCGGCCGCAGCGCCAGGGCGCGGGCGATGCCAATACGCTGGCGCTGTCCCCCGGAAAATTCGTGTGGATAGCGTGTGCGCGCCGATTCGTCGAGCCCAACGGCGCGCAGCAGTTCCGCCACTCGGGCGCAAATATCGATCTTCGCGCGACCACCATGAATGATCAGCGGCTCGGCAATCACATCTTCCACCCGAAACCGCGGATCGAGGGAGGCAAACGGATCCTGAAAAATAATCTGCATGTCGCGGCGCAGGCCCCGCATTTCACCCCGGCCGGCGGCCAGTAGATCGCGTCCCTCGAAGCGCAGGCTGCCCGATGTGGGCTCGATCAAACGAAGGATGAGGCGCCCCAGCGTGCTCTTGCCCGAACCAGACTCTCCCACGAGTCCTAGCGTCTCGCCAGCCTGAATGTCGAGCGAAACATCATCGACCGCGCGCACTTCTCCCCGCGATTTCCCGCCAAATACCGACTCGCCATGCGGAAAAACCTTCGTCAGGCTACGAATTTCAAACAGCGCCATCGGCTACCCTTCAGTGACGAATTGCTGAATTCGCCTGATCACGATATTGAGACGTTGTTGGCTCGCTATATCCGGTAATAAGTGTCCGGGCAGCGCCTCGATGAAGTCACGATTCGACAATAGTGCACCAAACTCACGGCTCAGATATTCTCGCAGGTCCGGCGGAGCAGCATGAATCTCGTCGGTTAGTTCAGCACGACCGTCAACAACAGTGACAATGTCTTCGAGATCATGGCTCACCGGAAATCGTTCTTCCCGCGTCCGTGAAATGCTTCGAGCTTGGTCGCTACAAAGTAGGGAGCCGTGATAAGCCGGACTCTATATTCGCCAACGGTTGCACTCTGCGCATTTTCGGGTGCCGGACGATACCAGGTATTGCCGAAGCCGAGAATCGAAGGATCGGTTGGGATCAGATCGAGAATCAGCTCTTCCGTGTTGCCAGCGACAAATCGGCGCACTTTCTGCGAGAGGTTGGTGGAAGCCCAGCTCTCGAAGCCACGTCTCTAGTTCCGTGAACTCCGCATATGACGCAATCGCAACAATGGCGTCCACATCGAGAGTCGCTCGAACGGGAGCGGCGGCGGGATCAGTGAGAAGCAAGCCCGTAACGCAGCCGCCGAGGAAGGCAATCCGATCGAGTAATGGCGCTAGTTTCTTCGCGGCGTCGGCGAGCCGAGCGAGATTCGAATTCGAGATGGGACTGTTCATCGGGAATCAATTCTCACAGTCAACTCGCGGATCGCAATTTCCCGTTCGCGGGCGCGCCCTTCGCGAATGGCATCCACCAGGGCAAGGAGTTCGTACAGCTGAGGGTCGCGCAACGCAGCCTGCGGGACGTTCTTGTAAAGCGGCGAAAAGGCGATGCCGCGAACGAGACCTGCCGGGTTTGGCCATACGGGGGGGCAGAGGAAAGTCTTGGGCGAGAATCGGGTTGAGCGGGGGAGCAGCTTCTGCAGTGGGAGTTCCGCGCGTTGGACCGGCACGCTCAACCGGAAAAGAGTACTTCACACCATGGATTCGAAACTCCTTGAGATTGCTATTGTTGGGAAACATCCAAGTTATCGGCAATGCTTCTCTCATCTCAGGAGTTGAAGGAACCGAGGGAGCGCTCAGAAGACGTGACGCCTCGGCCCGAGCAACCGACCGAAAGACCTGCGAACCGCTCATGAACAGGTCCTTGCCCAGATCAGCGTAACTCCATCGCTTGGTAGCGTTGCGATTGGCTACAAGCTTCAGAACTACGACCACATCTTGAGGGTGCAGAGGCATATCATTCCATATTCCAGAATATGGAATCGTATATCATAAATAACTTAATACAACGATTGCAGCCGCGTCTTATATTCCAGAATGTGGAATGACACTTACCCCGCCGCCAGCAACGGCACAGCCGCCAGCGCGGCCAGCAACCCCACGAACTTCCATCGACTAAAGTGCTCTTTCAGAACCAGACGAGCCAGCAGCACCGTGACCGCCGGGTATAAGGACGTAATCAGCACTGCTTCATCCAATCGCCCGTGCTGGCTGGCATAAATGAACATCGCGCTGGCGATAATGTCGAAGAATCCGGCCACCATTCCAAGCGCCACGCGCGGACGATCCAGCGTCAGCGGCGCGCGAATCGCAACCACCGCGATAGCGGTGGCCGTGAACGATCCAATGCGCGACAGGGCAGCAATCCACGCCGGAGAGCCGCTCGCCTGGTGGATGCACAAATAGAACCCCGCGAATCCGACTCCGGCAAGTGCGGCCATGCCAACACCTGCCGGGCGACCCGCCGGATCTTTTTCTCCCGAGGGCTCCGGCCGTGTGATCAGCCAGATCGCAAGGACCGCGAGAAGAAAACCGCCGATCGTCCACCGACTTGGCGTTCCTTCCAGAGCCACGTCTACCATCGTGGGTATGGCGGCGCCCACCAAGGCTGCAATAGGGGCAGTCAATCCCATTTGCCCCGACGCCAGCGCGCGATAGAAGACAGCGAGCGAGAATCCCCCCGACGCCCCAGCGATCACCGCCCAGACGATACTCACGCGGGAAGGGAATGCCCCATGCTGCCCGAGGGCAATCGCAAACATCAGCGCGAAACCGCAGACATGCGAAAACGCCGTGAGCACAAAAGCGTTCGCGCGCCGCGATCCGTATCCACCCGCGAAATCGGCCGCGCCCCAGAGAAATACCGCTATCACGCTGTAGGCAGCCGGAGCGAATTGAGTCATGGAGGACACGCCGGACGAGGGTAACACGCAGCTGAACAAAGACGATCAACAGCCGCATTTCGGCGAAATCAATGGATTGCGCGCCAACTCTTGGGATACGCTGTTTTGAAGCGCTCGGAGGATAATTATGAAGCGTTTGTGGATCGCCCTCGCCCTTGCCTGCCTCGCCTTCTCTGTTCCTGCTCTAGGGCAAGCCGCAGATGAACCTGCCTCGAAAGATGACGTGATCCTCTACCTCCGCACCATGCACACCCACGACATGATTCAGCAGGTTATGCAGATTCAATCTCAGAACATGCAGCAGTTGTTCCGCGATCAGATCCTCAAAGATAAAGGCAGTGTCCCACCGGAGTTCGACGCGCATTTCAAGAAAGCGATGGACGACCTGATCAAGGGCATGCCGCTCGATCAAATCACACAAGCCATGATCCCTGCGTACCAGCAACATTTCACCAAGAGTGACATAGAGGCTATGAACACGTTCTATTCTTCGCCGGTCGGCCAGAAAGTTCTGCAACAGTTACCCGCGGTGATGCAAGAGGGATCGAAGGCCGCCATGCCGATCGTGAGCAAGTACCTCAGCGAGTGGAAAGATCGCATGGAACAGGAAATGAAGCAGCTGGACAATCCTTCTCCCAAGAAGCCGGAAACCGCAGCTCCCGGCCAGAACTAAGCATGGCGGCCGTTTGAGTCGGGGCACTATCGGCACTATTTGACGGCCGGCACTTGGTAGTCGGTACCGCGTTCCCGCGTGTTAGAATCTCCACACGCCGTCTTCCTTGCAAAAAGGTCTGAGAAACAGGTTCTGAGAGCTCAGGTTTGATCGAACTGGCACCGTCAATTCTTTCGGCTGATTTTGCCCGGCTGGGCGAGCAGGTCCGCGCCGCGGGCGAGGGTGGCGGCAGTGTCATCCACGTCGATATCATGGATGGCCACTTCGTTCCGAACCTTACGATCGGACCGCCAGTCGTAAAGTCATTGCGCAAGGTAACGCAGTTGCCTCTCGACTGCCACTTCATGATCGAGAATCCGGACGAGTTCATTCCCATCTTCGCCGACGCGGGCGCCGACTGGATTTCTGTGCACCAGGAAGCTTGCCGCCACCTGAACCGAACTCTGCATCTGATCAAGAGTCATGATTGTCTGGCGGGCGTGGTCATCAATCCGGCGACCCCGGTCGATACGCTTTCGGAAGTGCTCGAAATTATCGATTACGTGCTGGTGATGTCGGTGAATCCAGGCTTTGGAGCACAGAAGTTCATTCCGTCCACATTGCACAAAATGCGGAGCTTAGCTGAGATTCGCAGCCAGCGCGGCCTGCATTACCGCATCGAAGTGGATGGCGGCGTGGCACTCGACACCATCGCCGACGTGGTTCGCGCCGGAGCAGAAATTCTGGTGGCGGGCAACGCCGTGTTCGGGAATGGTGATCCAAGCAAGAATGCGCAAGCGCTGCTGAAGGCAGCGACAGAAGCAGTCATGCAGAAAGTTTAGTTCTTCTTTTTTTTCGTGGGACCGAGTCTCAGACCCGGTCGGGCCGGGCAAAGCCCGGCTGCTCAGCCAGCCGCACGATCGAAGGCACGACCGAGAAAGAGCCGAGCTCCGCTCGGCGGCCGGGTTCGAAGACCCGGCCCCACACCAGCAACATCGAGGTCTTATGTCACTTAGAATTCCGTTGATTGTCGTGTTGGGCACACTGCTCGCGCTCACCATCGCCTGCACCAACAAGAAGTCGGTGAACCCGCTCGCTGGCGTCGGATCGAAACAGCCCGACAAGGTCCTGTTCGACAAGGCCATGGAGGCCATGCGTCACAACCGCTTCGACGTGGCGCGCCTCACGCTCCAGACCCTCATCAACACTTATCCGGACTCCGAGTACATTGCCCGCGCCAAACTGGCAGTCGGCGACTCGTGGTACGCGGAAGGCGGCACGGCTGCTCTGGCCCAGGCCGAGCAGGAGTACAACGATTTCGAGATCTTCTTCCCCAACATGCCGGAAGCGGCGGAAGCGCAGCTGAAGATCGCCAATATCCATTACCAGCAGATGGAAAAGCCAGATCGCGACTACACCAACGCCAAGCGCGCCGAGGATGAATACCGGAAATTGATTCTGCAATATCCCGAAAGCAAGCTAGTTCCTGAAGCTAAGCAGCGCCTGCTGGAAGTACAGGAAGTGCTCGCCGATCGCGAATTTGAAATTGGACGCTTCTACTACCTGCGCGAGTCTTATCCCGCATCGATCGCTCGTCTGCAAACGCTGGTGGAACGATACCCGCTGTACAGCCGCGCCGATGAGGCGGAATATCTACTAGGCCAGAACTACGAAGGTCAGATGGCACGCATGCGGATCACGCCCACGTGCGACGTACACGGCATGCCGCGGGGTTGTACCACCGAGGCGATCAAAGCCGCCTACCTCGACGAGTTCACCAAAGAGGCTGCTAAGGCCTACGACAAGATCATCACGCGCTATCCGCTTATGGATCGTGCCGATGACGCCAGGAAACGCCTGGCCGCCCTGAAGCAGCCGATCCCGCGGCCCACCAAGGCTGAGGTCGCGCAGAACCGGGCCGAAATCGAAAGCCGCAGTGAAGCCACTACGGTCCAGAAGTTGATGGGCCTCATGAAGAAAGGTCCCGACGTCAGCCAGGCGGCTAAGGTGGGTGATCCGCCATTGGTGGATCCAACCGCAATCGCTGCGAACCAGGTCATCCACCAAGAGACGATGGCGGTGGCGCAGGGAATGCCGGGCAACAATGTCGCGGGCGTTGAAATCGTGAAGCCCAATCAGCCGAGCGGGAGCACTCCGCCCTCTGACGCGACTTCGCCCGGAGCTTCTGCTTTCGGAGCGCCTCCTGCCGCGGCTACACCACCGGCCGGACCTGATCCCAACGAACTGAAGCCGATTGCTCAGCCCGATGAACTGAAGCCGGTCGACAGCGGAACGGATCAGGCTTTGCCTCCGCCGGTGCAGGTGAACGAGATCCATTCGGGCCAGTCGTCTTCGTCGTCCTCCGCGACTGCGAGCGCCGACAATACCCCTGCCACCGACAAGGATATTTCCACCAGTAAGAAGAAGAAAAAGAAGGGATTGAAGAAGATCGTTCCGTTCTAAACCCGCTCACAGCTATCAGCCGTCAGCTCTCAGCCCGGCCCGAACCTGATTTCTGCGAGCCGGAACTGGCTCTATGAGCGAGTCCGAGCCATGGCTGTCCAGCCTTTACGCACTAGGTGCTGACCACTAGTAACCGGTTACTTCCCTTCGGGATCATTGACTTACGTTGTGGCTCAGGTTACCTTCGCGTTATCTCCCCTCATCAGAGGATACCTTTGGCCCGGAAGATACTGCTTGCCGATGACAGCGTGACCGCTCAGAACATGGGGCGGAAGATTCTCGCGGACGCGGGATACGAGGTCATCACGGTTAACAACGGTTCCGCGGCGTTGAAGAAGATCGCCGAGGCTAAGCCGGACCTCATCGTCCTTGACGTCTACATGCCCGGCTACAGCGGGCTCGAGGTGTGCCAGCGCCTCAAGGAAGCGCAGGAAACCGCCCGCGTTCCCGTCCTGCTGACCGTGGGCAAACTGGAGCCCTTCAAGCCAGAAGAAGCCAAGCGCGTGCGCGCCGATGGCTTCATTGTTAAGCCATTTGAAGCCAGCGAGTTGTTGAGCGCACTCAGCAAGCTCGAAGACAAGATTGTGCCCCGTGCCGAACCCTCCAAGCCGGGACGCTTCGCGCGGGCAACCGCCGCCCTCGACGAAGGTCGTTACGACAAGACGGTCGCAATCGACGACGAAGATACAGGATGGAAGAACCGGATCGCATTTCCTCCCAAGAAAAAAGAAGCGGCCGCGCAAGAATATGGCGAGGATCCGGCGATGTACAACGCGATGAACAAGGACTTGCGCACGGTCGTGGAGCGCAAGATTGCGGAGCAACCGCAGGAACTCAAGGCGCAGGAGACAAAGGTTGATCTTGGGGCCCTCGCGCCCGAAGGCCTGCCCAAGGACGTTACTCCCGAAGAGATCGCCGCGTTAGCCGCGGCCGCTGCACAGGTGAAGGGCAAAATCGCGGAAGATAAGTCTGAACCGGAATTCAATACGGAACAGAAAGCGGAAGCAGTGCCGTCCGCCGCGGTTGAAACTCCTCAAGACGTTCCCGCAAGCCAGCCAGTAGCGACTTTCGCGGAACAGAAATCCGAAGAAAAGATCGAAGCCGCTGCGGAAAAACCCGGCGAGTCTCCGAAGGAAGCGGCCGGCATCTCCGCTCCCAACCCAGCCGATGTGATGGCAGCGATCTCTAGCCTGGAAGCAGAGGCGAGCGCCGCGCACGCTGCTGGTTCCGGGAACGGGTCGTGGTTGCACCGCGCCTCCGGCCACACCGCCGACGAGCCGGTCACCATGGCAGCGGCCGCAGCTGCAGGAGCGCAGTCCTCTGCCGTGGTCTCGCGTTGGACAGCTGTCTCGGTTGCGCTTGCGCCCGAGGAAGCTGCGATTTCACTCGAACACGAAATGCAGAAGGCGTACGCCGCCTTCGCCGCGGCCGAGAGTGGCCACGCGGGCAACACCCCGGCTTCGCCAGAAACCCAGCCAGCGGCAGTCGAAACTTCATCGCCGGCCGCGATCGCTGCGAGCGAGCCCGTTGCTGAAGTGCCCGCGACGCCGGCGCCAGAAGCAGTGCAGACATTGACCGAGGTGGCCCACGCTGCCACCGATGCGATCAGCGCCGCCGTGAAAGAACTGGAAGCGGTCGCTGCATCGTACGAGCAGCAGATGACTCCCGCTCCAGCTGCACAGGAGCCGACTCCCACCGAAAAGGTCATTGAAGCTGAGGCCAAAGCGCCTGAGATCTCAGAAGCAGTCGCCGAAGCGACCGTCGAGGCCAGTCCCGTCCCGACCGTCGAAGAGGCGGCGGCTCCGAAAGCGGAAGCAGCGCTACCGGAAGTCGCGGAAACCGCGCACGAAGAATCAAAAGCAGAGACGCCTGCCCCGACGGTGTCCACTCCCGTCGAAGAAGTTCGTGCTGATGAATCGGCTGCGGCCCAGGTTTCAGAAGTAGCTGCGCCGTCGACTAGCGAACCAGCATCAGCAACCTCGGCGGATGTGGTCAACGGCGAATCCGACGCGACCGAATCGACTGCGGCGGCATGGGCCAGTTGGCATCGCACTCGTGAAACGGGCGCGCCCTCAGCGTCGGCAGAACCGGCGCCGAAAAGCGCGGAAGAAGTCTCTGTCCCGGCCTCTCCCCCTGAAGACGCGGCCGCTCGAGCCGTGGCTGCGGGAGCCGAGAAGACTCCCGAGGCAGCATCTGCGACCTCCGATTCCGATGCCGGCATCGCCAGCATTGTGGACAGCGTGCTCGCCGAAATGCGCCCCAAGATCTACGAAGAGATTTCTCGCAAGATGGGAAAGAAGAAGTAAACTTTCCGCCTCCCGCTGTAATCCCCTGCGAAAATCGGCCCGAGCGAGGGCGCGCCATTGTGCACGTTCCCTGTGCACCCTCTGCACACCTCCTCTGCCACATGCCCTTTGCACACCCCCGCGAGTGTGATTTGCATCACGCAACTACAGCCGCGACTCCCCTATTATTCGACTCGTAGACATGAACGCAGCAGATACGGCCTTAGCGACGGCTACGCGGCGATGTGATCGATATCGTCCTGGGAACGGCTTTCCTGACCGTTGGAGTAACCGCCTGCGCCATCGCAACGATCCGTTGGCGAAGGGGCTTTGGCATCCTGACATGGTGGGGAATCTTTAGCGCGATGTACGGCCAAACCCTGGGGCAGACGACCACCATGTTGACGGTTCTGCCGCACTCCCTCATGTCTGTCGCTCCTTATGTCCAGACGGCGGTCAGGTACCTGCTCCTGGTTTCCGCTTTGTTCGCCTGGCGAGAGCTGACCCTCGGCAAACTCAGGCTTCTCATCCAACTGGAAATCTTCGTGGGGTCGGCAATTGCTCTGCTGGGTATTGGCACGTTCGTCCTCGGCGGCGCAGCCGACAAATGGATGTTCTACAACAACCTGCTCGCAGTTCTCGGCACGCCTGTCCTGTTAGCTGTTGTGCTGGTTCCAAGATTCTCCACGTTCCTCGTGATACCCAATCACCGCGTTCTGGCGCTCGGTGGGCTCATTTTTGCATCGGAGGTGCTGTACACCAACTTGGGGACCGTGCTGAACTATCGCGCGCTGCCTTTGTTAGACTCGTTGGGGTTTGTCGTTCTTCTGTTTTCGCTGGGATACGTAGCTCTCCAGATCGGGTTTACCAGCGAACGCCGTCTTCTCTCTATCGAGACGGAACTGGAGACAGCGCGGCAGATACAGTCTTCCATTCTTCCCGCGAGTATTCCCGACCTGAAGAACTTGCGGATCGCGGCTTCTTACCTTCCCATGACTGCGGTCGCGGGCGATTTCTACCAGTTCGTCCGCACTGACAGTACGCATCTGGGCATTCTTGTCGCCGACGTTTCCGGGCACGGCATCCCCGCCGCACTTATTTCTTCGATGATTAAGGTGGCCATGCAGGCCGTAGCGAGTTTTGCGGATGATCCCGCGCAGGTGCTTGGCGGATTGAATCGCATTTTGTCCAACGAAGCGCACGGTCAACTTGCCTCTGCAGCTTATCTTTGGATCGATCTGGTGAACCGCAGGGCGCTGTACTCCGCTGCCGGGCATCCCCCACTCTTCCGCTGGAGAAACGCGACGAATGAAATGCAGCGGATCGAGAGCAACGGGCTGTTGTTCGGCATCACGTCTGATTCTAAGTACCCCGCGTGTACGGTGCCGCTTGAACCCCAGGACCGCATCCTGCTGTATACCGACGGCGTGACCGAACCGGAAAATGGTACCGGGGAGGCGTTCGGCGACCGGCAACTCGAACAGGTCGTCCGCGATCATCGTTCGGAGCCCGCGTCGGATCTCTCACGGCAACTGCTCTCCGAACTCGCAAAGTGGCGAACCCCTTCCGTACACCAGCAGGACGACATCACCCTGATCGTCGTCGACTTTGTGTAACTCGAACTTCGCAACCCGCAAGTGGATTGCGGCTTCTCTCGCGAACTTGACCTCGCAAGCGGAGAGTCCGGGGCTACTGTTTTGTTATAGTGTGACTTCTCACTCAGGAATGGATCGTCGAGCTTGGAAGGGCTTAGGGAAATCTATGAATCGTTGGTGTTTCGGGTTCTTTGTCGTTTCGGGTTCTTTGTCGTCTCGGGTTCTTTGTCGTCTCGGTTCTTTGTCGTCTCCGGTTTCTGCAGTGTTCTTTATGAAGTAGTGTGGCTGCGTTTGGCAATGGCGCAATTCGGCGTGACCACGGGTCTGGTCTCCATTGTTCTCTCGGTAGTCATGATCGGGATCGGTGTCGGTTCTTGGGGAGCTGGCCTGTTAGTGCGAGAGTACGAAGACGGCATGACCTTTCCGCCCCTTCGCCTGTACGCCCCGGCGGAACTGCAGTACTGGGCGCGACCATTCCTCTGTTGTTGATCGAGGCGCTCGGATTTCGGGGAACTCTTCGCGTGGGCGCGGTCTTGAACTTCACCCACACCCCTGATCCATGGTCAGGAAAGATTGTGATCGCCTCAGAGAGCTGATTCACGAATCGACTCATCCCTAAACTGCCGAAGCGAGAGGAGGGTGTATCTTGCGGAAAAAATGCGGCACTGGGGCATAATCGGTCATATGGCAGGGGTGGCCCTTGCGGCAACGTCGAGCGGTTGCATTTTCTCCGCCCGCTCGGGATCGCGCGGCAATGCCGACGCCAGGACGAGTGCTGCTCCAGCGTAGATCAATGTGTCGAAGACGTAATTGATCGCCTCCATGATCTCCGGCGTCGTTCCTCCGCGGGCGAGGATCCAAATCGGTAGATATAGGCATGCGGTGAGGATGGTCATTAGCGCGCCAATTGCGGTTGCGGCGCTCCGAGATTTCTTGTTCAAGGCCAAGCCGATTCCAGCAGCCAGTAGTATCACTCCTGTGAGGTATCCCCACACGCGAGGGAATGGGACCCACGAAGGCGTCATCTCTTCCAAAGGAAAGCCGGGCGCAAACTCGGGATGAAGAAAGAATTCCACGGCAAAAAAGATGGCCGCAATCCCGATCACGACGCGCCCAAATGAGATCATCCATTTCGATAGTTGCGGTGAGGAATCTCGACTATGCAGTCCGGCGAGAGCCCATGCGCCTCCGGCAAGAGAGAGATCTCTGAGCATGTAAGCCCACGCGAATCGATTCTTGGGATCCGCGAGTGCATTCGGTATATGCATCAGGCAGACAAATAGAAAGAACATCAATCCCAGCAGGGTGGACGACAAGCGCACGAACTTCCCCAGAGTAAGACTGGTAGCGGCTGCGAACAGCGAGCATCCGACAAAATACGCCCAGAAGACGTGCGCCGGAATCCAGGACGGGACCATGTCCGAGACTTTCATCGGGCCGCCGAAATGCTCGGGCGCGAATACCGCGAGTGGAACGGCGATGAAGATGCTGCCCAAGACAATGAGCTTGTCCCAGCCGCGAGTCGCGCTGATCTCGTTTCGAAGCACGGGAACTCCGGCGACAAGACAGATAAGCCCGGAGAGGCACATCCAGAAATTGATAGATGAAAGCATCAGAACCTCGTTCGCGGTAATCCCCTGCCGCAATACTAGAGCGTGTATTCCTCCGCAAAATCATGCTGCGTGGGAACCAGACACGACCCATTGCGGTACGAAGTGAAGGATGAGAACCGTGCCTGCACTTCGGACATTCCACGTCTAGATTGGTTCGGAAAATGGTCGGAAGCAATAGCCACTTGCCGTCATTTGAACATGACCATTAACGACTCGCGGAAATCCTTAGGTCCACGGCCACTCGTTTACAGGAGGTCTCGATATCGTTCCAATGCAACCCGAACGAGCTGGCCGCGAGTGCGCACTTCGGTCTTGGCGAACAGCTGCTGCAGGGTATTTTTGACTGCGCTTTCTGAAATCTCCATGCGTGACGCTATTTCTTTGTTGGCCAGACCCTGAACTACGAGCCGGAGTGCTTCTAGTTCGCGATTGCTCAACGCAGCCCGCTCATGCTGATCCGTTGCAACCGAGTTAGAAGAGGAACCACCCGGCGGGTGCGACTGCTCTTCACTGACATCCGCGATGATGGCCGCGAGTTTAGGTCTCGCCCCATCTTTATAACTGGAGAACCACACATCCGCCAGGAACGTTTCCCCGTTGCCGCGATGCCCTCGGCACTGCATCGATGTCCGGAACTGCGGACGGTCCTCCCACCGCAAAGCGTGATGGAGTTCGGGCAGGAAGGCAGCGATCGGGTAGCCGATCAGATGGCCGTCGTGTGGTGCCATCAGTTCGATCGCGGCCCGGTTGGCCAACTCAATGAAGCCGCGCTCGTCAACGGTCACGATCGCCGCCGGGCTGGTTTCCACCAGCACGCGCAGTCGCTCCTGCGATGACAAACTCAACCGCCGGTTTCGCAGGACCTCCGACGTAAATAGCCCGCAGCCGCAGAGCGCCAGAGTTTCAAAAGTCAGCCGGACCGTCGAATCCGAGGGGTCCAGGTTGCTAAAACGCTCGCTGAGGAGCGCACAGCCAATCCCCAACACGACAATAGCCCAGCGCGGCAGGAACCCTGCCGCCAGCATGATGGGAAACAGGTAGAGAAACCCCAAAGAGAAATAAGGCTTCGTCCACCAGTCCAGGGCAGCAATCGCAAGGACGGCAACCCCGCTGGCGGCCAAAACGGCAGTCCGGCTCTTCTGTTCCCAGATCTGTTCAAACATAACGATCGTTCGGATGTGGCCGCATTATTTCATTGTTTCGATTGACCAAGGCACCAATCAAACGATTTGTCCGCAAGATTTGATCCACGGGGCCAACAATTTGGACGCTTTCTTCGTTATCGAAATATTCCCCCGCCGCGACGTTTGAGTGCCTCGTCGTCGCGCCGCACCGCGATAGAAGAACCTATGCCCCTCCGGGGTACCGCGACTGAGTTCTTCGACTCCGAGGCGACGCAAAGAAGATGATCCGTTACCTGGTTGATCTGGCGCTGAACAATCGCATTCTTGTGCTCAGCCTCGCTGTGGTCCTCTTTATATGGGGCATCATCTCCTTCCACAATCTTCCCATTGAGGCCTATCCGGATGTCGCCGACACCTACGTCCAAATCATTTCGCAGTGGCCCGGCCATGCCGCCGAAGAGGTGGAACAACAGATCACCGTCCCGCTCGAGGTCCAACTCAACGGCGTATCCCACCTGACTCATCTCCGTTCAGTCTCGCTGGCGGGGCTCTCCGTAATCACCATCATTTACGACGACGACATCGCAACGTTCACGGCGCGCCAGGAAGTGCTCGACCGCCTCGCCCAAGCCACCACGCCACCCGGCGTCAACCCCGGTCTCGGTCCCGACTACAGTCCCACGGGCCAGATCATGTTTTACACGCTCCAGAGCACCAACCCCCAAATCGACACCATGGAGTTGAAGGCCTTGCAGGACTGGTCTGTGCTCAACCAGCTCAAATCCGTACCCAACGTCGTGGATGTGAACATCTTTGGTGGGCCCACACGTGAATACCAAGTGCAAATCGATCCCGGAAAGCTGGTGTCGTTTGGCCTGTCCTTAAGCCAGGTGGAGCAGGCGCTCATTAACAACAATACCAATGCCGGCGGGGGATTCATCCAGCGAGGTCAGCAGGCGTTGAACGTCCGGGCCGTCGGATTAATGCAGACCACGGATGACATCGCGGCCACCGTCGTCAAAGTTTCGAACGGCACTCCTGTTCGGGTCCGAGACCTCGGAACCGTGGTGCAAGCTCCGAAAGTGCGGCTCGGACAGCTGGGAAAGGCCATCCGTCACGAAGACGGGACTGTCATCAACGATGAAGACGTGGTGGAGGGAATCGTGCTTCTCCGCAAGGGAGCCGAGGCCCAGGCCACTCTTGCAGCCCTCCACCAGAAAATCGATCAACTCAACCACGGCCTGTTGCCCCCGGGAGTGAGATTCGTACCTCATCTGGATCGCAGCGACCTGGTCAAATACACAAGCAACACGGTTCTGCGAAACCTTACGCACGGCGTGCTTCTCGTTACGTTAATCCTCTTCCTGTTCCTCGGTAACGTGCGCGGCGCGCTCGTGGTCGCCATCACGATTCCGTTCTCGCTCCTGTTCGCTTCCATCCTGCTGGACCTGAACCATATCCCTGCAAACCTGCTGTCTCTGGGCGCGCTCGATTTCGGCATGATTGTCGACGGCGCCGTCGTGATGGTCGAGAACATCTTGCGCCACATCGAGTCGCATGTCGATGAACACCGCACTCCGATGCAAGTCATCGGCGATGCCGCGCATGAAGTGCAGCGTCCAGTCTTCTTCGCCATCCTTGTCATCATCACTGCGTATCTCCCGATCTTCACCCTGCAACGGGTCGAAGGCAGGCTGTTCCATCCCATGGCATGGACAGTCTCGTTTGCCCTCCTCGGGGCGTTACTGTTCTCCCTGTTGATTGCGCCGGTGCTCAGCAGTTTTCTGTTCCGCCGCCAGCTCAAGGAAATGCGCAATCCCGTGTTCACCTGGCTGCTGGAGCACTACCGCCTGGGCCTGGAATTTTGCCTCGACCACGCCAACGCCACGGTGATGGCTGGTGGCCTGCTGGTGCTTGTAATGTTGTTTCTCGGTTTTGGCGGGCTCATCGGTTCTGAGTTCCTTCCCCACCTGGATGAAGGAGCCATCTGGGTGCGGGGCACGCTCGCACCTAGCACCGGCCCTTCCGCCGGCATTGAGCTTGCCAACAAGGCGCGCCTGATCATGGCCGGCTTTCCTGAGGTCACCCAGGTTGTAAGCCAGGTGGGCCGACCCGATGACGGTAGCGACGCCAGCGGCTTCTACAACACAGAGTTCTTCGTCGACCTGCGCTCGCGCAACCAGTGGCGAAAAGAATTCCATACCAAAGATGAGCTGATCGCCGCCATGGATGAGGCTCTGAGCAAACTGCCGGGCATCATCTGGAATTTCTCCCAGCCCATCTCCGACAACGTGGAAGAAGCCGTCAGCGGTGTGAAAGGCGAACTAGCCGTCAAGCTGTTCGGCCGCGACTTGAAAACGCTCGAGCAGAAGGCCGAAGAAATGCAAGACGTGATGAGCCAGATCCCAGGCATCGCCGACCTAGGCACATTCGAGGTGCGCGGCCAGCCCAACGTGAATCTGGTTGTGGATCGCGCCGCTGCCGATCGCTTCGGCATCAACGTCACCGACATTCAGGATGCCGTCGAAGGTGCGGTCGGCGGTAAGGCCGTCAGCCAGATCCTGATCGGCGAACAACGCTTCGACTTGACGGTCCGTTACCAGCCCCAGTACCGCGCGTCAGTGGAAGATATCGGCAGCATTCGGATTCTCGCTCCTTCCGGTGAGCGCGTGGCCTTGAGCCAGATCACTCACATCAGCCTTGACGACGGTGCTTCCACCATCTATCGCGAAGGAAACTCCCGCTACATTGCCATCAAGTACAGCGTGCGCGGCCGCGACCTCGGCAGCACCGTTCGCCAGGCCATTGACGAGGTCGCTCACAAAGTCTCGTTTCCCGAGGGTTATCACCTCGACTGGACCGGCGAGTATGAGAGTCAGCAGCGCGCGAACCGACGGCTGGCGTTTATCGTGCCAATCACCCTGCTCTTAATGGCGTTCATCCTCTATGCGGCCTTCAGTTCGTGGAAGTGGGTCTTCCTGATTCTCGCTGTCGTGTCTCTTTCGCCCATGGGCGGATTTCTCAGTCTGCTCATCACCGGAACGCATTTCAGTGTTTCATCCGGGCTGGGATTTCTGGCGCTGATCGGCGTCTCAGTTCAAACGGGCGTGATCATGGTGGAGTACATCAACCAGCTAAGAGTGCGAGGTCGGACCGTTCGCCAGGCGGCCGAAGAAGGTGCAAGTCTCCGGCTTCGTCCCATCATGATGACGATGCTGGTCGCCACGCTAGGTCTCTTGCCAGCAGCCATGTCGCACGATATTGGCTCGGATTCACAGCGGCCTTTCGCGATCGTCATCGTCGGCGGCCTCACCTTCGAATTGCTGATCAGCGTATTCCTCTTGCCGGCGTTGTACTGCTGCGTTGCTGGTCCCGGGGACCGGCTGCCTCCCGCGGAGGCGCGGTTCCTGGAGGAAGGCGAACATGTTGACTAAGGCACGGCGAGGCCAGTCTTTGCCGCAGAGTTTGGTCGCGCCCATATTCAACAGGAACAAGTGGCTCTCTCTACAACTGCGTGACGCACCGATAGGGATCGCCGCTCTCGGTTCGATTGTCTCGGGCGTCCTGACGATTCGGGCTGCCGAATTGTTCGGCGCGCAGCGGATACCGGTAAGCCGAGCGCTGTCGATTGTTGTCTTGTTTCTTGCACCGGCATTGCTTGGTGCGATCTATTCTCTCGTCTTCGAGAGGTCCAAGGTATACGGCAGCGTTGACTTGACTCTTGCAGGTATCGTGCTCTGGATGCTGCCCTTTACCTGGTATTGGATGAGCCTGTACTTGCCGTTTGCCTGTGCTTTCACGGCCTTCTGTGCCGTTGTGCGGCTATTGGAACACATACGGAAACCGTAATACAGCCACGTCTGTCGCCCCCGCACACTCCGCGCCAACTCAAAATCCACCCATCTTCACTCAGCGCCCTCGCCCGGCATCTTTCTTAGCTGCGATCATCGCTGCCGTCTTCCATCACCGGGAAAAAGAGTGCCGACGGAGGCACAAATCTGCAGCAATTGGAATCAATAAATGCGCTCGGGAGAGCGGATTCGATCGCAAGAACTTCCTCAGGAAATTGATTCGTGATACGCCAGTAAAACGCGCACCGAGCTTGTTCGCTGGATCAGTTGTTGCAATGTTAAGAAACGCAGCAAGTTAAACTGCGCTGCGGTGATTTTGCAACAAATTGCCGAGCCGGGCGCAAAACTGTCAGTTTTCCCAGTGGCCCTGCCCTCGCGCCCGAGTATCCTTCGGAGGTCCTAGTAAGGAGACATGCGGGGGGTATTCGCCGCGATGGTGCTGTTCGCCTCCGTCATTGCCTTCGCACAGACAGAGAGTGCCCGGATCTCCGGCCGGGTAACAGACCCGACTGACGCCGTGATCGCCGGTGCCGAGTGCACCATCACCAACCTTGAAACGAATATCTCAATCGTCACAACTACCAACCAAGACGGGATCTACGTAATCCCCGACCTTCGTCCCGCTACCTACCGCCTGACCATTCAGAAAGAGGGATTCCGCACCGTCGTCCAGCCCAGCCTGCAGCTGTACGTGCAGGACGCGGTCAATGAGAATTTCAAGCTAGCCCTCGGTTCCGTGTCAGAAATCTCCACCGTGACCGCGCCCTTATTGCAGACCGATTCTGCCGCGGTCAGCACCGTGGTGGACCAGCAGGTCGTGAACAACATGCCGCTGAACGGGCGCGGTTTTCAGTCGTTAATCGGGCTGACCCCGGGGGTGATATTTACCTCGCAAAATCTCGGGCAAGGGCAGTTCAGCACGAACGGACAATACGTGGATTCGAATTACTTTATGGTCGACGGTGTAAGCGCCAACTTTGCGACGACAACCTTCATCCTCGGCCAAACATTGGGCGGTGCGCTCCCTGCGTTTACGGCGCAGGGTGGAACGAACGGACTGGTTTCCGTCGATGCCATGCAGGAGTTCCGCATACAGACATCGTCGTATGCCGCCGAGTACGGACGCACGCCCGGGGCCCAGATCTCGATCGTCACGAAATCCGGCACGAACCAGTTTCACGGCAGTGCGTTTGATTATCTGCGGAACGATATTTTCGATGCACGCAACTATTTTGACCGCCCCCCGTTACCCAAGCCGCCGCTGCGGCAGAATGACTTTGGCGGGACGTTGGGCGGACCCATCCTCAAAGACAAGACCTTTTTCTTCTTTTCTTACGAAGGGTTGCGGCTGCGGCAGCCGCAGACGGACACAGAGGAACTCTTGACGATATCAGCGCGGGAGGCGGTGGCGCCAGTCTATCAACCGATTCTACAAGCCTTGCCCCTCCCGGATCCGAATGCTGCTGTGGTTGACCCGACGTGCGACAACATACAAAATCCATGCCGGGCGAACCTCACTATTGCCTATTCCAATCCTTCTTCTCTCAACGCCACCAGCCTCCGCATTGACCACAACCTGTCGAGCAAGGTCACTCTGTTTGCGCGCTATAACCACGCGCCGTCGTATGACGCGACGCGATATTTAGAGGAATTGGGTTATGACCATTTGAATGCAGATGCGTTCACAGTGGGAGCCAACATTCTGATCGCTCCCACGAAAGTGAACGATTTCCGCGCAAACTGGAGCCGAAACACAGGCAGCCATAGCACCTCCCTAACAGACTTTCATGGTAGCGAAATTCCTCCCACCTCTACGCTATTTCCTCCCGCGTCCCCCTACAGCCCGGATAAGGGCCAGGCCTTGGTGTTCTTCTCCGGTGAAGAGGTTCGGGAAGGGATGCTTTATTCCAATTCCCAACAGCAACTCAATTTTGTGGATACTTTTTCGTGGGCGGTCGGTGTGCACCAACTCAAGTTCGGCATCGATTATCGCCGGTTGAGCCCCAGTGCGACGAACCAGACCGGGTATGCTGTCTTTCCGTCATACACAGACTTGGTGGCGGGAACTACGGGTGAAATCCTGCTCGCTGCGGCCGACCCTCTTTTGTTAAGAATGAATAACTACGCGCTCTTTGCGCAGGACGCGTGGAGGGTGAAGAATCATTTGACGCTGACGTATGGGTTGCGCTGGGAGATCAATACCCCGCCGGCTTCGACCAGCCCAAGCCAACCGCTTTACGTGTTGCAAGGACTCTTCGACACGAAGCCCATCGCCGTGGTGCCGGGCGCACTCTGGCACACCAGGTATGGCAATTTTGCCCCTCGAATCGGAGTGGCATACCAGATTGTCCCCAAGACGGTGGTGCGAGGAGGGTTTGGCCTCTTCTATGACTTGGGCTACGGAAACGCCGGGAATCTTTCCATTGGGTTTCCTTATTCGCGCAATGAATTCATTTACAAGAGCCTCCCCTTCGATGTCACCCAAGCGGCGTTCCAGCCTCCGCCATTCTCAACCACATTCAACGCGAACGTGCTTTATACGACCGCGTTCGATCCGCACCTGCAACTTCCGGTCACCCTGCAGTGGAATGCCGCCATTCAGCGGGAGCTCGGCGCGAACCAGACGCTGACGGCAACCTATCTCGGGTCTGATGGCAGACGACTGCTGCGGGGGGATTACGTCGTTCCCCCGGCGCTGGTGACTTCCGTTGACGATGTCACCGTCACCGCAATCCGGAACGCCGGGTACTCGCACTACAATGCGTTTCAGCTTCAGTTCCAGCGCCGCATGTCGCACGGCCTGCAAGCGCTCGTATCGTACAATCTCGCGAAATCAAGCGACCTCGGTTCGAGCGACGCGAGCGGTCTGCGCGCGCAGAGCCTGAGCGCCATTGTGCTGCCTCCGTTGACGCCCTCCGACTACGACGTAAGGCAATCGTTTGGCGCTGCCGTCTCGTATGAAGTGCCCGCACCCTCCTGGGGCCGCACTGGCAACGCCATTCTGAGAGGCTGGGCGGTGGACGGCCTGGTGCGTGTGTGGTCGGCGCCGCCCATCAATGTAACCGTCGGCGCGCTGTTGCCCACAGCCGGCTTCTATAGCACGCAGGCGGAAATCGTGCCCAGCCAACCTTTCTGGATTCCTGATCGGAGCGAGCCGAGCGGCAAAGCGCTGAATCCGGCTGCTTTTTCGCTACCACCGGCCGGGCAGGCGGGAGACTTTCCCAGGAACGGGCTGCGCAGTCCTTACTCGATCAACCAGACCGATATCGCGCTGCGTCGCCGTTTTAACTTGAGCGAGCGAGTCAAGCTCGATGTGCGCGCGGAATATTTCAACGTTTTCAACCACCCGATGTTCGGGCTCCCGGGATCGCAGTGCGCGCCGGATGATCAATGGTCCTATGGGGGCGGCTCGATCAATCCAGACTTTGGGAAGGTGTGTTCCACAGCGAACCTCGACGAAGGCGGCGGCAGTGGCGGAAGCGGACAAAGTGCACTGTACGCGCCCGGCGGACCGCGATCGGCGCAGTTCACTCTCAAACTACTCTTCTAGCCGAAAGCACCGCGACGACTGGGATTCGAACCCCACTCCCGTAATGAATTGACGCAACCAAGCGTTAGGACAGGTGCCCTGCTCGGTCGCAGACTTCGGAGCGAACGCGAGAAATGGGGCCCGGCGTCTACAACAACGCTACCTGCCGACGTAGACATTGTCGAATACTGATTCCACGTAGACCCATGTTTGAGCCGCCGTGCAGTTCGAGGGTAAAGTATCAGCCTGCAGATTTTTCGCGGGGTTCGCTGCAGGGGTTGTGTCGGAAAAGCCGTAAGGCATCGTTCCCTGGCTCGTGACGTGAGTCAAGTCGTTGGTCCAGTTCGTGAGGAATTGGTGATTGGGCTTGTCCCACGTCAACGTCAGGGTGACGGGCGTGCCGAGCGAAACCTTACCGAGAAAAAAGTTGGTGTAGACACCGTTTTGGAAGAACTGACTCAATACCGTGAGCTGTCCTGGCGGATCGGAAAAGGCACGCCCCAGAAGCAACTGGGCGCCCACGTCGTCGCTCGGATCGCCGGAACCTGCGTTGAAGAATGTGGCCACGATTCCCGCATTCCCACCGTAGGACGGATTGGCGGTGCAGGGCGACTCCCGAATATCTCGGACGACCAAGTCGGTGGTGATACTTTTGATCGACGCAGGGTTAGAAAAGGATGCGGTCGTGACGCCAACCTGGAAGCCAGCGTTACTGTTTTTTTCTCCGGGAGCACGACGAGCCAGGCGGAGTTGACCGTCTTGTATCTCAACCGCGCATTCCAGCGAAACGTTGCTGGCGTAGCAAAATGTATTCCATAGCGCGGGGCTGAGAAATTCGTGGTTGAAGTTGTCGTAGAGCTTCGTGGTGAACGGCGGCACAGCGTAGGCTTTTCCGCTGGTGACGTCCTGGGCACTCGCCATGCCCAACATGCAGACACAAGTAATCAAGGTCAGGCTGTTCCGTTTCATAAATCTCCTCTCGTAGGTGCAAATACGCTATGGATATTGTCGTTGTGGGCCGGTTGGCTACGTGAAGGCACTACCGAGCCCAAGTCATCCGCGATTTCCATCGTGGATGACCGAGCGCAGTCTGCCTACTCGCTTCCGACAAGCACACCGGCAGCGACGGCAGCGTGATCGGAGGGCCAGAGCCCGTCGGGGAGGCGGCTTGCGGGATTGGTGCCGATCAACTCAATTCCCCACGGAGTCACCTTGCCATGACTCAAGACCAGGTCGATGCGCTGATAGAGTTGCGATACGGGATTGTTGTCTGATTCGGCCTGACAGCAGGTCAATCCTGCGCGTTTGGGAAATATTTTAGACCAGACGTCGTTGTAGCCCGCAGAGATGAAATCGGTATATGTCGGGTCTTGTGGGAGTGGGAACGCCTGCGCGTTTGAATCCATCGCGATAATCAGCGGCAGAGGCGTGTTGGCCGGCCCGGCACGCAGTTCACCGCCCTGCAATTCGCGAATATTCGCGTCGAAGGACTCTAGGTGAGTGTTGATGTAGTGGAAGGTGTGTCCGAAGAACTCCCCATCGACGGAGGCCCACGCCCTTGGATACGGAAATGGTCCAACCGGAGTTGGCAGAACAAGCTCATTCTCGAATTGTCCAGATTCTGGGTTACTCCAATGGAAGACCCAGGAAGGAAGATCCGTGCGAGCCAGGATAACGTTGTAGTCGGTTACGGCAACGCAAAAGTAAGTTGAGGGTGGAATCAGTCCAGGGGTAGGCGGAAACGCATTTTGGGTGACTTGCACGGCAACTTCGTAGTGCCCTCCCTGCGCGGCCAACGCACTGAGAACTTCCTGCAACATGTCATATTGCAGGGTCGTGGTTCCACAGGTGCCGGCAATCGGATCAAAGGATCCTGTTGACCACTGGTCTACTTCCTGCAGGCTTACCAACTCCGGCTGTGCTTCGAGGATTTCTCGAGCCACAGCCTGCATCCGTTCTGGAGGATTGGTGCCTTGGACTTGGGTAAGCACCTGGCCGACGCCGATCAGGAATTGCGTCGGAGTTTGGGCGCCTACCACCTGCAAGAGATCGGTTCCTTCGTTCACGTTGTAGGTCATCACCGTGCCGATACCGGGGAAAGATTGGGCTACGGCGGGAACGGCGATGGCTGAGAAAATCGCCGCGATGGAAATAGTGATCAGCGAGGCCTGTGTCATGTTGCGTTTCATGGAGTTCTCCTGAATTAAGTTTTTGAAGCCGAGAATCGGATTGCCCCCAACTGAGCTAAGAAGTGTGCGGAGTAGAACCGCTCCTCTTCCGGGGTCATTTGCTGAAAAGCCTTGCCGGGAGTGGATTGGAGGGGGTCCAACCCATCCCGAAGCAAGGCGCGTGGGACTTCCCCCGAATGCCCACGACATCAAGGTCCCGATAACAACGTGTTTCAGAGGCATGCCACCGAAGTCAGCAGCCGCTCACATCACAAAGAACGGGAGGGCCATACTTCTTGGCGCTCTGTTGAAACAGAGTGACGCTGACAGAGAACCCGTCCGGCGGGGGTACTGGGTAAAAGATCGATATCATGACGCCCTTCCCCAAGTTGTCGGGTTGGCGGGGCGCGCAGAAAACGAGCGTGCCGTTAACGACGAAGGTTGTGTCCCCCAGGGTTACGAGACAATTCGGATCCAGGCTGCCGGTCCTAACGAATGCCCGGACGACTTGGTAGTTCTCGTTGGGATCGAGTTGCGAGTTGGTCAGAAAGACCTGAGCAGCAGGAGCGCGGGTCTCAGGGGTGGAGGTTGTGGACGTTTGGGCAAACATCGTCGGACGGGTGGCCGACGTCAGAGCTGCCGCGGCAACCGCCAGAAATAGATAAGGTGACAGTGTTGCTTTCCTCATGTTTGGTCTCCTCTGAATCGTGAAAGTTTGGAACTGGTCCCCATTCATGCGCGGACATCGCGTTGGCTACGAGAATCGCGGTCAGCGCCAAGCGGCGATTGCGATCGCGTTTGCCATGGGCCGGAAACTAGCTGCGGAGGTCGCGAGTGGGCAAGCGGCAAGATGCGGTGTCAGGGAATGTCGCACTACGCCGTGCCGGCGAGAAGGGCTCGGCGGGAGATTTTCGAAGCCCTGTCACGATTCCGGGGTTGCGCAAGCCTGAAATTTGTGGAGCAGACGACCCCTCAGCGCCGGGAAGTAAGTCCCAGCTTTTGAAGGAGCTGGGAGAAGCGAGGGTCGCTGCGCAGAGGATCCGCCATGGGTTCCGTGGACAAGTAGACCAGATATTCGCAGTCTTCGTCGTAGGCTTGATTCAGCCATTGGAAGGCTCGATCGCGATCGCCCAGGCCCGTCCATACGAGGGCGATGTAGAGCGCAGCGACGTACCGTTGGCTGCGCATGCTCTCCAACTGAGCCTCGATCTTGCGAGCCGCCGGCGCATCGCCGGAAACGGCGTACTCGTGGCCCGCCATGGCCAGCACGCCGGGATCGTCCGGCGCAAACCCCAGCAGCTTCTGGTAGATGTCGCGTGCCTGGGGATACATACCGACTTGTTCGTAGCCGCGGGCGAGATTGATCATGGTGACGGGGTAGGAGGGGTCGAGTTCGAGAGACTTCTGGTCCATCCGGATGGCTAAATCGAATTGCCGGTTTTGAAAATAGGCCTCGCCCAGGGCGGTGGTGAGCAACGGTGAAACTGGATCCAGGCGGCGGGCTGTTTCCCGCTCGGCAATGGCTTTATTCATTTCGCCCATGGCCGTCAGGTAGTACGCGTAATAGTCGTGGGCGGTGGCGTATCCGGGGCGCAATTGGATGGCCCGCTCAAACTCTCGCCGGGCATCTTCATAGTTGCGCTCATACACTAGCAACGAGTAGCCCAACGAAAGGTGGGCCTCGGCCAAGGATTCGTCGAGGGCGAGCGCCCGGCGGGATGCCGCTTCCGCTTTCGAATAGCTCTCTTTCGGAGGAAGCTGCGTGTAGGGAGCGGAACCGAGCAGAGAATAAGAGGCGGCCAAGCCGGCGTAGGCCGGGGCGTAGTGCGGATCGACTTGCGCGGCTCTTTGAAAGTAGTCCAATCCCTTTAGCAGGTCGGGAGTGGTCCTCTTGTTGAGGAAGTAGTTTCCCCATTGATAGGCTTCATAAGCCTCGGTATTCAATTGCTGGGTCGGCTGGGCGCCGGGGAACTCGTGGAGTACTGCCCGAGCGATCGCCGCCGATACGTCCCTCTGAATTCGCTGGATGTCCTGCAAGTCGCCTTCGTACTGATCGTTCCAGAGCGGAGTGCTGCCGCGCGCGCCCGCTCGGAGGAGGCGGGCGGTGATGGAGACCTTCTGGCCTACGATTCTGGCATCGCCCTGCAGAACATACGCGGCGTTGAATTCGGCTGCAACCTTGTCGACGGGAAGATCCGCGTATCTCTTGGTGAGCAGCAGAACGCCCATTCGCTCCGGTTGGACCTGTTCCAGCCGGGTCTTGGTCTCGGCGGTGAAACCGTCAACCATAGCTTCGCGGTCGGATGCTCCGAGGTTCTTGAAGGGTAGAACGGCCAGAACCATGGGGTGCTGGGGCCAGAGCAGATGTGCCGCCAGCGCGCCAGCGGCGGCTACAGCCAAGATCACCAGAGAACGTTTGACCACTGGCGTGAACCACCGGTGAACCGGCCCGGGCTCAGGCTTCGTAGATTCCTGCTCGGGGTCCGTCCGAGCTGCGTCAGTATCGGTCGCGACGTTTGACGCACTGTCGTCGGCAGGTTCTTCGTCGTCGTCCTGGGGTTGACGGTCATGACTCCAGGCATCGATCTCCGATTTGAAGGCGTAGATCGTACCTTGTTTTTCGTGGAGATGGCGGCGGACCGGAAGTTTCTCAGTCTTTTCCCAGCGCTGTACGGTGCGAACGTCCCGCTTGAGATAGACGGCGATCTCTTTCCAGGAATCCAGCCGGTCGGATGGAGCGATGTTTTCGTCCGAATAGGGTTGAGGAGTTCCGGACACGATCCAACTCCTTGTGAGCCGCGAGTCTACGCCGAGGGCGGCCTCTTGGCAAACCCTATGTCGGGGGACAACCCTATGTCGGGGGCCCTATGTCGGGGCCCTATGTCGGGGCCCATGATGATTCGTCATGGCTCAGGCCTCAGGATGACAAGGACGCTTTCACGGAGTCAGAACTTGCGGAGCTGCGGCGAAGCCTCTGGATGCTGAGTGGGCCAAGTGTCGTCGACTTCTACCGCGACACCCACGAGGCGTGTTCCGTAGAACGAACACCGGGTACAAAGGCGATCCAACGCCTAGTTACAGCGTGGAAAGTTTTGCGCAAGTGGGGATGGAGGTGAGCGCACGCGAGTCACATTGCATTGACCCAAATGGAAGTAACTGAGTACAATCGCGTCACTTGCTTGGGGGCAAAGAACATCGGGAAAAAGCGTTGTAATCCGGCACCACCTTACCCGATGAAGTAGCAAATCATCCCTGAAGTCCACGATTGGCGGCCAGGTCGTCGAACCTTCGGCCGCCACATTCTCATGCGCAGACCTGCCACGAATCCGAGGAAGACAAGCGCCAGAAACGGGAAAGACCGGCGCAGCATAGTTGGACGACAACGAGCGGAGGCGAAACTGGGCACGAGCGAGGAATGCAGTAGGCAACTTCTACAACAGTGCAATGTAGCAATGATCGTCACCCACGGGCTGAAGCAGCGAAACGAACTGGTGAACGACAGGTTTACCGCTCTGTTTGGTTACACGATTGAGGATATTCCAGACGTCGATCACTGGTGGCGTCTCGCATATCCGGATACGGCTTACAGACAAACTGTCAGATACGAATGGCAAAGACGCGTGGATAAAGCCATCCGGAGCGGCACCGACATTGAACCGATGGAAGCTACGGTCAGGTGCAAGAATGGCTCATTCCGCCGCATTGAAGCCCGCCTTTCCTGCACTGGAGAGACAAGTGTCGTCACCCTGATTGACCTTACGGGCCGAAAGCTGGCTGAAGACGCAATCAAGGAAAGCGAAAAACGCTATCGCAGGATCGTTGAGACCACAAACGAAGGAGTGTGGCTCCTCGATTCGAAGCTTCACACTTCTTATGTGAATCGGCAGTTGGCGGGGATGCTGGGATACGAACGGGAAGAAATGGTTGGGCGGAGTGTATTGGATTTCTACTTTCCCGAGGATGTCGAGCACAAAAGGCAAGTCCTGGAGCGCAGACAGCACGGACTGCGCGAACAGTTTGAAGAACGGCTCCGGCGAAGGGATGGTTCGGAATTGTGGGTCCGGATGGCAGCAAACCCGATTGCCAAGGATACTGGAGAGTTTGATGGAGCGCTGGCGATGGTCGCCGACATCACCGAGCATCGGCAGGCCGAGGAAGCTCTGAGGCAGTCCGAAGAAAAGTTGCAGAAGATCTTTCGGACAAGCCCAACGCTGATCAATCTGACCAACACCAGGACCCACCGCTATCTTGACGTCAACGATGCTTTTGAGCGAATCACAGGGTACAGCCGTCAGGAAGTCATCGGGCGCACTACGGTGGAATTGGCCATCTGGGCCGAACCGCACCGTCGCCGCGAACTGCTTCAACAGCTGCAAGCAGAAGGCCGGGTCCGTGACGCAGAATTTCGCTTTCGTACGAAAACGGGAGAGATACGAACCGGCCTACTCTCGTCAGAGCTAATAGAAATTGAGGGGGAAACGTACACCCTTACCGCGATTGCCGATATAACGGAGCGCAAGCGGGCGGAAGAAGCCCTGTCCGGTGTGAGCCGCAAACTGATCGAAGCGCAGGAGCAGGAACGCACCCGTATCGCCAGAGAGCTTCACGACGACATCGTTCAGCGTCTGGTGCTGGTGAATATCGGATTAGCGGGACTCCAGCATGACGCGCTCGATTTGCCCGCTGGGGCGGCCAGTCGTATCAACGAACTGCGAGAGCAGACTGCTAAGATCGTCGATGATATTCAATCCTTGTCTCACGAACTGCACTCATCAAAACTGGAGATCGTTGGCCTGGGCACCGCGATGAGAGCGTTTTGTCGAGAGTTTAGCGAGCACCAGAAAGTGGAGATTGATTTCGAGACCCACGATTTGCCCAGCTCCCTGCCGCCAACCATTAGTCTTTGCCTATTCCGAGTTCTGCAAGAGGCCGTGCGTAATTGCACCAAGCACAGTGGCGTCCGCCGGTTCGAAGTGCGGTCGTGGGGCACTCTAAGTGAAATTCATCTCACGGTTAAGGACTCCGGTGCAGGTTTCGAAATCGAAGCAGCAAGGAACGGCAGAGGACTTGGGCTCGTCAGCATGGAGGAGCGGCTGAAACTAGTGAACGGAACATTTTCAATCGAGTCAAAACCCCAGTGTGGTACGACGATCCACGCTCGTGCGCAGTTTCAGTTGCAATAATTTCATAATTTCAAAGACCGTGGGCGCAGGCGGTCACGCTCATCCTATGAAAAAGGATCCTATGAAAAAGGATGTCAAGTAAAAAAGATTCTCCCCGCCCCTCTGAGAGATGCGGGCGTGGTGACTTACATCCAGCCCCACCTCATTCCTCACCTCATTCTTAGAGGGGTTATTGGTTTTGTCGCTTTGGCTCGCCGCACTTTTCCGCGGCGATGCCAACCCCAGTTGCTTGTCCCAACTCGACGGTTTCATGAAGTCAGTGGCGCACGACGCCGTTCGGTTACGAAGCTACGCAAGCTTAAACGTTGGCTTAAGTGCCAACCATGATCCTATGTGAGGCTCGAGGCCTACAGCTTTTTTCGGTTATCCGAGGGGGCATAGGATTGACCCGGAGACTCGGTGCTGGACTACAGCACACAGAGTGCCTGAATGAGCGTATGGATACTCTCCCTCGAACCGGAGCGTCGCAAGAACCGATTGGCTACCACCGAGGCATGAAAACCTGGGAGATCACCTGGGTTCTATGCGATGCTCAAGCTGCTTGCGTCTTCAGTTGTTCGGCGTCGAAACGTTCCTCCTTTTTCCAAAGTGTTAAGGTAATGGCCGCAATCTTGCGCGCCAGTGTCAGACGCGCCATCTCCGGCTTCATCCCCTTGGCTAGCAAACTCGTGTAGAAATCGCCAAACGGTCCTCTGCCACAGCTGGCCCGGGTGGCCGCGCTCTTGAAGATCTCTTTCATCTCATGGTTATGGTTTCGATTCAGCCCACGAACCTGCTGGGGTTTCTTGGAGCGTTGCACTTGTCCGCTCACAAAGCGGTATTGCGCACTGTCGTGCGTCTCAATGCCCAGCCCACTGTAGGTCCAGAGTTGCCGCTTGCTGCGGAACCGGTGCGGGGTTTGCATCAGCCCGATCAAACGGGCGGCTCGTATCGGACCGATGCAGGGAATCTGGCGCAGCAGTTTCGCGGCCTTGTGTTTCCGGCTCTCCGCCAAAAACTCGGGTCGCACCTCGCGCCGCAAGGCCTGCAATCCATCCAGCTGTTGATAGAGCAGCTCGGCACGGCGGCGCACGCCGGCTTGTGGGAGCTTGTTTAACCATTCCTCCCGAGCGCGTGCAGCATAGACCTGGGTGCCGCCACAAGGAATGCCCCAGCCGCGATACAGTGCTTTCAGGCGATTCATCACGCGCGTCAAATCTTTGCCGATGGTCTGATAACTGCGCCCCAACTCGCGTAGCGTCCGTAACCCATTTTCCCCGTGGTAGACCGGTCGCAGCATCCCGGTGCGTAACAAGTTGGCCAGCTTCTGCGCATCCAGCTTGTCGCTCTTGCTGCCCTCCTTTAACAAGGCATTGCGCCGCGGATTGCACACCACAATGTGCGGTACATGCGGCTGCAGCAGGTCATACAGCCAGGCGGCCCAGGTGCCTTCTTCCCAGGTCACATGCAGCTCGCCCCGTAGACCGTGGAGAAACTGCAGAATGCTGCTGGCTTTGGTTTCGATCACCGACTCCATCACCAGCTTCCCGCTCTCATTCAGGACCGCGATCACAATCGCTTCCTTGTGCACGTCCATTCCGATATATTTAACGTCGTGACTCATTTGAGTTGCCTCCTTGGGGGGAAAGATCATTCGTGCTAACGCTTGTCTTTCCCTCAAGGTAAAATGCCATTCTCCAGCCGATTTGCCTATGTCCTTCTGCAGTTCTTCCCACCGCGTACACCACAGCAGTTACTCCCCAAGCGCCGCCGTAGCGGAGCGAAGCCCTGCACAGCGCAGCGCAGCGGAGGCGGCGCCACATCCGGCCTCGACCTTCTGCAGGGGGGCGCTTTTTCATAATGCATTGACTTCCTCGCCCCCATGCCACTCCACGGCCCATCTCAGAATCCACACATCCCCACTCTGCGCCCCGCGCCCTGCGCCCGACAACGACGATGATCCAGACACGAGTGAGCTGAGTTGTGATGAAGTTAATTTGAGGCTAAGGTAGAGATCAGTTGGGCAGTCCCAGTCCAACACGATTTCAGATGGGGGGTGTCTCTGGGACCAGGTCTTTCCCTTCTCCTCTCCCCGTTTGACGGGATAGTGTGTACGTGCTGCAACGATGTACACACCCTCATTCTCAGCAGTGTGAAATCGCCAGTATTAATGCACCTCAGAGCGACGTGACATGCGTTTCACCAGCGTCAAATGCGGGTGGAAGCGATATGGAGTGCGAGCGTTAAGGGCAGAACGCTCGTCTCTCGCAGGATGCTCTGCGTTTTTCCAGACAGTGAGAAAAGCGAGCACGGGCCTTCGCTACTGCGGCAGCCCGACTTTCCGCACCAACTCAGCAAACCGTGGATCGGAGTGTAGAGGATCGAGTAAGAAGTCAGTCTTCAAACCTAACAGCCAATAATCGCGCTCCCGATAAGCGATGTTGAGCCATTGGAAGGCGTGATCCTTGTCTCCCGAGTCGGCATAGAGGGCGGCAATCACATAAGCAGACGAGACGCAGTCTTGCGCTGTGCTAGCCGGGTTTCAATGCCTTTGGCTAGAGCGCCATTCCAGCCCGCGGAACGAAATCCTTGTTCTAGCGCAGAAGCAAATTCAGACTCGTTCCCGTTGTCGGAAAGCCGACCATAGGTTTTCCAGTCTTCAATGACGTGCGGGTACATCCGTTTTCCCCAATACGCTTGGTATAAACAAAGGTGCGCCATGGCGAATGTCGGATTCTCATTCGCAACCTTCTTGCAGACTGCAATAGCCTCGTCGTACCGTCGGGCATAGAGCTGAACTTCTCCAGCCGTCGTGCTGATGATCGGTGACAGTGGATCGAGCTGGTGAGCACGATTAGCTTTCGCTAAGGCCTCCAGCTCTCTGCCGCCGATTATGCCAATAGCTTCGGCGTACCACTGGTGCGCCGTGGCATCGTTGGGGTCGAGCTCGAAAGCCTTCCTGTACTCAGCCTCTCCTCCGGCAAAGTCCCAGTCGTACTCCATCTCGTTGCCGACTTGAGATGTTCTGCGCTTCGAGCGATTCTCTGTCGAACAGTGTCCATCGGCATGATTGCCAGTTTACGCTCGGTGTGTTCCAGAACACAGGATCACATCTCGTGAATCAGGACCACGATTTTTCTATCCCCGATTTGGCTATTTGGGACGAAAAGTGAGTTTTTCAACACCACATGACGCTCATTGTGGATGTGTAAAAGCCCCGGCTTGCTCCGGGGCAGAAGGTTTCTGTCATACGCTTATCCCGGCTTGCGGCCGCTCGGTATCCACGTTCTCTAAACAGCGCGCTGATGCGCAGGCTATCCCGGGAGTTTCCAACGGGACGGAGGGATTTCTCGAAGCGAGTGGAACGGTTGCTCGCATGTTCGTCCCACGACCATCGGATTCTATGTCCAACTTCCCGTTCAGTTCGTGCAATCGCTCGCGCATCCCGGCTAGACCGACACCCGTTTCTTTATTGACTCCATGAAGCAATCGCAGGCGCTCCTCCGGTATCCCCTTCCCAAAATCTCGGATTTCCAGAATCACCGCGTCGCCTGCATGTTGAAAATGGATGCTCGCATCCGAGGCGCCGGAATGGCGATGCACGTTGGTCAAGCTCTCCTGCAGGACACGGAAAAGAGCGATCTCTACGTTTCTCGGCAATCGCTCACGCGATTTCGCGATGTCTGCTTGTACGCTAATCCCGCTACGCTTGGCGAAGCCCTCGATGTAGCACTCGGCCGCGGATGCAAATCCTACCTCGTCCAATAGTGGGGGATGCAGCAGGTAAGACATGGTTCGAATCTCTCCAATGGCCTGATCGGCCAACTGCTCAACCTCGGAAACGACCGCCAGCGCGGCAGACATTTCCTTGTAGGTATCCTGCAGTTGCGCCACGGCTATTTTCAGTGCCGCCAGCGTCTGGCCCGTTGTGTCGTGCAGATCGCGCGATAACCTGCGCCTTTCCTCATCCTGCACTCTAAGCAGGCGGTGACTCAGCTCTTGAAGTTCTGTGGATCCACAGCGGACTTTTCAAGTTCCGCGTATGCGCGCGACAACCTGAAATGCCTGGCAATCCACATATATCCTCCACAGAAGGGGCTTGGGATATGCAAAGAACCTCTTTTGCTAGAGTCTGGATTGTGCCTTATTCAGAATCATGACGCTGCTCACAATTGCTCAGTCGCCAAAAAGTGGAGGTTTCGCCAAGCTGGCAAGGCAGCAAAGAGAGATGGAGCTTGGACGAAAGGAAACCTGCAGAACGTTACTGCGCAACCGCACGTAAAGAGACGGCCTGCCGAGGACCGTCTTGCTGAGGTGAGCAATCTTGGTCAGATTGAAGTTTCTTAGTCACGTATCTTGCGGACTTATTTCAAGCCCAATTCGCCATCGTACTGTCGGATAACGCTGTAGCACTCACAGGCGGAGTCTTCAAGTTTCTTGCGGTTCACGATCTTCACTGCGCCACGGGTGTACTCGATGAGCCCCTTTTTCTGCAATGCACCGGCGGCCACGCTCACGCTGGGCCTATCTGTCCCTAGCATCGTTGCGAGAAAATCATGGGTGATGGGCAGCGCCCCTGAGTCCACTCTGTCCTGAGTCATTAGCAACCACCGCGCAAGGCGCTGCTTAATCTCGTGTAGCCGATTACAAGCGGCGGTTTGTGCGACCTGCATACTCCGAACTACTGCATAGCGATTCAACATCAACTGCAGGTCTGGAGTGGATTTCAACGTATTTTGCAAAGCTCCAACTTTTATCCGAAATCCGTCGCCGGTGACTTGAACCACCGCCCTCAGCGGGCCACTGCTCAGGCCAACAACCGCTGGTGTTCCTGTAAAACCCTCATTGCCAACCACACCAGCTTCGGCGGTCCCCCCATCTTTCATTACGACGACAAGAGAAATCAGACCTCGATTCGGGAAATACGCAAATTCTAGCTTTCTGCCGCTCTCGTGAAGGACTAGATGGTTTGGCAAGCGGACATATTCGAGGTGAAGGCGAAGGGAGTTGTACTCGCTATCGGAGATTGACAGAAGTATCTTGTTGCTGACTGGCTTTCCTGCGGCATTCGTCCGCTCGCCAGACTGCACGATTTGGAGTTCCTTGCGTGCCACAAGCGAGAACCGAAAACCTCCAAGGACACGGGGACGAACTCACCCGTCCTGGTATGCGAAACAGGAACTCCGCTGATTCGCGCTACTCGCTGGAGTATACAGGTACAAGTGCAACCCCTCTGTAGGGTATCTTACATTGGCCTCACCACTGCGACGCGCAAGCGTCGCAACGGCATGAAACGTGACCAACAGTCAAAGCGATTCCGCTCCATTGAAACGAGGCCCCGAAGTCAGATATTCCCCACGAACGAAACGTCTCCATGTATGTAGGATGCCCGACAGACCGCCAGAATTGGCACGTGATATTACTCCACCGGGAAAACCCATGGGTCCCCGTGCGGCGGCCAAGAAACTCAGCAAATTCGATACCAAGACATTCCTTTCGACCCGCAACGGCGGTAGGAAAATCGTAGCCTTTCCCAAAAAGCAGACGATCTTTGTTCAGGGAGACTCCTCCGATGCTGTTTTTTACATACAGTCAGGAAGAGTAAAACTCACCGTCGTGTCGAGGAGCGGGAAGGAAGCCACAATAGGCATTCTGAACGAGGGCGATTTCTTCGGAGAAAGTTCCCTTACCGGTCAGCCTCTCCGCTTGTGTTCCGCGACTGCAATGACCGATTGCTCGGTGATGCGAATCGACAAGAAGTCCATGATGGAGGTCCTCCACCGGGAACAATCGTTTTCCGAGTTGTTCGTAGCATATTTGCTGACACGGAACATCCGATACGAAGAAGATTTGGTTGACCAACTTTTCAATTCCAGCGAAAAGAGACTGGCTCGGATTTTGCTCTTGCTGGCTCACTTTGGCAAGGAAGGCGTGCACGAAACTCCTATCCCCAATATCAGTCAGGAGAGCCTAGCAGAGATGATAGGCACGACTCGCTCGCGGGTCAGCTTTTTCATGAACCGGTTTAGGAAGTTGGGGTTCATTGACTATCACGCCGGTGATGATTTGCGAGTTCACAGTTCACTTCTCAACATCGTTCTCCACGACTAGAACTTCATTCCGCATGTGAACTCATCCGTGACCGCTCTGGAAGCCTCCGTACGAACCTCAGACCCGTCAGGGGGCTGTGTACGCAAAGGGGCTGACGGTTCCGCCCCTAAGAGCGTAGCCTTAGTGGATCATGGCTAAAGCCAACGACCCGCCTTTAGCGTTTGGAGAGATCATCGATCGCATCGAGCAGATGAGAGAAGAGATGCTCATGCTTCAAAGGTCATTGGAGAAGATGGAAATTGCCGAACCTGGCGCTTCTGAGGATGAGGCCGCAAATGGGATCAAGGATGTTAGCAGACGTTAAGCACTCCTTGAGACTTGGCCGACCTAGCTCAATGGCTGAAATGGCGTTTCTTCGCCAACGAACCAGCCGGGACTGCCGCACACATAAAACTGTTCACAGCGGCCAAGGGCCTCCGTGACAAATCAACAATAGAGCTAGGCTCAATTCGATTTTGGCGACCGCTTTGAAAGCTCGCCCTCGAAATGAGCTTCAACTTCTTCATGACTAAGCGGGTTTTTCGCGTTGGTCAATATGATGGAATACACGACTTTGTTGCCTTCGACCTGAGCGGTAAGAAACGCCCTCTCGGCCAGTTCTTGGTTGGTGAATTTCACTCTTCTGCGATCCGCCAGCGTTTTAATCCACTCGTCGCTCATTCAGCACCCCCAAGTGGCGATTCAGTCGAGATAATACGCCTTAAGACTCACGATGTATGAATCTTCTTCGTATGGGACCTTGGCGCATTGTTTTACCAATTACACTCAAAAACCCTCGGATTGTTTATGCGATTTCCCGGGTCATCAGATTCTCAAGTTCGATCTTTATTTCCAGCACTCGGTCCGCCCGCCGTTGGTGATCCAAGATTTCACCTTCTCTGTGGTTTTTCTTCGTGCAATAGAAGCGGTTCTCAAGCCCGATCTGATTCAGTTCGGCCCGAAGACGGGCTACAGTGCACGAAATATAGGCGTAGTACGAGACTATTCTATCGCTGCGCAGATCGTTGCTGTAACCAGGCTAATAATGCTCATTGACATCCGCCAGCGCACACCAGGTGCACGCCCACACCGCCCTAAAATCCACATCCACGCTTCACATCATCAACGCCAAATCCACGCCTCAAGCGTCGCATCGCATCATCTACGCCCAAATCCCACGCCCCCAGCGGATCATGACCGAATCAACACCCCAGGCGCGTCGTTTCATCCCCAATATCTCCGCATGTTTATCATCTAATCAACAGAGATGTGTCGTTTCACTCTTTCTATCTCCTATCCCCTCTCCCCGTTTGACGGGGTGGTGTATACGGACGGCAAAATGCTCCCTCCCCCACCGGGACTCCGATTCTGACTTTGGCCGGGGTCCGCCCGCGAAGACAGTGAACACCGTTCATTTCCGGACATTGAGTTGTAAGCGTGGACAGGGGAAGGGTCGAGCGATTGGGGGCAAACGTCAGTTTTGTCTTTAGGGCCAACGAATTAACGAATGCGTCGATTGGTTCGCGAGTTGCACGAAAATCTTGGTCTACTACCGCTCGTCGGCATTGGGGGGAACCTATGAAGCATCCTTTTGCGTGGCTGGCAACCTTGGCCCAAGACCTGCGCTTGGCAGTCCGAACCCTCCGCAAGAGTCCCAGTTTCCTGACGGTCGTGATTCTCTCGCTGGCGCTGGGCATTGGCGCCAACAGCACAATCTTCAGCGTGCTGGATGTACTCCTGCTGCGTTCCCTTCCCTATAACCATCCGGAACAACTGGTCACAATTTATGAAATACAACTCACCCATCCTGAGTCTGGGCAGAACCCGCCCATCGCGGAGTCGCTCGACTGGAAAAAGCAGAATCATGTCTTTCAGGACATTGCGCTAACCAGCTTCGGCGAAGATGGCATTCTGTCCGGCACCGGCGAAGCCGAGCGCGTCAGCGTGCAGGACTCCACTCCCAACCTTTTCGGTATGCTCGGCGTGAAGCCGATAATCGGCAGAGTTTTTTTCCCTGCGGAGATGCAGGATCACGATCAGACCGTGGTGATCAGCGAGCGATTCTGGAAGACACATTTCAATCGCGATCCCAACATTCTCGGCAAATCATTTCGTGTGAGCGGGCTGACTTCTACGGTCGTCGGAGTAATGCCACAGACGCTCACGTCATTGGATGGAACTAAGGTGGACTTATGGCAGCCTGTCGATCCCGAAAGCAAGCGCTATGTGGAACGATCCGATCACTGGCTAATGCCCGTCGCGCGCCTCAAGCCAGGAGTGACCATGGCCAACGCTCAGGCAGAGATGGATATAATCGCGCGGCGGCTCGAATTGCAGTATCCAGCGACCAACAAGGGCATCGGCAAGAAAGTGGCTCCCTTGAAAGAAGAACTGTTCGGCTCGGCCAGGCAGGCACTGTATCCGCTGCTCGGAGCAGTGGCCTTCGTGTTGCTGATTGCCTGCGCTAATGTCGCGAACCTCATGCAATCGCGCACCGAGGTGCGGCGCGGCGAATGCGCAGTGCGCCTCTCTCTGGGCGCAAGCCGCGGCCGACTGGTGCAACAATGGCTAACGGAGAGTGCGCTGCTTGGGCTGCTTGGAGGCGCGGTGGGCTTGCTCCTGGCGTCTTGGGGCATTCGCCTGGTTCTCTGGCTCGCTGGTCCGGACGTTCCCAATGGCGACAAAATGACCGTCGACTTGCGCGTCGTCTTGTTCACCTTGAGCATCTCCCTGTTGACGGCCGTCGTGTTTGGGCTGGTGCCTGCATTGCAAGCCTCGCGCTCGGATCTGAATCACGCTCTCCGCGATGGCGCTCGCGGCTCGGCTCCCCATTCTGGCGGCATCATGCGGCGCTTGCTGGCCATCTCCGAAGTGGCTCTGGCCATGGTGTTGCTGGTTGGTACCGGCCTGATGATCAACACCATGATCCGCCTGCACGGAGTGAATCCCGGCTTCGATGCGAGGAACCTGCTCATTATGGCTTTTCAGTTGCCCGAAGGCGACAAGTACATGCAGAGAGTGCCCGGCGGAGATATGGAAAAGGCCAAACCGGCGGTGAACAGTTTCTACCAGCGCCTGCTCGAACGAGTATCAGCGTTGCCGGGAGTCGAAGCGGTTGGATCGGGCGGAAT
>CAVVXZ010000012.1:0-159894 GCA_963752175.1 uncultured Acidobacteriaceae bacterium
GGCCCCTCGCCTGGACCGGCCGTACCCGCTATCCCGTGCACCTGCGCGCTGCCGAACAAATGGACCTCGACCACCCCCAATACCGGCGCTCCGCACTAGGAGAAGACCCGGAAGCCGACTCGGCAGGCGAACCTCCGATACAGGACACCCCCAAGGAAGAAGAATAAGGATTCACTCATCATTTCCCGGAACTGCATTCCTGCCTCAAGGTCAGCAGAGATGTAGCGACGCACCACGAAGAATCTGCGAGATATCTGCCGCGTGCAAGCTAGTCCGAAGTTACGGCCAGTTCGGTAATTGCCCTGTCTCGGGTTCGATGGAACAGTCTGGGTCCGCGAGCTCCCCGGCAGCGCGCCTCGCTGGTCAGCGGCGAAGGGCTACGTCGAGCTGGCAGAGGAGCGCATCCAGCCGACTGCGGCCAGAGGCGCAAACCGGCATCCGCGGCACGACTTCACGGACTCCCGGCGAGGTGCGCTCGGTCGCTCACCGGATCTCCTCCTCACCGACGCTGGCGTCGTCGCCCGCCGCGAACTCACGAGCCCGCGCCTGTTAAATCGCAGGCCGAAGGGCGTGTTTCGCCTGGTGAGGGGTTGCCAATGGATGTAAGGGGTTGCCGCCGCCTAGCCCGGAGCGCGAGCGGCGGCTTCGGCAGTCGGATTATCAACGTCGCGCACGGCGGCGTGAGCCGCCCAGGCCAGGGAACGCAGCTGCCCCGCCCGCTTCCCCCCGCGCGCGAAGGCCCAGATGTCCTCGATTGCCTCGCAAAGACGGTGTCACAGGGAGCCCTCGCCTCGAACAGCGGCAGCACCCGCGAGGCGCAATCGGCAGCCCACAGCCCGATAAGCCGACGGTCTTCCTCGCTTACCCCGTTCACCCGTACATACTGCCGGTTCTCGTGCTCCTGTCGCTGTCTGCGACGCCTCTGACCGGGCCGGCTCGCCCCGGTACGGCCACAAGGGCGCAACTGTGGTCCAGGTCTCGGCCCGCAGGCCGTCGGCGCATCTTACCCGGGACTGCTTCAGCGGGCCCCTGGGCTCTCGCTGAGCGTTGAGCCCCGGGCTCTCCAGGCGCGCGCCGCTCGGTCCAGCTAAGGACTGCACTCACATGGATAGCCCCATCCACAAAGCTCGCCTGTGTCCCTGCAAGAACTCGACCTCGCTGTAGGCCTAGGGCGCCTACCGCAGGTCCCCAAAGGAGCTGAAAATAACGGTCGAATTTTAAGCAGGCCACTAAGCCTGAAGGCTGAAGAGCAGGAATCAGCCAGTCACCAATGTCTTCCGCTCCGGAGAGCGTGCTGGAATCTCCTTGTCCTCTAACGGGAGCGTCCGCCGCCTCTGGTTCAACGGTCACCCATGCCGAGAAGACAACATCCGGGACGGCTGCGACTTGGCGAGGACGTCCTGGACGTCTCGCCGCGGTCCTGCCGCGTAGTAACCGGGTCCTAACACTCCGGCGCATTCTGCATGCGTGATTGCGCATGCAGCCCGCTCAAGAGGACGAATCGCGCCGAGTGGAAGGAATTCTATGAACCATCCGATTCTCATCGCCGCCCTTGTCGAGGACCGGCGCTGCCAGTGTCCCTGCGGGACGGTTGCTCCGCAGCCCTATGGCCTATGCCGTGAGTGCCAGGCAGTCGCCGTCTAGCGCCGCGAGACCGAATGGACGAGGCACTGCGGCGCTCCCAGCCGGACACGTGCCGGAACCCTGAAAGCCCGGCTTCTCGCACAGGTGGCGTCGCTGCTTCAGATCATCAGCAAGGGAGCGGAGAGCTGATGCTTACCGCGCTGATCTTGATTGTCTTCGTCGCAGTCGCGCTCGTCCTGATCCTGCTTGCCGTCGTTGTCGTCGCTATACGGCAGGAGCCGCGCGACACGGTGATGAGCAACGTGGCGCCAAGCCTGATCGCCGTCATGGTCCGGCGTCTGCTCGGGGTCTACGTGCGCAGACCAACTTCCCCGGCAGATAGCACTGACTGGCAAGGGGAATCGTCGCCAGACATGCCACCGGCTGCTGCACGAAGCCGTCCGCCAGGCGGGAGGAGGTGAGAAGCCGCTGCAGGCATACACCGTCGAGCAAGTAGCGAAGATGCTGCACGTGGGCCGGGACAAGGTCTATTACCTGCTCAGGACCGGCCAGCTACGAAGCCTCAAGATCGGCAAGCTGCGCCGGATCACGGAGCAGCAGCTCGCCGAGTTCATCGCCTCTCTCGACGACGCGCGCGCGAGTTAGGGACGTCTGGGGACGTCTTTACGATAGTGTAGGGCCGGGGAGTCAAGCCAAGCGGGAGGAGTATCGCCTGTGGCTGCACGGACGCCCAAGCCAAAGCGACGCCGCGGACGCGGTGACGATGGCATCTCCTGGGACAAGGCCAACAAGTGCTATGTCGGGACCGTCTCGCTGGGCTTCGACGATGCCGGCAAACGCCTGCGGCGGTTTGTCCGCGGAAAGACCAAGCAAGAGGTCAAGGACAAGCTCAACGACCTGCATGAGGAGATCAAGGCCGGCATCCACACACCGGCTACTTACACCGTCAAGCAGTGCGTCATGGACTGGCTCGACTCGCTCGAGCTCGATCCGCACACCCTGGCCACCTATCGCAGCCAGGCCGAGAAGTGGATCTATCCGAAGATCGGCGCCAAGAAGCTGGCGGAGTTCAAGGCTACCGACGCGGACCGGTTTATGAGGGACGTCGCCAAGGTCCTCAGCAAGTCATCGCTAGTGAAGATCAAGAGCACGCTTGTCAGGTCGATCCGCCGAGCGCAGAAGTACGACCTCATCGGCAAGAACGTCGCCGAGCTCGTCGACCTGCCCCAGGGACAGCCCGGGCACCCGTCGCGGGCCATGACCGAGGAGCAGGCCAGCAAGGTGCTCCAAGCCGCCAGCGGTCAGCCGACGAGCTTCGTCAAGGTTGTGAAGGTCAGTCAGGGCAAGTACGCGGCGACTCACGCCGCCTCAGAGACTGGCGAGCTGGCGTGCGGTACGTGGACGCGCCTGGGCGCTCCCCTGACCGAGGTAGGCACCGACCTGGCTACGACCAACTGCCGCTTCTGCCGCACGGAACTCGGCCTCGACGTCGACAAGGACGAACGCCGCAGGCTCGAAGCGCTGTTCGTGCTGTCGATCACGCTCGGCCTGCGTCCTGGAGAGCTGCGCAAGCTTTCCTGGGATCACGTTGACCTCGACAACGAGGTCATCCACGTGTGGCGGTCGGCGAGCCGGACCGGCGACGTCAAGACGCCCAAGTCGAAACGCTCCCTCGTCCTCCCCAAGCGTGCCGTCGCCGCTCTCCAGGCGCACAGGAAGCGCCAAGCCGCCGAACGGCTAGCCGCGGGCACCGCCTGGCATAACAACAACCTCGTGTTCTGTCACGAGAACGGACGTATGTACACCAGCGACGCGCTCAACTGGCGGTTCGGCAAGATGACCAGGCGGGCCGGCATCGGCCATTGGCACGCTCACGAAGGCCGTCACACGGCCGTGTCGATCATGAGCAGTAACGGCGTCCCGCTCCAAGAGATCAGCGACACTGTCGGCCACAAGTCCACCCACGTGACCGAGACCGTCTACCGGCACGTGATCGTGCCCGCCATTCGCGGAGGCGCGACGGTCATGGATCAGGTCTTCAGCGCAGCAGACGACGGAGACGACCAGCCAGGCACGACCGAGGCGTCGTAGTCACTTGGTTAGTCTCTTGATCTTGATTCGCGAGTTCGAAAAACCTCGCTGAGCTGGAGCCCCGTTACGGAATCGAACCGTAGACCTTCTCCTTACCATGGGGTTCCGATCGGCGTCCTGGCCAGGGACTTCGGCGAAAGGCGAGATCAGAGGCTCTGCTTCAGCTCGGTTGGGACAGGTTCAGGGCGGTTCGCGCCAGATGCGATCTCCCAAATTCCTCCCAGCCGGTCACGGAGGAGGAGCCCATGCCCGGCCCCGGTTTCGCCCGAACCGATCTCTGTTCGATTCGCGCTGCCGTCGAGCAGGAAGAGCTTGCCGAAGCAGTCCGCGGCGGGTTCAGCGCCGACGGCTGCCCAGTGCGCGATGATGACCCGCCCGCGCCCCTGACGAGCGGCATCGACCGCGCCACCCGCCTGTCCACTGCGGTGGCCGTGCTCGCCGTGGCGGGCATCGCGGCGTATGTCTCCTACTGGCATGCCTACGCTGTCGTCCGGGCACACGGCGAGAGCGGGATCACCGCTCGACTCGAGCCCGCCACGATCGACGGCCTGGTGTACGCCAGCTCGATGGTGGTGCTGTACGCGGCACGGCACCGGGTACCGGTACCCTCCCTCGCCCGGTGGCTGCTCGGGCTAGGGATCGCGGCGACCCTCACGGCGAACATGGCCCAGGGCTGGTCCCACGGTCCCGTCGGAGCGATGGTCGCGGCCTGGCCGGCGGTCAGCCTCGCGGGCTCCTATGAGCTCCTAGTCTGGCTGATCCGCACTTCCGGAGCGGTGGAACCCGGGCCGTGGGCAGAGCACCTCTGCAGTCGCGCGGCATGCCGTACCGCGATTCGTTCCCTCCCGGTTTCGGCCGTTGACGGCGATCGCCCCGGCGGGAGCGAGCGCCACGGGTCAGGCCCGGCGCGGCGGCCCGAAGGTCAGGCCGCCAGGCTGCCGACTATCCCCGCCAACGAGCAGCGTGACGATGAGGTGCCTGAAGCCAGCGCCGTCAATGACGCGGCGGTGGCCGCGTACAGGCTCAGCGTGCAGGCCGGCAATCCGCTTTCGGAACGCCGGCTCGCTCAGATGTTCGGACGCACATCCCGCCGCTGGGCGCAAGCGAGAATCGCTGACGCACGACAGACATCATCGATCCAAGAATCGCCGGGCGCCCCGGCCATGGCTTAACTGGAGGCGCTGGCGGGCGAACTCGGAGCCATGACCAGCCGACCGAAAGGCTGAGCTGTGACACGACCGGGTTGGTCCTGATACCGGTCATCCATGCACGTCACGATGATTATTGACGCGTGACAGCTAGTCAGGGCATGATCGTTTGGATGTCCGTTTCTCTGTTCGATAACAAGCCTGAGTCCTGTCCGTTCGGTCACCAGCTGTGGCCCGGCAAGGCGCAGGTGAGCTGGGCGCCGTGCCTGTGCGAGCCGGCCCGGGAGGCTGCCGGGCGCGGCCGCGGCATGGGACACGTCCGGGTCGCGTGCAACAGCTGCCACGACCAGCTCTGGCAGACGGTGTTCTTCGAACCGCCGCACGACCGCGGGCACCGGCCGCTCACCGGCTGGGTGACCGGACCGGATCCTCAGCCTTGAACGCGCCGGCGACGACGGCCAGGGCGACGGCAACCGCCGAGGGCCGGTCTGGCGCGGCTACGCCGACAACGCAGATGATCTCCTCGGCCGTGTGCGCGCTGACGACGCTTGCATTCAAGCTCGATGCTGCCCGGCTGGCTGCGACCGCGAAGGCCGCCGGGTCGAACCGGAACCGGGGCGCTGGCCGGAGGGGCCGCTGGCCGGAGGGCTGTCCCACCCTGCGGACGACGGTCTCGCCGCCACGGTGGTCATCGAGCGCCGCACGTGCCCATGCTGGTGTGGTGAGCGTCCTTACCGCGGCTGAAGTACTGATTGCCGCGCGGCGGCTCGCGGGAGCACGACCCCATCTGGCTGCCGTCGCTGGCATCGTGCATCGCGAGGACCTGTGGCAACTGTGCCGCGGTGAGCTCACCGGTGAGTCGACGTCTGCACCGGCGGCTGGGATATCCGCGGCCGCTGGCTCGGCGTGGTTGTCGGGGCCACGCCGCGGCTCGGGGAGTTGCGGCGCCACGAGGCGATTTCAGGGCGGGTGATTGCCGCCCAGATCGCACCGGGCGAACGCCGTGGCTCGCGCTGACCGGGTAGAGCCCGCCTTGACCGGCGGGAACACCAGTCCGTTGCTCTCCGCCGCGATTGCGAGCTCTGGGGGCTCAGCCGCGTCCAGTCGAGCTCCGTCGGCACCACCGAGATCCAGAAGGAGATCATCGCCCGCAGCCACGGCGCGAGCGGACCGCGGGGGGAGTCAGGTGGTGCTGGTGCCAGCGGCTTGGCGCTAAGTTAGGCGTCGGTTTCGGCATGGCTCCTGAAGTCGCTATTCAGGTGGCTGTAGCACTCTGAGATTGACAAAACCACACTGACCTATACCTCAGCGGCAAGCGGGTGCGGCAGGCTCACATCGTGTGCTATGCGTCGCTCGCAACTATCTTAAGCATGACAATGCCTCGCGATGTGGCGATTATCAATTTCTCTGAGGAGATAGCCTTGATTCCATGAATGACAGCATCGATGTCAATGATCTGCGAGTTAGCCGCTGTGTGGATATAGAGTTTTGTCCCATGGCCGACGATTTCACGAGGGGGGAAATCGATATGACAAAGGGCGCCTATCGGTGAATGATGCCGCAGATTTCTCAAGCCCCTACGTGTAGGCCCGTGGAAATGGGAAGCGACTCGTTGTCCAAAATGGTCGGAGAGGGTCAAGGAATATGTAAGGACGGCGGTTCCCGAGGAGTCGCCGACAAGTGCCCTGAGACTCCGTCCATCTGATCTAAGGGCCATATCAATTACCGGGCCGTTAAGATTCTTAATCGCCTGAGAGATTCGCCCGGTCTCGAGGTCCCAGACCAAGATGCTGCAGTCCGCACTTCCTGATACCACCATCGGTCTGCCGTGCACGTAAGCGACCGCTAGCGCGTGTACCGAGTCCGCATGACCGACGAAAGGTTCTCGCACTGGGACGCCGGTCTCAAGGTCCCACACCCGAATGCTGCCGTCGTCGCAGCCTGATGCCACCACCAGCCGCTCATGCAGCTTTGCCACTGACATGGTGCGCACCCACCCGGAGTGACCGGTGATGGGTTTCCCGATCGGGGAGCCGCTTGCCAGATCCCACACCCGCACGCTCCGGTCGGCGCTGCCAGAAACGACCACCGGTCGCCCGCCTAGGTCGGCGACTTTCACCGTCAGCACGGCAGACGCATGGCCTTGGATGGGTTTCCCAACCAGGGCGCCGGTCGCCGAGTCCCAGACCCGTACGCTGCAGTCGGCGCTGCCCGAGACGATTACCTTCCGACCGTCAAGTTCCCCCACTGCCATCGTGAGTACCTCACCGGTATGGTGCGTGAAAGGCTCCCCAACCGCAGCGCCAGTAGCCAGGTCTCGTACACGTAGGGAATTGTCATCGCTAACGAACACCACTACCGTACGCCCGTACATCTCGGCCGTCGCCACCGCACGTACCCATTCGGTATGACCTCTAGCGAGCTCTCCGAGTGCGGCGCCAGTTGCCAGATCCGACAGCCGTACACTCCGGTCGGCGCTGCCGGAGACCGCTACCGCCCGGCCGTTTAGATCGGCGACCGTCACTGCTAGTACGGCAGCGGTGTGGCCGGTGAAGGGCCGCCCTAGTGCGGCGCCGGTTGCGAGATCCCACACCTGCACACTCCGGTCGGCGCTGCCGGAAATGACAACCCACCTACCGTGGAGTTCCGCAGCCGCCACTGCGAGTACCTCATGAGTGTGGCCAATGCTTGGTTTCCGGACTTCCACGCCGGTTGCCAGGTCCCAAACTCGTACGCTGCCGTCTCTGCCAACGGACACTATCACCGGCCGCCCGCGCAGCTCGGCGACGGCCATCGCCAGCACACCTGCGCTGCGACCGGTGAAGGGCCCCCCGACCTCGACGCCAGTTGCCAGGTCCCAGACTTGGAGGCTGCCGTCTCTACTAGCGGACACTATCACCGGCCGCCCGCGCAGCTTGGCAACCACCAATGCCAGGGCGGCGGTACGGCCTATGAAGGGCATGCCGACAACGAAAGGCCTCCCGACCTCAATGCGGGTCGCCAGGTCCCACACCCGTACGGTGCCGTCGTCGCTGCCTGAAATGACCACTCGGCGCCCCTGCAAGTCAGCGACTGCAATTGCCAGTACGGCCGCGGCGTGGCCGGTGAAGGGCCTCCCGACCTCAAGTCCAGTTGCAAGATCCCACACCCGCGCACTGCCATCACCGCTGCCGGAGACCACCACCGAGCGACCCTGCAATTCTGTCGCCGCCAGTGCGCGCACCGAATATGAATGGCCGGTAAACGGCTCCCTGGGCCGCGCTCCGGCCGCCAAGTCCCAGACCCGCACGCTGCCGTCACTGCTGCCGGAGACCACCACCGGGCGACCCTGCAATTCGGCCGCCGCCACTGCGCGCACCTCCGCCTGGCCAATGAATGGCTCCCCGATCGCAGCGCCGGACACCAGGTCCCAGACCCGCACGCTCCCGTCCTGGCTACCCGATATCACCACCTCGCGGCCCTGCAACTCGGTGACCGCAACCGCCAGCACTGCCGCTGTGTGGCCCTCGAAGGGCTCCTTGAAGGCTTTGCCGGTCTTCAGGTCCCAGACCCGTACACTGCCATCTTCGCAGCCAAAAAGGACCAATTGGTCGTCCCGCAACTCGGCCACTGCAATAGCAAGCACCTCGCCGGCATATTCAGTCAACGCGTCAGCGGTGGTGCGAGATGAGACGCGTTTGTAGATTAGTTCGCGGGTTTCCAGGTCCCACATCGACACTCCGCGGCTTTTGGTGGTGGCATAGGCATATGTAGCCCTTGTTCCCCTTTCCGAAGTAGAAGCAATAATCGGCCGCCCCCGAAGGTCGGCTACCGCCACCGCGCGGACGGCAGTGACGTGACCGGCGAAATGCCCCATGGTTGTCCGGCCGGCGATAGTCCCATCGCTAAAGAGGCGGAGGCCCTCCCCCGCCGGTGCGGTGGGGGCGGCGAGGTGTTCCCCGGTTTCCAGGTCCCTGACACTCACACTGCCGCTATCGCTGCCCAATACTGCCACTGGACGGCCCCGAAGCTGGGTGACCGCCACCGTGCGGATTGCGGCACGGCTTGTGAAGGGCGCCCCGACGACTGCGCCCGATTCCAGGTCCCAGACCCGCACACTGCAATCGTCGCCCGCCGATATTGCTACTGGGCGGCCCTGCAGTTCGGTAATCGCGACTGCACGGACGGCGGCAGTGTGGCCAGTAATAGGCCTCCCAACCAGAGATCCGCTCCCCAGGTCCCAAACGCGCACACTACCGTCGGCGCTGCCAGACACCGCCACAGGCCCGTCCTGCAGCTGGGCCACCGCTATCGCATTAACTGAGTCAGCATGGCCCGTGGCGATGTAAAGGGGAGTGACTGCAGGGCGCCAGGAAGCCCAGCATGCTGACCACGAGCGAGGAAAGTATCGATCGATCGAGTCAGCGAGGAGCGGTGCGCCGTAACAGCGCGCGGCCAGTTCTAGGTAGGAGGCCCATTCCTGACGCGGCTTAACCTCCAGGTGATGAGCCACACGACGATAGACATGGGCGTGGCGCTTGGCCTGATCACTTATGGCGGACGGGAGGGCGGCGTGGAGTTGCGGCCGGGCGGCCGCCAGCAGGTAGCCGGGATCATCGAGAAGGGAATCCAGACATCGGCCGCGAGCTGCGTGCGTTGCGAGATGGGTGAGTGTGTAGGGGTGAGAAGAATTAGAGAACCAGTCGAGCTGGGCCGCCGGCCCTGGGGGTACCTGAGCGGCCAGAGCGCAGGCGATCGTGACGTGGTCAGCTGTCTCGTCTCTACCTTCGCGCAGGTGTTCGCTGAGGGCTTGGTGGTATAGCCGGTAGACCGAGCGGCCACCTTCAAGGCCCTCGACGGCGTAGGAGCCAGCAGCCCGGCGCAGCCAGACCAGGTCCTCGTTGCCGTACCCGTGACCAGGCGATAGCGCGTCGGCAAGGCGGGGCCAGATACCCTCCCACGGGAGCCCGCTGCCTTGGGCGTAGGCCAGCGGCAGCAGCAGCCTGGCGGCCCTGCCCGCTTCCTCACCTAGGCGCAGGCGCAGGTCCCGCTGCATCGCCTGCCCGGCGTGCCGAGGCAGGGCGCGCCGCCACACTAGGTTCCGCGGGTCGGGCAGCCGAGTCGCAGTCGCCTCGGTGGTGGCAGTGATTCGCGCTACTAGGAACGAAGCTCCGGCTGCCTCGCTGATCGCTTCGGTAATGGCTTCAAGGACCGCTGCTGCGCGTGCCGCCCGGTAAAGGCCAGACGGCTGGTAGGTACTGTCCAGCGGATCGTCAGAGAGCAGAATCCGGCGGATGTAGCTGGCGATACTGGCAGGATCGGCGTACTGCGAGGAGTCCAGATCGATCGGCAGATAGTCGCCGGTTTCCGGCTTCCCGAGCAGACTGCCGGTCAGCAGATAGGGCCGGGTGCCCAAAAGCAGCCTGAGATTGCCGGGGTGTTGCCTGATCAGTGGGCCGAGCAGCGTACGGATCAGGCCAGGAGGGTCCGCGGCCTCATCGAGAGCGTCGATGAGCATCACCAAGGCAGCGGTGTCGTCCCGGCTAAGGCCGTCGATGAGTTCCTGCGTTGTATCGGCGTGCAGGCCCGCCGCAGCGGCGATCCGGTCGCGGACCTGACCTGTGGTCATCGTGCCGGCATAGATTGCCTCGCTGACCGCGCCCTCAGCGATCTTCAGCCCTGCCGGGAACCCATCCCGGGGGACAGACGGGGCCCGATCTGGGTCGGACAGGGCAGCGAGCAGTCCGAGGAGCGCAGTCTTGCCAGACCCGGCATTGCCGGTCACCACCAGTGTGTGAGAGGTGGCGGCCGGGCTGTCCAGCCATCTAGCCACGGCGCTAAGGGCAGCGTGACGGCCAGTGAACCATTTAGTTGCAGGCAGGAAACGGTCCCGCAGATGCGCCCCGCGCTGCTCTGCGTACCGAGCGCGTTCTTGCTCCAGCAAGTCCACGTCGATCAGCCGCGCCCGGTACCGGGGATTAGGGATGAACGCAGGCTCATCGCCAGTCATCGCGATCTGGTGCCAGACTGAGGTTTGTGACGCCGGCTTGCCTGGGTCGGAGTTTACGGCCGCGATCAGGGCCCCAACGCGCAATGTCGGCGGTGCATTACCGGCTGCCGCCAAAGACCTAGCCGCCCGATCCAGGTAATTCGTAAACGTTCCTGGCAGCGCTTGCTCGTGCGGACGTGTCGCTGCTACTACCACGACTCCGCCGCCCTCTGAGATCTTAGCCTGACCGTGCAACCTCTTGGCAGCATCGTCGATGCGGCGCAGCGCCTCCTGCACCATGGCCTCCCCACCCTGCCCGGAGTAACAGGTGTCCAGCAGCAACAGCAACCGCCGGACGGGGGTGTTTGCGAGGATCATCTTTACGATGTCCCCAGCGGGTACGGTGCGGTTCAGCAGATCCGAGGGACAGGTGTCATTAGTGAGTAGCACGTAGTCCCCGTCATCGAGGATCTCCCCATGCCCGGTCAGGTAGACCACGACATAGTCATCGGGGTTCCTGTCCTCGCTCATGCAGAAGCGCCGCAATCGGTCCCGCAACTCCACTGAAGTCGGGCTCTCACCGAGCACGTCAGCATGGGTGTACCGGCAGTCTTCGGGCAAGAAGTCGCCGCAGAATAGCGCCACCATCCGCGCGACGTCCTTATGCAGCTCTTCCCTGTCCCAATCCGGGTTGTGTTTGTAGTTGGTTACCGCACAGGTCAGCAGGAAACGGTTCGCCTGCACGGCGTCCATTAGCGAACACCCCCTCCATTGCCGAACGGCGACGTAGCAGCAGCGAGTGGCTCGTAACCTTTTGAATCGGCACTTCGTGTTCGCAGAGATCCCCTCAATAGTCGCAGACGGAATCTCTACAACTGTGGCTGCCGTCAGCCCAGGCTTAGCGGTACTGCGGACCTGGAGCACGATCCCAATCCGCGCAATGTTCATAGTAGGTCATTGCGCAGGTCAGCAGGAACCGGTTGCCACGGTGTGCCACTATCCGTCCCCGACTCAGTTCGACAAGATCCGAAGCTGAGGCCATTCCAGATGGCCCGGCCGGTCTCCACCGCCGTCAGGTAAGGCCTGGCATCATGAGCGGTCGCGCCGTTGTCTACAATCCAGCAGTCCACGCCCGGCCCGAACGCCACCCGCAGGTCCTTGACCAGCGCTACCACATCACCCTGATCGGCCACGTTCACCCACTCTCGGCCCTTGCCTGGCCAGCGGCCACGCGGACCCAGCCGTGGTTCAGCCGCAGGCAGGGGTGAGGGTTCCAGCCGGTCGAAGATCAGGTTCGGGATCGCTAGCGGGGAGCCCAGGGTTACCAGCAGCCTGACCGGCCATCCCGGGTTCGCGCGCAGGGCCTCATATGCCACGACCGACCCCAGCGAATGACCGACCAGCACCCGGGTATCGTCCCCGATTGCCTCGCTCACCCGCTGCCGGGCCTGCTGCCGGATCTCCGGCTCATGGAAGTAGTCGCGGACCTGCCGCAGATCGCCCAGCAGCGCCCGCTCCCCTAGGGCGGCGAAAAACCGTGATCCGCTCAGCGCCCGCAGCGCGCCCTGCACGCTCCGCGGTGTCCGCGCCAAAGTACGTGAATCCCGTGCAATTACTGCCATATCGGTACGGGCCGCCTCATCCCACCACTTAACGAGCAGATCCTGCTCGAAGAAGTCAAGGTCCTCTGCCCGAATCAGCAGGTCACCCAGGTGGCGACCCGGCGGACGGAACAGATCACCGTAGAAGGCGCACCTCACCTCTCCTTCTGCCAACGCGCCGCCCGCAAGGCTCACCCCACCGCACAGCGCTGGAGCCCAGATAGCATGCAGCGTATTCGGCGTCTCGCGCTGTTGACCAACCCCATGCACACACACCACTTGCGCCATCGCATCCCCCTCCAGCTGTAAAGTACAAATTACCCTATCAGCCAAGCTGCCTTGACCTCTCGGGTAAATGTATACCTATTTTGAACGTAACTGGATAGGTTTCGTGAATGCGTCGCGGTTAATTGACCATTCGCCAAGGGTAGTCGACCATGGTGAGGTGGGGTTGCCTGCTTCATCATGGGGTTACAGGTGGTCACGGTCGGCCGTGGGACCATGACAGCTCTTTGCGCATCAGCATGCACACGGTCTCATAGCGCCTTACCGATCCGTCCTCGGCTCTTCATCCCACGCCTCGGATTTGCGGCCGTAGGCGGCATAGCCGAGCCGCTCATAGAGCCGCGGGCCCGGTGATTGCTCTCCTCGACGGCTAGCTCGCCCCGGCGCAGGCCGCGGGCGAGGATCCGCTGCTCGGCGGCCTGGATGAGGAGGGTGCCGATCCCGCATGACTGCAGCGCCCCGTGGACGGCGAGCTGCCACAGCGTCCCGGCGCCCGGGGGCAGCGTGTAGTCGATCTCGCCGAGGGCCACGGGCAAGCCAGAGGGGGGCAGACGACGAGATAGTCCACTTCGCCGCGCTGGGCACGCTCAAGGGTCTTGCCGAGCTGGTCATGGTCCCATGCCGGCACCCACTAGGCGCACGAGCCGACCCACGCCCGTGATGCGGCAGTATGAAATCGCTGATTCAGGGATTTCTCACCGGAACGCGGGAACAAGCACCCGCTTGAGCACCGCAACAGGTGATTTCGCACCGGTTTTCGCAGCGCTTGAACACGCCGCGGGAACGCTCACCATTCTGGGGATATCTCACCGGCCGGCGTATTCAAGTCTCCCCTCGGACACCGGAACCGGTGCGATTTCCCCTAAACCAGGCACCGCTCGAACACGCACGCCGGGCAGCAGGTCATCACGGCCGCCCCGGCCCCCGGCCGCGCCGCCGCCTCCCGTCAGGGAGGCAGCCATGACTGCCCGGCCCGTTGCCCCTGTCATCCCCGCCGCCAGCCCTGGCTGCCGGCAGGGCAAGCCTGGTGCGGGCCGTCCGATGCCATTGGCCAGGCCGCCGGGCCGGCCGGACGTGGTCTACGGGTTCGGCCGCATCGACGCCTCCGGCCGGGTCGCCGACCGGGCGGCCATCAGCGCGCTGGGCTGGCGCGGCGGTGACCGGCTGACCCTCACCGCCGACGCCGGGGTGATGATGGCACGCGGCGACCCGGGCGGCATGGTCACCGTGCCGGCCAGGCCCTGCGTCGTGATCCCGGCCGCGCTGCGCCGCCGCTGTGGGCTGCGGGCGGGTGACCACGTGCTGCTTGCTGCCTTGCCCGGCGAGGACCTGCTGGCCGCCTACTCGTTCGCGGTGGTGGACCAGGCGATGCGAGCACACGGCCGGCTCCCGCGCGGCGAAGGGGGTGTTCGGCGCTCGGGAATGACGGCAACACGAGACTGCGAATTCCAAAGTCGTGCCCTATTGCCCCGTGGCTGCCTTGAACTTCACGACCAGTTCCGCCGGCACCCGCCCGCGGTCCTTAACCTCAATGCCCTGGGACTTGGCCCACTCCCGAACCGCGGTGGGGTCGGTTCCGTTGGCACCGGCAGGCTTACGCCCGCTTCGGCCTGGCCGCCGAGCAGCAGCGCCAGGCGCCCGACGAGCGGCGTCGACGTACCGCGCCAGCGCTTTCCGCAACGCGTCGGCATTCTTAGCGCTCAGGTCGATCTCATACTCCGTGCCGTCCAGCCCGAAGCGCACTGTGGTCTCTGCCTCACCACCATCGAGGTCATCTATAAGCAGGGTCTGAACCTTCTGTGCCATGCCTGCACAACTCCTCTTCTCCGTGAATTGATGCACCAGCGTAGACGATCATGGCATCGAAGTGCCCATCGTCGCTCCGATGCGTAGTTGTCCGCAATGTCTCACCTTGAGAATCGACCCGGCTGGATAATAAGCCTGCTCAGCAATCGCTCAGATCGCGGAGCCCATCCCGAATCCGACGCAGAATATCCGGGTCGTTTATCACCACAACCGGTCGTACCTGCACCTGACGGGGCATCCGCCGCTGCAGTAGCGGCGAAGCCGGTCCGCCGACTTCAGAAAGTTCGGGCCGTTCGGCCTCAAGCTCACACCAGACGACCTTGCCGGCGGGCTCCTGCGTGAGATACCAATCCCAGCACGCGCTCAGCGCCGCTACCAGGAACAGCCCACGCCCTCCCTCACCTTCGACGTCGGGTATGCCGTCCTCGCCGGGATCTCTGGGAGCCGGCGGCCGCGATTCGGCATCCCAGACCTCGATGCGGACTCGTGCATTGTCACCGAACAGCTGTAGACGAACGGCTGTGTGGTTCTCTTGCCGCATCCGAGACCAGATGCCGCCCCGCGGACAGCGGCCTGGCCGTCGCGGTGGTCATCGAGCGCCACCTGTGCCCATGCTGTCGTGGTGAGCGTCCTGACCCCGGCCGAGACACTGATCGCCGCGCGGCGGCTCGCGGGAGCACGACCGCACCTGGCCGCCGTCGCTGGCATCGTGCATCACGACGACCTGTGGCAGCTGTGCCGCGCTGAGCTCACCGGTGCCGACGTCCGCATCGGCGGCTGGGATATCCGCGGCCGCTGGTTCGGCGTCGTCGTCGGGGCCACGCCGCGGCTGGGGAAGTTGCCACGCGGCGAGACGATTCCATGGCGCGTGATCGCCAGCCTGATCGCGCCGCGCTAAATCCTCGCCAAGAGCGCTGTCAGGACTGGTCTTCGCCGGTAGCTGTGCCGGGCAACTCTGCCGCACCGCTGTCTGCTCATGCCACGACCGAGTCCGCCACCGGCTGCCGCCGCGGCCGCAGGCGCAGCCGGATCCTCATCACCGAGCTCATGGGAGGCACGGCGTCGCGCCCGGTGCCACCGGCTGACAGGGATGAGGACCGTCCCGGCATTAGCCGCGTCTGCCAAGCCGAGGTCGGTGACCAACTCGCCGAAGCGACCGGGATCTTGCGGACGTGAGCTGAGGCGAACCGGCTGAACCTCCCCTTTCGGAGGACCTCGTCCCCGGGCCCGGCCCGCTCGCAGCCGCCGCAGTTACCGGCCCGTGCGACCGTCGATCAGCTCGCGGAGGATGTCAGCATGCCCGGCATGGCGCGCCGTCTCCTCCAGCAGGTGCATGAGCACCCAGCGAAGGCTCACCGGCGGATCCGCGTCCGGGCGCTGGCACAGCTCATCCAGGCCGGGCCCGGCGAAGGCTACCCGGTCCACCTGCTGCCAGGCCTTGCGGTACGCGGCGGTCACGGCGTCGAGGGTGTCGCCCGGCCCGGGCTGGTCGCCGGGGATGGCGACGTCTTGCCCGGCAAACCGGCGCAGGACCCAGGTGATCTCAGCGCGGGTCATGTGCTTGACGAGCCACAGCAGGCTAGTACCGGTGCCGACCGGCGACCATCGCGCCGAGGGGTCATCCAGGCCGGCGACCTTGCGGACCAGCGAATCCCGCTGATATTGCAGCAGGGCATGCAAGGTCTCAGCCTCACTGCCCGCCAGGCGCGGAGGCTTGATATCGGGCATCACGACACTGTACGTGGCATCCCGGCAGCCGCGGATCCCTCCGCCGCCGCGCCGTCGTACCGGACACGCCAAAGCTCTCGCCTTGTCCGCCGGGCCTGGCAAGCGCCGGCCTGCGGGGCCGGAAACATCGTCTGCCTGAACTGGGTTGTGACGGGCATTGCATGTGACCCGAACGTGCACCATGCCCCGACCGCAGCTTGCGCAAAACGGCCATTACACGGGCTCGCCGGTGAATAAGAGGTCCGCACTGAGGTTGAAGTAAGAGCCGAATCGATACCAGCCCTTGACCGTCCGTTTTTCAGGAGCTCTATCATCCCGAGAGCCCATACCTGGAAAAGGCTCCAACAGCCCAGCTCACGCGCATCGACGCTGGTGACTGGGCCTACATGCCTATTCTAGCGATCGTGCCGCCGTGTGCCGGGGAATGCCGTCTTGTTCGTGTTACCGGCGTGTTGATCTTCGCCAATGCCCGGACTTGTGTTGCTTGTGTGTTGCCCGCAGCAGGCCCGCTCGACCATCGCGCCGGTGTGCCCGCCTCCGGACCGGCGGCCCTGGCTCGGGGCTCGAAGACGAGCTGCCGCGACTACCCATCGGCCAGCCGGCCGTCCAGTTGCTCCTGGCGCCATGGCCGGAATGACGTACCGTGACGAACAGGCCTGCGGATCGGTAACGCCGAACTCGGTGTGGTGGCCGACGGAGATGCTCAGATCGATGCCCCGCAGCGGATCTTGCTCAACGTGAACGTCGGCGATCTGAGGGTAGGAAACGTGGCGGGACTGCTCGAGCACGTCGAGGCCCTGGGCGGACGGGTACTCGGCCCGCCGAACGACATGCCGTGGGGGCAGCGCGTGGCACATATCCAGGACCCGGACGGTAACACGGTCAACCTCACCGAGCCCATCTAGGCTTGCGGTTCCCGGCGGGGGCCGTGAGCAGGAGACCGGCGCGGTTCGACGCTGGCGTGCTTGGCCCCGCCAGTGTCGAGGACCTCATGCCGGCCGACTTATCGACGGAGTATCCAGCCGGGGCCACTCGATGCGCTCGTTCTGCGCTACAGGAGAATCACATACCCGCCTCTCGCCCATATGGGGATATTTCAGACATATTGCTTCCGTGAAAAATCCGGATTCTTCAATGTGGCGTTCCCGGAAATGTCGTAATGGACTGCTAGAATCGAACTAGAAGTCGAACAGCCGAACCCGGCCGGTGGGGGTCCAGGGGATGGCCGGGGAGAGGAGTCCGTCCGCCGGTCCGCGAGCATCCTGGGAGGAGGTGACACAGCATGATCAGCAGTGTCGCATCGCCGTCCAGCGCCGCCGAGGCGCTGGAGATGTTGAGGTCCGCGCTGGGTTACCTGGCTACGGTGGACGCGACAGCGATGGCGGCTGAGACCCAGGCGCACTGCCTGCAGATGCTGGAGCAGGCCCATTCGATGTACACCGCGGCGCGTACCTCGGTGCTGGCCGCGTTCACCGCCGGGCAGGGGTACTGCGCGGATGCGGATTACAGCCCGCGGGCGTGGCTGATCAACCGGACTAAGGTCACCAAGGGCGCCGCGGTCGGCTACACCGCCTGGGTCCGCCGGGCCGCCGCGCATCCCGGGGTCGCCGCGGTGCTGCCGAGGTCGGATCAAGCTTGGTTGCCAGGACGTTGGACGCCTGGGGGACAGACGACACGGAAATTTCACTGCGATCAGCCATGGATGGAAGAGAAGCAGACTGTTTACGGTATAACACTCGCGCAACACTGCGCAACGCGTCCGGCAGCGGCAGAAGCAAATCCAAGCCCAGCCTGGAGTCTTGATTGGGAACCTACTGACTTTCTAATTTGCGCTGGATTTAAGACTTTTTGTCCAGCCACTCTGCCAGGCGGCAGCCGTCTTCTTCCAGCACGAAGGTTCCCGCACCAAAACATTCCCCAAAGATGCGATGCGATTCCACATCGCGGGCGGCCCGCGAAATCCATTGTTTGCCGACCTGATACTGCGAGGCTGTAAACCATTTTTGCGGCAGGACTTCGACCAAGCGGCCTTGCAGATAGAGCGGCGAATAACGCAAACGCGGGATCGTCATTCGAAAGCGCGTTATAACTTGTCGGTACGATCAACTCATCGATCGCGGCCAACTCGCTGGGAACGTCAACTTTGTGCATACCTGGACGAAGCGTAAGAGGCAGCTGCGAACGGTCGAACAACTGGACGCCGCGCTCACCGCGCTCGACGGCGACTCATACGGAAGACGAACTGGAGCTAGGCGCAAGATTTCAGCAGCAGGAAGGGCGAGGATCGCGGCTGCACAGAGAGCACGTTGGGCAAGGGTGCGAACTAGAGGGCAGAAGCAGATCGTCGTCAGCACGCCCAAGAGGAAGACGATGTCAGCCGCCGCTCGGAGGAAGATTGCCGCAGCACAGCGAGCGCGATGGGCGAAGGTAAGGGCAGGGCAGAAGAAGGGTTAGCTTGCAACTAGGACCATAAAACGCATTTTTTAGCCGCGAGCGTCCCAAGCTATCTGCTCTTTGTGGAGGATATCTCTGATAACCCAAAGGTAATTTTCAGGACTGCGGGCTTCGACTTCGGCGAGCAATATCCGCTCATTGTCAGATAACGGTCGAACAAGTTGCCCGTCATGGGTTACTATGTCTTGCCCTTCTAACCGCAGTTTTTTTGTGTTCATGCTGGAAAGTGTATCTCGGTGCCAAAAGACTATTCAATCTGCATTTGGCAGTCCAGCAATGAAGACGTCATCTCCATACAACTGCGCAATCGTGTGACGCAGGGCTATCAGATTGCTACGCGAAGATGCGGTAGCGTGACTGGTAGGGTCACTGGCAAGTTCTGCCTCGTACAGCCTTAGCAGCAAGGCGCTCTGCTTCTTCACACGTTTCATTGTCTTCAAATCGAGTTGTTCTTCAGACTGCACACCTTACTATACGGGTTTTTCGACGGAAAAGTTCCCCGTCGATGGAAATGGTTCGATTTCAGCAGCGCAGAAGTGTATGGGGTTATTTTGCGGGGCAATATCACGCACAGTGGCGGGATCAGCCCTTGATCGTCTTCTTCAGGACGTAATCGAAATATCTCTCGGTCGTGCCGTCGTTAGAACTCCATTCGGCACGGAGCGTCGTTTTCTTGTTCACTTTTCTCAACGCGGAGAGTAGCGTGCGGTTCAGTTCCGTCGCTCTCTTTCCTGACCGAGCCGTTCGCGGCGAGTTGGTCGTCGAGAGCTTGCCGGATCGTCCCGGCGTCCGAGCGGTTGATCCGCGCCTTGAGTGTGAGCTTCATCTGAGGCGCACAAAGCCGCACGAACTTCGCCACACGGCACTGCTTGGTTATTTCCAGCCTAACTCTTCTTCCCGGTCACCGCATAAAAAGCAGTCGCTTCTTGCTCCACGTTCTTGCTGCCGCATTTGGGGCACTTCGCCTCTGCTTCGTGTTGCTTCAGGGTAAGAGTCAGTTCGAAGGTTTTATGACAATCGTTGCAAACGTAGTCGTACACGGGCATGGGGGCCTCCCGCTCGGATTCGGAAACGAGCTATTGTTGAAATTGTAGCGCTAACCCCCGCCGTTCGTCCGTGAGCATGAGGCTCGCGGTAGCGTATCGGTATTTCCGGTCGCATCGGGTCAGTCCCAGTGCCCACGCGAGCGATCTACGTCGCAACATTCCCAAGGTCGGGCGGAACGAGCCGTGCCCGTGCGGTTCCGGCAAAAGTACAAGCGATGCTGCGGCGGGGCGACGGTGAACTGAGCACGCCAGTTCAACGTCTCGGTCGTGAAGCCTCGATCTGATACCACACAGACGAATTGCGGGAGCGCACCCGCACCATTCAGTGTGCAAATTGCTCTAAGTCCTTCAGTCCGACAAGCAAGTCGCACTCTGGAGTTCTCGATTCGCCCCGTCTGGCAAAAAGCGGGAGCGAGATGAAGCGAAAGTGCGACTCTTTTTCTCGCCCTCTGAGCCTCCGAGAGTGCGACTTCGCACTTTTCGACCACTCCCGCATCACTTTCCCGTTCGGACACACGTCTTCCACGTATTTTCAAGGACTTGGCAGTTCCCCTAAGCCTGTTAAGTTGTTGAAAGTATTAGATATGGGAGAATTGGCAAGGTCGCGCTCTACCACTGAGCTACTCCCGCTCAAACTTTCATTTTACAGTACTTGCGCGCCACCTGACAATTCGTTGCGCCCGCTGGTCGGCGATTCCGTAAAGTGCCATCTTCCCATCGGGTACGCCGCTGATTTGACTGTGGTTGTGGCAGGCAAGGAGGCTGGAGCGAGTTGGAATGCTCGCGGGATGGAGAATGCGCTTGATTCTTAGAGTCGGAAGGAATACAGCGTCAGGGCGTCAGGACGGACACCCGGAAAGATTGCCGGACACGACCCAGGCCAGGCACGGCGGGCTCGATCAACTGGTGTTGGGCGAAACAGCGAGGAACCAGTAGGCGAAGCGCTGGGCCAGCGCATGAAAGGTGTCGCATTTTCGGCGGGCATGGCTGCGGACTTGGCGGTGGTAGAAGACCAGGGACAGGGTATAGGCCAGAAACCGGATCATGGTCAGCACCACCAGGGCGGTGGTTTGGTGGACCGCGGGGTGTTTGAGATGACAGTCGGTGGTGATGGTCTGAAAGACTTCGGTATCGATTCGCCAACGGCTGCGACTCAACTGATGAAGGAACAGAGGCGAGATCGAGCCCAGCTCGAAATTGGTGGCGTAGAAGTTGGTGCTCGGTTGCGACATCGCCATCTTGCTTTTAATTCGAGCAGCGTCTTTTGTGCGGACCGTGACCCGACGCTGCTGTTCGATGCGAACCGTTTTGACCACCCGTATCTGGCGATCGGCAACCGGCCAATCGACCTCCGGCAAGTGCCAGTATCGAATCTCGCGGTCCGGTTCCTCCTGAACGCAGATGGGAGATTCCTGGGTCAGACGCTCCGCCTCGCGCAATAACTCGGGCTGGTTCTCTTTCAAGGTGAAGGCCCAAACCAGACCGAGACGTTCCACTTCTTGGACGAAGGGGGCTTGCAGATAGAGAGCGTCTCCCACCAGCACATCCAGGAAGCGGCGGCCCAACTGCCCGACCAGATCCTGGAGCAGAGCCAAGGCGCAGGCGACCTCGCCTTCGCCCTTCTTCTGAAAGCGGACACCCAGGGGGATGGGAAACGACGTGCTTACCAGGACTACGACCACGATGCGGTGATAGTACTGGATCTCGGTTTTCATCTCACCGTTCACCTTGTGTTGCACCTCGCGCTCCATACAGGCATCGCAACAGCGGGCAAAGGAACTGCAGATTTCAATGCCATCGACCGCCCCTACCACCAACCCTCGGGACCAATCGGAACGGAGAACTCCGTTGCGTTTCAGGCGGCGGGCAATTTCACAACTGAGCGCGAACACAGGTTCGGGAGATTGTCTTTCGAGCGAATAACCCAGGGTGTCGTCGCTGATCGGTCCGATGCGTGTGGCCAGCGCTCCATCGCGACACTCGGCCTCGATCTGCAGCAGACTGGGAATCTGCATCGCCGCCCCCAAGAAAACGGCGTCAAACACTTTTTTCCATGCGTGCTGGGGAAACTGCCGTCCTTCGGGCAGAGCGCTCACCAAATCCGAAAAGCCAAACACCTTGTCGAGATAAGCCTCGAACCGGTGCCGGTGCCGGCTCAAACTTGGCGATCTTCCTTTTCCCTGAGTTTTTCCTTAAGAAATCGTTTCAGGTTCACGCTGCAGATGGTCGCGGCGGCAGCCTCAAAGCGTTGGCGCATCTCGATCTTTTTGCGCACCGTCTCCACCCACGGCGTGGGAATGTTGAGAGTCTTCGGCTTGCCGTCCACCAGTAGGGAGATCTGATATTGCACGTGCAGGCGTTTGCCGTCGGCGCAATGACAGGTGGGCCGACCACAGGCCCGTTGGCGTTCGACAAACGACCCGGGCAACATTTCCCGGAACAAACCGAGGCTGCGGATGAGCTTGCCGCGCAGTTCCAGGTCGGGTTCGCCGGGTGACTTCATATGACATTCACAATAGTGTCAGAAATGCATAAAATCAAGTACCTTCCTAGATTCGCAAGAATGACGTCAATCTGCGAGCGCAGGTGAAACCCTGCAAATACGCGGACTGGCCCCCGGACCTTACCCCCACCTTACGGAATCGCTGGCCCGCTGGTAACGGTGGAGCCGTAAAAAAGTAGCCCGTCGTCCTGCGCGATTCCAAGGGGAGTCATCCTGAGCGTAGCCGGTTTTCAGGCGGAGCGAAGAGCCTGCCCTGAGCGCAGTCGAAGGGATCTCAGGCTAGCGCCACCAAGAATCCACAAATTTGAATTATGATGAAGTATTGCGCATTCTACGACGGAGAAACCAGACGTGGCTCAGACGGAAACGGACGGCTTAGAGGTTTTGGAAACCAGAGAGTGGGTCGATTCCCTGGATTATGTTCTTTCCAAAGGCGGCCCCAACCGGGCAGGCCGTTTGCTGCAGCAACTGGCGCTGCACGCGCGCCGCGAGGCTGGCATCAACCTCCCCTTCTCGGCCACCACGCCCTACCAGAACACCATTCCCTCGCGCCAGCAGCCGCCGTTCCCCGGCAGCCAGGAGATGGAACGCCGCATCAAGAGCCTGGTGCGCTGGAACGCACTGGCTATGGTTGTTCGCGCCAACAAGATGCAGGAAGGCATTGGCGGACACATCTCAACTTTCGCCTCGGCAGCCACGCTCTATGAAGTCGCATTCAACCATTTCTTCCGCGCGCAAACCGAAAGCGGCGATCGCGACATTGTCTACTTTCAGGGACACGCAGCCCCCGGCATTTATTCTCGCGCTTACCTCGAAGGCCGCATTTCCAAGGAGAAGCTGCAGAACTTTCGCGGTGAATTGAAGCCCGGCGGCGGCCTCAGTTCCTATCCCCACCCCTGGCTCATGCCCGATTTCTGGGAGTTCCCCACGGTTTCCATGGGACTCGGCCCCATCCAGGCGATCTACCACGCGCGCTTCATCAAATATCTGGAGAATCGCGGCCTCAAGCAGTCCACCGGCGGTAAAGTCTGGGCGTTCCTTGGCGACGGCGAAATGGACGAGCCCGAATCGCTGGGCTCGATCACACTGGCCTCGCGCGAACGGCTCGACAACCTTATCTTCGTGGTGAACTGCAACCTGCAGCGCCTCGACGGCCCGGTGCGCGGCAACGGCAAAATCATTCAGGAACTCGAAGCGATCTTCCGCGGCGCCGGCTGGAACGTCATCAAATGCATCTGGGGTTCCGATTGGGACAGCCTCATTCAGAACGACCGCGACGGCCTGCTGGTCAGGCGTCTGGGGGAAGTCAGCGACGGGCAATACCAAAAATATTTTGTTGAGAGCGGCGCTTACTTCCGGCAGAACTTGTTCGGCACCGATCCCCGTCTTCTGAAAATGGTAGAGCATCTTTCCGACGATCAACTGGCGCGCATGCGCCTCGGCGGACATGATCCCATCAAGGTCCATGCAGCATTCCGCGCTGCCGTGGAGACGACCGGTGCTCCGACCATTGTGCTCGCCAAGACCATCAAGGGCTACGGCCTTGGCGAAGCTGGCGAGGGCAAGAACATCACGCACCAACAGAAAAAGTTAAACGAAGACGAGTTGCAGATGTTCCGCTCGCGCTTCGGCATCCCCATCCCCGACGACGAACTGCACAACGCCCCGTTCTATCGCCCATCCGACGACAGCGCCGAAATCAAGTACATGCAGGCGCGCCGCCAGCAGCTTGGCGGATACATGCCGACCCGTAAAGTTCGGGCCACGCCGATGAAGCCATTCCCCGACTCGCACTTCGAGGAATTCCATAAAGGCACCGAGGGACGCGATGTTTCCACCACGATGGTCTTCGTGCGCTTGCTGGCGAAGTTGCTGCGCGATCCCGAACTCGGCAAGTTCATCGTTCCGATCGTCCCCGACGAAGCGCGAACCTTTGGGATGGAAGCGCTCTTCCGCCAGGTCGGAATCTATTCCAGCGTGGGCCAGAACTATGAGCCGGTCGACATGGACACGCTGCTCTACTACAAGGAAGCCAAAAACGGCCAGATTCTCGAAGAGGGGATCACCGAGTCGGGGTCGATGTGCTCGTTCATCGCGGCCGGCACCGCGTATGCCAACCACGGCATCAACACCATCCCCTTCTTTATTTACTACTCGATGTTCGGCTTCCAGCGCATCGGCGATTTGATCTGGGCCGCGGCCGACATGCGCTGCCGTGGATTCCTCGTCGGCGGCACCGCCGGACGCACCACGCTGGCCGGCGAAGGTCTACAGCACCAGGACGGCCACAGCCACGTTCTCGCCCTGCCGGTGCCGAACCTGCTCGCCTACGATCCGGCGTTCGCCTACGAGATCGCCATCATTATTCAGGATGGCATCAAGCGCATGTACGTCGATCAGGAATCGATCTTCTATTATCTGACCGTCACCAACGAGCCTTTGCCCATGCCCGGCATGCCCACCGACGTGAACGTTCGCGAAGGCGTACTGAAAGGCCTGTACCGGTTCAAAGTCTCGGCTAAGAGCGACGCCAAACTGCGCGCCCAACTGCTGGGCAGCGGCACCATCATGTACGAAGTGCTCAAGGCGCAGCAGATTCTGGAAGAAAAATACGGCGTCGGCGCTGATGTCTGGAGCGTCACCAGCTACAAAGAGCTCTATCGCAATGCTAACGATTGTGAGCGCTGGAACATGCTGCATCCCGCGGATCCCGCGAAGGTCCCATATGTGACGGAGACCTTGAAAGACGCTCAGGGCCCCTTCATTGCGGCATCCGATTACATGAAAGTATTGCCAGAGAGCCTGAGCAAGTGGGTGCCCGGACAACTTGTCTCTCTTGGAACCGACGGCTTCGGACGCAGCGAGAGCCGTAAAGCCCTGCGCGATTTCTTCGAAGTAGATGCCAAACACATCGTGCTGGCCACGCTCGGTGCGCTGGCGCGCGAGAAGAAGATCGGCACCGACGTAGTAAAGCGTGCGATCCAAGAACTGGGGATCAATCCCGACAAAGCAAACCCGGCCATCAGCTAACGCTTTGGTCGGACGATCCAAAGCGCACTTTATTGGGGTACATCACTTGAGCGCTCGGGAAGGTGGAGGAGCGGCGCTTCAGCCGTGTATACCGCTTGAGCGGTTCGCATGTGGAAGAGCGGCGCTTCAGCGCCGCGTTAAGCGAGCACTAATAACTGGGGCTTTAGCCCCACTGGCGCGACGCCAGTACTAATATCAAGTTCTGAGAAAAGGAACGACGCGGTGATCGAATTCAAACTTCCCGAGCTGGGAGAAAACATCGAACAGGGCGACCTAGTGCGCCTTATGGTTGCGCCCGGAGCCTCCGTCAGCGCCGGTCAATCGGTCATGGAACTCGAAACTGACAAGGCCGTCGTCGAGGTGCCGTCGTCGGTCACCGGAACCGTCCAGGAAATCAAAGTCAAAGAAGGTGACAAGATCAAAGTCGGCCAGGTCATCTTTACCGTCGACGGAGCCGAAGCTAAAGCTCCTGCGCAGCCCGCCGCGGAAGCGCCCGCTGCAACACCGCTACCCACGCCTGCGCCGGTTCCGCAAGAACAGCCTGCCGCAGTGTCCGCCCCAACGCCAACGCCCGCGCCGGACGCCGCTGCTCCCGCCACCCCGGTTGCGACCAAGCCTTCCGGCCCTAGCGAATTCAAGCTCCCCGAACTCGGAGAAAACATCTCGCAAGGCGATCTCGTCCGCTTGATGATCGCCCCCGGCACCAAGGTTTCCGAAGGCCAGCCGGTCATGGAACTCGAGACCGACAAAGCCGTGGTCGAAGTCCCGTCGTCTGTCAGCGGCATCGTGAAAGACATCAGAGTCAAAGAAGGCGAGAAGGTCAAAGTTGGGCAGGTCATCTTCACGCTCGAAGGCGGAGCACCAGCACAAGCCGAAGCCAGTCGGCTACGCAACACTCCCGTCGAGCACGTTTCCGGGCAGCACGGAGCCCGCCTTGCGTTTCAAGCCGCGATTCGCGCCGAGGGCAAGACCGAAGAACAGGCCCTGCCTCCCGATCAGCCGCAGCAGTCCGCGCCCGTGTTCACCATGCCCGTGCAATTGGGCAAGGTCGCGGGCACAGAGAATCGCCAAGCCATTCCTGCCGCACCGCACGTGCGCAGGTTAGCCCGCGAGATCGGCGTCGATATCTACGAAGTCAAAGGCACCGGGCCCGGCGGCCGCATCAGCGAAGATGACGTCAAAGGTTACGCGAAAGCACTCCTGTCGGCGGCCGTTACAGTCGCGCAGACTCCGCCGCGCGCTGGACACTTCGCCCAGCCTCAGCTTCCTGATTTTGCCAAGTATGGCAAGGTCGAGCGGGTATCAATGCGCGGGGTTCGCCGCAAAACCGCCGAACACCTGGCCGAAGCCTGGAACACGATTCCGCACGTCACGCAGCACGACCGCGCCGACATCACCGAACTCGAACACCTGCGAGCCCGCTTCGCTCCCAAAGCCGAAGAAGCCGGCGGCAAGATGACGGTCACTGCCATCGCGCTGAAAGTTTGCGCCGCGGCGCTCAAAGTTTTTCCGCAGTTCAACGCGAGCATCGACATCGACAAAGAAGAAATTGTCTACAAGCAGTACATCAATATCGGCGTCGCCGCCGACACGGATCGCGGCCTGCTCGTCCCGGTGATCCGCGATGTCGACAAGAAGAACATCGTCGAATTGGCAGTCGAGTTGTCGCAGCTCTCCAAGAAGGCGCGTGAAAAGAAACTGACGCCTGCCGACATGGAAGGCGGAACTTTCACTATCACAAATCTGGGCGGCATTGGCGGCATCGGCTTTACGCCCATCGTGAATCATCCGGAAGTGGCGATCCTCGGCCTTTCCCGCTCGCGCATGGAGCCGGAATGGATCCACGGCAAGTTCGAGCCGCGACTGATTCTGCCGCTCTCGCTCTCTTACGACCACCGCCTGATTGACGGAGCCGACGCCGCCCGCTTCCTGCGCTGGATATCCGAAGCTTTTGAACAACCGTTCCTGCTTTCGGTTCAAGGATGAAAGACGAAACCATGAACCACGAAGGACACGAAGTCACACGAAGAAAGGTGACTTGCATTTCCTTCGTGTACCTTCGTGTCCTCCGTGGTTGAACGCCTTATGTCTGAAAATACAAACATCGCAGTCGTCGGCGCCGGTCCCGGTGGATACGCCGCTGCATTCCTGGCCGCCGATCTCGGCAAGACCGTCACCCTCATCGATCCGGAGCTAAACCCCGGCGGAGTCTGTCTTTACCGCGGCTGTATCCCGTCGAAGGCACTGCTCCACGTCGCGAAGCTGATCGAAGAATCGGAGCAGGCGACGAACTGGGGCATCGACTTCGCTGCCCCGAAGATCGACCTGGCACGACTGCGCTCGTGGAAAGAGGGCGTGGTCAAGAAACTGACCGGTGGCCTCGGCATTCTCTCGAAGCAACGCAAAGTCCATTACATCCAGGGCCGCGCAGCCTTCGAAAACTCCACGACGCTGCGCGTCACGAAAACCGACGGCTCCGAGGAATCGCTTACCTTCGACCGCATCATCATCGCGACCGGCTCCCGCCCCGCAATCGTCCCCACGCTGAGGCTCGACACCCCACGCATGATGGATTCCACCGGTGCCCTGAATCTCCAAGACCTTCCCGGCACCTTGCTGGTCGTAGGCGGCGGATACATCGGCCTCGAACTCGGCTCCGTCTATGCCGCGCTCGGCACGCGCGTCACCGTTGTCGAAATGCTCCCCGGATTGCTCCCCGGCGCAGACCGCGACCTCGTCCTTCCTCTGCACAAGCGTCTGGAGAAGCTGTTCGACGGAATCCTGCTCAACACTACTGTTTCGTCGGTCAAAGACGAAGGCGCCGGCATCCGCGCGACGCTCAAAGCACCAGACGGCAGCACGCAAGAGAGAGTTTTCGATCGCGTGCTGGTCTCCGTTGGCCGCAAGCCTAACTCCGAAATCCCCGGTCTAGACAAAACGCACGTCCAAGTCGGCCAGCGCGGATTCATCCAGGTCAACAAGCAACTCCAAACCGACGATCCCGCGATCTTCGCCATCGGCGACGTAGTCGGTGAGCCCATGCTCGCCCACAAAGCCTCGCACGAAGGCCGTGTCGCGGTCGAAGCCATCTCCGGACACAAAGTCGCCTTCGAACCCAACGCAATCCCTGCGGTTGTCTTCACCGACCCAGAAGTCGCCTGGTGTGGCCTGACCGAAACGCAGGCACAAAACGAAAATCGCGAAATTAAAGTCGCCAAGTTCCCCTGGGCCGCCTCCGGCCGCGCCGTCACGATCGACCGTCCCGAAGGCATGACCAAGCTGCTCTTCGATCCACAGACCGAACGCGTGCTCGGAGTCGGCATCGTCGGGGCCGGCGCAGGCGAGCTGATCGCCGAGGGGGTGCTTGCCGTCGAGATGGCGGCCCTGGCCAGCGATGTAGCAATGACCATTCACCCTCACCCCACGCTCTCGGAAACAGTGATGGAATCCGCCGAAGTCTTCTTCGGTACCAGCACGCACATCTACCGCCCGAAGCGGGGATGAGCGCGGCCTTCGCGGGCGCCCGATTTGCCGCAGCCGCGTTCGGTACAATAATCACACTCCGAGCGGCAACCGACGTCCGGACGCCCGCGGGACTTCGGGCTGGAGAACATCATGTCCTCAATCCCTAAGACGAAGACGTTATTGTTTCTGACGCTTTGCCTTGTTGCTGCTCTGCCCGTCAGGGCGCAATCTCCGTTGAGCGGCGTGTTGTCCTCCTCCACCACAACCGGCACGCCTGCCACACCCGCTGACCCACTTGGCCGCAACACACCCTCAGGCTCCATCCTCGGATTTCTTCAAGCCGCTCAATCGAGCAACTACAGCATCGCGGCGCAGTACCTCCAGATGAGCCCCGCGCGCCGCCAGTCCGAGGGCGAGCAGGTTGCCAGTCAACTCAATGCCGTGTTGAACAGTCCCGCATTCAGCGGGCGAGTAGGGACCTTCACCCAGCCGGAAGGAATTCCCCAGGAAGGCGTTCCTCTGGGCCGCCAAAAACTGGGCACTATGTCCTCCGGCGATGTGGAAGCTGACCTCGAACTGGTGCGCGTCTCCGATCCCAGTGCAGGGAAGATCTGGCTCATCGCGTCCGACACGCTGACGAAAGTTCCTGAACTCTACGATCAAGTCGAAGCTCGTAGAGTTGAGCGCAAGCTCCCGAGAGTGCTGGTGAAACATGAGGTTGCAGGCGTGCCTCTATGGCAGTGGCTAGCCATTCTCGTAGCACTGCCCGCAGCCGCGGCCATCGGCTGGCTCATCCTCGTGCTTCTGGAAATTCCCGTCCGGTGGTGGGCTCGGCGTCGCGGCCAGGTGGAGATCGCCAACTGGCGCTCCGTTTCCGCCCCAGCGTGGCTGCTTACCGGCACACTGGTTCACCAGATGTTTGTCCGCTACCTCGGCGTCGCACTCCTGCCGCGCCACTACTATTTCCAGACAACCGCAATCGCCCTCATCATTAGCGTGACTTGGATCGCCTGGCGCGCCGTGCGGTGGTCCCTGCGCCGCGTGCGTAATCGCGCCCTGGCTCGCGGACACGCCGGCACCGGTTCGCTCATGCTGCTGGGCGAGCGCATCCTCAAAGCAATTATTTTCGGCCTCGGTGCTCTGGCGGTCTTGGGCAACCTGGGATTCAACATGAGCACCGCGCTCGCCGGACTCGGCATCGGCGGCCTGGCCATCGGGTTCGGTGCGCAGCAGACCATTGCTAACCTTTTCGGCGGCGTCTCCGTGCTCGGCGACGAAGTGTTTCGTGTAGGCGACGTCTGCCGCTTCGGCGACCGCACCGGAGTGGTCGAAGACATCGGCCTCCGCTCCACTCGCATCCGCACCGAAGAACGCACTCTGCTGGCCATCCCCAACGGCACCGTCGCGACCATTAACCTGGAGAACCTCAGTCGCCGCGACAAAATCCTTTTCAAGACCACTCTGGGCCTACGCCCCGAAAGCAAGCCAGATCACGTCCGCTTCGTGCTCGCGGAAATCCGCCGCCTTCTCTACAGCCATCCGAAAGTTGAAACCAAGACAGTCCGCGTGCGCCTTACGGATGTCGCTGGCAGTTCTCTGAGCGTGGAACTGCTGTCTTACATCCTGACGCGCGACTTCAACGAGTTCGCCGCCGTCCGCGAAGACCTTCTGCTGCGCATCATGGACGTGATGGAGGACTCCGGAGGCGGCCTGGCTCTCCCCTCGCAGACGCTTTATATAAGCCGCGATTCCGGCGTCGAAAAAGACAAAGCCGAAAGCGCCGCCAAGAAAATCGCAGAGCTGCGCGACGGCAAGCAGCTACCCTTCCCGGATTTTCACGAGCAAGACATCTCGTCGTTCAAAGGATCCATCGAATACCCGCAGCCGGAGTCGGCCGTGCGAAACCCGTCAAGCGATTCCGGTAAGGCAAAGTAAAGTAGCGCCACCGTCCGGGCGGGCGTCTCGCCCGCCGAGCCGGTGCTAACTCGATGGTCGCCGCTTTTTTCCAATCGCCCACTCCAAGAAGAGGTGCGTCGGAAAATAAATGAACGCCGGCACTACCGTCAGATACACGAGCAAATACGCCCACCCCGGCATCACATGCTGCTCATGGAAGAACAGCCCCCGCGCCCAGTTCACATCCAGCCGAGGGTGCCAAAAATAATTGATCGGCACCACAATCCACGCCATCAATGTCTGCAGCATCCATCCCCGCCGGTCGTAACCCAGACGCCAGATCGCCCACAACAATAGCGGCGGAGTCACGACATGAAACAAGCTGAGCAATCGAATCGTCAACGGCAACCCAGGATCGAACATATATTCCGTGCCGCCGATGACATGGTGATCGATCAGCAAGGCTCCCACCAAATCGACCGTGTAGATCGTCTGGAATAAAAGTAATCCCGACGCCACCCACGAGAAGATCAGCGGACTCTCCAGCCACAATCCAATTCCGATCAGCACATTTCCCAAGTCACAGAAGAAAAGAAAATTCTGCGCCCCATATTGCCGCCAGTAAACTGGAGCCCAGACCAGCAGCCACAGCGTCCACGCGATCTTCACCCACAGTGGCAGCCGCATGGCCCGCTATTGTATGCGAACCTGCGGTGGTGGCCCCAGCTCAGGTGCCCCATTTCTGGCGTCGTTTGCGAGAAGTGGGGTTTTTACCCGAACCGAAACTCCACACAAATCCTCGAACCGCGAATTACTCCCGTAACTTGCCCGGTCTTACGCTTGTACCTACGATGACCTTGGTATGGGTTACCAAGCTCTTCTCTTCTGTCCCGACGAAAAAACCGCCCGCACGGTGACGCAAGTCCTGAGCGAGCTCGAGTTCGCCGTCGAGTCCTGCATTGAACCTTTTGCTGCAGTCAAGAAGCTGATGGGCCAACACTTCGACGCTGTCGTGGTCGACTGCGATAACGAGCAGAATGCCACATTGTTGTTCAAGAGCGCGCGCAACTCGACATCCAACCAGGCGTCGCTTGCCGTAGCCGTAGTGGAAGGTCAGGCCGGGGTCGCCAAGGCGTTTCGTATCGGCGCCAACCTTGTCCTGACCAAACCCATCAATATCGAACAGGCCAAAGGAACGCTGCGCGTGGCCCGCGGACTGCTGCGTAAAGGTGAACCAGCCAAACCAGCACCCGCGGCCCCCGCAGTGCCGCCCGCAAAGCCTGTCGCCGCCGCCAAACCAGTTCCACCCTTGAAATCAGCAACGCCACTGGCGCCGCCAGCGATCTCCGTTTCGCTTCCGGCCGCTCCGCCAGAAGTGAAGCCCGCTGCGCCGCAGGCTTGGCCCGTTGTCGCGGCAGCCAGCACGGCTCCAACGACGAATGACGACGATCTTCTCGACATCGGTTCCGGCGCCCCTGCGCCTTCCATTGCCAATATCGCCGATAACGCTTTGAGCAAAGTCACAGCCTTTGATTCGTCAGGGGTAAAGTTACCCACGCCTGCCGCCAGTGCCCCTTTCAGCACGGGCCTGCCGGCCACACACCGCAGCGGAGCTGCCAGCGCGCCAGCACCCGCTCGTGAAATTCACAACTCTCCGGTTGCCGCGCCGCCCGCAAGCACTCCCGCGGACGACGACATTCTCTCCGACGAGCCAGCGAAAGCTGCTTCCAGCGAGTCCTCCAGCTATGCCAGATCTGCGCCGTCATTCACTTTTGGCGGAGCCAACACCCCGGAAAAATCAAGTGGTGGAAGCAAGAAGATTCTTTTCGGACTCGCTGCCGCAGCGTTTATCGCGGGCGCCATCTATATCGGATCGACTGTTTTCCACGGACGCGCGAGCCAGCCGATCAGCAGTCCGTCGCAAGCCGAGCCAGCGCCAGCCCCAGTTCCGCCAGTCGCGAAGCCGAGCGGGGGCAAGCCCGCACCCGCGACCACATCAGCGGCTCCAGCGACCTCTGCACCTGCGCCCGCGACCTACACGTCGGTGCCGAGTTCCCTACCCGCAGCCGTCCCGGCGAAGAGCGCGGTCGTGAATAACGCCGACACCGCTTCTAATGACGATGCTCCTTTGCCTGCTGCCAGCAAGCCGGCCGCCGCGCCCCTGGTTCTCAAGGGAGGCAGCGCTCCGGTCTTACATGCAAACAATGCTTCAGCTGACGCTCCCGCTCCCAGCATGATTGGGATCGCGACCCCCGGCGCCGGCGCACCTCCGCCCAACATTGTTGGCGAGGGGAATGCGCCCACGCCCGTTCTGCAGACGCTGAACGTCTCGCAAGGCGTATCGCAGGGCTTGCTCACTAAGAAAGTTCAGCCCATCTACCCCAGGAACGCCCTGTCCATGCATATTGAGGGTTCCGTCGAGGTGATGGCGACCATCTCCAAGACAGGCGATATTTCCCACGTGAAAGTACTGAGCGGCGATGGGCAGCTGGCCAAGGCGGCTACGGATGCCGTTAAACAGTGGAAATACAAGCCATACCTGCTCAACGGCGATCCGGTCGAGATTCAGACCCAGATCACCATCAACTTCAAGCTACCCAAATAGATTCACCGGAAACGACAACAGGGCATGCGAGCATCTTTCGCACGCCTTGCTTACTTGGTACAGGCTCGAACCAGACCCGTCGCACTCGAATCGGCTCCAAGCGGCACAGGAATCTGGAGAGGGCAGCTGCGGTTTCTGGGCTGTTGCTTGCCGCGTCATTGCATCTGCATCGATCCCGCCTTGGCCACGGATGACCGCTAAACGGCGCCGAGAGCCAACGCCGGGCCTGACGGTTTGCGTGGAGGAACCGGAGTCTGCCCTAGCCTGAGAGAATATCGAAACCGAAGAAACGGAACGGGACTACCGATGACAGCCCGCGCGGAAGCCTGTTGCAGCCGGTGGGTGCCTTCGACTGTGTCGGGATTAGCATGGGTTGGACCAGAGTCGTCGAAGGAGACCCACCAAAAAAGCAAGAGCACTGTTCGTTGCCAAACTAGCGGACGACGAGGATAATTTCCGCAGTCCATACCGCAAGTCGGATAGCGTCTCCCGCGGCATCACTCCTCAAACTGGCAGTGAACCGGAACGCCACATTGGAAGCAACGTGGGCAGCTGCTTTCCCGATGGAGAATTACAGAGGCCCCCGGAGCGTGCCGGCCCCTTGAGACTTCCGGTGTCAGCCTCTTACTGCGGCTGCAGCACCTCGTCAACCACCACTTTGCCGCCCTTATCGGCCGTGACGATCTTGTGCACCGGGGCATATCCGCTCAAGGTGATGTCGATAACATAGTTGCCCGGATCGAGCATCACATCCACCGGCGAGCTCTTTTCCAGCATGTGCTGGTTGATCGCCACCTGCGCGCCTTTGGGCTGCGTGTGGATGCTGATCGTCCCCTGTCCGGCGTTGCTGCCTTTGCCGCCGAACAGCTTCGACATCTTGCCTACGGTGCGGAGGTTGTCGGTGTTGCCCAGGGAGCGCAGCGTCGGAGAGAAGTTGAAAGTCTGCCCCAGCGCGAACTGCGTGCTCATAGTTTCGTCAATATATCCCGACATGCGGACCAGCACGACATGCTGGCCTTTATCCACGCTGACCTGCGCCGGAGTCTTGGCTCCCACATCGCGGCCATCCACGTAGATGTTGGCTCCCGCCGGATCGCTCTTCACCACCAGCGTTGCCATCAACTGCGACAGGCGCCCGGAGGCCGTCGCGCGGTTTCCTGCGGCCACATTCACAGTTCGCGTGTCGGTCGAGTAGCCCGCCTTGCTGAACGTGATCGTGTGTTGTCCCGGCTGAACATTTGTCAACGCGAACGGCGTCACGTAGCTCGGATCCATCTTGCCGTCCACCTGCACCTGCGCACCCTGTGGCATGGAGTCAATCGCCAACTGTCCGGGAATGACTACCGGCGCTGGCGCTGCCTTTTTCCGCGCATTCCGCGCCTTCGAAGAAGCAACGGGCTCTGCGGCTTCCGCTTGAGGCTCCGCAGTCTGGACCGGCTGAATCTCGACCGGCTGCGCCGGGGCCGGTTCTTTCTTGGGCGCCGGTTGGCTCGCTTCCGGCGCCGGCGTCTCTGCCGCTGCTGCCGGGCGTGACGTGCCAGGGTCATCATCACTGTTCAAGCTATGAACGTAGATGGTGACCCCTATGCCGATCGCCAGGATCAGCGCAATCGCGCCCCCGATCGCGTAAGCCATTAGCTGGGGTGGAACGCCTTTGATTTCCTTGATCGCTTTCTGCGCGACTTCGCGAGGCTGTACTTTCGGCTTCTCGTCCGCCTTCCGCCCGCTCTGAAACCTTGTCGCAGTCGGAGCCGCGACCGCCACCGGCTCAACCCGAGGTGGAGGTGGCGCGATGTAGACTTCCTTGAGCGGGGGCAGTTCCGTCATCTCCGAAAAACTTACGCTCCCACCGCTTTTCGCCCCGCCCTCCGACATCATGGGATCGACGGCGATCTTCGGACCCTCTTCCGCAACTTGGGGCTCGAACGTTTCAACCTGGGGTTCGAAGGTTTCGACCTCCGCCTCGTCCGCTACCGCCGAAGACATGTACGCGGCTGGCGCTTCTGCCGCCTCGATGGTCTCCGCAGCGCTGGAAGTCATGGACTCGTTCTGCGCTTCAACCCCCGACATTTCGGGCGAAGACACTATCGCTTCGCCGCCTACCCCTGCAGCGGCTGCAGCCGCCTTCGGCATGGCCAGCCTCGACGCTGGCTTGGCCAACACCGACGGCTTTGCTTCCACTTTCGGTGCCGCTGTAACTGCCGGAGCGACCGGCTTTGGTTCCACCGGCTTGGGGACTACGGGCCTGGCTCCAGCAGCAACCACCGGGCGCGCTGCCGGCGTCGCCGGCTTCGTCGCCACCGGGCTAGCCTTGGGAAATGACGGGGCTTTGGGCGCTTCCGCTTTCTTCGCCGCAGGCCTCGACTCTTTGCATTTTTCCAGATGGTCCAGCAACTCCCGGCCGTTTTGGTAACGTTCTGCAGGGTCCTTCGCCAGCGCTTTCATGATCAGGTCGCTGAGCAGAGGATGAACTTTGGCATTCACATGCAGAGGCGGTACGGGCGTGCTCTCCAGAATGCTCTGCCGCAATGACTCCGCGTCTTCGCGATCGAAGGCCTTCCGCTCCGTCACCATCTCATAGAAGATCGCGCCCAGGCTGAAAAGGTTCGACCGGTGGTCCGTAGCATCGCCGCGAATCTGCTCCGGCGACATGTAATGCAGAATCGATGGAACGCCTTCCGCAACATGTTGTACGAAGTTGCCTACGCTCGAAACGCCGTATCCCAGAATCTTGGTGGTCCCGTCCCATCCGCACATGATCTTCGACGGTTCCAGGCTGTAGTGAACGATATTGTGCGACTTCGCGTGCTCCAGACCGCTGCACAGCTGCCGCCCGATGTCGAGAAGATCCCAGATCGAAAATCCTTCTTTGCGCGCCAGCATCGTTCCAATGCTGTTGCCCTGTATGTACTCCATGGCTGCGCAGAACTGCCCGTCGATGACCGACACGTTCGACACTGCAGTGATGTTCGAGCTGCTCAAAACCTTGATGCTCTCGGCCTCCGCCAGCAGCGCCTGCTCCAGCGCCGCCGCGCTTTCCCCAAACGCGTTCAGTTGGATTGCCTTTAGCGCAATCGTCTGCCCGCTTTCGGGATCGTTGGCTTTGTAAACTGTGCCCGTCGGTGATTTCGACAGTTCACCTAAAATTTCGAAGTGGCCGATTTTCGTAGACATTTCCTTTTTCCAGTTCCGCCCCAAGCGAGTCCCTTCGCGTCGCCGCGACATAACTTGGCCGTCGGAGACCCAGGGAATCGGTTAGGGCTAGGATAGCGCCGCGGACGTGCGCTTTCGAGTTACTAAGGTAAGCTGGTCGCGCAATGGTAAGCCCGCCAGATAAGGGATTCCAACGAGTTCAGGGACCACGTTCTATGCTTAACTCGTGTCACCTCTGCTTGTGAAGAGGGCCCTTCAGTGCCGCGTAAGGCATGTGGAATCAGTCTGGGCTTTAGAGTGTGCGTGAAAACGACATATTCAGCGGTGGGACAATTGGTGTCCGCTCTTAGCCGCAAGGCGGCGTTAGAATGGGGCCCACGGCTTAGCCGTGGGAAAAGTGGGACACCGAAAAGCCCCAGGTGGGCGAAAGCTTAGTTCTCACGCACACTCTTTAGCCCCTCTATGATTTATGCAGGGGGAGGCTCGCTCGGAACCGCTTTCTTTCCGTGCTCCCGCCATCCTTCAATAATCAGATACAGCACAGGAATGAAGAATAGGTTCAGCACCGTCGACATAATCATACCGCCAAACACCGTTGTGCCCACCGAATGTCGTCCATTCTCTCCCGCGCCCGTTGCCAGAACCAGCGGTACCACGCCCAGGATGAACGCCAGCGAAGTCATCAGAATCGGCCGCAGCCGAATCGTCGCCGCCTGCACCGCCGCTTCCATCAGCGGAACCCCGCGTTGGCGCAACTGTTCCGAAAATTCCACGATCAGAATCGCATTCTTGCTTGCCAGCCCCACCAACATCACCAGTCCGACCTGGCAGAACACGTCATCCTGTAACCCGCGCATCCATTGCGCTCCCAGCGCGCCCAGCAGCGCCATCGGCACCGCCAGCAATACGATGAATGGCAACACGAAGCTCTCATACTGTGCCGAAAGCGTCAGGTACACGACCAGCGTGCCGAGCCCAAACAGAATCAGCGACGTCCCTCCCGCCTGCAACTCCTCCAGCGACAGCCCCGTCCAACTATAGGAAAATCCCTGCGGCATCTTCGTCGCCAGTTGCTCCATCGCCGCAATTGCCTGCCCGGAGCTGTATCCCGGGGCCGGTGACCCATCAATCTCCGCCGACCGGAAAAGGTTGTAGTGGCTAATCACCTGCGGCGTTGTCGTCTGCGTAATGCTGACCAGGTTATCCAGAGGCACCATCGCGCCACTGTCGGACCGCACATAGAACCGCTTCATATCTTCCGCTTCCGCGCGGAACTGCTTGTCCGCCTGTACATACACCCGGTACGACCGGTTGTTGAAGTCGAAGTCGTTCACATACGCCGAGCCCATATACACGCCGAGAGTATCCGTAATCTGCGAGAGCGGCACATGCAAACTCTTCGCTTTCTCGCGATCGATCGTCACCAGATATTGCGGATCATTCGCCGTGAACGACGTGAACAGGCGCGTCAGATCCTTGCGCTGCGCCGCTTGCTGCATCAACCCTTGCGTTGCACCCGCCAGTTCCTCGAGTTTGTGCGCGGCTAGATCCTGCACCACGAACTGGAAACCGCCAAACTGCCCCAACCCTTGAACAGGCGGCGGCAGGGTCGCAAAAACGATCGCCCCCTGTATTCCGAACAGCATCGGACGCACCCGATTCACGATTGCTGTAGCGGAATGCACCTCGCCCTTGCGCTTCGAATACGGCTTCAGCGGTACGAAAATCAATCCCTGATTCGCCGCCGCCCCCGCAAAACTGAAGCCGGCTACCGAGAAGGTTCCTTCAGCTTCTTGCACCCCGGCCAGCATGCCCGATATCTGCTTCCCGATCGCCTTCGTGTATTCCAGCGACGCCCCCGATGGCGCCTGAATCACGATGATGAAGTATCCCTGGTCTTCGTCTGGCACGAACCCCGTCGGCACGCGCAGGAACACGAAATAAGTGAGTCCCAGGCCGCTGAAAAACAGCACCGCCATCGCCAGCTTGTATTTCAGCACGTGATGCAGAAGGCTGCGGTACCCACGCGTGAGGGCAACGATGCCGTCGTCAAATTTTTGCAGCCACCACCACTTTTGCCGGTGGCCGCCTCTGAGAAAAATCGCCGCTAGCACCGGGGCCAAGGTCAGCGCATTGAACGCGGAAATAGCGATGGAAAATGCGATGGTCAACGCAAACTGGCGAAACAGAATTCCGGTTGTCCCGGGAAAAAACGCAACCGGGACAAACACGGCAACCAGCACCAGTGAAGTGGCGATGACCGCACTGGTAATCTCGGCAGTGGCCGCTGCCGCCGCCTTGCGCGAGTCGTGTTCACCCCCGGCGATATGCCGCTCAATGTTTTCAATCACGACGATCGCGTCGTCGACGACCAGTCCAGTGGCCAGCGTTATCCCGAACAATGTCAGTGTATTGACCGAGAAGCCCAACAATTTCACAAAGACAAAAGTGCCGATGAGAGAAACCGGAGTAGCGATGAAGTGAATCATCGTCGTCCTCCAGTCTCCAAGAAAGATAAAGATCACCAGGATGACCAGCAGGATCGCCGAGCCCACTGTGTAGACCACATCGCGGATCGACTCACCCACCGCGTCCGTAGTGTCGAACGCAACCTTGTAGTGCATGCCCGGCGGAAAGCTCTTGGACAGCCGTTCCAGTTCCGCAATCGCACGCCGGTCGACGTCGAGCGCGTTCGCGGTGGAGAGTTGCGTGACCGCCAGCCCCATCGCATCCTGCCCGTCGAATTGCACATCGTTGGCGTAGCTCTCCGCTCCCAACTCAGCGTGCCCTACATCTTTCAATCGAACCAGCGTCCCATCTGTGTTCGTCTTTAGAATGATGTTGTCGAACTGCGTCGTTTCGCTCAACCTGCCCATAGCCCTGACGCTGATCTGATACTGCTGTCCCTCGATCGAGGGCTGCTGTCCGACCTGCCCGGCCGCGACTTCCACGTTCTGCTCTGCCAGCGCGTTTACCACGTCAGTCGCCGTCAGCCCGCGCCCCGCCATTCGCCCCGGATCCAACCACAGCCTCATCGAGTACTTGCGCTCGCCGAAGATGATCACGTCCGCCACACCCGGAATGCGCTTCAGCGAATCCCGCACGTAAACGTCGAGATAGTTGCTCAGGAACAGCGTCGAATATTTGTCGTTGTCCGCGAACACGGCCGCGCCAAACACAAAATTCTGCGATGTCTTCGCCGTCGTGATTCCAACTGCTTTGACTGCGCTAGGCAGCCTTCCCTGTGCCGTGTTCACGCGGTTCTGTATGTCGACGGTGGCCAGGTCCGGATCGCGGGTCAGATCGAACGTGGCGACGATGCTGCTGGTCCCATCATTGCCGCTGGTGGAAGTGATGTACTTCATCCCCTCCGCCCCGTTGATCTGTTGCTCGAGGGGGATCGTGACCGCGCTTTCCACTGTCTGCGCGCTGGCCCCGATGTAGACGCTGGTGACGCCCACCTGCGGCGGCGCGAGCGTCGGAAACTGTGCGATCGGCAACGTCGGTATTACTGCGGTGCCCGCCAGGACAATCAACAGCGCGCACACCGAGGCAAATACCGGACGCTGAATAAAGAAGTTAACGAACATGAGAAATCCCGTGTGCAGCCCGCGCTGCTCGATAACAAATCACAACTGTGTTGGAAAACGGCTTCCGGCTTCCGCTATCCGGCTCCCGGCCTAGCCTGAAGGCGCTATTGCAACGACTACTATTTCTTAACACCCGAAAGCCGGAAGCCGATCTTCAGCTTTGCGGAATCACCGGCACTCCGTCGCGCAAGAACTGCGTCCCGGAAATAATCACTTTATCCCCGGGCTTGATGCCGCCCTGAACCTCATAGTCGTTGCCCACCGTCTGCCCGATCGTCAGCGGCTTCTGCCTTGCCACGAACGACCCGCCATTCTGCGGCTCGGCCACGAATGCAAAATACTGTCCCGACAGCCGCGACACCGCGAGAATCGGAACTTGCGGATTTTTATGCGTCCCCCAAACCACCCGCGCCCGAATGAACTGCGATTGGCGCAGCGCATCGTTCGCATTGGCAATGCGCGCCTTCACCAGCACCGTCTGCGTCGTGTTGTCCACCTGCGGAGAAATAAAGCTCACCCGCGAATCCGCCAACACCTTCCCGTTGCTGTCGAGTACCTGCACCGGCAAATTCATCTTGAGCTGCGACGACCGCTCGATCGGCACATACACATACACTTCCAGGCTCCCCGGCTGGTCGACCGTCGTCAGCTGTGTCGTGGTCGCGACCCGGTCGCCCACGTGCACCGGGATATCTCCCACAATCCCGCTGCGCAGCGCCACGACCTTGTAATAATGCAGTTGCACTTCCTGCTCTTTTACCTGTGCGTCGAGCGCGTCCAGTTGCGATTGGGCCGCGTCCAGAGTCGACTTCGCCTGGTCCAGATCCTGCTTGCTCACGACTCCCGCGCCAGACAGTCCCAGCGTGCGGTCATACTGCTTCTTCGCCCAGCTCAGTTGCGCTTCTTGCGCCGCCCGCGCACTCTCCTGGCTCTTCACCGTGGCCTGCTGCTTCAGCGGATCGATCTCAATCAGCGGAGTTCCCGCCTCCACTCGATCGCCCGAGTGGACAAAAATCTGCGTGATCTGCCCCTCTACCTGCGGCATAATTACGGCCGAATCCCTCGACTTCAACGTGGCCACATACTCCGATGCGTCGTTCACCGGCACGGCCTGCGCATCCAGCACCTTGACCGGCATCGCTCCGAACCCCGCTTGAGGATTCTGTGCTGGCTTGCCGGAGCAGCCCACCGCGATCGCGCCTGCCGCCAAACCTGCAGCCAGCAAGCTTCGTGCCGTCAATTCCTGTAAGTTATTTGCCATAAGTCGAAAAGTCGCTCGTACTAATGTAACGCGAAACCGCCGCCAGTGGGCTTCCTCCGTGTCCTCTGTGGTTGAATCGGTTCCTCACTCCGCAATCATCTTCCCCAAAATCTCATTCAAGATCTTCGCTGCCACCGTCGCCGTCAAGCCTGCAACGTCCTGCACCGGGTTGTACTCCACGAGGTCCGCCCCCACAATCTCGCCCTCAATCGCATGCAGATGCGCGATCGCCTCCCGCACCGACATCCCGCCCGGTTCGCGATGTGAAACGCCCGGCGCAAAAGCAGGGTCCAGCACATCCATATCGAACGTGAGATAAGCTGGCCCCGAAACCTTCAACTTCGCGTAAGCCGGCAGCGCTCGCATCTCTACTACGTTCACTCCAAACTTCTGCGCTTGTTCCCGCTGATGCCGGTTGATAGTCCGAATCCCCACCTGCACCAACCGCTTCGCCAGCCCCGCTTCCATGATCCGCGCAAACGGACAAGCATGCGACAACCGGTTCCCCTCGAACTCCAAATACAAATCCGGATGCGCATCAAAATGAAAAATTGTCAGCTCCGGACGCCGCCGCGCCACCGCCTTCACGATGGGATAGGTAATCGAATGGTCCCCGCCGAGCAACACCGGCCGCTTTCCCGCATCCATCAATGCGCCCACATTCGCCTCAATCGACGCGAACGCATCCTTCTCCACGATCTTCAAGTCTCCCGCGTCCCCAAACACGTCGCCCGCGTCCAAATCCACTCCCAGCTCCGTCCACGAGTTCGACGCCTTACAGCGCATCGCCTCCCGAATCTTTGCCGGAGCCTCTCCGGCCCCACGCAAATAAGAAGAGTAAGCATCGAAAGGAACCCCCAGAAGAGTTGGCGTGCCCAGTTTCGTCATGGTCATTGTCGGTGTCAGTTCGATTCAAAACTTCGTGCTTCCGAAGTAATCAGACCACAGGGCCCGGAGCTTCTACAGGAATCACTCTGGAATGTTTGGCACGCTGTGCAAAATCCGTAACCTGAGCTTTACGTTCTACTAACTGCCCCTACTTTTTCAGTGAGATACCTTTCCGCCCGACATCTTTCGCCCCCGAATCCTGTGAATTTGTTTTAACTTGCATTTCATCTCCGCGTCACCTTCGCGTAACCACCCCCCCACTACCTTCACCTGTGCAACTCTCGCAGGAGGAAAATCCATGTCTACACCGGGTTTCCTGGCGCAAGCCAGGCAACATCTTGTTGTTGGCGTCAGCCTTTTCGCCATCGTCGCCAATCTCGGAGCGCCGCTGCCCGCCGCGGCCGCTCAGTCCCTCACAGCTACGCCGATCCAGCACGTCATTGTGATCATCGGAGAAAACCGCACCTTCGACCACATCTTCGCCACCTACAAGCCAGTCGCCGGGCAATCCGTCAACAACCTACTTTCCGAAGGCATCGTCAACACTGACGGAACTCCCGGGCCGAACTTCCCCAATGCTTTCCAGTCGCAAGCGGTCGACTCTAAGCCCAGCAAGTATCTCTTGAGCCCGCCAGACAGCACCACGTACGAAGTTCTGCCACCTGTCCTTGCTGGTGGATACACAACCGCCCCCTTCCCCGATGTGGCCACTGCGAAGTCGGTGGAGAATGGCCTGCCGAACGACTATTACGTTTATCTCACCACGGGCGGTACGGGTCTCGCTCACGGAGCCGTCGACACTCGCGTCCCCAATGCCACGTCTCTGCCCCCCGGCCCGTTCCAGATCACTTCCGCGACCCATCCCTACGACGCCTATGACAACAGCCCGGTCCATCGCTTCTATCAGATGTGGCAGCAGATGGATTGCGACGTGACGCGCTCTACTCCCTGGAATCCCACCGGTTGCCAACACGATCTTTTCCCTTGGGTCGAAACCACGGTCGGAGCCGGAACCAACGGCCTCGCCCAGCCCTCCGGCTTCACCGACATGTCCACCGGGGAAGGCTCGACCTCAATGGGCTTCTATAATATGCATCAGGGCGATGCTCCCTACTTAAAGTATCTCGCCGACCACTATGCCATGAGCGACAACTACCACCAGGCCGTGATGGGCGGAACCGGCGCTAACCACGTCATGCTCGGCAGCGGCGATGCCATCTGGTTCGCCAACTCCCGGGGCAATCCTGCCAGGCCGCCAGAGAATGTCTTGGTCGCCAAAGGCAGCCCCAACGCCGGCATCGTCAACGAGATTGAGAATCCCAATCCTGCTGCCGGCACCAATAATTGGTATACGGAAGACGGCTACGGTGGCGGTTCCTTCGGCTCTGCCTCCTATGGCGGCGGAACCTATTCTGAATGCTCTGACCCCAGTCAGCCCGGCGTGGGCGCGGTCACAAACTTCCTCGCATCTCTCGCACGCCCCATCGATCCTCACTGCGATCCCCGCCACTACTATCTCCTCAACAATTACAACCCCGGATACTACGGCGATGGTGCCAGCGCCTATGCCGACATCGGCAATCCCAACGAGACCGTCTTCACCATTCCGCCGTCCCCTCTTCCCACCATCGGTGATCAGCTGATCGCGAAGAATATTTCGTGGGCTTACTACGGCGATCAGTGGAACACCTACCTCGCCAATCCTGACGGCAATTACGTCTTTGCCAACAACACGTACTGCAACATCTGCAATCCGTTCCAGTACAGCACCTCCATCATGACCAGCCCTGAAGGGCGCACTCACCTGCGCGACACTACGGAACTCTACGAGGCAATCGCTGACGGTACGTTGCCGGCCGTTTCGTTCGTGAAGCCAGACGGCTGGCTCGACGGCCATCCCGCCTCTTCGAAACTCAACCTGTTCGAAGGCTTCGTGAAGAAAATTGTCGACGGTGTGAAAGCGAATCCTTCGCTGTGGGCCAACACCGCCATCATCGTTACCTTCGACGAAGGCGGAGGCTACTATGACTCGGGATACGTCCAGCCGCTCGACTTCTTCGGCGACGGTACCCGCATCCCGGTCCTCGTAGTTTCTCCTCACACCACGCCCGGCCACATCTCGCACAGCTATACCGATCACGTCTCGATTCTGAAATTCATCGAAGCCAACTGGCACTTGGCTCCGGTCTCGAGTCGCAGCCGTGACAACTTCCCCAATCCAGTCGCCACCAAATCCAACCCCTACGTTCCGCTGAACACTCCAGCCATCGGCGATCTAATGGACCTGTTCAATTTCAGCCACAACAAAAAGTAAGTTCTCTGGGTGCCCCACCCTTGTCGCGCATTTTGCGACAGGGTGGGGTTTTTGACTTGTCATCTGGTATTTCCCTCAGCGTCCTCCGTGTCCTCTGTGGTTGAGCGTTCTTTCTTCAGGTCGTATCGGCTGAGCCTTTTGGCTTTCCCCCGCATCCTTTATCCTAGTAACTGCACTCCTATGACCCCGAAAACCAAGACCTCCAACGGTGGCTCCCGCGCCACCGTAGCAGAAACCAACGGCTCCAACCCTGAGCGCGAGCGCGTCTTCAGCGCCTACCGCCAGTGGGGATACCTCGAGGGCGACCTCGACCCCCTCGGTTTTCTCCGCCCTCGCGAAACGCCCGAACTCGAACACGACGGCGAATACGCCCGCGAAGCCCGCGCCATCTACTCCAGCACCATCGGCGTCGAGATCAACCACATCTACTCCCCCGAACGCCGCCGCTGGATCTACGAGCAGATGGAATCCGAGCCCCAGGAAGAAGACCACCAGCGCATCCTTGATCTCCTCATCCGCGCCGATGTCTTCGAGCAGGTCATGCAGCAGCGCTATCTCGGCAGCAAGCGCTTCTCCCTCGAAGGTGTCACCGCTCTCATCCCGCTAGTTGACGAAGTTCTCGATACCGCTGCCCAGCGCGGCGCCATCGAGCTAGTCATGGGCATGAGTCACCGCGGCCGCCTCAACGTCATCGCCCACGTCGCTCAGCGCCCCGCACAGGAAATTTTCGCAGGATTCGAAGATGTCGATCCCCGCAGCGTTCTCGGCTCCGGCGACGTGAAGTACCACATGGGCGCCACCGGCGAATACAAAACCCGCAGCGGCGGAAAAGTTCATATCCACCTTGTCTCGAACCCCAGCCACCTCGAAGCGGTCGATCCCGTCACAGTCGGCCGCACCCGCGCCAAGCAAGACCGCACCGGCGAAGGTGGACGCGAAAAATATCTCCCCCTGCTCGTCCACGGCGACGCCGCGTTCGCCGGACAAGGCATCCTTGCCGAGACCATGAACTACGCCGACCTCCCTGGCTACACCGTCGGCGGCACCATCCACGTCGTCGTCAACAATCTTCTCGGCTTCACCACCAGTTACACCGAAGAGCACTCCACCCGCTTCGCCGCCTGCATCGCGCGCCGCCAGTCGATTCCCATCTTCCACGTCAACGGAGAAGACGTTGACGCCGTTGTCCGCGTCGCCCGCCTCGCCACCGAATACCGCTACAAGTTTGGTACCGACGTCGTCATCGATTTAATTGGCTACCGCCGCCATGGCCACAGCGAGGTCGACGACCCCACCATCACCCAGCCTCTTCTCTATAAAAAGATCAAAGAGCATCCGCCGCTCTGGGAAATCTACGCTGACGACATCGGCGCCCCCGACGCGCAGGCCCAAGCCACTACCATCAAGGCCGAATTCGAAGCCGCGCAGAAGCAAGCTGGCAGCATCAAGCACAAGCCTCTGATGCGCGAACTCCCGAAGTATTGGAACAGCTACTTCGGCGGCCTCTATCGACCAGAATACGAGGTCGAAACCGGACTCTCGCCCGCCGAGATCTCGGAACTCACCGCTCGCCTCACCACCTACCCCGAAGGCTTCCACATTCACCCAAAAGTGAAAAAGCTCCTCGAACAGCGCGCCGAAATGGGCGAGGGCAAACGCCCCGTCGACTACGGCATGGCCGAAGCGCTCGCTTTCGCCGGCCTCGTGAAGGGCGGCACTCACGTGCGCTTCAGCGGACAAGACTCCCGCCGCGGCACCTTCAACCAGCGTCACTCCGTCTTAATTGACATCGAGAACGAAAACGAATACGTGCCGCTGGAAAACATCGCGCCCGGTCAGGCGCGTTGCGAAATCTACAACTCCACTCTCTCCGAAGCCGGAGTCCTCGGCTTTGAATACGGCTATAGCCGCGACTATCCCGAATCGCTCGTGCTGTGGGAAGCCCAGTTCGGCGACTTCGTCAACGTCGCGCAAGCCATCATTGACCAGTTCATCAGTGCAGGAGAAGCCAAGTGGAACCTGCTCTCCGGGGTCGTCATGCTGCTACCCCACGGATACGAAGGCCAGGGCCCGGAACATTCCAGCGCGAGAATCGAACGCTTCATCCAACTCGCCGCCAAGCACAACATCCAGATTGCGCAACCCAGCAACGCCGCGCAGTATTTTCACCTCCTGCGTCGTCAAGCATTGCGCCATTGGCGCAAGCCGCTCGTGGTATTCACACCGAAGAGCATGCTGCGCCATCCCGATGCCAGTTCGCCCATTGCGGATTTCACCCACAAGAGTTTCCTGAATGTCATCCCCGACACCGAAGTCGGAGAAGCCGACCGCATCCTAATCTGCACCGGAAAAATCGGCCACGAACTTCAAGCCGAACGCAAGAAAAGAAAAGACACAACCACCGCCATCGTGTTCCTGGAACAGCTCTACCCGTTCCCCGAACAGGAAGTCGTCGCCGAATTCGACCGCCATGGCAAAAACGCCGACATCGTATGGGTGCAAGAAGAGCCCGCCAACATGGGCGCCCTCTTCAACATGCTCCCGCGCCTGAAACGAGTAGCCGGCGACCGGCCCGTGCTAAGCGTAAAGCGCAGCTCGGGCGCCAGCCCAGCCACAGGCAGCGCCAAAGCCCACGAAGTAGAACAGAAAACGCTCCTAACGCTAGCCTTCACCACGAAGTAAGGTTTTGCCGTTGCTTGTGTAGGGCCGGATCTTCAATCCGGCCGCCGAGCGCAGCTTGGCAGGGGGGCACGGTCCATGTGGGGACAGCCGCCTTCGGCTGTCCCCCGAGCGAAGCGAAGGAAGGTTTATATGGCGCGGGCGCCCCGCCCGCGTCCCGAAGCCGAAACAAAGCCATCGCCAAAAAGCGAAGCTATCCCGGCCGCTCCGTAACAGCCTTCCCGCCCGCCCCCGGCAACACGGCCTTCGCCCCGCCCGCCAACGCCGCCTCCAAGTTCCCATACGAATAAATCGTCGGCGCATGATTCGCCATCAACCCGCCAGTATCCGCCGTAGGCCCGTAATTGCTATGGACGTCGCGCCCCAGCATCCGCAGCATTGCCATCAACTGCCCGCGATGATGCGACGAATGCGTCATCCGCCGCACCATCACCCATGCCCGCGACCGCTGCACCTCAAAGAATTTCGTGTCCGCCTCCCACCAGCCCTCATCCTTCGACTGCAACGCCGCCAGCCGCTTCCCGCTGTCCTCCGCGTAGCGCTTCATGAATTCCATCCGCATCTCCGAAGCCGGCAGCGGCGGAGCCCCCACGTCAATCCCCAGCATGTTGCGAAACCACAAGTCCTCGCTCATACACTGATGGACCATCTGCTCCAGCACGCTGCGCCCCCGCGGGTCGCCCAATCGTGGGCGCACCCGCAGATCCTCATCGCGGAACTCGCTCCACACGCTGACCACCTTCACTCGCTCGGTGGCGTACGTTTCCACCAGAAATTCATATCTCATAGTTGAAAATGTTACTCCACATCCGCAACATCGCATGGGAAGGGGAAGCCTGCGCATTCGCAGGCCTCCCACCCTTCAGCTCTGCGCGCGTCTGTTCGGCAAAAAATACTGCCGTTACTAAATCAGATGCGTTCCCCGGGTACCCCAAGTCGCGCGCCCTTTGCGAGACGTGGGGATGTAGCGCCGGCGCGCTGCCGCCAGTGGTACTCTTTTGTGTCGAATGCCCCGCCGCCCTCAACCCCTCCGCATCGCCATCGACACCGGCGGCACCTTCACCGACTGTGTCTGGCGAGAGCGCGGCCGTCTCCACATGCTGAAAGTGTTTTCGACCCCCGCCGATCCCTCCCAAGCCATCGTGGAAGCCCTCCAGAAAATCGCGCACGAGGGCGACGTCATCCTCTTCCACGGCACCACCGTCGGCACCAACACGCTGCTCGAACGCAAAGGCGCCCGCACGGCGCTAGTCACTACGAAAGGCTTCGAAGACGCCATCGAAATCGGACGCCAGGCTCGCCCCAAGCTCTACGACTTCTTCTTCGACCGCATCGAGCCGCTGGTTCCCAAAGAACTTCGCTTCGGACTCAACGAACGAACCGCCAGTGACGGCGAAATCCTCACCAATCCCACGCCGCAAGAATTGCGGACTCTAGTCGAGCAAGTCGCCCCCGCCAAGCCGCAGTCCATCGCGATCTCGCTTCTCTTCTCCTTCACAAATCCCAAGAACGAAGAAGCAGTCGCCGAAGCCTTGAAGCCCCTCGCCATCCCGCTCTCCATCTCGCACCAGATCCTCCCCGAATTCCGCGAATACGAACGCACCTCCACGGTAGTAATCAACGCCTACCTGCAGCCAGTAATGCAACGCTATCTGGAGAATCTGGAAAAGAGAACTCTGGCCATGAGCAATCCTCATGTGGCCGCGGGCGCCTCGCCCGCGCAAGCAAGGGCAACGAGCCTCGGATGGGAGAGCCTCGAGATGTTGCAGCGCGCCAGCGTGGATGAGCGGTTCCTAACCGCCATCCAGGCGAAAGTGGATGGGCCGCGCTTCAGCGCGGCGAAAAGCACTCACGTGGGAAAGCGGCCCTTCAGTGCCGCGAAAAGTCAGCCCAACAACAGGACTTCAGCCACCGTCTCGCGGGTTCTGCCGGAAGCCGCGTCTCGCCGCATCTTCGTCATGCAATCCTCCGGAGGCATCACCGCCCTCTCCACCGCCGCCCGCGAGCCCGTCCGCACCGTCCTCTCCGGCCCCGCCGGAGGCGTCGTCGGCGCCGCCGCCAGCGCCAGTGCCAGCGGCTTCGGCCGCATCATCGCCTTCGACATGGGAGGCACTTCCACCGACGTCTCCCTCGTCGAAGGAGAAATCAAAACCGCCACCGACGCCCAGATCGCCGGCCTTCCCGTCAGCGTCCCTATGCTCGACATCCACACCGTCGGCGCCGGTGGAGGCTCGCTCGCCCGCTTTGACGCCGCCGGAGTCCTGCGCGTCGGCCCCGAATCCGCCGGAGCCGATCCCGGCCCCATCTGCTACGGACGTGGCACGCAGCCCACGGTGACAGACGCGAATCTTCTCCTCGGTCGCCTGCAGCCCACACGCTTTCTCGGCGGAGACTTCACCCTCGATCTCGACCGCACCCGACGCATCACGCAAGAATTTCTCAAGCAGCAGGGAAGCCGCCTCACCCTCGTACAGTTCGCCGCCGGAGTCATCCGCGTCGTCAACGCGACAATGGAAAAAGCCATCCGCGTAGTCTCCATTGAGCGCGGCCGCGATCCCCGCCACTTCGCCCTAGTCGCCTTTGGAGGTGCCGGAGGCCTTCATGCCTGCGCTCTCGCCGAAGCCCTCAGTATCCCGCACGTAATCGTCCCTGCGTTTCCCGGAGCACTCTCCGCGCTAGGCATTCTGGCGAGCGATGTCGTAAAAGATTATTCCCGCACGGTCCTCTGGCGCGTATCCGGAAAAATTCCTGCAGGCAAATTGAATCGCGAATTCGCCACCCTGGAAAAAACTGCGGCCAAAGATTTTCGCGAAGAAGCGTGGCAGGGAAGCCCGCGCTACCACCGCAGCGTCGATCTCCGCTACCGCGGCCAAGGCTACGAGCTGAGTATTCCCTTCACGAAAAATCTCCTCCGCGATTTCGAAAAAGAACACCACCGCCGTTACGGCTACACACACGCCAATCGTGAAGTAGAGTTAGTGACTCTCCGCCTCCGCGCCGTAGTGAAATCCAGACGGTCGGGGATCGCCACGACGCGTGTGGGAAAGATAGGCCATGTGGGGACGGGCGCCTTCGCCCGTCCAGGCCGAGCAACACTCGGCAGGTTCCCCTCGCTCAAGGCCTCTGTCCTTTTCGAAGGCAAGAAACAAGAAACGAAAATTTACTCGCGGGACACCCTGCAGCCCGGCAAGCACTACCCCGGTCCCGCCATCATCACCGAATACAGCGCCACCACAGTCATCCCACCTGGCAAGCACTTCCGCATAGACCGAGCAAATAACCTAATCGTCTCCGACAGACCTAAATGAGCCAATGGGCTTCCTTCGTGAACCTTCGTGTTCTTAGTGGTAAACGCCTTTCCCAACGATTGTTACAATCCGATGAAATTCGAGCCCGATTTCGCTACTGGCAACCGGCAACTAGCCGCTGGCAACTGCTTTCGATTTACAATACTCCCGTGAAACCAAGCCTTTTCGTCGTCGAAGACGATCCCGACATTTCCCGCCTCGTCCGCCATCACCTCGAAAACGAAGGCTTCACCGTCCGCGTCTACCCCACCGGCTCCAACGTCCTCGCCGACGCCGAACGCCAGCGCCCGGCGCTCTTTATTCTCGACATCATGGTCCCCGGCAAAGACGGTCTGGAAATCTGCCGCACCATCCGCCAGACGCCCGGCCTCGCCGCGGTCCCCGTAATTTTCCTGACCGCAAAAAGCAGCGAAGCCGACCGCGTCCTCGGTCTCGAACTCGGCGCCGACGACTACATCGCCAAGCCCTTCAGTCCCCGCGAACTCGTAGCCCGCGTCAAAGCCGTGCTGCGTCGCTTCGAGCGCCCCCTGCCGCCCAGCCCCATGAAAGTTGGCGACATCGAGATCGATCCTTCCGCCATGACCCTGATGGTTCGTGGAACGCTCGTTCCCACCACCGCCACCGAATTCCGCCTGCTCGATTACTTCGCCCGCCACAAGGGACGCGTCTTCAGCCGCGACCATCTTCTCGATTCCGTCTGGCGCGACACCGCCTACGTCACCCCGCGCTCGGTCGACGTCTACGTCCGCCGCATCCGCGAAAAAATCGAGCCCGACCCCGAAAACCCGCGCTACCTGAAGACCGTCCGCGGCGCCGGCTACCGCTTCGAGGTTCCCAAATGAGGTGGATCACAGAGGGTGCCCCTCCCTTGTCGCGCCTCTTGCGACAGGGTGGGGATTTTGACTTGCACTCGAAACTCCCCCGCGCGTGTCCGTTTCCACTCCCCCAGCCGAGGAGCTCGTGAAGAACCGCATCTTCTTCAAACTCCTGGCCGTCTTCCTGATCGTCATCGCCGCCACCGCCGCCACCCTCGACGTCATGCTCGGCAGCGCCTGGGAAGACTCGCTGCGCACCGAGATCGAGCGCAACCTCACGCAGAAAACCCAGCTCTTCGCCCACCGCGTTGAAACCGATCGCACTCACTCCCTTCCCGAAATCGCCGCGCAGGAAGGCCTCGCCGCCGGAGCTCGCGCCACCATCATCGACGCCTCTGGCAAAGTTCTCGCCGACTCCGAATCCAATCCCGCCAACATGGAGAACCACGCCACCCGCAAGGAATTCGCCGCCGCCCTCACCGGACAAATCGGCAAGAACGAGCGTCGCAGCGCTACGGTTGGCATTCCATTTCTCTACGTGGCCGTTCCCGTTTCCGGTGGTGCAGTCCGCCTCGCGTATCCTCTATCCGACGTCGAAGCCGTCCAGGCGCAAGTCAACCGGCGCCTGATTTGGGGATCCACCATCGCCTTCTTCCTTGCCTTGCTCATCGCCGCCTCCGCCTCCATCTGGACTGCCCGCCGTCTGGATCACATCGTCGACGTCGCCGTCCGCATCGAGCAAGGCGACCTGCGTGCCCGCGTCGACGACGGTCCCCGCGATGAAATTGGCCGCGTTGCCGCCGCCATCGACAAAACCGCCGGTCAGGTCGAACGCAGCTTCGCCGCCGTCCGCTCCAGCCAGCGCCAACTCGAAACTCTTCTCAACAGCATGCAGGATGCGGTCATCGCCGTCAGCGCCGATGGCCTCGTGCAGTGGGCCAACCAGCCCATGGATCGCCTCGTCCCCCAGCACACGCGCCTCAACGCACCCGTCGTCGAAACCATTCGCGATCCCGATTTCCTGGCCGCAGTCAAAGCCGCGACTACCACTAAGCAAGTGAAAACTACACGCGCCACTTCGATCGTTCCCGGCCGCGCCTTCGACGTGACCGCCGCGCCCCTGCCCGACGGCGGCGCCGTCGCCGTCCTCCGCGATCTCACCGAAACCGAGCGCGTCGAAAAAACCCGCCGCGATTTTATTGCCAACGTTTCCCACGAACTCCGCACACCTCTGACCTCCATTCAGGGATACTCCGAAACTCTCCTCGACCTCAGCTCCGAAAATTCCGGACCCAACCGCGAGTTTCTCGAAATCATCCGCAAGAACGCCGCCCGCATGTCGCGCCTCACCGAAGACCTCCTGACTCTCGCCCGCGTCGAATCCGGCGAGACCCGCTTCGATACCGAACCCGTTCCTCCCATCGAACTGCTCCATGACGCCGAAGAAAGTTTCCGCGAAATCGCGCGCGGCCACGAGGTCGATTTGCAGATCGTGGAGACCAACGCAGATCGGGGCTCTGTAGAATCCCTCCCCTCCGTCCGCGCCGACCGCGAAGCCATCCACCAGGTGTTCTCCAACCTGATCGACAACGCCATGAAGTACGGTCGCGCTGGCGGACGCATCCTGCTCGGTGCGCGTCCCGCCAAACGCGGAATCGAATTCGGCATTGAATTTTATGTCCAAGATTTCGGTGCCGGCATTCCCTCCGAGCATCTCCCGCGGCTCTTCGAGCGCTTCTACCGCGTCGACAAAGCCCGCTCCCGCGAGTCCGGCGGCACTGGGCTCGGCCTGGCAATCGCCAAGCACATCATGCTCGCCCACGGGGGTTCCATCCGCGCCGAAAGCGAACTCAACCACGGCAGCACCTTCCTCTTCACCCTACCGACCGCATGAACTCACGGTGCTCATGTGGGGACGGCCGCCTCGGCCGTCCATCCAGCGCGAACCGCGAATGCACGAGACGAGACTCGGAATTTCTCCAATGCACGGGTGAGGTTTTTTTGACGTTTGTCGTGCGCAGGCCGACAATAGTAGTGGGTTCCGTCGAATGTCTCCTGCGCACGAAAAATGACGGAAAATTCACGGCACATTAACCACTTCTACCCGAAGAAGTCCTATGCTTAGTCGTTGCCCATCCCATCTCCAGAGCGGCCGAATCGTGACGACGGGTCCCAGAAATCCCTCCGTCGCCAACGTTCTCGTCCGGCGGATATACGTATGAGTACGGCCCCCAAGTCACCCGATCCCGAACCGGCCCATCAGTATCTTGTGCGCCGCACCGTCGAAGCCTGCAACATGGCGAAAGAGGCCGCCGGCGCCGCCGCCGAAGGCATCGCCACCGGATCCACCAACCTGCTCAACTCCCTCCGCCAGCGCGAGCGTGAACTCGACACGCTCGATATGGAAATCGACAGCGGCGTCACCACTGCCATCACGGAAGTTGCCCCCGCCGAAGCCCGCGAACTCCTCGCCTGCATGAAGTTCATGATCGGCCTCGAGCGCATCGGCGACCTCCTCCTCAGCTTCGCCAACAGCGCCCTGTCGGTCAGCGGACGCATCGACTCCGAAGACACTCGCGACCTCACCCAGATGGCCACCATCCTCGAAAAGATGCTGACCGACTGTGGCGCCGCCTTCTCCGCACGCGAAATTGGCAAAGCCATCGACGTCCTCCGCGCCGACGCCGAAATGGACCGCCTGCGCAACCTCATCTTCCTGCGCCACATCGAGAATCCCGAAAACGTCCACCGCCAGGCCAGCCTGCAAGTCATCTTCATGACCCAGTCCCTCGAGCGCGCCGGCGATCACGCCAAGAACCTCGCCGAGGAAGTCTGCCATTTCGTCAGCGGGCACACCGTCCGCCACGTCCTCATCGCCTTCGACAAGCCGGTTGAACAAATGTTCATCGACTACCTCCGCCGCCGCGACCACAACCGCTAAAGACTTAGAGATTCGAAGATTCAAGAAGTCGGACGAAACCGGAAGAAGCAGCACATGGCGCGTGCGCCCACGCTCCATTGTCCCGCACTGTCAGAATTAACATTTGCGTTCGTCCCCAGAACTTGGCAATATCATTGGCGTTCTGACTTGGGGATCGATAGAAAGGATCCTTATGAAGTCCCTAGCAGTGGTTTCTCGCCGCAAATTCATGACCCTGACCGCTGCCGGATTGACTTTGGCGAACTCTGGCCAGTTGTTCGCTGGGCCACACGAGGAAGCAGCGCAAAAAGAAGCAGCCTCCAGCAAAACTCCGGCGCCCATCGGTGCCGACCAAGCCTGGCACGACCTCCTCGACGGCAACGCCCGTTTCGTCAAAGGCCAACCCACAGGTCCTCGGCGCAGCCCGGAGGATTTCCGCGCCCTCGCGGAAGGTCAATATCCCCACGCCGTCATCGTCAGCTGTGCGGATTCCCGCGTCGCTCCTGAGATCCTGTTCGACGTGGGCGTGGGCGACATTTTCGTGGTCCGCATCGCCGGCAATGTTGTGGGTGGCGCCGGCGTGACGGTCAAGGGCAGCATCGAGTATGCCATCGCCGAACTGAACGTGCCCCTCATCGTCGTCCTCGGCCACAGCGGTTGTGGTGCCGTCAAGGCCGCCATGAAGCACATCGACGCGAAGGATTCCTTGCCCGGAGCAATCAACGGTCTGGTGGAATTAATCAAGCCTGCCGTCAACCAGAGCCGCGGAAAATCCGGCGACCCGCTGGACAACGCCATCCGCCAGAATGTGCAGCTGGGAGTGGAACGCCTCAACGAACTCCAGCCCATCCTGGCGCCGAAAGTCAAAGAGGGTAAGCTCAAAGTCGTCGGTGCGGTCTACGACCTCCGCACAGGAACGGTGACCCCGCTAGACCGTGGGGCGTCCTGAAATTTGTACAGTTACCTCCGTTCCACAAATCGACCCACCATCACGCACCAGCGTGTAGGATGAACCATGAAACGAATCTGTGCGTCTTTCCCACCTCTCAGCGTATTGCTGCTCGCCCTGCTGATCTTTCCAGGTTGCAATGCCCTGAATCCGCTGTGCGATAGCGCCCGCCCCGCTCCCATCCTCTCCTCGCTTTCTGCCACTAGCATCACTTTCGCTCAGGTGCAGGCGGGATTTCTGCTCACCCTCCATGGCAGCGAGTTCGTGGGTTCCTCGGTCGTTATCATCAATGGGACGACGCTCACCACCCAGGTCCTGAGCAGCAAACAGCTGACGGTCACCATCACCACCGCGCTCATCTCCGCTCCGGGAACTGCCAGCATCACCGTAAGCACTCCCAGCGGAAACACCGGATACGTCGGTTGCTCCAGCGGTGGGACCAGTCAAGCCATCGTACTCACGATTACGTAGGCACTGACAGTTAGTTCCGGCGGTGCTCCCTTTTGAATCGGCGACGGGCGAACGGAGCGCAGACCGCATTTTCGCTCGCGCATCACCGCATCTTTAGATGTGAGTCGGTTCGGGTGCTCACGCGGGAGGACTGCCGATTTCCTGGTGCTGGCGGCCTGGGATCCGTAGCCTGCGCCTCTGCTTCAAGTTTGCAAAATAGCAATCTTCGTGCACCGCCCGGCCGCGTTCATCCGTCCTCGCCGTTTCAAGTTCGACAGGCTTGTCGCAGATTACGCACGGGGTCGTTCTCTTCGCCGGTAATTCTTCGGCCATCTGAACACTTCCTGAGTGCACTTCAATTCGCGAACGGAGACGGTTTCGAGAAGCGAACCCGCACACATTTTGCGCACGTACATTCGAACTGGGGATTCGTCAACAGACTCAGGTGACCGCACCGCTCGCAAATGAACCAGTTTCCGCCCGTGCTGCCCTCACTGGTCATCGTTCGAAACCCGCTGCCCTCGAGACAACAGGGACAACGGACGACCTTCGCGCTACCCGGCCGGGCCGTGCCTCCCATGGTTAGAAATCGCCATGCCGACCTCTCTTCCAGGGGTCGTGAAACTAAGTTATGCGGATAAGGAACCCGACTCTTGGCAAGATACTATACCTGCATCCTGACGCAGTCAGCACGGTTGGGGCTATATATGTGTGCGACTGCGTACATACAAAGGCACGAAATGAGAGTAGCGTAAAGGTGTCTCTTCCAGCATCGTTCCGCCGAGCGCTTTGGCAACGGTTCCTTGCGAAATCAGACGGATCTTCCGTTGACGCAAGGAGGCCCGTTGTGGCCAAACTTACATACTCTCGTTCGCTCAAGCCCTTTAGCCCATCGTCTGACGGCGATGGGAGAGAAATTGGCAACCAAATCTTGCGCTCCATTCCACGCAAGGAACGCAGTCCGATGCTCTCTGCCGCGGAATTTGTTCGGCTCAAACTTCACCAGGTGCTGCATGAGCCCGGAGAGATCATCAAGTCGGTGTATTTCCTGAACAATGGCCTCGGTTCTGTACTCACCACTCAGCCCGATGGCAAGACGGTCGAAGTCGGTTTAATCGGACGAGAAGGCTTCGTCGGCTTGCCCATCATCTTCGGGTTTAAGACAGCGGCCTGCGAGTCGTCACCCAAGCCGACGCCACCGGCTACCGCGTCGAAGCGAAGTTCCTGCTCGGCATTCTCCCGCAAAGCCCCGAACTGGAAAAGCAGCTTCATCGCTTTTCTATGATGCTCGCTATGCAGTCCACTCAACTCGCGGCTTGCAACCGCCTGCATGATGTTGTCGCTCGCCTTGCGAGATGGCTGCTCATGAGCCACGACCGGATTGGCGGCACTACTCTTCCCCTCACGCAGGACTTCCTGGCGCAGATGTTGGGTACGCGCAGGGCCAGCGTCACCGTCGCAGCGGGAGTGTTGCAGAAATCGGCGAGCATCGCGTATTCACGCGGCAGTGTCCGCATTCTCGATCGGCCAAAACTAGAGGCCACCGCCTGCGATTGCTATCAGGTCATCGAACGGCAGAAGAAGATCTGGCTGGCCGAGGTGGACTGAGCGTTCGCGACCCGCTCTCCAGCGGCGAACTCATCCCGGTGCCAAGCCAATATTTTTAGATGTGGCGCAGCAGAGGTGAAGAACACGCTGCGCCACCTGAGGAACGAAGGATAACGATCGCGCTCGGGGTTCGTGGGGTGATCGCGACTGTTCCTGCACTGCACTGTAGTTAAAAAGGAAACTAGCAGTTCCCCCACGGTGCGTCTGTTCAAAATTGCACAGCCTGCAGACCGTCCACCCGTCAGTGTTGTTGTTGCTTCGCCAGCGCTTTCAGCCGGATTTCATGCTTGAAGATGTCCGCGCACTCCGGCAACTGCGTGCGGTACTTCGCGGGCAGTTCCAGGCAAAGGTTCACTGCGTTCTGGCGCATTTCGTGCAGTTCCAACAAAGCCGACGCTTTCACCGTGAGCGTGACGGGCGGTGCGGTCTCCGTCGGATCTGGCTCCGCTGCTATCTGGATGACCTGTTTCGGATCACCACACGGCGCAATCGCCGGGCTCGAAGGCTTGCTCAAAGTCGGCACATCCGTGACCGCAACATGAGTCGGCTCCGACACATTGCCGTCGTCGAACCTCATCCAGTTGGCGGCAACCAGTTCCTGCGGCCCCCGCGTAAGCTCGTTGCTGGCTGCGCTCGTCGATCTCAACCCATAATATTCACGCGGGGCAACCTGTGCCCACGCCGACACCCCGAAAAAGACGATCCCCGCTACAATCCCACTGCGTACCCAATTTCCGTTCTGCTTCCCCATTCGTTCCCCCGTGTTCGTTGAGATCGCCTTCCTTTGAGGCCTTCCGCATCCCTTCGCGATTTCTCGTAATAACGATGATCGTAAGATGATCAAAACTTTCCCACAGTTGCCGCAGATTCTACTTCAGTTGTTCATCCCCGCAATAGCCTATTAGTGGGATGCCTCAACTTAAGTAATGTCCGGCATCCATGCTCTCCGTCAATGACCATTGCCACTCGCCACGATAGAATCATCCTGACCAGGCGCCGGCATCTCGGCGCCCTGTGCAAGATATTGCCCATGCGGTAAATGTTCCTGCAGGATAGTCTGTACGTACAGTTACGTACGCAATACAGGTCGCGCCCGGTGTGCGACGCCATACTTGAGTTATCGGGCAGTGTCTCGGCAGGGTTGAGCGTGCGATTATCGGCCCCGATCATAGAGGTAAGGAGGAAAGGTAACGGCGGCTGACGCCGTTACCTTTCCGCTTCGGTGAGGTTAAGACTCTGCTAAGCGCACTCCTGCCTCTCGATCTTCGCGCCAGCTGAAGCCACGTCAGGACGCTTCGCAGGGGCGCTGCGCTCGCCTTTGCGGATGAGCACGATTGCACCAAGGATCGCGATCGATGCCAGTACCACCCTCATCGTGAGCGGCTCGGAAGCGAGCAGCCATCCCAGGAACACGGCGACGACTGGATTCGCATACGTATGTGTCGCCACCAGTGCCGGCGGGCACCTCTGCAGCAGCCATGTGTATGCGGTGAACGCCACGACTGAACCAAAGACAATCAGATAGGCCAACCCGAAAATGGATTTCAGGGAAATGCTGGCCCAGTGCGTGGCGTGAAACTCGCCACTCAATCCTGCGGCCGCCAGGAGCATGACCGCGCCACAAATCGTTGGCAGCGCCGTGCGTCCCAGCGCGTCCTTGGGCAGTTTGAGTTTCGGAGAGATCACCACGCCGACTGACCATGACAGTGATCCCGCCAGCACGGCGAGTAGTCCGAGCAGGCTCGAACCCTTCACGGTCAATTCTGCACCCGTCAGCATGGCGACCCCCACCACGCCCAACCCCAGGCCCAGTGCGCTAAGCCGGCTGATCTTCTGCTGTCCCATCGACCACGCCAGAATCAGAATGAACATGGGTTCGGTGGCGATGAGCAGCGCCGCGAGTCCTGATCCCACATATTGTTCAGCCCAATGCAGCGAGCCATGACCAATCAGAAAGAACAGAGCGCCCACCACGATTCCAGAAATCCAATGCGCGCGTGTGGGACGAAAGCCGCGCGCCCACGCCCATGCGAAGAGAATCGCGCCTGCGATGGAGTGTCGTACGCCTGCCGTCACGAGTGGCGGAATCGTCTCGACTGCGTAGCGAATCGCGAGGTAGGTCGAGCCCCACACGAGGTAGATGGCGGCGAAGGCGAGCGCGAGTTGAATGGACTGCGCGCGACTGGCTGCGGATTTCTGTGGGCTGGGCACGATCACGGGTCTGCCTCCAATGTTTACCATCTTTTCGGTCGGCCATCTCGCGCTGCGGATCATGGCCATAATTTGCGCCGGGTGGTGTTTGGTCATTAACTAACCTCCAAACTTGTTTATAGCGGTTAGAGAGATGTTAGGTCAGCCAATCTAACTTGTCAAGATGCTTTTAATGGTTAGATAATGATGGAGAAAGGAAAATCCTCTGAACCAGACAAGTGAAGACAGGAAGATCACGCGGCGGCGACCGCCGCGCTTTGAATTGATTGCAGGCAACGTGAGCCTCGATTTTGTGAATACGCTCGACGACCGCCACACGCAGCCCAAGGAACTGCTGGAGAGCTATTTGGACCTCGCGCGCTTCGCGGAAGATACGGGCCTGCTCGATTCGAGCCAGGTGGATCGGTTTTTCGCGCGCAGCGAGGCCGATCCCGAGCGTGCGCGCGAAGCGCTAAAGTGGGCGAGAGAGTTGCGCGAGGCGATTCACGATGTGTTCTGGGCGATCATCAACCAACGGCCAGCGCCGCCCATGGCTCTCGCGCGGCTCAATGGCTCCGTGCAGATCGCGGCGGAACACCTGCGGTTGGTTCCTGTGAAGGGCGGCTTCCAGTGGAAGTTTGACGATGTGAATCAGTTCGAGAGCATGCTGTGGCCAATCGCGCGGGCCGCGGCCGACCTACTGGTTTCGGACCAGCTGCCTTATGTGCGGGCTTGCTTCTCGAAAACCTGCGAATGGTTTTTTCTGGATACGAGCAAGAATCATCACCGGCGCTGGTGCGACATGACGCGCTGCGGGAACCGGGCGAAGGTGCAGCGGTTCTACGAGCGGCAGAAGAAAGGTGCCTCGTAGGTCCGGCATCCCTTTCGAACAGCGAATCAACCACAGAGGAAACAGGGCGGCGAATCCCCTAGCAATAGTTCCCTTCCGGTAGGGATGCTTCGACGACGCAATGAGGATCGCTTTGCTTCTCCTCATTGCTCCGCTCAGCATGGCAAGTTCAGAGAGTCCAGGTCAAAATCTCCATCCCTTCGACACGCTCAGGGCAGGCTCTGTCGCAAAATGTGCGACAAGGGTGGGCACCCCGGTTCTATTACAATCACGGGATCGTCTCGCATCTGGCGTATCAAAATTCGGAGGGTAACTTGATTTCTCGCATTCTTGCGGTTGTGCTGCTGGCTGGTCCCGGTCTTGCGCAGAGCGTTGTGCACTACACCACGACCAATGCCAACGTGAAATATCTGTTTGCCACGGCGGAGCCGGTGTTGCATTTGAAGCCGGGGGACATTCTCGACACCAATACGCTGGATTGTTTTGGCAACGGGCTCAAGAAGCCAGGCGACACGCTGAGCATGGCCAAGGGGGACAATCCGCTGGCCGGACCGTTTTACGTCGACGGCGCGGAGCCGGGAGACACGCTGGCCGTCAAGATTCTGGATCTGCAGGTGGATGGGGAATACGGAGTGGGAGCGTTCTCGCCGGGATTCGGCTCGATCAATTCGTCGCACTATACTCCGATGCTGGGCGGGGAGTTGCCGGAGCGCGTGTGGTTTTATCGGATTAATCACGACGACAACACGGCGACGTTCAAGGCGGTCGATACGGACTTCGCGGTAAAGATTCCCATGCACCCGTTCTTCGGGTGCATTGGAGTGGCTCCGGCGAACGGGGAAGCGCGGAGTTCAATTGTGCCGGCGGAGTTTGGCGGGAACATGGATTCTCCGGAGGCGAGCGTGGGCAACACGGTGTACTTTCCGGTGAATGTGAAGGGCGGGCTGCTGTATCTGGGTGACGGGCATGCGGCCATGGGAGACGGGGAGGCCGCGGGATCGGCGATTGAGGTGCCGCTGAAGGCGCGGGTGCAGGTGAGCGTGATCAAGGGTCGGAACATCGATTGGCCGCAGTTTGAAAATGATGACGCGATTATGACCGTGGGAGCGTACCGTCCGCTGGAGGATGCGACGCGAATTGCGTTGACCGAACTCGTGCATTGGATTCACAAGGACTACGGGCTCTCGGAACTCGACGCGTATGAGTTACTGTCGAAAGTGGCGAAGCTTCATTTGAATGAGATGGTGGATCCGAATTATGTGGTCGTGGCTTCGATTGAGAAGAAGTATTTGCCGGCCAAGAAGAAGCCGTAAAGAACGCGAAAGGATGGGGCACCCGGTGCCTCTTCTGATCAACACCTCTTCTGATTAAGACGATGTCAAGTCAAAATCCTCACCCTCTCGCACACACCGCGAGAAGGGTGGGGCACCCTCACTATTCTCTCCACGCTTCTTGCTCTACGTTGATAACTTCAGGCGCTTACGGGTTTCACGGTAACAACCAACATTCCTTTCTCGTGCATCCGAATGGACGCTTGTTCGATCGTGATTTCCTCCGCAGAAGGGTTGACCCCGTTGTATGTTTTCCGTTCATCGCACACTTTTGTTTGCCCTCCTAGGGGCCTGCGCCAGCACAGTTCTGGCATCCGCTCAGGCCACGACGTCACAGACTGAACCCAGTACCGATCCGAGCGTTAGCTCGCCGGTCGCCTACGTGTATGTAGCGAGTTCCAACGGCAGCACGGACCAGATCAACGGCTACGCTGCAGCCTCCAACGGATCGCTCACAGCCATTCCGGGCTCGCCGTTTCCTTATAACGTAAATTAAATGGCAGTGAATGGCGCATGGCTTTTCGGCATCGCAAACGTGGACGAAGACCTCTACTCGTTCTCGATTGGTGCGAACGGCGCCCTGACCGTGAAGGACAAACTCACGGTGGTAACCAATGGCGATGGGCTGATCAGTGATTATCTTGTTCACACGGGAGCCACGCTCTATGCGGATTTGTATTCCACCAACAACGACTATCTGTCGTACACCATCGACCAGTCGACGGGTAAGTTGACGCAAACTGGCGATCTTGCGGGAGGCCCTCCCAATAACAGTCCCGTGAGCTTCATCGGAAATAACGAGTTTGCCTACTCGTCGAGTTGCTATCACTTCAGCCCGGAGATCATAGGGGTGGGCCGCAATACAGACGGAACGCTTTCCTACCTGAGCAACTTCAATCCGCCCTATCCCAAGGGTCCAGCCGGTGACTTCTGGTGCCCATGGCTGGCGGCGGCCGATCCGACCGATCATCTAGCCGTCGCGATGCAACCGCTCAACGGAAACTGGGTGATCCAGGGGCCATATCAGCTGGCGACGTACACGGTGGACAGTTCTGGCAACCTGACGACGACCAGCACTTCCTCGAACATGCCAAAGGTCGCGGTGGGCACTGTGAACGATTACTGGATGTCTCCTAACGGCAAGTACCTGGCGGTTGGGGGTAGCGGGGGACTGCAGATTTTCCACTTCAATGGAGCGAACCCGATCACGAAGTTTACTGGACTGCTGCCAATCAGATCATCCAGATGTTCTGGGACAACGCGAACCACCTGTGTGCGATCAGCGAGACTGCAGGCAAGTTGTACGTGTTCACGGTGACCTCGACGGGCGTGACTCAGGCGCCCGGTCTCCGCACTCGATCGCGACGCCGCAGAACATTATTGTGCTGCCGAAGACGTAGAAGGATCGAGCGCTGGCGCAAAGTCTCGAGGTGCAAGACCCCACTTCTCGCGCAAAAGGCGCGCGAGAAATGGGGCACCCGGTCGGATGGAAAACAGCAGGTTCCTCCACTCCGCATGCCCGTCCTCCGGAAGGGCATGCTCCGGTCGGAATGACAAAGACGTGGAATAATTCTCAGCGGGCTGAGGTTACTGCGGGGCTCGGGGCCTCTGGGGCTAGGGGGAGTTGGATTTCCAGCGTGCCCATGCGGTTGGTGAGTTTGTCTCGGACGCCGATGCGGATCCAGGTGGCTTGTACGGGGATATCGAGTTGCTGGCGTACGCGGAAGACTCCGGTCTTGTTGGCTTCCGAGGTGACGGACGTGTCTCCGGTGGCGTCGTTCACGATGCCGTTCAGCATGCGGCTCTCGGAGTCGAACGCGGCGGCGGCGAATTCGAAGGATGGTACTTTGCCGTTCTGCGCCGCCTTCAGTGAAAGATCTGTGACGCGGTAATCAACAACATACTTTTGCAGGTCAACGGGGGCGAGCGCTTTGTCTTTGTGGCCGGTCGTAATGTAAGCCGGCTGCTGAGCCAACTGAGCCATCTGCTCGGGGGAGGCTTTGGCGGGGATGCCGTCGACATGAATGTGCGCGGAGAAGAGAAGATCGTGGACCATGGGCGCGCCATGTTTCATGTTGGGCTGGAGCGCGTCGTACTCCGCAGGCGCGGGCGGCGCGGCAGAATCGTCGGCACGCTGAGCTTTGGCGGGATCGTCCTTAGGCTTGAGGGCGCTGGTGAAATAGAAGCGGCGGTAGGAAAGTTTGTATCCGGGCTGGACCGCGCGGACGGCGACGCTGCGACGGCCTCCGTCATCTTTGAAATTGGCTGGTGAATAGCTCAACGAATAATAGTTGCCGCCTATGTCCGTAGCTTCAGCGAGTGCGGCAGTGACGTCGTTGGTGCTGTAAAAGGCGTGGCCGCCGGTGGCCTCGGCGAGGGCCCTCTGAACATCGTAATCGGTGTACATGGAATCGCCGGAACTTTGCGCCTGAATCGACGCGAGCAATCCGGTGGCATCGGGGACTTGGAGGCTATTGATTCCGGGACCACCGGAGCCTTGGATCGGGCCGCCTGCTTGCACATTTTGATTATTATTGCCACCGTGCACGCGTGCTCCGGTCAGCATGCCTGGGGGATTGACCGGGACGCCGCCGACATTGATGGGGTAGACGGCGACCTGGGCTCGAGTCAGAACATTAATCTCACTAATGAGTTGGTCTTCATATTCGCGAGGATCTTCCTTGCGCGGAACCAGTGCGAGCGGAAATACTCCGGCGAGCCAGATCAGGTTCTTGTGACCGGGGACGCCCTCGAGAAATTCGTTGACCTGGGTCAACACGTTAATCATGGAGGCGGGATCGTTGTATCCAAGATTCTTGCCCATCATGAATACCTTGGGAACGTGAGGCTTGGGGTTTTGCGGGTCGAGGGTCGCGTAGAGCAGGGCTTTGTCGGCGGTGAAGCCTTGCACGAGATACAGGCCATCGGAACGGACGAAGATGGCGAAGCGGGTACCGTCGGGCATGCTCTTGATGAACTTCATGACCTGGCGGCGGGCGTCGAGCTGGTCCTCGCTCTCGATATTCGCGAGGTCGTAGAGAATGACGTAGAGCGGTCCGTGCTCCGGAGTCGGCGGAATGTTGACGAAGTGGTTGGGCGGCATGTGAGGAGCGTTGGGTGGCAGGGAGATCGAGGGTTTCTCCAGGTCGAAGACGTCGAAGGAAAGAATGTTCTGCGGCTGACCATTTTCGGCGACGATGAAATCGCTGGCCTTGAGGCCGTGCACGGGCCGGTTGGCCGAGTCGCGCACGACGACGTCGACGACGACGCGGCGGACGGTGGTGCGGAAGGTGGGGATGGATTCCGTCTTTGCCTGGGCGGGCGGGGTTGAGTCGGATTGGGCCAGCAAAAAGGCCGAGGAGAAACAAACGCATGAGAGCAATGCTAGCTTGCGGAGGGAAATTAACATTTCGCACCTGCCATGAAGGTACGGACAGGTTAGTGGACGCCGAAGATGGGCGGGTGTCAAGCAGCGCCCAGGGGCTAAAGCCAGTCTCTCGGACGCCCGCTAACGCGGCGCTGAAGCGCCGCTCTTCCACATCACGACCGTGGCGCCCGGGTTTGTACACAAGTCAAAATCCCCACCCTCTCGCATAATGCGCGAGAAGGGTAGGGCACCCCCGGGACTCTAGCCTTTGACGATCTTGTTTTGGGATTTATCCCAAACTGCGATGCTCTTGTTGAAGTAGGAGAAGTTGGCCAGATGGCAGCCGATGGCGGCGTTGTTGCCGAAGACTTCGTTCTCGACAACTGGTTTGCGCGTGCGCACGGCGTTGTAGAAGTTGGCCTGATGATCGACGGTGTCGCTGTATCCCGGAGGATTGGCATAGGACTCGCCGGTCTCGTCAACTTTCCACTTGAGGGCTTCGGGCTCGGGATGATCCTCATGCCACTTCTGCAGGTACTGATCGCGGAGGGCTTTCGGCCATCCGAAAATTGAATAGCCTTCGGGCTCGGGGCGCGTGTCCTCGGGTTTGTAGGTGAGGGTTGCGTCCTTAATGATCATGGTGCCCTTGGTGCCGTAGAAGCCGATAAATTCGCCGCCGTTGTTGTTCAGGTTGCAGCGCAGGGTGACGCGGCAGTTGGGATAGTCGTACAGAGTCTCGATAAGATCGGGGAACTCGCGGCCATCCTTGAAGTGGAAGATGCCTCCGGAGGACATGGCGCGCTGCGCCGGCTCATTGATGCCGGTGATGAACTGAATACCCGAGAGCAGGTGAACGAAGAGATCACCGCCGAGGCCCTCGCCATAATCGGTGTAGCAGCGCCAGCGGAAGAAGCGCTTGGCGTCGAAGGGGACCGTGGGTGCGCCGACGAGGAACGCTTTCCAGTCGATGGTTTGTTCGTTGGCATTGGGAGGAATGGGATAGACCCAGGCGCCGCTGGGGGAGTTGCGATCCCAGTAGGCATTGATAGAGAAGACTTCGCCGAGTTTGCCCGAGTCGTAAATCTCTTTAGCCTTGGCGTAGAGGACGGAGCTAACGCGCTGGCTGCCGACTGCGACCATGCGATTGTATTTGTGCGCAGCCTCGACCATGGCGAATCCGTCTTCCACGGTGTGCGACATGGGCTTCTCGCAGTAAATGTCTTTGCCGGCGGCGCAGGCATCGAGGAAGATGTGGCGGTGTTGATGGTCCATGGTGGCGATGAGGACAGTGTCGACATCCTTGCGATCGAGGATGGTGCGATAGTCACGGGTGGCGGGGACGTTGGGATTCTTGACGGCTTCCTGTGCGGCGGCATGCCGGCTGTCATAGAGGTCGCAGACGGCGACGCACTGAATGCCGGGGACCTCGAGAGAGGCTTCCAGGTGTTCGCATCCGCGGATGCCGGTGCCGATGGAAGCGAAGCGAATGGTGTCGCTGGGAGCGACGGGACGCGCCGCAGCGGACAAAATGTGCGGCTGCAAAATAGTTTTGGCGACCGTAGTCGCGGCGAGAGCGCCTGAACCGAGGTGAATAAACTGACGACGGGACAGGGGATACTTAGCCATGAGATTCTCCGTCTTTGGATTTCATTGCGTCCGTGGCAGCGCGTGCGCCGTCGCGGAGTGCTTACGGGGAGGAATTATTGCACAGGAGCAGGTGAGTTAGTAAAACGATTTTCTAGGGAGCGCGAGAGCGCAACCGCTCTGGCCCAGCGCTGTACACTTCGCGGCCAGAGAGGGAGACCCGCCATCTGTGCTACTTGAGTGCCACGGCCTGTCATCGCCGGTTGAATTTCAGACAATTGGCTATCGCGGGAACTCCTATCTGTCAAATCGATCCATACTGAACAGGGAAGGGCCGACACGGTCGAGGTGCGTCAGGCATCCAACGTGGAGTTTGCGGGGTGTCCGCCGTGGCGCTCGCTGCGTTCGGATCGGGTGTGCAAACTCGTGAGGAGTTAGATCGACTCCATCCTGATGAAACACGGTTGTGGGCGACGGTGGAAGCGTCACAGGTCGAGGGAAGGGACTTGGCACCAAGGAAAGTTCCGGTAGGCAAAGTGTGAACGTTGGCTTTCTTATTGGTCCTGCATCGCTACGGTGGGAGAGTCCTGAGAGAACGCCATGGCGGGTACAACTCGTCGCCACTTTCGAGGCAGCATAAGTCGAACAGTGTAGTCGCGAGCATGGAACTGTTGCAATATCGCCTTAGCTCAACGTCGGAAACCAGGTACCTCGCTAGAGGAGCGAGACAGGCGGGAAAAATTGAAAGGGCCGTGACATTGGTTATGCTCTAGCCGCTCGCTCCTGCGAGGGAGCTTACAGCGTGGAGGCATGTACCGTCACGACCCCTTGATGCGATCACTGCTTTCGCAGTCCCAAACCCCAACTGCCCCTCGCAGAGCCGTCGGTTTTTTCAGGTCCGGTCACCCCTCAGGTTACCCCGCTGGGCTGATCACTCAGTCTTTCGGACTGGCTCGTTTTATTGTGCCAACCCTTTCGACCGTCGACGCAAACAACCTTAACAGAGAATTGAAAAACGTCAACGCAAACTATTGGTGCAATAGCTTGGGGCAAACCTGTGCATAACGAGAAATGCAAATGGTTGGCTGATCGGAACTTATCCACAGGCGAAATCAATTGGGACGTGTTTTGCACATAAGGTTGCACAACGCTGGGGCGCACTGCAAAACGTATGAAAGGGAACCAAATAATCGTCTTGACGCTGGAAGCCGATGGGCGCATCTTTCCAAGTAGCAGAAACGAAAAAGAAGTGATGTCAGAACTCGTGGCCTATGTGGACGGCGGTTGCCTGGGAAATCCGGGGCCGTCGGGCATTGGGGTGGTGATCAATGGCTGCGCCAGCGGCCCGGTTCGGATTGCCAAATGGATCGGCCATCAGGATAATAATGTCGCCGAATATGCCGCGTTGATGGAAGCACTGCAGTACGCAGTGTCGTTGAAAGCGCAAAAACTCCACGTTTATTCGGATTCCGAAGTGGTGGTGCGGCAGATGACAGGGGAGTACACGTGCCGGAGTCCGCGACTCTATTCTCTGCACTGGACCTGCCGGAAGCTGGCGCGGTCGTTGACGTTTTCCATTTCGCACGTGCCGCGGGAGAATAATGCGGAGGCGAATGGGCTGGCCCAGTCGGCGTTGCGGCGGAAGACGTAGAAATAGTTGTCCTGAGACCAATTGCAACCACTGGGCTGAAGCCCGGAATCCCTTCTTCTGAGTCTTACGCGCCGCTGAAGCGCCGCTCTTCCACGAGTTGCTGACGCGGCGCTCTTTCCCCGATGCTGGAACGCCGCTCTTCCACAATGGGGCCTACGTGCGCTTTCCACTGGGCGCTGAGCGCACTCCACCGGGCGATGAGCGCCTCCTGCACTGGGCCGCGAGCGACCCCTTCTTCCGCGCGCTGACGGGCGCTCTTCCATTGCGGTGCAGGACGTGCCGGCGTCGCACCATCGCGCTGGGAACAGTGTCTTCCACAGGGTGCTGGCCTCTTTCACGGCTTCGCACTTTAGTACCTCTGCGCGTTGAAATTCTTGACACCGTTCACGTCCCGAGCGAGACTCAAACTACTGCGTCCTCATAACTTACGTGAGCTGCGCGGGCGGATCGCGCCCCGTTCCGTCCAACGCCTGGGGCGTGTGCGCGTGCTTGGAGCCTTATTCGTCTCTCGATGGCAGATTGCCGGACGCCGGAGCTGGCGGTTGTGAAGATTGCGCACTTCCAAATGGAGCAATTGATGGAGCAGAACAACTCAACCCGGGCACCCCAGGGTAGCGTCTCAGCGGCCCTGAGCGCGGTACGCGCGGAGGCGAGTGCACGCACCGCGGGCCTGCGTTTTCCAGGAGAGGACGCCGGACGTTCGCTGGCGGAGATGGCGCAGCGCGATCTCGATGCCGCCTTGCAGTTGCTGGCGGACCGTGCGCAATACATAACGGGCGCGAGCGGAGCTGCGATCGCCCTGCGCCGGAGTGGCAAGAATGACATGTTGTGCCGAGCGAGCGCAGGAGAGAATGCCCCGGAATTGGGCGCGCTGCTTTCGACCGAGTTTGGACTTTCCGGGGAGAGCGTGCGTACTCGGCAGCCGCTGCGCTGCGACGATGCGGAACGTGATGCCCGGGTGAATCGCGATGTGTGCCGCCAGATGGGAATCGCGTCAGTAGTTGTGATGCCGGTCGTGAATGACGACGAAGTGCTAGGCGTATTTGAACTTTTTTCCGGAAAGGCGAATGCTTTCGGAGTGCGCGATGTATCGGCGGTGCAGCGGCTGAGCGAAATGGTCGAAACCGCGGTGCGGCTGGCGCAGGCGACCGAAAGTTTGCCGGAGCGGCTGAAGATGCAACAGGCCTCGCCTGCAGTGGAGAAAGAGGCGGATGTTCTGGAAGATCAGGACCTCGCTGGGCAGGTCCTGGAAGACACTGTGTTGGAAGATCCGGTTCTGGAAGAGTCCGTGCTGGAAACGCCAGTGCCTACGGTGCGAGTTGCGATCGAAAAGAAGGCACAAGACTCAGGCGCTCAGGCAGCTAAGGTTGGTGCTGAGCATAAGGTTGGTGCTGAGCTAGACAAGCCCCCGGTTGAAGTCAAAGTCCTCGCTCCTTCACCAGAGCCTGGGCAGGTCCTCGCACAAAAGGCGATTGCGCGGCAGGCGCCCACTGTCGAAAAGACGGCGGCGCCGGCTCCCAGGAAGCCGTTGTTCTGGTCGGCGGCGCTGAGTCCTGCGGCGGATGCGGGGAAGACGGAAGAGACTGATCAGAGCCATGTTCCGCCTGTCTTAAGGAGTCTGCGGAAGTGTGACGCGTGCGGTTTCCCGGTGTCGGCGGGACGCGCGCTCTGCGTGGAATGTGAGGAGAAAAAGTGGCGTGGGCAACTGAAAGTGCCGAAGGCAGTGCCGGCACCGGCTGTTGCGTCGGGTCCGGCTATCCTGGTTGCAGCTGCGCCGAGACCGGAGGCCCGAGCGTTTGCGGCTGCGGCGCAGACTGTCGGAGCTACTGGCATGGCGCCGCCGTCCGGTGCCAGCACGGCTTCCGTCGCGATCTCCCCGGCGATTAAGGAACCCAAAGAAGGTGCAGAGTCAGTGGAGGCTGCACCGGTTCTCGCTAGTACCGTTGTTGAAACGGCGGCCACGCCGGAGGCATTGACAGGGGCGTTTGTGTTGAGTGCGGGGCTGGAACCTTCGCAGTCGTGGATCGCGAGGAATAAGTACGTTTTGAGCTTGCTTCTTGTGATCGGTGTCGCGGCAATCGCGGTCTTTTTGCTGCGCTAGGGCTTCGGAGCCCTGGTTTTTGCCGTGCCTTCAGGAATTGTTCCCATCGTTTGCATCGCGCCAGCGCTGGAGTGCCCGCTAGATTGATTGACCTCCTGACGGGGTGCCGTCTGAACCGTTTTCCTTGTAAGTGCTTGCCTGCACAGGCCCTCCCGGCACCGTTTGCAGCAGTTTGGCCCCCTGTTCTTGCCTGTGTTTCGCCCCACTGGAGCTGCGGGAACCCTTGACAACACAGGCAACTCTGCTAAAGTGCGGAGACAGGTTTGCAAACTTCGAACACAACGGGCAGGTGCCATGGTCATGAAAAATGTTTATGAAGTTTTGCGGCAGAAGGAAATGGAGCTGACGCGCTTGGAGAAAGAAGTGGAGGCCCTGCGGCTGGTGGCTCCGCTGCTCTCTGAGGAAAAGGAATTGGCGTCGGATATGGGGAAGCCCGCGCTCGCCACCGCCGTCAATGGACCGCAAGCCACGGCGCGTATTTCGATTCCGGCACCTCCGTCGATTCCTGCACCGCAGCCGGTGCGCGCGGCGGGATGGGAAGACACAGCCAAGCGCTGGCCGTAAGGGATTGACCAGAACTGTCGCGACGCCCAGCGCCTAGCGGCGTGGGGCAGAAGTTCTTTTCGCCCGGGACGCGTCCCGGGCTTTTGTGTGTGCAGCGGTTGTGTGCGAGTCCAGTAGAGGACACTCGGGAGGCTTCTATGAGGAAGATGTTTTCGGGTGTTCGAGACCGTAGTATGCATTGGGAATGTGGTTTTCGCCAGCCGTGATCACCGGAGCTGAAGCCCCTGAATTTTCTCGCTCTACGCGGCGCTGAAACGGCGCTATTCCACGGGTAGCGATTCGCTTAACCTTGTTCCGATGGGAGTTTTTCCCGTTTACCCGCCAACAATCTCGCGCAGCGCTGCCAGGAGGCGGTCGACTTCCTCCACTGTGTTGTAGTGTACGAGGCCGATACGCAGGAAGCCGCCGGATTTTTCGACGTCGAGGTGCTCGGTGAGGTTCAGGGCGTAGTAGTTGCCGTCCCAGGTGAAGAAGCCGCGGTCTCCGAGTTTGGTGGAGAGTTCGAGTGGCGTGTGGCCGGGTTTTCCTGAATTGACGCGGATGGCGAGGGTGGCGCAGCGCTCGTCGAAGCGGGCGGGATCGGTGATGCCGTAGATCTTGAGCGCGGGAACGCTGTGCAGGCCCGCCATCATTCTTTCTAGCAGCGCGCGTTCGTGCTCATGGATGGCTGCGTAGGCGGTTTCGATAGCGGCGCGCCGGGTGAGTGTCGAGGGTCGAGCTTCGTTCGACGGACGGGCGAGTCGCCCGTCCCCACATGTTTCGTCCCCACCTACTTCAGCCGCATGGCGGCCTAGGTCGGCGAGATATTCCACGCAGGCGGTGATGCCGGCAATGCACTCGTGGTTGAGCGTGCCCCACTCCCAGCAATTGGGAATTGCGTTCGTGTTCGGACGCACTTTATACGGACGCAGGCGCTTGAAGTGTTCGCGCTTGCTGAAGAGCACACCCATGTGCGGGCCGAAGAATTTGTAGGTTGAGCACACCAGGAAATCACAATCGAGCGCGGCGACGTCGATGAGCCCGTGCGGTCCGTAGTGGACAGAGTCGATGTAGGCCAGCGCTCCGGCGCCGTGAGCCAGCTTCACGATTTCCCTTACCGGGTTGATGGTGCCGACAGCGTTGGAGGCGTATCCGGCGGCGACGAGCTTGGTCTTCGAATTGATCTTCGAGGCAAGGTCGCGCATGTCGAGGGTGCAGTCTTCGTCATGGATCTCGGCCCAGCGTACGGTGATGCCGCGGTCTTCCGCCATCGCGAGCCAGGGCGAGACGTTCGCGTCGTGATCGAGGCGGGTGACTACGATTTCGTCTCCGGGAGCGAGGTCACGGCCGATGGCGCGGCTGATGGCGAAGGTCAGCGTGGTCATGTTGGGACCGAAGGCGACCTCGTCGGCGCAGCAGTGGAGGAAGTCGGCCATCGCGCTGCGCGCTTCGGCGATCATGGCGTCGGTGCGGCGGCTGGTCGAGTAGGCTCCGCCGGTGTTGGCGTTGTCGTGGCACAGGTAATCGGAGATGGCGTCGATCACGCGCTGCGGGACTTGGGTTCCGCCGGGGCCGTCGAGGAAGGCGGCGGGGTGCCCGTTGACGGTCTGGGCGAGCGAGGGGAACTGGGAGCGAACGTAGGCGAGGTCGAGGGCGGCGGTGGTTTCTTCAATGGTCGGCATGGTAACCTGACTATTTTTTATCACGAGTAGTGAGGTTGTGGATTTGATTCGTGCATGACATCATGCCCCGGTGACGCGCACCGCGAGAAAAAAAGCCCACGCGTATGGTTATGTTGCAGGCGCAGGGCTCGAAGCGCTGCACTACCCAAAGGCAAACGGCGAGATTGTGGAGTTGAGGACACAGGCGAGGAGGGGCAGCCGAGCTTTGCTCGGCCTGTCTGGGTCTGAAACCCGGACCCAGATAGGCCGAGGCAGATTCCTCGCTCTGCTTGGAACGAAAAGATGGAAGACGCAATCGCAGTATGATAAGGACTGAATGGCAACGGGAGCACAGGTTCGAGGGTGGAGTGGGCCGTCGCGGAGGCGGGTGCCGCGGTTTTTGGTGCAGGCGCCGCTGGATGTGACGGTACTGCGGTCGGGGATTCCGGACACGTTGCCGGGGCGAGCGGTGAATGTATGCGAACGCGGAATTTCGGCGATGCTGGCGGGGGAACTGGTTCCGGGTGAGGCCGTCGGAATTGAGGTACGGCTGTCTCAGGCGATGGATGCACTGCGCACCCGGGCGCTGGTGCGGTATCAGGACAAGTTGCGCTGCGGGCTCGAGTTCGTGGGATTATCATCCGAGCAGCGAGCTGCGATTCGGGAATGGGCGAAGGAGTCGAGGGCAGAGACGGAGATCGTTGCGAGTCCGACGGCTGTGCTGGAGAAAAGGGAAACGCACGCTGGCGGAGGTAGCGGGCCAGGCTCAAGCGGGGGAGGCGATCGCAAGCCGAAAAAGAAGCGACGCTGGCTGGGCTGGGCGATCTTTCTCATTTTCGTGGCGGTCGCTGCTGGTGCGGCGTGGTGGCGTTGGAACCGCGGGTGGGAGGAACTGGAGTCGGAGTTGAAAAACCGGCAAGTTTCGTCCGCGGAGAAGCCACAGGCGCAGGTGGCGGCGGAAGTGATAGAGAAGTTGCTGGTGCATAAAGTGGAGCCGACGTATCCGGCGGAGGCGCGGAAGGACAATCTGCAGGGGATCATCGCGCTGGATATCGTCGTGGGGCGGGATGGATCGGTAGTGAGTATGCGAGCGCTGAATGGGCCTGAGGTGCTGGCACGTGCTGCGATGGACGCTCTGCGCTGGTGGAAGTTTGAGCCCTACCGGGTGAATGGACAGCCCGCGGTGGTGGAGACAACGGTGGCGGTAGAGTTTAAGCGATGAGGCTGCCGGCTTTCGGCTGGCGGCTTCCGGAAGTCGTTCCTGTCTGCGATCTCAAACGGCCAACTTTTCAGGTTCACACCAAGCGTGCATTTCGCACGGAACGCGTGTCGCTGAACCCAAGAGCCTGACGCCTCTTCTAGCTTCTCTTCTTGCGCAAGGCGTGGAGAACCTTGGCGCCGCTCACGCCAAAGCAAAGAATGGATCCCAAGGCCGAGACCATCATCAGGTTCGCGCTAAGGTGCACGATGTCGGCCAGTACGGCGGTCACTGCAAAGATCAATCCCAGAACATTGAGCCAGAGCGGGGCTCGGACTTCAGCGCTCACATCCTTGCGAAGGCGAAGTTGCAGCAGGAGCGCGGCAAGTCCGATGGCCGCGACGACGACCAGGGCGAGCGGGCTGGAGAAAGCGGCGCGGCTGGTATAAATCACCACCAGAGCGAGCGCGAGGAGCAGGAACCCGGCGGCAACGATACTCCAACGGCGGGGCTTGGGTGCGGGATTGGCGGTGGCGTCGGGCAAGGAGTTCCGCCCCAAGTTATACAGGGCGGGGTGCGTGTTTTTCAAATAGAGTGTGGACGCCTACTTCGGTGGCAACGTCTTCTCAGCCAGGTTTTCTGCCGTGACCAGCGCTTTAGCGGCCTTCACTCTCACATCCGGTTCGACTCCCGTCCCTTCCCAGTTGGTTCTCGAGATCGGATTGATGACTCTAATGCCCGGAACGTGGATGGTGAAGTGATCATCGATGCGATGACCCATTCCCAAATGACCACGGCCTGAGGTTGTCGCTCCGACAAGAGTGGCGCGTCTCAACATCTTGAGGTCGTAGGCGAATCCCTCTGCTGCTGAGAACGTTGTCGGTGAAGTCAGGACAAAGACAGGCTTGTCCGCAAGGCGGTTTCCGCGCACTGGAGGCAGCGTCCAACTCTGCGCGGTAGAATTCTCGCTGCGATCGTAGAAGTCATTCAGGTGCGTAGGATGATCGAAGAGGTATGTTGCGAGGAACTCGACCATGTTGGCGTAGCCACCACGATTGTCGCGGAGATCAAAGATGATCGCATCCGCGTGGTTCAGCGAAGTCATCGCAGCTGTGACCGTTTTCCCGCAGATGGCGGCGTCGGGAAACGCATTGAGTTTCAGATAGCCGATATTGTGCGGCAAGATCTTGGCCGTTTCGATCGTGCAGTGGTTCTGCTTCATTTCCTTCCGATAGCGGGCAATGTCGTCTGAGGTGGGTGCGGGCGGATTCTCAGGCGAGGGGACTGTGCTGTAGGACAGCATCAGTTGAGGGTCATGACTGACAACGGTCATCTGGTTGGTCAGAAGATCAGCGAAGACTTGGCCATCTGCCGCGGCATCATCGTCGCCGCTCTTTTCATGCGCCAGTAGCGCGTCTGCCATTTTTTGAGCGGCCTTTGGATCGACGTAGTACTTGGTGAGATTCGCGACCGCGGCTTGAATTACGCGTCGGCGCTGACCGGCGTCCAGAGTTCCATTTTCGAGTCCGGTAACCAGAGGCGCGCCAGTTGCAGTCTGCACCCGGGGATGCAGAGACTGCGATTGGGAAACTGCGGCGCGCTCCAGGAACAGAGGCGAGTGTGATTGAAAATCGCTCGCCTGGGCTGAGTTGCCGGTAGGCCCGTGCTCGAGGCGTCCGGCAATTGCCAACGCGGATGGTGCACCGGAGTTCACCTGAGGCTGCGGCTGGTCTACGGCCGAGGATTGAACCACGGGATTTTGAGCGGTTTGGTTCTGAACCGCGCTTGCTGGCTGAGGAGCGGATCTCGTCGAGCTGGGAGCCGGATGCGAACGGGCCGCCGAATCGGGCGGAGCCATCTGTTCCGAGCGCGGCGCAATTGCCGGGTTTACGGAACGGGCGCTCGCGATCGAGCCGGAATCTGTTTGCTTCGATCGCGGGTTATCCGGCTGAATCTCCCGAATGCGGACGTGAAGAATGTTGATCCAACTGTACCGGATGGCAAAGCAGGTCAGACCGAAGACAGCGGTCGTCAGCACGAGACCGTGGATCATGGCGCTGGGGCGAGGTCGGAAGGGATCAAGAGTATGGAATGAAGGAACGCCATCGGGCAGCGGCCGCTGCACGGGTGAGGTCTGGTGCCAGAATTCCGGTCGCAACGTCCACTGCCGGACGAACGACCACAGGCCATCCGCCAGGAGTCTTGCGTTAGCCAGCCTTCCCTCGGTGTGATCGAAAATCGAGAGCATCTCGTCACCGAACCGCTTGCGGAAGGCGGGCGGATGCAATCGCAGCACGCAGCGGTACAGAGGACGGAGCATTAGGCCCTCCGGGGCTTGGCGATTTGCAAACGGGAGCGCGCCTCACGGACAACTTCATGGAGGCGGTCGGTTTCTGCCGCGAGCACGCCACGGCCGAGCGAAGTAAGGCGGTAGTAGCGGCGGCGGGGGTCGTCGTCGCCGGGACGGTGGCCAAGCTCCTCGACAAACCTGCGCTCAATCAGCTTCTGCAGATTGTCGTAAAGAGTTCCGGGGCCCAGTTTGTATTTCCCCTCGGACTGACGAGTGATCTCCTGCATGATGGCGTAGCCGTGAAGGTCATCGGCAGCTAAGGAAAGCAGGATATGCAGCGTGGCCGGAGACAGAGGGAGAAAGCTGGAGACGGTGTCCTTCATAAGTCGGAGTCCGTTATATCGGAATCCGAGCGATACGTCAATCGAAATTTATGCGCTGGGCAGGATGCGGCTGGTGCCAGCCAGCCATTCGGCGTGGCGGGGATCTCCGTTATTAACGGCATACAGCACGAGTTCAACGCGGCTGGAGATACCGAGCTTTTCGAAGATGCGGGTCCGCAGCGCGGAGAACTGGAGGCGTTGGCAGCATCGCTGCGATTGTCGAACGTGGAGTTCGTGGGACAGGTGGGGCAGTTGGGGAGAACGGCAAGAGATCGCATCGCGGCTCCATATCAATGGCAGAAGATCGCCGAAGATATCGAGAAGACCTACTTCACGATCCTGGGATCTCAACTAGAGAGCGCGCCGATCAAAAAGCCCAGCGTGCTGGCGGCCGCGGCTGGCGCGCGTGAAGGTTCGGAACGGCGAGCGGGATAGCGAGACTCAGCATAAATCTAGGCATGAGACGAGGACGGGGCTAACTCCGTCCTTTTTTATTACAATCAATTGCGTCGCACGACTGAGTGCAATGGGTTCTGCACGTCGGCCACAATTCTCATGCAAAATACGATTCTGGTCACGGGCGGCGCGGGATTCATCGGCTCTAACTTCATTCTGCAGCAGGTGCTGGGGCGGTCGGCATCGATTATCAATCTCGACAAGCTTACGTACGCGGGGAACCTACGCAACCTTGAGAGCGTCGCATCGGACCGCCGGTATCACTTTGTCCAGGGTGACATTGGCGATCGAGCTCTGGTGCGGCAGTTGCTGGAAACGCACCATCCCTCCGCAATTGTCCACTTCGCGGCGGAAAGCCATGTGGATCGCTCGATCCGGGGGCCGGAAGATTTCATTCGGACGAATATCGATGGTACCTTCGCCTTGCTGGAAGAGACTCGCGCGTATTGGAGCGAGCTGTCGGACGAACACCGAAAAAGCTTTCGCTTCCTGCATGTATCGACGGACGAAGTGTACGGTTCTCTCGGGCGGGAGGATCCGCCGTTCAGCGAGCGCACGCCATACGCCCCGAACAGTCCGTATGCCGCGTCGAAGGCTGCGTCCGATCATCTGGTGCGGGCGTACCACCATACGTATGGCCTGCCGCTGCTCACCACCAACTGCTCGAATAACTACGGGCGCTTTCAATTTCCCGAGAAACTGATCCCGCTGATGATTCTGAACGCGCGCGACGGGAAAGCGCTGCCCGTGTATGGCGACGGCCAGAATGTCCGCGACTGGCTTTACGTGGAGGATCACTGCGAGGCGATTGCAACTGTGCTGCGATGTGGACGACCCGGCGAGACCTATAACATCGGTGGCTGGAATGAGAAGCCAAACCTTGAGATCGTGCGGACAATCTGTGATCTCGTGGATGAGATGGCGCCAAGGGCAGACAGGCCACGCCGCGACCTGATCACATTTGTGAAGGATCGGCCCGGCCACGACCGCCGCTACGCGATGGACGCGCGCAAGATCGAGCGTGAGTTGGGATGGAAGCCGAGGGCCACGTTTGAAAGTGGCATCCGCGTGACCGTTCGCTGGTATCTCGAGAACGAGGCGTGGGTGCGGGACGTGACCAGCGGAAACTACCGGCAGTGGGTTACGACACATTATTCAGAGTAGTCAGCCATACGGGGAAGACAGATCGAATCATGGAAGACAATGTGCGTTACAGAGGCATCATCCTGGCGGGTGGGTCGGGCACGCGTCTGTATCCGGTGACGCAGGTTACTGGGAAGAGCCTTTTGCCTGTGTACAACAAGCCCATGATTTATTACCCGTTGTGCACCCTCATGCTGGCGGGGATCCGCGACATCCTCGTGATTTCCACTCCGGAGGATGCGCCTAAATTCGAGTTGCTCCTTCGGGATGGCAGCCAGTTCGGCATTCATGTGCGATATCAAGTCCAGCCTAAGCCGGAAGGCATCGCGCAAGCCTTTCTGCTGGGGGAATGGTTCCTCGATGGAAGTCCCTGCGCCCTGGTGCTGGGAGACAACATTTTTTATGGGCACGATCTGGCGAAAGATCTACGGGAGGCGGCGAGTAAAGTCCACGGAGCTCGAGTCTTCGCGTATCCCGTGCACGATCCGGAGCGGTACGGAGTCGTCGAGTTCGATGCCAGCGGCCGCGCGTTGAGCATTGAGGAAAAGCCGAAACAGCCGAAATCGCGGTATGCGGTTACGGGACTGTACTTCTACGATGACCAGGTGGTGGAGATCGCAAAGTCGCTGAAGCCCAGCGCGCGCGGCGAACTCGAGATCACCGACGTCAACCGAACCTACCTGAAGAAAGAGCAGTTAGAAGTCGTCGTGATGGGGCGAGGCATGGCGTGGCTGGATACGGGTACGCACGAATCGCTGATGGATGCAGCTCTTTACATTCAGGCGATCGAAAGGCGGCAGGGATTGATGGTAGCGTGTCCGGAGGAGATAGCTTATCGGTCGGGTTACATTACTGCGGCCGAGGTGGAAAAAATCGGAAGCACAATGAAGAACAGCAGCTACGGCGCGTACCTGCTGCAGCTTTTGCGGGACAAGGTATTCTGAGGTGACCATGGTTTCGGGTGTGCCGCAAGTGATGGATGCGATCAGGAAAATCCCGGCTTCTCTGCCAGGCGTGGTTATCCTGGAGCCGCGCGTGTTTGGCGACCAACGAGGATTCTTTCTCGAGAGCTACAACGAGAGAGCGTTTGCGGAACTTGGGATCGAAGAGCGGTTCGTTCAGGATAATCATTCCCGCTCGCGGCGGAATGTGCTGCGCGGATTGCACTATCAGATCAAACATCCGCAGGGAAAATTAGTGCGGGTAGTGGAAGGGGAGATTGTCGATGTCGCGGTAGACATGCGCAGAAGTTCTCCAACCTTTGGCAGATGGGAAGCGGTGCGCCTGTCCGGGGACAACAAACGGATGCTCTGGATACCTGTTGGATTTGCGCACGGATTTCGCGTGATTTCCGAGAGCGCGCAGGTTCTTTATAAGGCGACCGACTACTACGCCCCTGAACACGAGCGTACGTTGGCATGGAATGATCCGGATCTAAAGATTGACTGGGCACTGGAAGGCGATCCTATCGTGTCGGCGAAAGACCAGCGCGGCGTCGCTCTGCGCGATGCCGAGACGTTCGAATAAACTCAGGAAGAAATCACTCAAATGAAAGCCATAGTTCTTGGAGCCTCCGGTCTTCTGGGTAAGGCGCTGATGCGCGAATGGACTGGGGACGAAGTTGTCGGCCTTACCTCCCGCGATGCGGATATCCGCGACGCGGGCAAGTTGGGGGAGGTGCTGGAGAAGGCTCGTCCTGACTGGATTGTGCTGGCTGCGGCGTATACCAATGTCGATGAATGCGAGAGTCATCCGGACTTGGCTATGGCGGTGAATCGCGATGGCCCGGTGAACGTGGCCCAGGCCGCCGAGCGAATCGATGCGAAACTGCTGTTTATCAGTTCGGATTATGTATTCGATGGAAAAAAGACCTCCCCGTATGAGGCGGGGGATGCGCGCAATCCGCAGAGCGTTTACGGACGGTCGAAGGCGGAAGCAGAAGTTCGCTTGCTTGAGATTCTGCCAGACTGCTGCATCGCGCGAACTTCGTGGCTGTTTGGGACGGGCGGGAAATGCTTTCCGGATACGATTTTGAAATTGGCCGCGACCCGACCTGCTCTGGACGTAGTCGACGACCAGCGTGGGTGTCCGACGTATTCTGTTGACTTGTCGAGGGCGATTATCGGGTTATGCCGCAACCAGGCCGGCGGAATTGTGCATGTCACGAATGCTGGGAATTGTTCGTGGTTTGAATTTGCGCAGGAGATCGTAAAGGGCGAGGGCCTTGCCAACGACGTGCGCCCGGTCAGCAGTCAGCAGATGGCACGTCTGGCGCCGCGTCCGGCGTTTTCCGTTCTTTCGCCAAAGAGCCTGCGGAACTATGGGATTGTTTCGCCCACATGGCAGGACGCCCTGCAGCGTTATTTGCAGGAGCGCAAGAACTGAGCGCCCCGGCCGGGACATTGCTTCGCCTCGGCTGAGGCTGTTACGATTCGGCGGGGTTCTCGCCAATTGAAGTCCATCCTCAATTACGTTGACGGGCAATTCGTACGGGGAAAACGCGAGTTCGCCGATTTGAACCCCGCCGACGGCAGCGTGATCGCTCAGGTGGCGGAGGCCGATCAGGACCTGGTAGATGATGCCGTGCGTGCCGCCCGCAAGGCGTTGCAAGGTGAATGGGGACGGTGGGGAATTCGCGAGCGCGTTGCGCGCTTGCATAAGGTAGCCGACGCGATCGAGGCGCGCTTCGATTGCTTCGTCGCTGCCGAAGTAGCGGACACGGGCAAGCCCGTGGCGCTCGCTTCGAAGCTGGATATTCCGCGCGCGGCGGCGAATTTTCGGGTCTTTGCCGACGTCCTCAAGACGGCGGGACTGGAATCCTTTCAGACAGAAACTCCCGATGGCAAGAACGCTCTGAACTATGCTGTCCGCAAGCCGTTGGGGGTTGTGGGCATCATCACTCCCTGGAATCTTCCTCTCTTGCTGCTGACGTGGAAAGTAGCACCCGCGCTGGCGTGCGGCAATGCTGTAGTCGTGAAACCGTCTGAGGAAACTCCCGCTACCGCGACCCTGCTGGCAGAGGCGATGAAGGAAGCTGGCATTCCCGACGGGGTTTATAACGTCGTCCATGGGTTCGGGCCGAACTCGGCAGGTGAATTTCTGACGCAGCATCCGGATGTGAATGCCGTGACCTTCACCGGCGAGTCGCAGACCGGTGCAGCGATCATGAAGACGGTTGCGGCATCGGTAAAGCCTGTGTCGTTTGAGCTTGGAGGCAAGAACGCGGCGATCGTTTTCGCGGATTGTGACTTTGCGGACACGGTGGACGGGATTAGTGAGGCCGCGTTCCGCAATACCGGGCAGGTTTGCTTGTGCACGGAGCGGGTGTACGTCGAGCGCGCGATCTTTGAAAAGTTTGTCGAAGCGCTCAAGCGCAAGGCTGAGAGTCTGAGGATTGGATCTCCGCTGGAAAAGACAACGGAACTCGGGCCTCTGATTTCGTCGCAGCATCGCGACAAGGTGCTGTCATACTTCCGACTGGCGCGCGAGGAGGGAGCGGAAGCAATCAGCGGCGGAGGGATTCCCAAGTTCGGCAACGAGCTCGACCACGGATTCTATGTGCAACCGACGATCTATACTGGACTGCCGGAATCGGCGCGCTGCGTGAAGGAAGAAATTTTCGGACCGGTGTGCCATATCGCCCCCTTCAACACGGAAGACGAAGCAGTGAGCATGGCAAACGATACGAAATATGGTTTGGCCGCATCGATCTGGACGACGAACCTGAAGCGCGGTCACCGCGTGGCGCAGCGGATGAATGTAGGTATTACCTGGGTGAACTGCTGGTTCCTGCGCGACTTGAGGACGCCGTTCGGTGGAGTAGGACTTTCGGGGATCGGACGCGAAGGCGGCACGCACTCACTGAATTTCTATTCCGAACTGAACAATATTTGCATTCAGCTGTGAGGGTCGAATAGGCGGATTGGAGACATGGGGAAAGTCTCAAGCAAGGTGATTGCGGGGAAGGCGAGGCCCCGCGGCAAGTATCCTCACGTCAAGCGTGCGGGCGATTTTCTCTTTGTGTCGGGGACGAGCGCACGCCGACCCGACAACTCGATTACTGGCGCAGAAGTGGATGAGTTTGGAACGACGCATCTCGACATTCGAGCGCAGACGAAGGCCGTGATTGAGAACGTGTGCGACATTTTGAAAAGTGAGGGTGCGCGACTTGAAGATGTCGTGGAAGTGACCGCCTACCTCGTGAACATGAATGATTTCGCGGGGTACAACGAAGTGTACGGCGAGTACTTCGGCTACGATGGGCCAGCTCGAACCACCGTGGCCGCGCATCAGTTGCCGCATCCGCATTTGCTCATTGAAATTCGGGCGTTGGCGTACAAGCCGGAGAAATCGAAATAAGGGGGCGCAATGCCGTCCATCAAAAGTCTCAAGGCGTTCAACTTTCAGGCGTGGATCGAGGAGAACAGAGAGAAGCTACAACCGCCTGTCGGCAACGCGCAGGTGTGGGAAGACGGCGAGATGATGGTGACCGTGGTCGGAGGTCCTAATAACCGGCGCGATTACCACGACGATCCGACCGAAGAATTCTTCTACCAGTTGAAGGGCAATATTTTTCTTCGGATCATGGAGGCTCCTGGCAAGCCGCCCCTTGAGATTCCGATCAAGGAAGGTGAGATCTTTCTGCTACCCAAACATATGCGGCATTCCCCGCAGCGATTGCAGGAGGGCAGCATTGGCGTTGTGGTTGAGATGCCACGTCCAGAAGGTGCGATGGATGGGTTCGAATGGTATTGCCAGAATTGCCACCAACTCGTGCATCGAGCCGAGGTGAAGCTCAAGAGCATCGTGCGCGATCTTCCACCACTGTTTGAGCAGTTCTATAGCAACGAGAGCCTGCGCAAGTGCAGGCATTGTGGAGCGATTCATCCCGGCAAGCAGTGAACATGCCAGTTATCGATATCCATAATCATTTCTTTCCGCCTACGTGGCCCGATCTGGCCGCGCGCTACGGCACTCCCAACTGGCCGTGGATCAAGCACACCGAGCCGGGCAAGGCGGAGATTATGGTCGGCGACCGGTTCTTTCGCCAGATTTATTCGGCATGTTGGGATCCCGAGGTGCGCCTCAAGGAGATGGACCGGGACGGCGTTGAGGTGCAGGTGATGTCAGCGACGCCGGTGCTGTTTGCGTACGAGCGTCCGGTGGAGCATGCGCTTGATTGCGCGCGCTTGTTCAACGATGCGGCACTGGAACTGTGTGTGCAAGGCAAGGGCCGGCTGAAATCATTGTGCCAGGTTCCGCTGCAGGACATCGACGCGTCGTGCAAGGAACTGAGCCGGTGCAAGCTTGCGGGCCACCTTGGAGTGCAGATCGGGAATCATGTTGGCGAGAAGAATCTGGATGATCCCGGCATTGTGACTTTCCTGCATCATTGCGCGGATGAGGGCGCGGCTGTCCTGGTCCATCCGTGGGACATGCTTGGTTCACCGCGCATGCCGAAGTACATGATGCCGTGGACAGTCGGAATGCCTGCCGAGACGCAACTCGGCATTGTGGCGATGATCCTGGGTGGAGCATTCGACAAGTTGCCGCAGAACCTGCGAATTTGCTTCGCACACGGGGGGGAAGCTTCGCGTTCCTGCTGGGAAGATTGGAGAACGCCTGGCAGCATCATCCCGTCGCGCACGGCGTTTGCGAGTTGCCGCCCAGCCAGTACCTAAATCGCTTCTCTGTGGATTCGGCGGTGTTCGATGAGCGCACGTTGCAGTTTCTGGTGGGAACCATGGGAGCCGAGCGCGTGATGCTGGGGTCGGACTATCCCTTCCCTCTGGGTGAACACCGCGTGGGATCGCTGATTCGATCAAGTCATTTGAGCGCTCCGGCAAAAGATCGCCTGCTGGGCGCGAATGCGATCGAATTCCTGGGTCTGCACAACGGGCGCGAAGCTGCCACACAAAAAGCGACCGCCGGTGATGGAACGCCCATTGTTCCCCAGGCTGAGCAACTTACTTACAGTTCGTATCTCAGGGTTCCGGAACTGTTGAAGCTGCAGCAATCGCAGTCTACACCCCAACATCACGACGAACTGCTGTTTATCATCGTGCATCAAACGTACGAGCTCTGGTTCAAAGAATTGCTCCATGATCTGGACGCTGTGGTCGCAAATCTCAAGGCAGCAGGGGGGAATCCCGATTCGCGTGATGAAGTCTATGAGGCGGCCCGACTGCTGCGGCGCTGCACGGAAATTACGCGAGTGTTGGTCGAGCAGTTTACGATCCTGGAGACGATGCTGCCTACCCACTTTCTCGCGTTCCGCGGAAAGCTGGAGCCGGCCAGCGGATTCCAGTCAGAGCAATTTCGCGAGTTGGAATTCCTGTGTGGTCTTAAAGACGAGAAGATGTTGCGCTATCACCGGCCAACTCCGGAAGCCCATGCGCTGCTGGAACGAAGACTGCGTGAGCCCTCGCTTCACGAGGTATTTTTTGATGCTTTGCGGACAATGGGGAAGCTGCAGGTGGAGGCGAACGCGACTGAGCGGGAGCGATTCGACGCGCGGGCGCGAGCTGTCCTCGCACTGTACCGGGACGAACGCAGCCACCGCGACTGGATTGACGTGTGCGAGCGGCTCACTGAGTTTGATGAACTGGTGGTGAGTTGGAGACTGCGGCATATCCAACTCGTAGAGCGCGTGATTGGGGTGCGCATGGGAACGGGCGGCAGTGCCGGGTCGACGTATCTGAAGCTGACCCTGGACAAGAAGTTTTTTCCTGAGCTTTGGGAGGCGCGAACGTTGCTCACGCAGTAGCCGAGGGAGTCGTTCCTTGGAATCTGAGTTATCCACGATTTTCCATGGCAGGCAAAACCGCGACCATATCGCTGATTGGCGCTGGACTCAACGGGCCGCTGCTGGCTCTGGGCTTGGTCAAGCGCGGCTTCCGCGTTGAGATTTATGAGAAACGGCCGGACATGCGGCGTGTGCGAATCGGCGCGGGGCGTTCCATCAATCTGGCTCTGTCGACACGCGGCATTCACGCACTCACCGAGGCGGGACTGTGGAACGAGATGCGACAGCTTACCCTTCCGATGAAAGGAAGGATGATGCACTCGGCCACTTCCGAGCTTACATTTCAGCCCTATGGGAAGAATGAAGCGGAAGTGATCTATTCGATTTCCAGGGCCGAACTAAATATTGCCCTGATGAACGCCGCGGAACAGCAGGGCGTGAAGATTCACTTTCAACAACGTTGTATTGGGATCGATCTCAAGACCGGAATGCTTCAGTTGCGCGACGAGCGGACCGGCGATGAGAGAACGATCGGGTCGAAGGTGACGATCGGGTGCGACGGGTCTGCGTCAGCGATTCGCGGAGAAATGTTGAAGATGACGCGCTTCAACTTCTCGCAGCAGTACCTTGACTACGGCTACAAGGAGTTGACGATTCCGGCCGGACCGGACGGACGGCACGTTCTTGCGACTCATGCCCTGCATATCTGGCCCCGAGGCAACTACATGTTGATCGCTCTGCCCAACGTCGACGGCACCTTTGCCTGCATCCTGTTCCTGCCATTTGAGGGGCAGGACAGCTTTGCTCAACTCACGGCGCCTTCAGCGGTGACGGACTTCTTTCGATCGCGTTTTCCGGACACGGTCTCTCTGATGCCTGATCTGGCTGACAACTTCTTCGGCAATCCCACCGGCGCAATGGTTACGATCAAATGCGCGCCGTGGCATGTTGAGGGAAGTTCGTTGCTGCTAGGGGATGCCGCGCACGCGATTGTCCCGTTTTTTGGGCAGGGAATCAACTGCGGATTTGAAGACTGCACCAGCCTGCTGGAACTGCTCAAGCGTCACGGAGCAGACTGGGAACAGGTCTTCCGGGAATTCGAGAGCGCGAGAAGGGTCAACACCGATGCTATCGCCGATCTGGCGTTGGAGAACTTTGTGGAGATGAGAGATCGTGTTGCCGACCCGCGGTTTCTGCTTCGCAAGAAGGTTGAACTCGCTTTGGAAGCTAAGTATCCGCAGCGGTTCGTGCCCAAGTATGCGATGGTAACGTTTCATCGCGTCCCGTACGCGACTGCCTTGAAACGGGGCGAGGTGCAGGACCGCCTGCTTTCGGAACTCTGCGATCCGATTCAGCGAGTCGAGGATCTGGACTTGAGCAAGGCTCAGAAATTAATTCTTGGCCAGCTGACACCGCTGGAGCTGGCTTCGTGACCGGTACAACCTTTCACGTTGGGGAGAGTTTTGCTGTTGCAATGGATGCCCGCGATCCTCTGGCCCATTTTCGCGAGCGTTTCTACATCCCAAAAACGAGTCAGGACGGCGACTCCATTTATTTATGCGGTCATTCGCTCGGGCTGCAGCCGAAAACGGCGGGCTCTTATCTCGACCAGGCACTACAGGACTGGGCACGACTCGGAGTGGAAGGACATTTTCATGCGAAGAACCCGTGGATGCCCTATCATCGGCTGCTGACGCAGCAGACCGCCGAGCTGCTGGGAGCGCAGCCGGGCGAAGTCGTCGTAATGAATTCGCTCACGGTGAACCTGCACTTGATGATGGCGTCGTTCTATCGCCCGACGGCAGAGAGACACAAAGTTCTGGTCGAGTGCGGAGCTTTTCCTTCGGATCAGTATGCGGTGAAGTCTCAGATCCTCTTTCATGGATTTGATCCTGCGTCATCGCTGCTCGAACTTGTGCCTCGCGAAGGCGAGTCCTGTATTAGAGACGATGATATTGAGTCACTGATCGATCGCGAGGGTAATTCGATTGCGCTGATCATGCTCGGGGGGGTGAACTATGCCACGGGACAAGTGTTCGACATGGCAGGAGTCACGAAGGCCGGGCAGCGCAAGGGATGCGTTGTGGGGTTCGATCTGGCGCACGCCGCCGGAAACATACCGCTTCGTCTTCACGACTGGGGGCCAGACTTCGCGGTGTGGTGCAGTTACAAATATTTGAATGGCGGTCCGGGATGCGTTGGGGGATGCTTCGTTCACGAGCGGCATGCGCGCGCGTGGGACCGGCCGCGCTTTGCGGGGTGGTGGGGGCACGATGAAAAGATACGGTTTCAGATGGGGCCCGACTTTCATCCGATGGAGGGAGCGGAGGGCTGGCAGTTGAGCAATCCTCCGATACTGGCGTTGGCGGGTTTGCGTGCCTCGATGGAGATTTTTTCCGAAGCGGGCCTGGACCGCTTGCGCGCCAAAAGCATATTGCTAACGGGATACATGGAGTTCTTGCTCGGCCAGACGTTGTCCGCGAAGTTCTCGATCATCACACCGCGCGGCCTGGAGCGGAGAGGCGCCCAAGTCTCCATTCGATTGCCCAGCGACGGCCGCAAGCTGTGTGACCGACTGGCGACGGAGCGAGTCATCGGAGACTGGCGCGAACCGGATACATTCCGAGTTGCCGCCGTGCCGCTATACAACTCATATCAGGATGTTTATCGCTTTGTGCAGCGTTTTTCGGTGGCACTTTCGTAAGCCCATTCACACCACCTCAAGTCTGCCTGTCAGAATTACTTCGGTAACACACTTGTGGCTTCCACCAAACATACAATCTGAAACGTGGGAAATCCTCCGCTCCAGCATGCCCGGAAGTGGACAGCCATCGTGTGCACGGTGGTGGTGGCCCACGTGTTGCTGTCGATCTTCGCGCCGCGCGGATTTGCTCTCACGGCTTTTGGCGATATCCTGCAAAACCTCATTCTCCTTTGCGCAACCGTCGGTGTTGTTGTCAACATGCGAACCGCTTCACCGAAAGCCCGCCTGTTCTGGGCACTTCTGGGCCTGGGATTGGGGATTTGGCTTGCGTCGCAACTTATGTGGACTTATGTTGAAGTCTACTTGCGGCACGAGGCGCCGAATCCTTTTGTTGGCGATGTCATTCTCTTCCTGCATATTGTTCCTCTGATGGCTGCGGTAGCGATTCAACCGCATGTTCAGCAAAGCGATCGCTCGATACGAGTTGGAACGCTTGATTTCGCCCTGCTGCTGACGTGGTGGCTGTTTCTGTATCTCTTCGTGGTCATTCCCTGGCAGTATGTGCACCCAGTGGAAGCCGTGTATGGCCGGAGTTTTGATTTGCTTTACGTTTGTGAAGAGCTCGTGCTCGCGGCGGGCCTGGTTGTGGTGTGGCGGCGGAGTCGCGGAGCCTGGCGAAGCATCTACTTTCACCTGTTCGTAGCTACGCTGCTGTATTGTGTCGCCTCTCTCATGGCCAGCGAAGCCATCGACTTGCATCTCTACTACACCGGCAGCCTGTTCGACGTTCCGCTGGTGGCTGGGATGGCATGGTTTGTTCGCATCGGTTTCCAAACCCACGAGGCTGCAAGTGAGAATCCCGTCGAGGAAAGTTCCAACCGAAGCTACGGCATTTGGAAAGCGCGTCTGGCCATGGTGGCCGTGTTCGTCACTCCGCTGATGATGTTGTGGGCTCAATTTGGCGGCGGTGCGCCTCAAAGAGTTCGTACTTACCGGCTCTGGCTTACCGTGGCGGTCATGCTGGTGATGGGCGTGCTCGTATTTGTCAAACAACACTTGTTGGATCAGGAATTGCTCAGTTTTCTGCGACTTTCGCGACACAATCTGGATGAAATGTGCAGGCTCAAGGATGAGCTGGAGAATAAAGAACATTCGCTGCGATGGCATAGTCTCGAGTTGCAGCGGAAGAATCTGGAGCTTCAGGAAATCTCTTTTACCGATGTACTGACGGGAGTGTGGAACCGGCGCTATCTGGAAGAAATTATTACTGCCGAAGCTGGGCAGGTGCTGCGAAATTACCAGCGCGCGAGGGGAAGTGACATCCGGAAACTCGACCACCGCGACCTGGTGTTCATCATGGTCGACGTGGACTTCTTCAAAAAGGTAAACGATCGGCATGGTCACCCTGCGGGAGACCGGCTGCTGCAGCTCGTGGCGCAAAGGCTCTCCACGGTGGTGCGTAAGTCCGACGTTCTGGTGCGCTGGGGCGGAGAAGAATTCTTGATCATGAGCCGTTCGACCGATCCGTCGGGAACGCCTGCATTCTGCGCGCGCGTCCTGGAAGTGATGGCCGCGGAACCGTTTGATCTCGGCCACGGTGTTTCTGTGTCCAAGACATGCTCGGTGGGGTGGGCGGCGTATCCGTGGAGTCGCGGTGCATACGAAGCGATTTGCGCGGAGGAATCGATTGCACTGGCCGACGCGGCGCTGTATCACGCCAAGGCTCTGGGTCGAAATCAAGGGGTGGGTATTGTGGCAACCGACGAGGCGGCGCAAGATCCTGAGGCGGTTGATCTGGTGTCAATACGGGGAGGCAATCCTCCGCTGGCGCGAACCATAAAAACCGCGTGCCCGGTGCCAGAATCGATTCCGGATGCGGAGCTCGAAGCCGCGGAAGCGGTCGATCAAACTAGCTTATAGACTTCGTGCCCAAGTCTAAATCCCATGGAGATGCGCGGCGATCCAACGCGCTTGACCTCTGCGAGCGCGTTGACTACATTGAGTAGCCGGCCTCATGGCTGCCAAGGCACACATAACATGACTGCAAAGACTCCTGCACGCAAGACGGGCCTTCGTCAGAAGGCGCAACTGATGTCCGCATCTGAGATCGAACGTACGCTGGTGCGACTGGCTTACGAAATCGTGGAAAAGAATGGTGGGGTCGAAGGTTTGGGGCTCGTCGGGATTCGACGCCGCGGAGTTCCGATCGCCGAACGACTGGGCAAGATCATCACGCGTATTGAAAGCGCGAAGGTTCCCGTTGGAACCTTGGACATCACATTCTATCGTGACGATCTCTCGACGCTGGGACCAAAGCCAGTGGTGCAGGAAAGAGAGATCGGATTTGAGATTGGGGACAAGAACATCGTGCTGGTCGACGACGTTCTGTTTACCGGACGCACGACGCGAGCGGCCCTCGATGCGCTTTTTTCCCATGGCAGGCCGCGGCGGGTGCAGTTGTGCGTCCTGATCGATCGTGGACATCGGGAGATTCCCGTTGAAGCCACGTTCGTGGGTCGCAACGTGCAGACCACATCGAACGAAGTGATCGAGGTCAAGCTAACCGAGATCGACGATGCCGAGAAGGTTTTGCTGATGGAGAAATAGCACAGCAAAAAAAACTTAAGAAGAAATAAAGAAGGACGGTGGCCAGCCGCCGTCCTTCTTCATTTCAGCTTGCTACGATCACCGCTAAGCAATTCTCGTGCAGACCGCTTTGGTTTGCGTGTAGAGGTTGAGAACGTCGTGTCCCATTTCGCGTCCCCAGCCGGATTGCTTGTAGCCTCCGAATGGCAGCGCTGCGTCGAAGATGTTGTAGCAGTTGATCCAGACTGTACCGGCGCGAAGCTGTTCCGCCATGCGGTGCGCCTTGCCGATGTCACGCGTCCACACCGCAGCGGCCAGGCCGTAGTCGCTATTGTTGGCACGGGGAACGATTTCCTCGGGATCGGTGAACGGCATTGCCACCACCACGGGTCCGAAGATTTCCTCCTGCACGACCTTCATGCTTTCTTTCGTGTCGATGAGCACAGTTGGTTCGACGAAGTATCCGCGATCGCCGCCCTTGTGCCCGCCTACTACCGCTTTCGCACCTTCGGAGAATCCAGACTCCAGATATCCGCAGACACGATTCATTTGTTCTTCTGAGACCAGGGGGCCCATGTGAGTGTCAGGGTCGAGGCCTGATCCGATCTTAATTTTCCGGGCGTGCTCCGCGACTCCTTCGACCACCTGGTCGTACACCGGTTTCTCGACGTACAACCGGGAACCCGCGCAACAGCACTGGCCGTGGTTGAAGAAAATGGCGCTAGCGGATCCTGGGATTGCTGTCTCGAGATCGGCATCTTTAAAGACGACGTTCGGAGATTTTCCGCCCAGTTCCAAAGACACCTTCTTGAGGTTGCCAGCGGCAGCGTGGACGATTAACTTGCCGACTTCGGTGGATCCGGTGAACGCGACTTTGTCGACGTCGGGATGCGCGGCCAGTGCGGCACCTGCGGTTTCGCCATAACCCGGGACAACATTGACTACGCCCTCGGGGAATCCGGCTTCCATGATCAGTTCGCCAAGACGCAGCGCTGAGAGCGGCGTTTGCTCTGCAGGTTTCAGTACCACCGTGCAGCCGGTGGCCAGCGCAGGACCAAGTTTCCACGCGGCCATCAGCAGCGGGAAATTCCACGGGATGATTTGGCCAACAACTCCTACCGGCTCGCGCAGGGTATAGGCGAGATATTTTGCGCCGGGAGTGTACGGAACCGAGAGCGGAATCGTGTTGCCTTCGATCTTGGTGGCCCATCCCGCCATGTAGCGGAAGAGATCGACCGCGAGTGGGACGTCTGCGGCCTTGGCAATGTTGAGCGGTTTGCCGTTGTCGAGGCTCTCGATGTACCCGAACTCCTCGGTGTGCTGCTCAAGCAAGTCGGCGAGTTTCCAGATCAGTCGGCCGCGCACGGACGCGGTCATGCGGCGCCAGGGGCCGTTATCAAACGCATTGCGAGCGGCCTTCACGGCCTGGTCGATGTCTTCGCGATCGCCTTCGGCGACCTGTGCGAGCACTTCGCCGGTGGCGGGGTTGTAGGTGGGAAACGTTTTTCCGGAGGCGGCGTTCACCCATTTGCCATTGATCAGCATCTTTCTTGGTTTGTCGATGAACTCCGCAACCTGCGGATGAATCTGCGGGGAAACTGCAATGCCCATACGTCCTCCTTAGTGAAACTGATACGTGCGAGCGGAAATGATGCCGGGCGAAGAAGGCGACCGGGGTATGCTAGCGCTGGGCAGGAACAAATGCAATCGTGTTGCTAGCCGTGCGGACTATTCGCCGTATGGAACCCAGATGTTCTTGACCTGGGTGGCGTGCTGGAGGAACCATCGGCCTTCCGCCACTCTCGAATCGAACCAGTCGATGACGCGGCCCTCGTTGGTCCAGACCTGCTTTAGATTTCCGATCGACATGGCTTTAGCAGTCGCAACAGTGGGTTCATCTCCATAGCACCAGATGCCATCAACGTTGTCGTGCTCGGCGAGCGTTTTGAGTAGCTGCGAGGCGTAGCCGGTCACGATGTTCACTGCACCGCCTGGCAAGTCGCTGGTGTCGAAAAGTTGGTAGAGGTCAGCGGCGATCAGAGGATATTTCTCTGAAGGAATGGCGACTACAGTGTTGCCCACGGCAAGCAGCGGCAGAACGAGTGATAGGAAGCCCAGCAGCGGCGCCTCCGTGGGGCAGATCACGCCGACGGTTCCGATTGCCTCGTTCATGGCGATCGCGATGTTGCGGAATGGCGGATTGTGTACGGCGCCATCGAACTTGTCGGCCCATGCTGCATACGAAAAGATGCGTTCGATACCGCGTTCGACTTCTGCTGCAGCTTGCTCTTTACCGACGGCCGCCGCAAGTCGATGAATGATCTCACCCTGTCGCTGGGCCAGATTCTCCGCGCAGTAGTACAGAACCTGGGCGCGATTGTGCGCCGTAGCTTTGGCCCACGCGCTGGCCTTGTGCGCTGCCTCTACGGCGTTGCGAATATCTTTGCGATTGCCCAGCGGAGCTTCGCCGAGCAGGCGGCCGTCGGGCGAGCGCACTTCCATGCTGTAGCCTGAGTCAGGACGCGCCTGCTTGCCGCCGATATAGAGCTTGACGGTGCGATCGATAGCCGGCGTGCTGGAATCTGGCCTCTCCTCAACTTGAGCACCAGCAAGAGCATTCGCGGGCGGCAACTTCGGGGCATGCTTGAACCACGAGGTTTCCATGTACTCGATCAAGCCTTCTCTGCCACCTTCACGGCCGTACCCGCTCTCTCGGTATCCGCCAAAGCCGCAGGCCGCGTCGAACAGATTCGTGCAGTTCACCCACACCACGCCGGCCTTCAATTGCGCGGCAACGTGCAGCGCGACATTGATGTTCTCGCTCCATACACACGACGCCAGGCCGTATACCGTGTTGTTGGCCAACTCAACGGCTTCCTTCGGGGTGCGGAATGTCATGGCTGCGAGAACCGGTCCAAAGATTTCCTGCTGAGCGACGATCGAAGTGGGATGCACATTGCTCAGAAGAGTCGGCGGGTAGTAGAAGCCGCGCGCCGGCAACACAACTTGCGGCTGCCAGCAGGTTGCTCCTTCGGCGATGCCTTCCGCGACCATGCGTTCGATGCGATCTAGTTGCACGCGCGCGACGATGGCCCCAATGTCGATCGCTTTGTCGAGCGGTGGACCGATGCGCAGAGTGCTCATGCGATCGCGAATCTTTGCGATCAATGGCTCCGCGATACTCTCCTGCATCAAAAGGCGCGAGCCCGCGCAGCACACCTGGCCCTGGTTGAACCAGATCCCGTCGACGAGACCTTCGACGACGCTGTCGAGATCCGCATCTTCAAAGATGATGAACGGAGACTTGCCGCCAAGCTCGAGCGAGAGACGTTTGTGGCTTGCAGCCGTGGCGCTGCGAATCGCGCGTCCGACTTCGGTCGAACCGGTGAACGCAATCTTGTCCACATCGGGATGTTTCACCAATGCTTCGCCGGTCGAGCCATCCCCGGTCACGATGTTAACGACTCCTGCGGGTAGTCCTGCTTCCTGGCAAAGTTCCGCGAACGCCAACGCGGTGAGAGGAGTGAATTCGGCGGGTTTAAGAACCACCGTATTTCCTGTCGCCAGCGCCGGCGCGATCTTCCATGCCAACATGAGCAACGGAAAATTCCACGGAATGATCTGACCGACGACGCCGCAGGGTTCGTATCCGGGGAACTCCTGTTCGAATAGCTGTGCCCAGCCGGCGTGGTAGTAGAAATGCCGAACCACGAGCGGAATGTCGATGTCGCGGCTCTCACGGATGGGCTTGCCGTTGTCCATGGTTTCGAGAACGGCAAGAAGCCGAGAGTGCTTTTGCACCAGGCGCGCGAGGGCATAAAGATAACGAGCGCGAGCATGCGGCGTCAGACCTCGCCATTTCGGAGATGCAGCGCGGGCGGCACGAACCGCAGCGTCGATGTCAGGGGCACTTCCTTGCGCGACCGCAGCCAACTTCTCACCATTCGAGGGATCGACAGTGTCGAAATATTCTCCGCCCACCGGCGGCTGCCACGTTCCGCCGATGAAATGTCCAAAACGATAGCCGTGGCGCTCCAGCCACGCTCCTGCTTCTTTGGGATCTTCAGGAGCGGGTCCGTACGCCAGGCTGGCGAACTTTTCGGCAATGCTCATTGGGTTTGTCTCACTTGGTCCGTTTCAGGCGCCTCTCGCGCTGTATTCGCTATGCAATCGGATGTCGATACTCGGCAGAGTAACGTCCGGTGGCGTGATGCTCCAGTTGCCGTTCGATGTCTCCCAGCAACCCGCTCGCGCCGAAGCGGAACAGCTCTGCACGCGTCCAAGACTGGCCGAGCTCTTCTTTCATCATGGCCAGCCAGTCGAGGGCTTGCTTCGCGGTACGAATTCCGCCGGCCGGCTTGAACCCGACCGCCATTCCGGTTTGCTGCGCGTATTCGCGGATGGCACGCACCATCACCAAGCTCACCGGCAGCGTAGCATTGGTCGCCTCTTTGCCTGTCGAGGTCTTGACAAAGTCCGCGCCCGCCATCATGGCGACGAAGCTGGCGCGTGCCACATTGCGGAATGTCAGCAGATCGCCGGTGCCCAGAATGACTTTCATGTGCGCCCGGCCGCAGGCTTGCTTGAACGCTGCGACTTCGTCGTAGAGCGCCTGCCAGCGTCCTCCAAAAACGTGACCACGTGTAATGACTACATCGATTTCATGTGCGCCTACTTCGGCCGAGCGCCGGATTTCCGCGACGCGTTCGGTGAGCGGCGAAAGGCCTGCAGGAAATCCGGTGGAGACCGCGGCAACGTGAACGCCGCTTCCCTCCAAGGCATGCAGCGCAGTCTCGATGAAAGAGTGGTAAACGCAAACGGCGCCTACTTTGATGCCAAGTTCCTCGATGCCAAGCTTCTCCACCAGGTCCTGGCGGATCGGCTGTCGCGCTTTCGCGCACAATCGGCGCACGCGTTCGTCGGTGTCGTCGCCGGAGAGCGTTGTCAGGTCCATGCAGGTGATCGCGCGCAACAGCCACGCAGCCTGCCATTCTTTTTTCACCGTTCGGCGAGCGACCTGTGTCTGGGCACGGCGCTCTACGGCGCTTGTGTTCACACGAACTTCCTGCACCCAGTTCAGATCTAGAGGTATACCGGAGTTTGAGAGAAGCGGCCGCCCCGCGAGCGTGGCGATTGTATTCGAAGTGTGGGGTTCTCGGCCCGCGAGTTCGCCTTCTGGTTTGCGATAGTTGTGATCGACAGTCATCTGCAGCTGGTCTTCAACCGTTACGCAAGCGTATAACCCTGCGAGGCCTAAACACGGGAGCCGTTGAGTTGCAATTGTACGGCAGGCAATCATACAACGCGAATCCGTACCCCATCGCTGTGATAACAACGTCAGCGGCAAGAAATCGGCGGTGGATGATCTTCGAGGGTTTACAATGGCGCACGATTCGCCCGCTACACGAGTCACACCACCAGCAGCCGACGAATCATTACTCCCTATGCCCAAAAACATCCTCTCCGCCAGTGTGCGGAAAAAACTGGAGCAGGCAGCGGTCAAAGTGATGAAGAATGCGCATGCTCCGTATTCGAATTTCCACGTGGGAGCGGCGATCCTGCTCACAAATGGGAAGGTATTTTCCGGGTGCAACGTCGAGAACGCCTCTTATGGTATGACCAATTGCGCGGAGCGAACCGCAATCTTTTCTGCAGTCGCGCAACTTGGCCCGAAGATTGAGATTCAGGCGGTAGCCGTGGCCAACGATCACGGCGTAGCTTGCTCGCCTTGCGGAGCGTGCCGCCAGGTGATTTATGAATTTGGCCCCGACGCAACCATCTTCTTCCAGGGCGCCAGCGGTCCGAAGCAGGCGCACATCGCCGAGCTCCTTCCGGAAGGATTCCGTCTAAAGTGAGCCGACCTACCGCGCCGCAAACGTTCCGTGCAATTGATGTTATCCGCAAGAAAAGGGATGGCATCGAGCTAGCGCAGGCCGAGATCGAAGGCCTGGTCAATGCCTACACCAAAGGGGAGATTCCGGACTATCAAGTCTCGGCGTGGCTGATGGCGGTGGTGTTGAAAGGCATGACGCGCTCCGAGACCGCCGCCCTGACCGACGCGATGCTGCATTCGGGAGATGTGCTTGATCTCTCTTCGTTGCCCGTCAAGAAAGTCGACAAGCACTCGACCGGTGGCGTCGGCGACAAGACCTCTCTTGTGCTGGCTCCGCTGGCGGCCGCGGCTGGTATCTGTGTTCCGATGATCAGCGGGCGCGGCCTCGGGCACACGGGCGGAACGCTCGACAAGTTGGAGGCTATCCCGGGCTTCAACGTGAATCTTCCCGTAGCTGAGTTCCGCCGCGTGCTCGAGATCTGCGGCTGCGCGATGATTGGGCAGACGGCGGAGATCGCGCCCGCCGATCGCAAGTTGTACGCACTGCGCGATGTGACGGGCACAGTCGAGAGTCCTTATCTGATCTGTGCGTCGATCATGAGCAAAAAACTTGCGGAGGGCATTGACGCTCTGGTGCTCGACGTCAAGACCGGGTCTGGAGCCTTCATGAAGAGCGAGAAAGACGCGGCCTTCCTCGCCGAACTCATGGTTGAAACCGGAGAGCGGATGGGCAAGGAAGTTGTCGCGTTGATCACCGACATGGATCAGCCATTAGGCAAGATGATCGGCAACGCGCTGGAAGTGGTCGAGGTCGTAGAAGTGTTGCGCGGTGGCGGACCGGAAGACTTGCGCGAACTCTGCCTGGAATTAGCGGCATGGATGCTGCATCTCGGAGGAGTATCCCGGACTGTCGCTAAAGGGAAACAACTGAGCGCAGAGCTGATCTCATCGGGCAAGGCGTTGGAGAAATTCCGGCAGATGGTGGAACTTCAGGGCGGTGATGCGCGGGTGATCGACGATGCCAAGCGGTTGCCCCAGGCACAGCACGCGATGGAAGTAACAAGTGCGAAGGCCGGCTACGTTGGATCCATACAATGCGAACAAGTTGGGACTGCTTGCGTGATTCTCGGGGGCGGGCGCGAGCGCAAGGAAGATTCCGTCGACCCGGCCGTGGGAATCGTGCTGCATAAGAAAGTTGGAGATGAGGTTGCCGCAAGAGAACCGCTCGCAACGATTTACTACAATGCCGAGGCAAAGGCCGAGCAAGCCCGCCAGTTGATCGAGTCGAGCTACGTTGTGACAGATGCAGCGCCGTCCACAAAACGCCCGCTCATCCACCGAATTATCGGGAAGTCTGGGGAGAAAAACTGAATGGGAACGTACAGGGGAATTCTCGGCCTTTTGACGATGCTCGGGCTCGCTTTCGCTTTCTCCACCAATCGTCGGGCCATTCGCGTCAAAACTGTGGTCTGGGGCCTGAGCCTGCAAATCGTGTTTGCAGTATTTGTGCTGCGCATTGATTACGGGCGACGAATGTTTCAGGCGGCCGGCGACGCTGCCACGCGCGTCCTCAGCTATGCTTTCGTGGGGTCGGAATTTGTTTTCGGCGAGCTCGGGAAGAAAAGCTCGAGCGTTGGCTTTGTTTTCGCTTTTCAAGTGCTTCCCGTCGTCATTTTTATCTGCGCATTCTTTGCCATTCTGTACTACTTCGGCATCATGCAATTCATCATCCGAATCGCGGCCTGGCTGATGACCCGTATCATGGGCGCCAGCGGCGCCGAGTCGCTCAATGTCGCGGCGAGCATCTTCATGGGACAGACCGAGGCGCCGGTCACCATTCGTCCCTTCCTGCCCGACCTCACACACTCCGAACTCATGACCGTCATGACCAGTGGCATGGCGCACGTCTCGGGTTCGATCATGGCAGCCTATTTCGCCTTCGGGGCCGAGCCGAGACACGTGCTCAGCGCCGTCATCATGACCGCGCCAGGAACCATTCTTGTTTCGAAGATGCTCGTGCCTGAGACTGAACAGCCCAAGACCGCGGGTCGGGTCGTTATGCCCGAAGATACATCGGAAGAGAAGGAGAATCTACTTGGCGCGATTGCCCGGGGCACCGGCGATGGCCTGCACATGGCACTTAACATTGGAGCGATGCTGATCGCGTTCCTCGCCTTGATCGCTTTGGCTGACGGCATTATGGGCGGAATTCACAATGGCCTGATGCATGTTGGTATTCCCTGGTTTCCATCCAGCATGGAGAGTGTTTTTGGCGTGCTATTCGCTCCCATCGCATGGGTGATCGGAATCCCGAAGCAGGATTGCACTGCGATCGGAAATTTGCTGGGCATGCGCATGGTCCTCAACGAACTGGTCGCATTCAAAGCTCTCGGCCCTATGAAGGCGACGCTCGATCCGCGCTCATTCACGATTGCGACTTTCGCACTCTGTGGTTTCGCCAACCTCAGCTCAATCGGAATTCAAATCGGCGGTATCGGTGCGCTGGCGCCGAACAAGCGAGGCGAACTGGCTCGCCTTGGGGTTCGCGCCATGTTGGCGGGGACTATGGCTAACTTGATGTCGGCGTCGATCGCGGGAATGCTGCTTTAGAAGCTCACCCTCTATCTCATTTTCAAACGGGACTCTTCGATGAAACGATGCTTGGCTGGTTGCTTCGTGCTGCTTGCAGGTCTGGCGTTCGTGGCGAATGCGATGGCTCAGTCGCCGCAGCGGGTAATCATTGACACCGACCCGGGTGTTGATGATGCGATGGCCATTCTGCTCGCACTGAACTCACCCGAACTGAGAGTCGAAGCCCTCACAGTCGTGCCCGGCAACGTCGACGGACGGCAAGGACTGGAGAACGCTCTGAAGTTAGCGTCGCTCGCTGGCCGCTGCGATCTGCCGGTGGCGGGCGGAGCGCAGCATCCTCTCAATCAGAAGTTGATCACGGCGCAGTTTTGGCACGGCAAGAATGGTCTCGCGGGCGTTGAACTGCCGGCCTCGAAGTGCAAAACGGACCCTCGTTTCGGCCCCGATCTCATCATCGAACTAATTCACAAGTATCCGCACGAAGTTACCCTGATTCCCGTGGGGCCACTTACGAACATTGCACTCGCAGTCTCGAAAGATCCCTCCATCGTGCCGCTGACGAAGAACATCGTGATCATGGGCGGTTCGATCACAGGAGGAAATGTGAACGGCGCGGCGGAAGCCAATATCTATGGCGATCCCGAGGCAGCAGCCATCGTGTTCAATGCGGGCTGGATGGTTACCATGGTCGGCTCCGATGTGGGCGAGCGAACGATCATCACCCGCAAGTACCTGGTTGATCTTCAATCCCTGCACGGGCCCGAAAGTGACTTCATTGCGAAGCTGGCGGACTTCTATCTGACGCGTTCCGAAAAAAGTGGTTACCAGGGAGCTGCAATGTACGATCCGCTGGCGGTGGGAGCCGTGATCGATCCGGCGCTTGTGACGCTCAAAGACATGCACGTGGACGTGGAACTGAAAGGCGAGTTCACCCGCGGAGAAACTGTGGCCAACCGGATGGGCTCGAACGAGAACAACGTTTTGCACGGGGATCACTACGAGATCGAGGGCGTAATCGACTTGAAGCCGAACGCGCGGGTCTGCCTGGCCTCAGATGCAGACCGGTTCCTGCAGTTGTTCATCAACCGGATCAAAGGCAAATAGGCTTACCGTTTTCGCTCAACCATTCGCGCGCGCTACCAATAGAATCGCCAGCGCGTAGAAGACGAACATCAGGCCAAGATAAATTTTGGCGCGCGATCCAGCGCCCGCGAATTCCTTCCAGGCAAAAACTCCCCACAGCGCCGCGACCATGGGCGCCGATTGCCCGACTGCATACGAAATCGCTTGCCCCGTGAGCTTGCCTGCCGTGAGACTGAATACGGTTCCTAGTCCCCATATGCAGCCGCCGATCAAGCCGAGCAAATGTCCAGACGGTGGTCCACTGAAGAACCCGCTGAAACTCACGGGATCGCCAACCAGAGGTTTCTTCATGAAATAGACATTCCACACGAAGCAGGAAAGCAAAGCTCCCAGCGTGAGGAACGTAGCCGCACTGTAAGGTGTGAGTGAGTGCCCGCGGGTCATGGCGTAGGTCATGAATGGACTCCACAACCCCATCAGGGCTCCGGAGACCACGCAGAGAACAATGCTTTTTCTTGAAGTCCCTTGCCCGCCCCGCACGAGGCTGCCGTAGGCTTTGCCATCGAGAATTACGGCAATTAGTGCGCATGCAACGCCACCGGCCAGAAGCAGGCTACTGCCTTTCGGCTCCAGGATGAAGTTCAACACCACGCCTACTACAAGCGCGATTCCGATCGACACCGGAAACGCCACCGCGAGTCCCGCCATATCAATCGCTGCGACCAGCAAAAGATTCGCCAGATTGAAAATAGCTCCTCCGACAAGAGCAGAGACGACGTTCGAAGAGTCAGAGGATCGAACGTTATTCAGGAAACTGGAGGAGTCGTGGCCGCTGCTTCCCATTGTGAAGGCGAGGATGAGGGAAATCAGAAAAATGCCGATGGCGTAATCCCAGTAGAAGAGTTCGAAACGATAGTTCTTCACGCCTTTGTACGTATTGGCCCAAGAGCCCCAGCAGATAGCGGCTGTGATCATCATCAACAACGCAATCGTCAGACTTGGCGGCGTGAACATCCTGGTCTCCCTTGGAAAACGAGTAACTCTACTCTTCTTTGCCAGCAGCCACAAGTGAGTTGCGTTGGTCGAACATGCTTTCAAGAGGTGATTCGACGGTCTGCTATGCTAACGCCCGTGCCTCGCACGTTTCTCATCGATACGGACACAGCTTCAGATGATGCGGTCGCGCTCATCATGGCCTTGCGCGCGCCGGATGTGCGAGTAGCTGCGATCACGGTTGTGGCCGGCAACGTCGACGTGCAACAGGCCACGCGCAACGCTCTTTACGCCGCTGAGCTTTGCGGCTCGGATGTTTCGGTATACGCAGGTGCGGAGAAGCCACTGCTTCGGACGTACGAAAACGCAACCTGGTTTCATGGGCGCGACGGACTGGGCGATCACGGCTATCCCGCTCCGCGAAAATCTGCGGAAAGACTACATGCGGTTGACGCCATCATTGAGACAATCGAAGCGAATCCTGGAATCGTTCTTGTCACGCTCGGTCCGTTAACGAATGTTGCTCTGGCTGTATCGAAGGGGCCAGGACTCGCCGCGAAGGTCAGTCGCTGCGTGGTGATGGGAGGCGCACCCTGCTGCGAAGGCAACGTGACGCCGGCTGCGGAGTTCAACATCTGGGTGGATCCTGAGGCGGCGAGGATCGTGATGCGCAGCGGTCTTCCGGTGGAACTGATTGGATGGCAACTCTGCCGCGGCGACGCTGTTCTCGGTGAGCTTGAGATCAAGCACGTCGAGGCATTCAACACTAAACTCGCCCACTTCGCCATCGAGTGCAACAGTCACGCTCGAATTGCTTACAAGATCCAGACGAATGAAGACGGAATCTGTTTGCCCGATCCGGTCGCTATGTGCCTGGCGCTCGATCCGACGGTCGGAACTGAGTGGAGCGAACACCACGTGGATGTCGAGACTGAGAGTGAACTGACACGGGGCATGACGGTTGTGGACCACCTGAATGTCGCGGGCGACGAGCGCAATCGGAAGACCTGGGCTGCCGCGCTCCAGGGACCGAAGGCCAAGGTTTGCTGGACAATCGATAACCAGCGCTGGAAGGATGCGCTCTTCTCAACCTTGCGCTAAGATCGCAGCCGTCCGGTTCGGCCTTCGGTCAGCCATTCACTTGCGCATAAGTGGCGCGTCGCAAGAATTCTCCCTGCCCGGCGCGCCCCAAGAACTTGTCTCCGTCGACCACCACTCTGCCCCGCGAAAGAACCACGTCAGGCATACCTGTGACCTCGATCCCCTCGAACATCGAGTAATCGACGCGCATGTGGTGAGTCTTCGCGCTGATCGTGTGCTTGCGTTTAGGATCGAAAATGACCAGGTCCGCATCGCTGCCGATCGCGATCGTCCCTTTGCGTGGAAACAGTCCGAAGAGTTTCGCAGGGGTGGTGGAGACCAATTCCACAAAACGATTCGCGCTGAAACGCCCACTGGCCACGCCGCCGGAGTAAATCAAACTCATGCGATGCTCAACTCCCGGCCCTCCATTGGGAATCTTTGTGAAATCGTCGCGGCCCATTTCCTTCTGTTCCTTAAAGCAAAACGGACAGTGGTCGGTGGAAACAACCTGCAAGTGATCGTGCTTGAGGCCAGTCCAGAGTTTTTCCTGATGCCACTTCTCTCGCAGTGGCGGAGTAAAAACATACTTGGCTCCTTCGAATCCGGGCGCATCCATGTTCTCGAGGGAAAGATAGAGATACTGGGGACAAGTCTCAGCGTAGACGGGAAGTCCGCGATCGCGCGCTTCACGAATCTTTTCGAGAGCATCATTGCAACTCAAGTGCACGATGTAGATTGGTGCGCCCGCCATCTCAGCCAGTGCGATGGCGCGTCCCACGGCCTCAGCCTCTGCAGTGGTTGGACGAGTGAGGGCATGATACTTTGGGGCGCGTTTTCCTTCGGCCAGAGCTTGTTGCACGATCACGTCAATCGCACTGCCGTTTTCGGCGTGCATGCAAACCATCCCACCGTTCTTTGATGTGGTCTGCAACGCCTTAAAGATGCTGCCATCGTCGAGCATGAAAACACCGGGATAGGCCATGAAAAGCTTGAAGCTGGTCACGCCTTCGTGCACGAGATCATTCATCTCCGAAAGTTGCCCGCCTGAGATGTCGGTCACGATGCAGTGGAACGCGTAATCGCACGTGGCTTTGTTCGCGGCTTTGCTCATCCACGTGTCAAACGCCTGACGCAACTGCTGGCCTTTGTATTGAATCGCGAAGTCGATCAGCGTCGTTGTGCCGCCGAATGCCGCGGCCCGCGTGCCTGTTTCAAAGTCGTCAGCACTCGTCGTGCCGCCAAAAGGCATATCGAGGTGCGTGTGCACGTCGATTCCGCCGGGCAGGACGAGTTTCCCTGAAGCATCGAGAATCCTGCTTGCGTTCTGCGCAGGAAGATCGGTCCCAATCGCGTTGATCTTGCTGTTTGTAATGGCAATGTCGGCAGTGTACGTATCCGTTGCAGTGATTACACAACCGTTCTTGATGATCGTGTCGAAGCCCATCATGCCCTCCGCAGGTTCGGCGCCGCGCCGCTCGGCCGGATGAGAAAAGAATTCTATGCTACACTGCCGCACTTTAGTTCTTCGTGATTTCTTGTCGACGAGGGCACCAGCCATGCAATTCGGCATCGCATTGAAACCTGACATCTCGATCGAACGCATCGTGGGGCTGACTCGCCAGGCGGAAGCGGCCGGATTCGAGTACGGCTGGATTTTTGATTCTCACGTGCTGTGGAAAGAACCCTATCCGTTGCTCACGCTGATGGCGACCAACACGCAGCGGATGCGATTAGGAACATGCGTTACGAATCCCGCAACGCGCGACCTGACCGTGACCGCTAGCCTCTTCGCAACTCTCAACCTGATTTCCGGTGGACGGATGGAACTCGGCATCGGACGCGGCGACAGTTCGCGACGAGTCATGGGAAAGAAGCCCGTTAGTTGGTCGCAACTCGAAGCGGCCGTGGCCGAGTTTCGCGCTCTTACTTCCGGAAAGGAAGTGCAGCACGACGGTCAGGCAACGCGCCTTACATGGGCGAAAGATTCACCGCGCGTGTGGGTCGCAGGCTATGGGCCAAAGGTTCTGAACATGGCCGGGCGAGTGGCGGACGGAATCATTCTGCAGTTCGGCGATCCCGCGTTAATTGAGTGGTGCCTGGGCTTCATGAAAGAGGGTGCCCGCGCGGCGGGACGCGACGCAAGCCTTATTGAGGTGATGGCGGCCGCGCCCGTCTGGGTCTCGAACGACTTAAGCGTGGCTCGCGAGCGGGTGCGCTGGTTTCCGGCTCTGGTTTCGAATCACGTGATGGATTTGATCCGGCAGTATAAGGCTGAAGATCTTCCTCCCGCGCTGACTTCGTTTGTGCAGGATCGTGGCCACTATGATTACCAGCACCATTGCGAGGTCGAGAGCGACAATGCCGATTTTGTTTCCGATGAAGTCGTGGATCGGTTTTGCCTGATCGGGCCCGCCGAGGCTCACCGTGAAAAATTGCGGGCGCTCGCCGCCGTGGGCGTTACTCAATTCAATATTTACTTGATGTGTGGGGACGAGGAACAGACGCTCGACATCTATGAGCGTGATGTGCTGCCGGAGTTCCTGAGAGCCAAGAAGAAGTAGACCTGCGTTTAGGCAACTGCTCGGCGGACTGTCGCCACTTCGCCCTGAAGTTTCATCAGCACGTAATACGCGACGAACGAGACCGCGAAGCCCACGAACCATGAATAGTCGTACAGCGGCCGCATAGACGGAACTGCAAGCCCCGCAAGCGCCGTGCCAGCTCCCAACGCCAGCGCGATCACTGCGGTCCAGTGGAATCCGCGCGAGTATTCGTAGACGCCGCCCCGCAGGTATAGATCCTCCACTTGTAAGACCCGCCGCCGAATGACGAAGTAATCGCAGATCATGATTCCCGCAACCGGCCCCAGGAAGGCCGCGTATCCGCCCAGCCATCCCATGATGAATGTGCTGTAACTGGAAAGCAGTTTCCACGGCATAAGCGCGATTCCCATGAAACAAGTGATGACGCCTCCGGCCCGGAAACTGATTCCGCGCGGCCACAGGTTGGAAAAGTCGTTCGCGGGGGAAACCACATTGGCGCCAATGTTCACGTTGAGAGTTGCCAGCAGAATCGCGACCAGTGAAATCACCACTGCAACGGGCGAGTGAAAGCGGCTGAGCAGTTTCACTGGATCCCAGATTGCGGTCCCGTAGATGACCACGGTTGCGGAAGTCACGACGATTCCTACAAAGGCGTACAGCGTCATCGTCGTGGGCAAGGCCAAAGCTTGACCAATCACTTGCTCCCGCTGATTGCGCGCGAATCGCGTGAAGTCGGGGATGTTCAAGGATACCGTCGCCCAGAAGCCAACGGTCCCGTTCAGTGCAGGGATCAGGAACTTCAGGAAATCGGGAAATGTGTTGAACCGCGACGGCACCGAGAGCATGGGACCAAACCCGCCGGCTGCGTGATACGCCCAACCTAACAGAAGCAATCCAACCCCTAACAAAACCGGGGCGCTGATTCCCTGCAGAACTCTAATGTATTCGATTCCCTTGAGAACCACTGCGAGATTGATCAGCCAGAAGATGAAGAAGCAAACTCCCGGCCCGTAGGCGAAGTTTTTCCAAGATGGAGCCAGCGTTGCCAGCAGAGTGCTGATGGCTTCTCCGCCGATCCAGGTCTGAATGCCGAACCATCCGCATGCGACCAGCGCGCGTAGAACCGCGGCGACGTTTGCGCCCAGCACTCCGAACGAAGCACGAGCGAGAACGGGAAAGGGGATTCCATACTTCGCGCCCGGATGGGAATTCAGCAGCATCGGCGCGAGCACGATTAAGTTGCCGAGAAAGATGGTCGCGACGGCTTGCTTCCAGTTCATGCCTCCCTGGATCAGGCTAGCCGCCAGCATGTAGGTGAGGATGTTCACCGACATCGAAATCCAAAGCGCGGCGTAGTTGTATGTGCCCCAATGCCGGCGCTCGGCAGTCGCGGGTGCAAGGTCCTCGTTGTAAAGAGGACTGGACTCGATTCGTGCGCGGAACTGAGAAAGGTCCGGAGTCGTCATGGTGTGTGATTCGGAGTGAGCCCGGTTCGCGCGCTGTGCCTCTCAGTCGGCCGCGGCCGATGCCCCGCTCTGCATCGTGATCGGGCCGTAACTCTCGGGCCGGCGGTCGCGGAAGAATTGCCAGACTTTGCGTACTTCTTCGATCATGTCGAGATCGAGATCGGCGACTACGACTTCGTCTTTATCGCGGCTGGCCTGCGCAATGATCTTGCCTCGCGGATTGCAGAAATAACTCTTACCGTAGAATTCGCCGATACTCCACGGCTTCTCGGTGCCGACACGATTGATCGCTCCCACAAAGTAGCCATTGGCCACGGCATGGGCTGGCTGTTCCAGTTCCCACAAATATTCCGACAGTCCCGCCACCGTCGCTGAAGGATTGAAGACAATCTCCGCGCCGTTCAACCCGAGAATGCGCGCGCCTTCTGGGAAATGGCGGTCGTAGCAGATGTACACGCCTACCCGCGCGTACTTGGTCGGAAACACGGGATAGCCCAGATCGCCGGGAGTGAAATAGAACTTCTCCCAGAATCCGGGATGGCAGTGCGGGATGTGATGTTTGCGGTACTTGCCGAGATAGCGCCCGTCGGCATCGATGACCGCTGCGGTATTGAAATACACGCCCGGCATCTGCTCTTCATAAACCGGAACGACGATCACCATGCGGTGCTTCGCCGCAATCTTCTGCATCAGGCGCGTGGTCGGACCGTCGGGCACGCGTTCCGTCAACTCGTACCAGCGCGCATTCTGCTCCGCACAAAAATACGGCCCGTAGAAAAGTTCCTGCAGGCAGAGGATTTGTGTCTTCTTGCGCGCGGCCTGCTCGATCAGCTTCAGGTGTTTGTCGATCATGGCTTTTCTGATCTGCGCGAGCGGACGCTCAGTGCTCAGGGCATTGCTGGCTTGAATCAGGGCACAACGGACATTGCGGGACATGGGTCCTCCCAAAACGTAACTATCGAGGAACGAAACTATAGCAGAAACGAAGTGTCGGCCCGTGATGACAGGCGACGTCGCCGTTGACACACTCTGGTGCGCTGAATAGACTCGCCCTTCCTCGTCCTTTAGGAGACAACGGCAACGGATATGGCGAAGCGCCCTCGAATCGCAGTGGTTGGCAGCGCCAACATCGACTTGACCACATTCACGAATCAGTTCCCCAAGCCAGGCGAAACCATCTTCGGACAGAAATTCGATCTCGGCTTCGGAGGCAAGGGCGCGAACCAGGCTGTGGCGGCGCGTCTCTGCGGCGCTGAGGTCTTCATGGTGGCGCGCGTGGGCAGCGACCTGTTCGGGCCCGCGACCATCGAAAATTTTCGCAAGCAGGGAATCGATCCCACGCACGTGAAGCAGGTGGAAGGACTCTCGAGTGGTGTTGCGCCGATCTTCGTCGAGCCCAACGGCCAGAACCGCATTCTGGTGGTGAAGGGAGCGAACGACGCGCTCGGGCCTGCCGACGTCGACGCCGCCGCGGAGACCTTGAAGTCCGCCGACTGTATCGTGCTGCAATTCGAGATTCCAGTGGCGACGGTTTATTACACGATCGAATTTGCGCGCAAGCACGGAATCCGCTGCATCCTCAATCCCGCGCCCGCGCAATCCGTTGATCTTGGTGCGTTGCGGGATCTCGACTACTTCGTGCCGAACGAGACCGAAGCCGAGACGATCACGGGATCGCCAGTGAAGAACGTCGAAGACGCAAAGAAGTGTGCCGAGAAACTCGTGGCCGGAGGCATTCGACGCGTGATTATCACATTGGGCGCGAATGGATCTCTTCTCGCCGGTCGTGACGGCAGCGAACACGTGCCAGCGTTCGCCGTCAACTGCGTGGACAGCACTGGCGCTGGCGACGCCTTCATCGGGAGCTTCGCCGTTTTCCTAAGTGAGGGAGTGCCCGAGAAGGAAGCGGTGCGGCGCGCCAATCTCTACGCAGGATTGTCTACGACTGGCGTGGGAACGCAGAAAAGTTTTTATGATCGCGCCCGTTTCGACGCGGAATGGACGAAGTGATCCTGAAGATCTGTTGGCGCTTGGAGTTTCGACCCCGTTTTTGCACAGGCTCGTCGTAACATTTCTTTAACAAACAACATTTGCTAGAAGTTTTCCGCATGCGCCGATGCGAAAGAATGACGTCACTAATGCTTTTCCAGTACGAAACTTCTTGACTTACCTGTAAGGGGCAATTTATAAGCCGTGTCTGCGGCTTGGGGACCTCCTAACTTCACTGGAAGAGGGAGGGTCTTTTTCTTTGGGCGGTGTCACCACCGAAAGGGGTTCAAGAGAATGCTGAGCAAGAGGGTGTGCTGCGCTGTATTCGTCTGTTCGTTAGCCTGTGTGTTCACCCCTCTCCTGCAAAGTCAAGCGACGGGCAGTTTCTCGGGCACAGTTTCGGACAACTCCGGAGCAGTTGTCGCCGGCGCCAAGGTGACCGTTACTTCTCAAGCCACGAACGTCTCCCGCGAAGCGACGACCGACGATACGGGGCACTACCTCGTTCCGCTGCTCGGCGTCGCGAATTACACCCTTAGAGTTGAAGCCGCCGGATTCAAGCCCGCCGGAGCGAAGGACGTCCGCCTGCAACTCGACGAGCATCGCGAACTCGATTTCAAGGTAGTTCCCGCGTCGGTGAGCACCAGCGTTGAGGTTAACGCGACCGAGGTTGCGGTGCAGACGACGAACGCTACATTGGGTCAGGTAATTACCGCCCAACAGGTCGCCGATCTGCCCTTGAACGGACGCGACTTCGTCCAACTCGCGACCCTAACGCCCGGTACCACTCAGGAGACCAACCCGCAAAGCTTCTTTAACGCCGGCCCGAGCAGCGAAGTGTCGGCTCGCGGAACCTTTTCCCTTTCGGTTGGCGGTTCCCGAGTTCAGAGCACCGATTGGTTACTCGATGGCAACGACAATAATGAGCTGACTGCCGGCGGCATCGCCATCCTGCCTTCGATTGACGCCATCCAGGAATTCAAAGTACTGACGTACAACTACTCGGCCGAGTACGGCACGCGCGCGGGTCCAACCGTGCTGGTCACCACCAAATCAGGATCGAACCAGTATCACGGTTCCTTGTTCGAATATTTTCGCAACACCAGCCTCGACGCAAAGAGCTACTTTGCTTCCGAGAAAGAAAAATTCAATCTGAATCAGTTCGGCGGCGCGATTGGCGGGCCGATCCGGAAGGACAAGACTTTCTTCTTCCTTGACTACCAGGCGAAGATGCAACGGCACGGCATCCCGTTTGTCGGGCTGATCCCCACTCAGGCGATGATGGCCGGCAACTTCAGTCAGGATCCTTTTGGCGTCGCTCGTCCTGGTCAGTTCAATGGCTCATCGAACGCCGACGGCTTCATTGACTTGGTCAACCCGTATGCCAACGGCAACACAGGTGGCCCGTTCTTGTGTAATCCCGCGGGTGCTACGCTGGTACCTATCGCGCCCAATGCCGACGGCAGCCAAACTCCGTCTGGAGGTTCTGTCAATTGCAACATAATTCCGGCGGGCCTGATCCAATCGGCCGGTCAGAGCATGATCAACCTATATCCACAAAGCAATGCGAACAACGCCAGTTCGGGCTACAACTTCACGAGCGTGCCAGTGCGGAAGCTGAATGAAGGCGAGTTCGACATTCGAGTCGATCACAATTTCTCGAGCAAGGATTCGGTTTTTGGCCGGTTCAGCTACGATCAGGCCACATCCTTTGTTCCCGGTGGTTCCCCGGGTTACGCCGAAGCCGGTGCCTTTGCGAGCACCCAGAGCATTACCAACCACGGGCGCAACGCGATGATTTCGGAAACTCATATTTTCTCTCCGACCAACATCAACCAGTTTACTTTCGGTTTCAACCGCATCTTCAACATCATTTTGTCTTTCGGCAATGGACAGTGCGAAGCGCAGAAGATCGGCATTCTCGGTGCTGACCTGAACAGCGCCTGCGGGGCGCAGCCGGCTGGCATTGTCAACCAGTCCACCAAGGACTGTATGAGCTGCGGGCTGAGCTCGATGCAGTTCTTAACCGGCTATTGGTCGCTCGGCGACCGAGGATATGCTCCCTCGCAGGGTGGAACCAATGTATTTTCCATCGCGGATTCTTTCGACATGATTCGCGGCAAGCACGACGTCAGAGTAGGGGTCGGAATTCGCGCGAACCAACTCAACGTGCGCTCCAATGCATTTCAGGATGGCTTCTTCCTCATGGGCGATGCCTTCACCGCCGTCGGGAACGGCACTTATAGTGGCGACCCCGAAGCCGACCTGCTATTGGGGCAGTTTGGCGGAGCGATCCACGACCAGACGTATGACGGCGCCACCACCGGTCGGCGCTGGAAGATGTACCGCCCCTACGTGCAGGACGATTGGCGGGCGACGCCAAACCTTACCTTGAACCTAGGACTCGCCTGGTCTCTCGTCACTCCGGTTACAGAAGCCCATAATCGTATGGCGAATTTTGACTTTCAGACAGGCAAATACCTCGTTGCTGGGCCGGCGGTGGCGGGCTGCACGACTTGCGTCCAATCGAATGGCGCCGCAGGCGTTCAGTTCGACAAGACTGCTCTCGAACCACGAATTGGACTCGCATGGAAAGTGCTCGGTAGCCAGAAGACGGCACTCCGGGCAGGCTACGCAATCTTCCATGACGGTTCCTGGAGCCAGGGTGATCAGGGGCTTTGGCTGAACCCGCCTTACCTTGCGGAATCGGATAATTTCTCGGGCCTCTCTCCGTTCCAGAGCCTTGGAACGGTAACCTGCGGTTTCTTAAGTCAAGGTTGCGGAGTTGGCGCGGCGTTTCTGCCGTTCATTCCTCCTCCTCTGAATCCCGATACATTCCAAGGGACCCGTCTCTACCAAAACCTGAACTTCAAGCAGGGAATGGTGCAGCAGTTTAACGTGAACGTCGAGCAGCAATTGCCCGGCGACATCGTCCTGACCGCAGGCTATGCGGGCTCACGCGGCCACCACATTCTGGTCAGCGGCGTGAATGTGAACCTGGGCTCCCCCAGCGCGTGCGGAGTCGTTTCTGGATACACACTGGGCTGTGGCCCCGGCGGTACAGCGCTTGCCGCACCTTACGGTCCGTTCACTATCGTCGGCAACTTCAATGACGCTGGAAACGCCACCTATAACTCGTTCCAGATCAAGGCGGAGACCAAGAGCGCGCGACACGGACTTTACGCGCTCGTGGGTTACACCTATTCGCACACCTACGACTCCGGTATGGCCGACAACCTCGGCACCACTCCCGGAGCCACTTACTGGCCTCTGCCCAACACTCAGAAGGCGGATTGGGCCCATTCTCAGATCAATCTGGACAATCAGTTCACTGCCAGCGTGATCTATGACTTGCCTTTCGGAAGGGGCAAGGCGTTCGGAAGCAATTGGGGCGGCCCTGCCAACGTCATCTTCGGAAACTGGCAAGTCACCGTCATTCAGAAAATCACTTCCGGATTTCCGCTGTTCGTGGTCAACAGTAACAACGCCTCCGGCGTGTTCTTTCAGTGGAACGGCAACGGCCTGAACCGTCCCGATGAGGTGGGCGACCCGAACCGCGCGGGTCCTGTCGCAGCCAATCCGGGATGCACCGCGCCTTCCCAAGTCCATACGATTCAGAATTGGTTCAATCCTTGTGCTTTCGTAGCCGCGCCTGCGGGAGAACTTGGCACGGCGAATCGCGCCCCGGTCAACGGTCCGGATTTTGTGAACACCGATTTTTCGTTGATTAAGCAATTCAAGATTGGGGAACGCGTCGGAATGGAATTCCGAACTGAGTTCTTTAATCTCTTTAACCATGCTCAGTTCTTCTTGCCAGGCAGCCCCTTGACGACGATGCAGGATCTCAATTCTGCTACCAGCTTTGGGAAGATCACGCAGACCGTCAACAATCCTCGCCTGATTCAGTTCGCCCTGAGACTTACGTTCTAGGCGCGAAGAGCGGCGTATATTCAACATCGGGCAGACTGGGAAATACTCAGTCTGCCCTTCATTTTGCAGTGCCACACAAGAAAGAGCCCAAGAACCGATGAGGAGCAAGGCGCGAAAACTTCCGCTGATATGTCTGCTGGCCGTTCTGTTCGGGTGTTCCCTTGCGTCTGCGCAGCCGCGCCGCAAAGTCATTGTCAATGAAGACTGTTCCGGTCCCGGCGGCAGCAACATGCAGACGCTGATGGTTATGATTCAGTCTCCGCAGGTGGAAGTCTTGGGCATCACGGTAGTGAGCGGAGATGCGTGGCGCGATGAGGAAGTCGCTCATACTCTGCGCCTTCTGGAAATCATGGGCCGCACCGACATTCCTGTTGTACCGGGCGCGACATTCCCGTTAGTCCGCACTCGCGAGGAATCGCAAATGTGGCAGCAGCGCTATGGCAAAGTCGCTTACGCCGGGGCGTGGGATGAGCGCTGGTGGCATGAATCGTCGGTCGTGCCTCCGCTGCCGGAGGGGCAGCCCACAACCAAACCATCAACCGAGGACGCTGCCCACTTCTTGATTCGCATGGTTCACAAGTATCCGAACGAAGTGACCATCTACGAAGGCGGGCCGATGACGAACCTTGCACTTGCCATTTCGCTCGATTCACAATTTCCGGACCTGGTGCAGGAACTGGTTTTCATGGGCGGAAGCCTGAGCCCGCAAACCGACAATCCAGAATTTCTGAACAATCCCCGCCACGAATTCAATTTTTGGTTCGATCCTGAGGCGGCGGAAATCGTGCTGCGCGCGCCCTGGAAGAAGATTGTCTGCACACCGACCGACATTTCGATCAAAACCCACATGACGGCTGCGCTCGTAAAGCAGATCGAAGCCAGCGGTACTCCTCTGGCCCACTATATCGCCCGTTTCGCCATGCTTACCCCGGGCGCCGACATCATGTGGGACGAACTCGCTGCCGCAGCATGGATCGATCCGACGATCATTACGAAGACTGAGACTCGCTATATGTCCGTGGATCTCGACCGCGGCGCCGGCTATGGGAATACACTCACCTCGGGAACCAAAGATGCGCTCAGGTCTTCCGCGCAACCGGTAGAAATTCAGGTCGACCTTGACACCGAAAAGTTCTATCGCATGTTTGCCGCGCTGATGATGGCCCCCACGCCCACGCATTGATTTGCCGCTGCGCGCTGGCACTGGAATCGCGAACAGCATACAATAAACCATTACGAGTTTTTCCAATATGTCGCCCATTCCAGACGATCTCACCATCGTGAAAGATGACATGGTGGCCTTCATCGAAGGCCATGGCATGCGCCGTTTCCACGGCTATGTGGACTACGACGAGGTGCAGTGCGTGATGTGGGAAATGGGCGGCAATCCAGACGGCTGGAAGGATTTCGTGGAACTCGCCAAGGCCGCGGGGGCTCCGTTCCTGACGATGCACGCGTGGACTCTCGAACGCACCGAACTGGACGACATGGTGCAGCGCCTCACCAACTCCGAATTCACCGACGGGGACGATGTCGAGGACGCGCGCTGGCTCCGAGCCCATGTCGGCAAAGTAGGATTTCTGCAGCTAGGTTGGGCCTATCAAGGATCGATGTTCCTCTGTGAAGTCAGCACAGAGTGGTACGAACGCTACCAGCATCTGCTAGAAGTATCCGACGAGTTCGGTGGCCTCACCATGGACGAGCCCGACCAGGACGAAGAAAACTAGCGCTCGATCTCCGTAGTAAACTCCTTCATACTTGTCATCCTGAGCGAAGCAGTTTGCTGCCGAGTGCAGAGATCGTTCGCCCAGAAAACGCGCTCAGGATAACAGCGCACTTCTATGCGGTGGATTCAAAAAACAACCGATCAGGACATGGTTGCGTCGTTGCTGGCGGAACTCCGTGCCGATCCTGCTCTTCGCGGCGTCGCCAAAGCCGCGCATGTCCTTGCGCCTCTGCTCGTGCGCCGCGGCATTGCCGATGTCGCTGCAGCCAGCGCCTATCTGTCACCGTCGCTAACCCATCTTCATGCTCCGGAACGAATGCTCGGTCTGCCCGCTGCGGTCGAACGTATAGATGCCGCCATCGAACGCAAAGAGCCCATCCTGATCTACGGCGACTACGACGTGGATGGCACCATGGCCGTCATCATCCTGAAGACTGCGATTGAACTCTGTGGCGGCTCAGCCGACTTCCACGTGCCCCATCGTATCCGCGAAGGCTACGATATGCGCGACGACGTGATCGAGCGCGCGGCGGCGTCGGGTATTCGCCTCATCATCAGTGTGGACATGGGCATCCGCGCCTTCGCCCCCGCGGAAACTGCACAGCGCCTCGGAGTGGACCTGATCGTTACCGACCACCATCTGCCCGGTCCCGATGGAGTGCCCAACGCGTTGGCCGTCGTCAATCCGAATCAGAAAGGTTGCGAATATCCTTACAAGCAGCTCTGCGGCGCGGGCGTGGCCTTCAAAGTAGCACAGGGCTTAATGCAACGCCGCCTCGACGCTAACCTGCAAAACAAACTGCTGATGTCGTTTATGAAGGTGGTGGCGATTGCGACCATCGCCGACGCGGTCCCGTTAACGGGCGAGAATCGTGTCTTCGCCTCGTTGGGACTGGACGCCTTGCGCAAGGCGGTGAATCCAGGCCTGAAGGCGTTGTTGGAGGTTGCGCAGATTTCGCCCAAGCGTCCACCGACATCGGGCGAGGTTGGCTTTCGCATCGCGCCTCGCATCAACGCTGCCGGACGCATGGACGTAGCTCGGGACGTGATCGAACTCTTCAGCGTGAAAGATCCCGCGCGCGCCCGCGAACTCGCTGCCAAACTCGACCATCTCAACTCCGACCGTCAGGAAGAAGAGAGCAGAATCCTTCGTGCGGTGGAGGAGAGGTTCACGGGTGATCCTACTCTGAGCGAGGCTTTCTGCATCGTGGTAGACGGAGAAGGCTGGCACCGCGGCGTCATCGGCATCACCGCGACACGAGTTGTAGAACGCTACAACCGTCCAGCAGTGGTGATTTCGCGGGATGGTGCGGAGGCGTTCGGTTCCGGCCGCTCGATTCGCGCCTTCCACTTGCTGGAGGCGATTGAGTCCTGCGGTTCACTTTTCTCGCGGTACGGGGGGCACTCTCACGCCTGCGGATTCGCCCTGCCCTCCGCCAACGTGGAAGACCTGCGTGCCAAGCTGGATGCCTTCGCCCGCACCCGTCTTACGCCCACTGATTTCGAGCCGATTCTGGACCTCGATGCGGAATTGGATCTGAGCGAAATCACGCCCGAGCTATTTCATGTGCTCGAACGGCTCGAACCCTACGGCATGGGAAATCCCGAGCCCGTATTCGCCGCGCGCGGAGTGCGGTTAGCCGGGCCTCCGCGGATCCTGAAAGAGAAACACGTCAAACTGAAACTAAGGGCGGGTGCTGATCGTAGGGATCTTTCCGCAGCTGCGATCCTGGCCACTCCAAGCTGCCATCCGGATGGCGCCGCGATCCGCCGCGAGGAGAAGGCCGGAGCCGTGGCCGAAGGCTACCCAAACCGTGATGCTCTGAGATCGAGAATTACTTTCGATGCCCTCGGCTGGCATATGGCCGAACGCATGCAAGAAACGCCGCTCCTCGCGGGCGATGCCATCGATGTGGCTTTCACGATTGGGAACAACGATCATCCCGAATACGGTGGCCTGGAACTCTCCCTGCGAGACTTCCAGAGCGGTCGCATTTAGTCAACTTGCACCGAAGAGCTTGACACCACATATCGTGCAATGATATGTCAATAGGCGACATGTCGCAGCGTTGACTATTGACGAAATGGCGCAAACTACACTCACGGATCGCCCAGCGTGCCTGTAAGGTCCGATTGCCCCCTATCTCGCGACTATGTTGCGTTCGTTGCCGTTGCCTATGCCTTCAGCTGGACGCTTCTGATCGCTGGCGTCAAGCTTGGCTGGAGCGAGGACTGTTTGAGCCTTAGCGTCGCTGGCCCAGCCGTGGCGGCCTTGCTGTTATGGCGGAGCCCGACAACCTGGTTCCGATTTTCCGGAATGCGGTGGCCTTGGTTCTTCAGCCTGCTGCCGGTTTGTTGGATCGTCCTTTCTCGTCGCAGCTCGTGGTGGAGTGCCAGCGGCGGTCTGCCCGTACACCTCAAGCTGCTCCAGCTGATCCCGGCCCTCGCACCCGCATGGATCCTTTCTTCCGTTGCGTCGACGAACGAGGGTGTTCGCAGCGTAGGTCGGCGCCTGCTTCATCCTCCGACTCGCTGGTCCGCATTCGCGCTGTTGTTTTTTCCTGTTTTGCTCGGAATCCCCTCGGCGATCGCCGCTGTCTTCGGTGCTCGTCTCGTCTGGCCGGGTTTGGGCGGAATCACGCTGGTTTCTGCAGCTACGGCAGCGATGTCATTTTTCTCGAATGTCTTATTCGCCGGAGTTCTAGAAGAGCCGGGATGGCGCGGTTTCCTGCTCGACCGGCTACAGAGCAGGTTTGCGCCCCTTTCGGCCAGCTTGCTGGTGTGGTTGCCTTGGGCTCTTTGGCACGCCCCTTTGGACTACTACCGTCCCGTTCGTTTTACGCTCGTCCAAGAGATTCTTCTGCGAGTGGTTTTCCTGATTCCCCTTACGATCATTCTGACCTGGTTTTACAATCGCTCAGGAAGATCCATCCAGACCGTCGTGCTCTTTCACGGTGCCATGAACACCTTCCCTTATGTGTTCGCTTATTACCAGCCAGCGTGGTTTGTGGTATTCGTATTCGCGGCCTATGCGGTGATTGCAGACCGCATGTGGTCGAAGACTCCGCGTAAATTGAAGGTTCCAGTTTTCGCAGACTGAAGCGCTCTACCATAGATGGTAGTGCCCGTCGCGCCGCGCCATCTCCACGCTGACTCCGAACAGCTCCGCGAGCCGCTCGACCTTCAGGATTTGCTCTTTCGGGCCGTCCGCGACCACCCGCCCCCGGCTCATAAGCACAACACGCCTGATCTCGGGCACAATGTCCGTCAGTTCGTGGGTCACAAGGATGATCGCCGTTCCCGAGTTCGCCAGCGCGCGCATCATCTGCCGCAGACTCTGCTGCGCCGAAAGGTCGAGCGAGTTGCAGGGCTCATCGAACAACAGCGCACCTGGCTTGTGTACCAATGCACGCGCGATCAAAACTCGCCGTGCCTCTCCCGACGACATCTCGCATACCGGTCGGTCCGCCAGATGAGATATCTTCAACTCGGCCAGCGCAGCGTCAGCCATCGCACGGTGCCCGGCATCGACGATATGGTTCGAGAAAATGCTGATGCTGCTGAAGAATCCAGACAGCACCACGTCCCGCCCGCAGGCGTCGCCTGTGCATGAGAGCATCAAGTCATTCGACACAATGCCGAGCCGGGCCCGCAGCGCGAACACATCCCAGGTCTCCTCTCCCAGAATCGACATCGACGAGTCCGGCTGAGCAACCGGATAGCACTCCCGCGTAATGGTCTTGATGAGCGTCGATTTGCCACAGCCGTTCGGACCGAGAATGGCCACGTGCTCATCGGCGCCAATGCGTAGGCTGAAGTTGTCAAGAGCGATCTTCTGTCCGCGCATCACGCGGAGGTTGTGAAAGTCCAGCAACGGCGGCTTTTTGGCGGTCTTATTCATCATGAAGGTGCATCTAAGTGTAGATGAGAAGCCGCTTTTCAGCCGATGTCGAGAGGCTTCGATTACACTGAACCCAGATGACGCTCAAGATCTATCGCCTGCGCCGCCTGTTGGCCTTGACCACCGTGCTGCTCACGCTGGTCGTGGCGGGGATGTATTTTTACGCGCGTTCCAAGGCGACAGATGTGTTGAAACAAATTCCCGGCAAGATTCCCTATAACATCACCAAAACCGCCAACGGTTTTCAATTTTCGAAATCCGACGGAAAGCGCACGCTCTTTACCATTCAGGCCAGCGACCTCAAACAATTCAAGCTCAACGGCAACGCCGAACTGCACAACGTCAGCATCGTGCTCTATGGCCGCGACTCGTCCCGCTTCGACCAGATTTACGGAGATGATTTTGCATACAACCAGCAGACCGGGGACGTCTCGGCCAAGGGCGACGTGCAGATCGATCTTGTAGCCAACCCCGCCGGCCTCGCCAGCCCCGATCAATCTATCCCGAAAGAACTCAAGAACCCCATCCACCTGAAGACGCGCGATCTGGTCTTTAACAAGGAGAACGGAAACGCCACGACCGAGGCGCGCGTCGAATTTCGTACCCCGCAGGCCACAGGATGGGCCGTGGGCGTGAAGTACGCGGGCAAGAGCAATACTCTGACTTTGTCGTCGCAGGTTCACGTTGTGCTCAGCGGCGTGAACTCAGCCGTTATCGAGGCCGACCATGGCATCATCAATAACGATCCACGCGAGATTGTGCTTGAACACCCCCATCTAAGCCGCGATGGCGGAACGTTGCAAGCGGATACGGCGGTGTTTTATCTCGGCCACGAGAATCAAGTCGAGCGCGTGCTGGCCACGGGAAATGTCACAACCGTGGCGTGGACGCAGGGCGCGAGGCACACAAGGGTGGCAGGGAATACTCCTGCCGGTGACGATGCCCGGCCGTCAGAAATGCGCAGCCGTGCGGATCAAGCGGAGTTTCTGCTCACGGGGAAGGAGGACTTGCTTCGTACCGCCACCCTCACCGGCAACGTTCACATCGAGCAAAGCGGACCTCAGCCCATGCAGGGTCAGGCGGGGCGCCTGATTTTGGACTTTGCGGGTCACAATGAGCTCCAGAAAGTGCATGCCCTGGACGGAGTGCGGCTCACGCAAAACGCGATCGCGGGAAGCAAACCGGCCGCAAAAAGCATGACCAGCGGCCCGCAGGATTTCGAGCTCATCGCAGCAGTCATGGACTTCCTCGTGGTGCAAGGACATATTCTGCAACAAGCCGAAACCTCAGGCGCCGCCCAGATCACAATCGCGCAACCGCAGGAAGCGGCCTCGAGTTCCACTCAGCCTACTGCCCAACAGACGGTGGTAACTGCTGGAAAATTCCTCGCGCAATTCGCCTCAGCCGAGAACAAGAACCATCTCACGAGCGTGCACGGCGCCCCGAATGCCCGCATCGTAAATTCGGCTCCGGGTGAGCCTGACCGTGTCAGCACCAGCGATTCAGTCGACGCCGCGTTTCTTCCGCAGGGCGGCATCGATGCCGTCACGCAAACGGGCAACGTCGTTTACACGGACGGTGAGCAGCCCGACAAGCGCGTGCAGGCCTGGGCCAATTCGGCACGCTACACCCCCGGCGACCAGATGCTCCTGCTCACCGGCAGTCCGCGGGTCACTAACGGTGGCATGGCGACGACCGCCAAGGCAATCCGACTGTACCGTGCCACCGGCGACGCAGAGGCCGAGGGCAACGTCAAGAGCACCTACAGCGAATTGAAGGAGCAACCGGACGGTGCTTTGCTGGCATCATCTTCGCCGATCCATGTGACCGCGCATAGCATGACCGCTCACAACACCCCAGGGTTGGCGCTCTACTCAGGAAACGCGCGCCTTTGGCAGGATGCGAACGTGATTGAGGCCCCTACTATCCAGTTCGACCGCGATCGTCGTTTCGTCACCGCCCAAGGCACCCCTTCCCAGCCCGTGCAGACGATTTTGGTTCAGACAGACAAGGGCAAGGCAGAACGCGCCCCGCAATCGGGGCAGACCGCCGCAAAGAAGCCGGGGAAAGCCCCTCCCCTGACTGGATCCAGTCCCATCTCAATCAGCGGTGCGAAGCTCACGTATGCCGATTCGGAGCGCAGAGTCCACTACGAAGGCGGCGTCGTAGCCAAGGGCGGAGACTTCATGACGTCAGCTAAGAGCGCCGATGCGTACCTGTTAGCCCGCAGTCAAACCAACAATGATCAATCGTTTGCGGGTCCCGGCCAGCTTGATCACATGGTCGCCGAGGGCGACGTAGTGATTCAGCAACCCACCCGCCGAGCCGATGGCCAAAAGCTGGTCTACACGGCGGCCGACGACAAATTCGTCTTGACCGGCGGACCGCCCAGCATTTTTGATGCCGAACAGGGCAAGATTACCGGGGTTTCGTTGACTTTCTTTAGACGCGATGATAGGGTGCTCGTAGAAGGCGAAGCTAATACCCCTGTGGTAACACAAACGCGAGTGGCTCGTTAATTGGCAAGATAAATGCGTACCCTAGCCACGGAAGAAATTGGCAAATCGTATCGTGGCCGCCGCGTTGTAAATGGGGTGAGCCTGACGGTCGAACAGGGCGAAGTCGTTGGTTTATTAGGCCCAAACGGCGCGGGCAAGACTACCACCTTTTACGCCATCGTTGGCCTGATCCCTCCCGATACTGGCCGCGTGCTATACGACGGTCAGGACATCACCGACGTTCCCATGTATCTTCGGGCCCGTCAGTATGGAATCAGCTATCTCCCGCAAGAAGCGTCCGTCTTTCGCAAGCTGACGGTCGAAGAGAACATCCTCGCGGTGTTAGAGGCGCAGCCGATGTCGTGGCACGAGCGCCGCGAGAAGATGGAGAAGTTTATTGACGAACTTGGACTGGAGCACATCCGCCAGAACCGCGGATATGCGCTGTCCGGTGGGGAACGGCGGCGCGTGGAAATTGCCCGCTGCCTGTGCATTAATCCCACATTCATTTTGCTGGACGAACCCTTTTCCGGGATCGACCCGATTGCCGTTCTCGACTTGCAGAAAATTATCAGCAGCCTACGGGCCAGCGGCATCGGAGTACTGATCACTGATCACAACGTGCGCGAAACGCTTTCGGTCACGGACCGGGCCTACATTATCGATGACGGCAGAATCTTCCGTCAGGGACAACCTGGGCAATTGGCGGGCGATCCGGAAGTAAGAAGGGTGTACCTGGGCGAGAGTTTCTCGCTGGTGTAAGAAGTTGAAGTTATAGTTGTAGACCACGAAGGACACGAAGTATCACAAAGGTTTTTCCTTCGTGAACCTTAGTGTCCTCCGTGGTTGACGGTTTTGGATTTGCGGAGATCGGCCGAACTCATGGTTTTGCTGCAACACAAACTGAGCGTGAAACTCTCGCAGCGCCAGATCCTTACTCCGGGCCTGGTGCAGATGGTCTCCGTCCTCGCGCTTAACAAGCTCGAGCTGAAGGACATGATCAACGCCGAGATGGTCGAGAACCCGGTCCTCGAAGAGCTGGAAGATTCCGTTCCCCTGCTCGACGAAGTTGGCAAAAAGGAAGAAGATCGCGACCGCGCTGCTGCCGCGACCACCGAAGAAAACCCCATCACTGCCGTCGAAAAGAAAGACCCCTTCGAAGAGATCGATTTCGGATCGTTCTTCCAGGACTATCTCGATCCCGGCTACCGTACTCACAGCGAGATGGAGGACATCGAACGCCCGTCGTTCGAGAATTTCCTCTCCAAGCCGACGAACCTGACCGACCACCTCGCGTGGCAGTTGGGGGCGCTCAGCCTGCGCCACGAAGTACGTGAAGCCGCCGACTTGATCATTGGCAACCTGAACGAAGACGGATACCTCATCGCCAGCGATGAAGAGTTGCTCGGCGTGGCTCCGCCCTCGGCACCCGAGGTTGACGCTGAGACGGCAAAGAAGATCGTGAATGAGGCGCAGGCCCTGGGCCTGGCCGAAATCGCCGCTGAAACCGGAGCGGAGCACGACGATCCCCCTTCCGTCGAAGGGATTGCCGACGATTCCGCCGATGTTGAGATGACTGCAGCGGTCGCGGAGAACGCGGAACTGGCCTACACAGATGCTCCACAGGTTGATGCGCCCGTCGAGCCGCGCACGGACGCTCCTTTCTCTTCCCGTTCAGATTCCGCCGCTGCGGTCGCTCCAGCCCATGAGCCCGCATCCGGCGTTGCCTCGACCTATAAACCAAACTTCACTGCTGGCGATCTGCAGGAAGCGCTGGAAGTAGTTCGTCAACTTGATCCTCCCGGCGTGGGTTGCCGCGACCTGCGCTCTTGCCTCATGTGCCAGCTCGTCTATCACCAGGCGCAACTGGCGTTGCACAAGAACGGAAATGGCACGGAGCAAGTTCTGAAGGACGCCATGGCCGTGGTCGATCAGCATCTGCGCGGCCTGCAGAACAAGCAGCACAAAGAAATTGCCAAGGCGATTGGCCGCCCCATCGAAGCCGTTCAAGCCGCCCTGGACTACATCCGTACTCTCGATCCGCGCCCTGGCCTCCGCTACAACAAAGTCCAAGCCCGCCTCATCGAACCCGACGTCGCCTTCGTGAAGCACGGCGACGAGTGGCTGGTTATCATGAACGACGAAGACCTGCCCCAGCTTCGCCTGAATCCCGCGTACAAGAAGCTCGTCACCCGCGACGGCACCAACGAAAAGAGCACACGCGACTACGTGAAAGAGCGCTACAAGAGCGCCATTCAGCTCATCAAGAACATCGAGCAACGCAAACAGACCATCACCAAAGTTTGCTATTGCATCGTCGCCCGCCAGCAGGATTTCCTCGAAAGAGGCATTGATCAACTCAAACCCATGATGATCAAGGAGGTGGCCGAAGAAATCGGCGTGCATCCTTCGACGGTAAGTCGCGCAGTCGCCAACAAATACGCCCATACACCCCAGGGCGTGTTCGAGCTGCGGTACTTCTTCAGCGAGAGCGTTCAGGGCCCTGAGGGCGGCGGCACGTCGTTGCTCATCCTCAAGCGCCGCGTCAAGAAACTCATCGAGGAAGAAGACCCCAGCCGTCCGTTGACCGACGAGCAGATCACCCGCATCCTGCAGTCGCAGGGCATCCAGGTGACCCGCCGCACGGTAGCCAAGTACCGCGAAGATATGCGCATCCCGAGCACGCACCAGCGCCGGGTCAAGAAATAGCTGTCGTCATCCTGAAGCCGCTGTTTTTGCGGCTGAAGGATCTGGGCGAGCCGCGCGATGTCGCGCTTTTTGCGACACAATAATCGCGCGATTGGCTCGCTTCCTAGATGCAGTGCCCGATTTAGCTCATCATTATGAATTCTTAGGAGGGGGCGCTCATGAACGTGGAATACACTGGCAGACAATACGTTGTTACTTCCACCATCCGCAAAGAAGTAGAAACCGGCCTCACAAAGATCCGCAAAATTCTCGGCGACCGCTTTGAAACAAAAGTCATCCTAGCCGTCGAAAAGCACCGCCACAAAGCCGAAATCACCATCAGCCCGCGCAATGGCCCGCTGGTCGGCTTGGCTCAGGCGAAGGACATGACCATCGCCGTCAATGAAGCTCTCGACCACCTCGAGAAACAGGCGGTCAAATACAAAACGCGCTGGATGTCGAAAAAACGCTCGGCGCGCAAGAGCGAGGAGGTTAAAAAGTGGAACGGCCACTCGCCGCGGGTTGATGAAACTGATGGGCAGAACGGTCTGCAGACTGTAGTCGGCACTTCGGAAAGGACCGCGGTTCCCGTCATGGTGCACAAATACCCGGCCGTGGCGAAAACTACCGAGGTCCACCTGGTCCGCTCCGATGAAGCCGTCGCCATGCGCCCCATGACGCTGGAAGAGGCCATCAAAGAAGCCCACTTCCGCGACCGCGACGTCTTCGTCTTCCGCGATCCCAAAGGCAAGCTGATGATCCTGCACCGCAAGCGTGACGGCAAGATGGAATTGATCGAAGCCCCGTAACTAGTCACGAGCAAGTTGCCAAGGTTCTGTCATCCTGAGCAAAGCGGCTGATTCTCGGAGTGAATCAGCCGCGTAGTCGAAGGATCTCTAGCCGCCAACCGCACTTGAGGCTCAAATGGTTTTAAGAACACGGCGGCGATCGTGTGGACTGTTGCTAACACTGCTCGCCTTTTTCGCGACCACTGCCCTTGGCGGATCCAAGTCAAATTTCCCGAAACACTACAAAGGCACCCCCTACAAAGACGCTCGCTACCAAGGCAGCCCGCAGAAAATTCCCGGACGCGTAGAGTGCGCCTACTACGATCGCGGGGGAGAAGGTGTCGCCTACCTCGACTCCGATTCCAAGAACAACGGCAGTGGAGCCCTCAATCCTGCCGACGGAACGTACTTGAATCAGTTCCGCATGGAGGAAGGCGTCGATATCTCCTACACCAAGTTTCATGACCAGATCGACGATAGCCCGTACGACCTGGTTGTCCCACCAGAAAACCAACTTTATGTCGGATGGACCGAGCCTGGAGAGTGGTTCAACATCACCGTGCAGGTTGGCCGTGCGGGCGTCTACACGGCCGATCTTCTCTACACCTCAAATCGCGGCGGAACCATCTCGCTGGATGTGAATAGAAAGGACGCCACTGGGCCCCTCACAATTCCGACGACATTCAATGCCGCAGATCCCATCGCCTGGCGGCAGTGGCATCACTGGAACATCGCTCCAGGCCTGATCAGGCTAAAACTTCCCGCGGGGAAAAGCGTCCTCACCGTTCACATCCTGACAGAAGGCAACATGAATCTCGCATATTTCGACTTCAAACCGTCTCGATAACGACTTGAAAGCCGGGTGCCCCATTTCTCGCCGTCTTTTGGCGAGAAGTGGGGTTTTTCTCCTCGTGTACCTTCTTGTCCTTTGCGGTGAATACCTCACAATCTGCTCGCTGGATTCCTATTGATACGTTTGAATAGAGGCATCTGCGTGCTAGAATTCGCCGCCGAGGAGATTTTGCCATGGTGATCCACATCTATCACAAGCTCTTTTGCATTCTTACGATCCTCGCCGTGTCGGTTCTTTTGACCTCGCCCTGCTTCGCTCAGACCCAGACTACGCCGAAGCTTTCCGTCCACTGGGAAGAACTCACAGCCGGCGACTTCCGCGATGGAATTCATCGCTCGCAAGGAACATGCCTGCTCCCATTCGGCATCCTGGAAAAGCACGGACCGCATCTTCCCCTCGGCACCGATCTGCTTGATGTCCGCTACGCCGCGCTGCATGCCGCTGAGCAGGAGTACGCGGTCGTCTTCCCCGAATACTATTTCGGCCAGATCGCCGAAGCGCGACACGAACCCGGCACCATGGCTTACAGCCGCACCCTGCAACTCTCCCTGTTGCAGGAAACCACCGACGAAATGGCGCGCAACGGCTGCAAGAAAGTTCTGATCGTCAACGGCCACGGCGGCAACGACAGCCTGCTTCCATACTTCGCGCAGACACAGCTCGACAAGCCGCATGACTACGTCGTCTACATTTTCGACGAGCGCACTCCGCAGCATGGTGGCCCCGCCAGAAAGACCAAGATCGACATGCACGCCGGCGAAAGCGAGACCTCCAAGATGATGATCTCGCACCCCGAACTCGTCCATCAGGATCGTGCGACAAATGAATCCGGCGCCGACCAGGCGCGTCAAAAGCTCCCCGAGGATGTCTACACGGGCATCTGGTGGTACACGCGCTTCCCTAACCACTATTCCGGCGATGGGTCAGTGGCGACCAAAGAGCTCGGCGAATTTCAGATGAATTGGTGGATTGAATCGGTCGTAAAGGCGATCCGGGCTGTGAAAGGCGACGATGTCAGTCTTAAATTGCAGCAAGAATTTTACGAAAAGAGCACTCATCCGCTGGATACGCAGCCCTAACCAATTATTCGTTGAGTACTGTCCCCTGTCAGAATCACTTGCACTTTGCCTGTTTTGCGAGGATGATGTTCCTCGCTGACCCGGCCATCGCCCGGCGCACGCAATCGAGCAGCTTGAAAAGCGAGGCAAAGAACCCATGAACTTTAAGACAAAATTGGCTCTCGGGATACTTACGGCTTTAGCTATGCTGGCGCTTACGTTCGCGATTCCGAGGGGTGGTCCGATGCGAGATGCGCAACTGGTTCAATTTCCCCTAACCGTGGGAGTGTGGGCGATCTTCGTCTTGCTCTTTGTGAAACTGAAATAGGAAGCGGTGCCAGGTGCGAAATGCCGGCTGGTCATCCGGACACTTACGAACTCCCAATCAGGACGCCGGTGATGAACACTAGCACGCCGCCCAGTCCAACTTGCAGAGCTGCGGAGAACCAAGGCGTATCCATGTAGCGTTTGCGAATCCAGGTGATCACGCCCAGTTCCGCCAGCACCACGATTCCCGCCGCCCAAAGCGCCATGCGAAAATCGCGCAACAGAAACGGCAGCGTGTGCCCAATGCCTCCCAGGGCCGTCATCGCTCCGCAGATCAAGCCTCGTACCCACGGGTGACCGCGTCCGGTCAAGCTGCCGTCGTCCGAGAGCGCCTCTGCGAATCCCATGCTGATGCCCGCACCCGCCGAAGCGGCCAACCCCACAAGGAATGCCTCGTGGCTGTTCTTCGTCGCGAAAGCGGCCGCAAACACCGGTGCCAGCGTCGACACCGACCCGTCCATCAACCCCGCTAACCCGGGCTGTACAATCTGCAAAACGAATAACCGGCGTTGCGCAACCTCCTCGTCGGCCTTCACGTTGTCCGGCAGTTTTTGTTTGTCGAGTTCCTGCGCTCGTTCTTCGTGTTCGCGCTCTTCCCGGGCAAGATCATCCAGCAGTTGCCGGATGCTCACGTCTCGGGTACGGCTCGCCGCCTTCTCATAAAAACGCCGCGTCTCCACCTCCATCGTCGATGCTTCTTTGCGGACAGCCTCAATTCTCAACGGACGCACCAGCCAGAGCGCCGGGCGTTCCACGAATCCGCGCACGTCCTGCCGCCGGATCAGCGGGATATGCTCGCCGAATTTCTTCTGGAAAAGTTCGAGCAAGCGCCGTCGGTGTCCCGACTCTTCTTCCCGCATGCCGTCAAACATTGACGCCGTTGCCGGATAGTCCTGCCGCAACCCCTCGGCAAAGTCGGCGTAGACCCGCTCGTCTTCTTCTTCCAGAGCAATGGCCAGGGCCAGCACTTCGCGTTCCGTCAGTTCTTCGAACTTTTTCATGACGCCATAGCTTACAGGCCACGCGGGCCGGAGACAATCTGGTTTTCGAATTCTTGACTGCCGCTTTATTCAACCCGCTCATCCGAACCGCCGGTATCTCACTTGGCAATCCGGAACGCAAAGCAAGGGCTGGCACGCGGATGCTACTATCCATTTCATGAAGTCGCGTCGGTCCTCCGGACACAAGCCGAAGAAAGCGAAGGCTGCGGGAAAAAAACGTCGCGCCGCAAAGCCCGGGCCGGAACTGGTGATCATCACCGGCATGAGCGGTTCGGGGAAGGCCTCGGTGTTAAAGGCCTTCGAGGATCTCGGCTACTACTGCGTCGACAATCTCCCGGTACAACTCATCCCGCAGTTCGCCGACCTAGCTGTCCAGTCCAGTGAGATTCGCCGCACCGCGCTGGTCGTGGACGTGCGCGAAGGCTCCAAGCTGGAAGAACTTCCCAGGATCTTGAAGTCGGTCGCGCGCATGATCCCGACCAAAGTCGTCTTCCTCGAGGCTTCCGATTCCGTTCTCATGCGCCGCTTCAGCGAGACGCGCCGCCCGCACCCTCTCGGCACCGACTCGCCTGTGAAGTCGGCTCTTAAGGCAGAACGCCGTCACTTGGGTGCAATCCGTGCCGTGGCCGACTTCGTGATCGATACTTCCAAGTTCAATGTCCACGAACTGCGCGCTCACATCACTCAACGCTTTCAGGAACGGGCCTCGGAGAAGAACCTGCTGGTTTCCTGTGTTAGCTTCGGATTCCGGCAGGGCCTTCCAGAGGACGCCGACGTGGTGTCCGATGTGCGCTTCCTGCCTAACCCGCATTTCATCCCTGAGTTCCGGCCCCTCACGGGACGCGATGCACGTGTCGCGAAATATATCCGTTCTTTTCCCCAGACCCGGGAGTTCATTTCGCGCACCGTTTCTGATCTGCTTTTCCTGTTGCCACACTACATTCATGAAGGAAAGAGTTACTTGACGATCGCCTTCGGCTGCACCGGAGGCCAGCACCGGTCCGTCATGATCGCCGAGGAAGTCGGCAAACATCTTCGCCACGCCGGATACAGTGTGAAAGTCGTACATCGCGACAGCCCCAAGTAAGTCCCTCACCGGCAACGCGAGTCTTTTGATCCCAATCTCGGGTCCGCACGGAAGGGCGCGATTCGCGCGATCGCAGCGAAGACCGCCGGAGTCTGGCGATTTAGCTACCTGCAGCTCAGCATCGACGGTCAACCGGTCAGCGTCGACCCTGCTCTCAATCCAGCCGCCCGCGGGAAGTGACTTCTAGGCTCTTGCGACCGGGCTGGGAAGATGGCCCCGGAACCTCGAAACGGCATTCCGCAGGCTCACGACTCAAGTAGAATAAGGCCTTGCACCTCATGCCCATTCCACCGGCAGCAAGCGATTGCGGCCTGCACCGCACGGGAGCCCCATGCGGCAACTGACCCGCCTCGTGCGCTACGTGCTCCCTTTTGTCCTGCAGTTGTTCCCCGGTGTAGTGTTGCTCGCTGCGGTCGGATTCCTCGAAGCGTTTCGCTTGATTCTGCTGAAGCCGATCCTTGATCGCGTCCTGGTTCCGGCGTCGGGTTCGGATAACATCCTGCTTTTCACGATCCCCAAAATCGGCCAACCCATCTACCTGCAGCGTTTTGTCCCGTCGCATTTTCACAATGCCTGGAACATCGTGGCTTTTGCCTTGGTTGCTTCCACGTTGCTCAAGGGCATTTTCGATTACGCGGGCACCTACCTGGTGAATCACGCCGGTTTCGGCATGATCACCAATTTGCGCAATGACCTCTACAACTCGGTTCTGCGGCGCTCGGTGGCTTTCTTTCAAAAGCACACGACTGGAACCCTAATCTCAACCATCATCAATGACATTGAACGCGTGCAGTTCGCAATGTCGAGTGTGCTGGCAGAGTTCCTGCAGCAGTTTTTTACGTTCCTCTTTACTGCGGGCTTGGTTGTTGTACTGGGCCGCCAATTGGCGTGGGTGCTGCTATTGTTCGTTCCCTTCATAGTCTTTTCTGCGGTGCGAATCGGCCGCCGCGTCCGGTCCACGACGCGGCGAGGGCAGGATCAACTGGCCGATGTGCAGAACATTCTGCACGAGACAATCACTGGCAACCGCATCGTCAAAGCATTCGGCATGGAGTCGTGGGAAGTCGCTCGGTTCCGCGCCGCTGCACAGCGTCTATTTCGTGCAAACCTGCGGTCCGTGGCGGCCGCTGCTGTCAGTTCTCCGCTCATGGACACGTTCGGTGCCATTGCGATCGCACTGCTGCTCCTCTTAGGCCGCAGCCGCATTACTCACAACGAGTTCACTCTGGGCGAGTTCGTCACGTTCGTCGCCGCCGTGCTCGCACTCTATAACCCCGTGCGCAAGTTCGCTGTTTTCAACAACAGTTTCCAGCAGGCCCTGGGCGCGTCATCGCAATTGTTCAAGTTCATGGATGCCGAGGATGAGGTCGCCGAGAAATCCGGTGCCAGGTCCCTGCCGAAGTTTTCGCGGAGCATTCAATTCACGGATGTCTCATTTTCATACCAGGCCGATGGCGACGATTCCCGCGAGATTTTGCACGGCATCGACCTCGAAGTAACCCGTGGCGAGATTCTTGCAGTTGTGGGCTCCAGCGGCGCCGGAAAGAGCACCCTCGTTCACCTGATTCCGCGCTTCTTTGACGTGACGAGCGGACGAATTCTGATTGACGGTCACGACATCCGCGATGTCACCCTCGCATCGCTGCGGGCCCAAGTCGGCATCGTCACGCAGGAGACGGTGCTCTTCAACGACACTGTCCGCAATAACATTGCCTATGGCCAACCGCAGGTTCCGCAGAGGGAAGTCGAGGCTGCCGCACGTGCCGCTCTGGCTCACGATTTCATTGTTGCGCTCCCGGCAGGGTACGATACTGTAATTGGTGAACGGGGTGTGCGACTTTCTGGAGGCGAGCGCCAGCGTCTGGCGATTGCGCGTGCCCTCCTGAAAAATGCGCCTGTGCTGATTCTGGATGAGGCCACTTCGGCTCTCGACAGCGAATCAGAAGCTCTGGTGCAATCTGCCCTACACAATCTGATGAGTGGCCGCACCGTGTTCGTGATTGCCCACCGGCTCTCGACCGTGCGCCGCGCCGATCGCATCGTGGTGATCGAGAACGGCACGATTGCCGACATTGGCCGCCACGAAGAGTTGATGACCAAGTTAGGTACGTACCGGCGTCTGTACGAATTGCAATTCGCCAATGCAGATGCACCCAAGGCAGTCGCAGAAACTTAGAAATCACGGCCCCTATGCCCATACGCTCCATGACAGGTTTTTCCCAGATAAGAGGTGAGATTCAGCGCGGGGATGGCGGCGCCCCCGCAGCTTCGGCCCAGGCCAATGGCCGAATGGCTTTTGCTCTGTCGTTGAAATCGGTCAACCATCGTTTCCTCGATCTCCATTTCCGCCTACCCTCCGGGACCGATTCCCTCGAGATGCAACTTCGTCGTCTGCTGAAAGAAAAGATGGGTCGCGGCCACGTCGAAATCTCACTGAGCCTCGAGCGCTCGACCAGTGAGGTGTTTTCCATTAATCGTGACATTATCGGCGGCTATATCGCCGCCTTCCGAGCGGCGGCCGCCGAGTTCTCCATCGCCGCTGTCCCCGACCTCAACGCCGTCCTGCGCATTCCCGGCGCGCTTGATTCCGCCAACGACAGCGCCGACGGAGACATTGAGGCTGCGGTTTTGGCCAAAGTCGGCGAAGCCCTCGACCGGCTGAACCAAATGCGCGAAGAAGAAGGTCGCGGCATCGCCCGCGAACTGCGCGATCGGATGGCCCATCTGGTCGAGGCGGGTAAGAGCGTCCAACAACATCGCCGAGCCGCGCTCCAGAACTACAGCGAGCGCTTGCAATCCCGCCTGCTGGAACTACTGGGCGGAGCCGTGGACAAGGAACGCGTGCTTCAGGAGGCCGCACTCCTAGTCGATCGCAGCGACATTCAGGAAGAAATTGTCCGCCTCGAGAATCACGTGCAGCACTTTCTAGGCCTGCTGGAACAGGGCGGCGAGATCGGCAAGAAGCTCGACTTCCTTCTCCAAGAGATGAATCGCGAGGCCAACACTCTGCTTTCAAAGACTTCCGGCCTGGCTGGCGAAGCACTCAAGATTACGGAGGCAGGTCTTGCCATGAAGGCGGAGATCGAAAAGTCCCGCGAGCAGGTGCAAAACCTGGAATGAGCTCAACCTACAGCCCTCTCGTCTACATCATCTCGGCGCCTTCTGGCTCGGGAAAATCAACCTTGGTCAACGAACTGCTGAAGTTGGTTCCCAGTCTCGATTTTTCGATTTCTTACACCACCCGTGCGGCTCGCGGCAGCGAGCAAAACGGCAAGGAATACCACTTCGTTTCGCGCCAGGAATTTGAGCAGATGATCCGCGACGACGAGTTTTTGGAGCATGCCAGTGTCTACGGAACAGACTACTACGGCACGGCTCGGCGGTTCCTGCGCGAGGCTGGGAAGAAAGGGCATGATCTCCTGCTCGACATCGATGTGCAAGGCGCTGCGCAGATTAAGCAGAAACTTCCCGAAGCCATCAGCATTTTCGTGCTGCCGCCCGACCGCAAGACTCTGGAATGGCGCCTGCGCAAGCGCGGCGAGGATTCGGATGAAGTTATCAATCGCCGTTTGGACGCGGCACGTCGCGAGATTGAGAAATACGACAAGTATGACTATATTCTGATTAACGACAAGCTGGAGGAATCAAGTGACAGCCTGCAGGCGATCATCCTGTCGGAACGATTGCGGCGGACCGACGCCTCTCTTTCCGCCGAAGGCAAGGAAATCGTGGAATTAGCCGACCGCCAAAGGCTGGTTAACGTCCGCGACCGGGTGCGCCCCATCCTTGATTCCTTTAGTACCCTTCCCCCTTCGGCACATCCGTAGATTTCGCGGTATCATTTTAGGGACGCCGGAACTGGCGTCGTAAGCTGCAACTAGTTTCGTGCGGGACAAGCCTGAGAGTTGGCCCTGTTCTGTTGAACGCATTGCTCGACGTTCGGCACTGATAGACTTCACACCTTTTGTTTGAGGGAGAGTCCCAATGAAGTTGATCGAAGGCTTTGACAGCAACTACCGATACATCTTGGTGGCAGCACGGCGCGCGCGCCAGCTTCAGTCCGGTGCGCCTCCGGTGGTCGACACCAATTCCCGCAAGCCCTGCCGCATCGCTCAAGATGAAATCCGCGCCGGCAAAGTGAAGTGGGAGATTCCTGAAACCCGCAGCGCCGCCGAGCAGGCCGAAGACGCTCTCGACAAGGCGCTGGGCCAGGACTAGAGGAATCGTTGATTTCGTAATTGCTGATTGTTGATTGAGAAACCGCCGGCAACGACGGTTTTGAATCAACCATCAAGAATCAACAATCAAAAACCCATGAAGATTGCCCTCGGCGTTACTGGCGGGATTGCAGCGTATAAGGCGGCAGAAATCGTCCGCCTACTGCAAGACCGTGGCATCCGCGTTCAGGTCATCATGACGCGCGCCGCCCAGGAGTTTGTACGCCCCCTAACCTTCGCCGCACTCTCCGGAGAAAAAGTCATCACAGGAATGTTCTTCCCTGGCGAACAGAATGCACCGAACATCGACTCCGCGATCGAGCATATTGCGGTCGCGCAATCCATCGACGCTCTGGTGGTTGCGCCCGCCACGGCTGACGTTCTGGCGCACTTCGCGCAAGGAATCGCCAGCGACTTCCTTTCGACGCTCTACCTCGCCACCACCGCGCCGGTCGTAGTTGCTCCAGCAATGAACGTCAACATGTGGAATCACGCCGCTACGCAGGCGAACCTACAGGTTCTCCGGCAACGTGGTGTGAGGGTCGTCGAGCCGGGCTCAGGTTACTTGGCGTGTGGCATGACCGGGGCTGGTCGTCTTGCTGAGAACGAGGTCATAGTTGCTGCTGTGATGGAGGCCCTCGGAGCCTGGCAAGACTTGAGTGGCGAGACCGTCCTGATCACTGCCGGACCAACGCGCGAAAAGATCGATCCCGTCCGCTATCTCACCAACCGCTCCAGCGGGCGCATGGGCTATGCCCTCGCCGAAGCCGCCCTGCGTCGGGGTGCGCGCGTTCTTTTGGTCAGCGGGCCGACGTCGCTCACGCCACCCGGAGCCGCAGAAGTCACGCGAGTCGAATCCACCGAAGAAATGCGCGACGCCGTGCTCAAACTGCTTCCCGAGGTCAGCGTCGTAATCAAGACCGCTGCTGTCTCCGACTATCGGCCCAAGGCCGCCGCCGGCCAGAAGATCAAGCGCAAAGGCCCGATGACGTTGGAACTGGAAGCCACGCCGGACATTCTGAAAGAACTGTCCGCCAAAAAGGGATCGCAGATCGTCGTTGGCTTCGCCGCCGAAACGGAAAATGTTCTAGAGAACGCCCGCCAGAAATTAGTGAGCAAGAATCTCGACGCTATCGTCGTCAACGATGTCTCCCGCGAAGGCGTAGGTTTCGACTCGGACCGCAATGCCGTGACCATTATCAGCCCCGACGAGGTCGTCGAAGTCCCCGAAACCACGAAGTGGGAAGTCGCCCAGCGGGTCTTGGACCAAGTAGTCCGCCTGCGCCAGCACCGCAAATCGCCAGTCAAAGCCTGAGTGTTTTTATTTCCTTTGTCATTCCGAGGAGCGAAGCGGCGAGGAATCTGTTGTGGGGCGCTACCACGAGCCTATGCTCCCGCTCGTGCATTACAATCGAACAACCGATGCCCCGCACTCTCGACCCTGATCTCCGCCGCGCGCTCGCCGAACGAGTCCGCTACTGCCACGAGATGGGTATCTACGATTTCTACCGGCGCGGACCCCGCACCTCTGAATCCGTTCCAGTCGCATCTGCCATCGCCGAGCTCGACGATCTGTCATCCACATTCCAGGAACTGCGAGAGGAAATGCCCGCAAAAAAATCCGCTGCAGTCGCGAAGGTCAGCAACGAAAGCAGTCTGCCCATTCTGATTTCACATGAGGAACAATCCGTCACCGATCCCGTGGCCGCGCTCAAACTCATACGCGAAGACCTGGGCGATTGCACCCGCTGCAAGCTCCACAAGCAGGGACGCAAACAGATCGTCTTCGGCGTCGGCAATCCGAGCGCCGACTTGATGTTCGTCGGCGAAGGCCCTGGTGCCGACGAAGACATGCAGGGCGAACCCTTCGTAGGCCGTGCCGGTCAGCTCCTCAACAACATGATCAAGGCGATGGGCATCCGCCGCGAGGATGTCTACATCGCAAACGTCGTGAAATGCCGCCCGCCCGGGAATCGCACACCTGAGCGCGATGAGACCGAAACCTGCTCCCCGTTCCTGATGCGCCAGATCGCGGTAGTCAGACCGAAGGTCGTGGTTGCGCTCGGCGCGGTCGCCGCGAAAAATCTGCTCGCCATGAACGCATCCATGATGGAGCTGCGCGGACGGTTCTACGATTTCATGCCCACAGGCGCCCGCAGCAGTGATCCGTCGTGGCAGGGAACCAAGCTTGCGGTCACCTACCATCCCGCGTTTCTCCTCCGCGATCCGCGCCAGAAAGGCGAAGCCTGGAAAGATTTACAGATGGTGATGAAGTTCCTGGGCCTCGAGCCTCCAAAGAAGCCAGCAGAATAAACACGCCGTAGAACCAACATTCATGTGGGGACAGCCGCCTTCGGCTGTCCGTCGAGTGAAGCTCGAGTGGTTCATTGATTAGCGCTGGCATGCTGACGCCTCGCGATTCACCTTTCCTCAGGTGTCACTGCTATTCTCTGAGATCACTGTCCTATTGACCAATGCCCGAATTCTGCGACGTAGCCGTCCCCGTGCCCCTCGACATAGTCTTCACCTACCGTGTCCCCGCTGATGCTACGCCCGTCGTGGGCGGTCGCGTGCTGGTCCCATTCCGCCAGCAGCGCACAACGGGAATCGTCGTCGAACTGCACGACCGCAAGCCGTCGGTCACCACCAAGAACATTCTCGCCGTCCTCGACTCCGCGCCGGTACTCGATGATCAACTGCTGCAACTAGGGCGCTGGATCGCCGACTACTATCTCGCCCCTCTCGGCGAAGTGTTTCGCACCATGCTCCCGCTGAACGCCGAGTTCAAGCGTTCGATCGGCTATCGCCTGACGGAGCAAGGTAACATGGCGCTTCATCTCGCAGGCATGTCCGGATCCTCCACCCGTTCCAAGCGGACTCCTGAGGAGCAAGAAGCAGAATTCAGAGTTCTCGACTACCTCGCGGGATACGAATCGACGCCCGGAAACTCGGAACTGGTCCGCGAAGAAACCCTCCGCTCCACGACCCGCGTCTCCAAAGCCGTACTCACCGGAATGGTCCGCAAGAAATGGCTTCAGCGTGAGGATGTTTCCGCCGCTCGCGACGCCACGCGCACGATGAAGGTGGCGATTCTGAAATCCGCCGACGGCAAACTCAATGACAATCAGCGCATGCTGATCGACACAGTAGCTGCTTCAGGAGGAAGAGTTCCAGTCACCACCCTGCAATCGCTGGAGATCCCCCGAACCACCCTCTCCACGCTGGTTCGCCGTGAGCTAGTCGCAATCCTTGAAGAGCCCGCGGACTTCTCCGTCTCCCGCTCCAAGCCCCGCCCCGCGCTATTCGACTTCGACCTGAACCCCGCGCAGCAGTCCGCGCTTGCCCAGATGCGGCAAGGTGTCGCCGGCCGCAAATTCAGTGGCATGCTTTTGCACGGCGTCACTGGATCGGGCAAGACGGCGGTTTATCTCGCAGCCATGCGCGGCGTCCTCGAAGCCGGGCGCTCCGCCATCCTCCTGGTCCCCGAAATCGGCCTGACCCCCGCCGTCGCCGCCGACCTGCACCAGATTTTCGGCGACGAAGTTGCCATCCTCCACTCCGCGCTCTCCGACCGCGAGCGCGCCGAACAGTGGCACCGCATCAGGCGCGGCGAAGCGCGCATGGTCGTCGGAACGCGGTCCGCTGTCTTCGCCCCAGTCGCCGACCTCGCCCTCATCATCGTCGACGAAGAGCATGACTCTTCCTACAAGCAGGAAGAAACTCCGCGCTACCACGCCCGCGACATTGCCGTGATGCGCGCCAAGATGGCGAACGCCGTCGTCGCGATGGGCTCCGCGACTCCCTCGCTGGAGTCTTACTTCAACGCGAAGAAGAACAAGTACACTTTAGTCGAACTCCCCGATCGGGTGGAGCAGCGCCCCCTCCCAGACGTCGAAATCATCGATATGCGTCAGGAATACCAGGAAACTGGCCAGGAGCAGGTGATCTCACGCAAACTGGCTGCCGAAATCAAAGATCGCCTCGACCGTAAAGAGCAGGTCATGGTGCTGCTCAACCGCCGCGGCTATTCCCCGGTCGTCCTCTGCCGCACTTGCGGAAAGAAACTCGAATGCCAGAACTGCGCCATTGCGCTCACCCATCACAAGCGAGAGCACAAGATGGTCTGTCACTACTGCGGCTTCACCGCACCAGTGCCGAAAGCCTGCATCCACTGCGGCAGCGAGTACGTCTATTTTCTCGGCACCGGATCAGAAAAACTCGAAGAGCTTCTCCACGGTATGTTCCCCCAGGCCCGTATCGCCCGACTCGATCGCGACACTGTCCGCAGCCACGAAGATTTCGAGCGCGCCCTCAACGGCTTGAACGAAGGAGAACTCGATCTCCTCGTCGGCACCCAGATGATCGCCAAAGGCCACGACATTCACGGCGTGACGCTAGTAGGCGTAGTCGGCGCCGACGTCGCCCTCGGCCTCCCCGATTTCCGCGCGGCCGAGCGCACTTTCCAACTCCTCACGCAGGTTGCTGGACGCGCTGGACGCGGCCAAACTCCCGGCAAAGTCGTGCTGCAAACGTATTTCCAGGATCACTACGCCGTCCAGTATGCCGCCCGCCACGACTTCATCGGCTTCTACGAAAAAGAAGTGCAGTTCCGCAGCTGGATGCACTACCCGCCGTACTCCGCTCTGGCGAACGTGCTCGTCCGGAGCGACAAACTCGACGACGCCCTGCAATGGTCAGGAATGCTAGGCAAGTGGTTCGATTCCACTCGCCACGAAGGCGTCCGCGTCCTCGGTCCGGCGACCGCGCCCATCATGCGCCTCAAACGCGACTATCGTTATCACTTTGTGCTCAAGTCTCCCAGCCGCGAAAAGCTCAACACCACCCTGCGCGCCATGCTGGCGTACGCCGCACAAAAAAAGATCCCTCGCACGCAGGTCATCGTCGATGTCGATGCCCTCTGGCTGATGTGATTTCGTTCTGAGCCTAATCCTGGTAGCAGAGAAAAGGGGCCGCAGAACGCAGCCCCCTTTCGCGCTATTGGCCGGTAATGAACGCCATTCCGTGCGGACTCACCAATCCCGTCGCAATATTGGTGATCACACCGGTGCTGAAATCGAGACTCCCGACCGAGTTCGGCGTCGCCGTATATGCCGCTCCCGGTGCGAAGACGTTCTTGGAGATGGCATAAACAATTCCTGCAGCTCCCGCGTCTCGGTCCGAGACCAGAATTGAGCCGTATGTCGACGTTGCGAAAATGGTGTCATCGACCTGCGTGGCCGATCCCTTCAGAGTGAGCCCGAGGTGATACACGCTCTGATCGGTGTATCCCAGGTGATGCACAATAATGAGTTCGCCATCGGCCTGACTGTCCAGCACTAGGTCCCCGAACGGATCGAAAATCATCGAGTCGGGATCCTGCAGGTTCAGAGTCAGCGGGCTATCGGTGGGAATATCGGTGGCGATGGCGCTCGCGTTCAAGGCCTCGGTCACATTCACGACGCTCCCGCTGATCGTTGCCTTTACTACTGCGGGTGCAAAATTTGGATTGTTGGCCGGATTGGACGCGCTTAGGAACACATTGTCGCCGCGAAAGGCCATGTCGTCATATCCGCCGCCGTGGGGTGTCGGCCCAAACGTGTAGACAGTTTGCGTTCCGGTGGTTGGGTTAATGATGATCAGATTGGGGTTGCCATCTTCATTCTGCAAAGCCCACAACTGTTTCGTCTGTGGATTCACCCGCAACCCATCGTCGTGTCCAACCACGGAGTAGATCTTCACCACGTCTCCGTTCTTTCTGTATTCCACGATTGTGCTGCTCTTTCCGTCAGATCCATCCGGCGCGCCGCCATTCCCGTAGCCAATTAAAGATACGGCCGTTGAGCAGGGCAATGGAGTCAGGCTGAAAGTAGACGTTAGCCACGCCCGTTGCGAACGTTGAGATGCTATAAGGGACGGGCGTGGACACCTGTCCAGCCGCCGTCAGTGCCATGGACAAAATACCGAACAGAAGCAGCCGTGCGCGATGGTGGACGTTTATAGGATTTCTTCCTGAGAGAGTTTCTGCAGAGATTCCGCTGAGACTAGCGCCGGTCGCCCCCATGAAAGTTACATGGCTGTTAAAAGTCGATGAAAATCTTCTGACGTTAGCCCCTGAAGTTAAGCTCCGAAGTCAGCTTCTGAAGTCGGCCTCTGCGTGCCCTGAACCTGCGGCGGCCACCTCACACCACGGTAACTTGAAGGTGGAATTCCGGTGGTTCACCATCAGTTACCGTTGTGTTCTAGGGGCTTGGAATGCGTGTCTTTCGAAATCTAGCCTTCGGTGTTGGCTTGGCGCTACTTGCGTTCGCCCTCGCCTTTGCCATCATCACCTGCGGCCCGCGCCACTACACGGTCTCCCACAGCCATAACGCGGAAGAAGCGGTCTGGAACAGCAACAGCCTATTTCTGACCGTGCGCTCCGGGGGAATCGCTCGCGCTCAGCTCAGGGGAGCATCGCATGCGCCGCTGCTCTCGGCGATCTTTGGCATGACCGCCGGCAACGATTTCGCGCTTCTTCCGAGTGACCTCACCGTTTTTCACTACGCCGGCGGAGAGGTTCAACAAGACAAACTCGCCGGCCGCTCCATACAGGCGGTGCCCTCCGAAGACGCGTTGTATTTTGTGGTCACAGACCAGTCGAAGCACCGCAAAGTCTGGACCTGGCAGGAATCCCACTTAGTGGCTGTACCCGATCCCACTGCAGAAGAGCTGCTCAAGACCGCCGATGATCAGGCCGATAGCGAGGACGAGGATGCAGCACCCACTCTTCCACAAGGCTGGCATCGTTCGTCTCTCTACGCAGGTCGCAACGGCGCGCGGGCGATCGATGTTACCCTGCGGGCCGCCAAGGCCACCATCAAGATCGAGCAACCGAAAGTCGACGTTAAATCTCACACGTTTCCCACTGCGATCGTCACCCTCGAAACTTCGACTCTCGACGTGCCACTGCAGATCTCAGGCGGCGAGTTCAACGGAATAAAAGACATCACCGCAGCCGAGTTTGCTGCGTATCGCGCGCAGGATCCGACGCCCCGCATTCGCCGCAGTCCCGCCCGCGCTGCCATCACGCTATCGGAATACTTCATCTATCTGCTGATTCCGTTTTCGCCGTTCCTGGTCAGTCTGTTTTCCATCATCCGATTGAAGTCCAGGCTTCTGGCGAACTTGCCCGGAACCGCTTCGTTCCCCAACGCACTTCCGGAGCAGTTCGGTGCGCTCGACCGCAATCGCCTCGACGAACTGACCCGCGCACTCGAAAACCTCGGATTCAAACAATTGATGGACTACACCATGGTTTCGAGCATGGCGATTCCCATTCCCGGTTTCGGTCGCCTCATGGTCAACGAGCGCAGCAACTGTTACGCCGAGATCAATCAGGCGTTCCCTCCGCGCAAGAAGCCCATCGAAATGGCATGCTCATTCACCACTCGTTGCGAAAATGGCTGGGTTATTTCGACCGGCGCCCGCAAATTCACCGGTGGCAGTTGGATCATGCGTTTGCCGCAGAGTGTCTGGCGTTGCAAGCCCGGTCTCGATCCCGTAAGCCTCTTCCAGGCTCATCAACAGCAGTGCAGCGAGTTGACCTCAGATGTGGGAGTCCGCGTGCTGCCCGCAGGTTCGGCTAGCGAATACTTCTGTGGCGTCCAAAGCCGCATGCAGCAACGCCGCACTGCGGTAAGAGCAAAGTTGGTGCCTACGATCCTGTTCGAGTATTATTCGTTCGCGTTTCGGCCGCGCTTGGAGTGGAAGGGCGATTGGCCCAAAGAAGCGGCCAAGCGCACAAGTTTTTCGGCCAAAGCAGCCCGAGCCTAAAGCCCGCTCCTGCCCTAAAGATTTTTCACATGACCATCGGCCGCGTCCCAGATACAATTCCAGCCGCATCATCGAACATTGGGACAAGTAATCAGACCTCCGCCCGAGGAGACAATCCTTGTCTGATCTGCTGGCGACGAAACCGCTCGATCTCTTGATGGCCGAGGCCCGCGACGAAAGCGGCCAGGGCCTGCGCCGCGTGCTCGGTCCAGTCAACCTGGTCACGCTTGGCATCGGCGCCATTATCGGTGCCGGAATTTTTGTCCTGACCGGCACGGTGGCCGCAACCTTCACCGGCCCAGCGATCGTGCTGTCATTCATTCTGGCGGGCTCGGGTTGCATCTTCGCCGGACTCTGCTATGCCGAGTTCGCTTCCCTGATACCGATCGCCGGCTCCGCCTATACCTACGGTTACGCCACTCTGGGCGAGATCTTCGCCTGGATCATCGGCTGGGACCTCATCGTCGAATACGCCGTAGGTGCCGCATCCGTGGCCGTCGGATGGAGCGGCAATCTAATCGCGCTTTTCCAGAGCTTCAACATTCAACTGCCTCCGCAGATCACTGCCCCTCCCGGCACGCTCCTCGTCCTTTACAACGGACAATGGTCGCGCCTCGCCACCATCGGCCCGGCGCTTGCCAGCGCCGGTGTCGACACCACAAAACTGCCCAGCGCTCACGGCATTCTCGATCTGCCCGCCTATCTCGTCATCGCCCTCATGACCACAATTCTGGTCATCGGAGTACGCGAGTCCGCCAACTTCAATTCGCTCATCGTCTTCATCAAAGTCGGCACAGTGCTCACCTTCGTCGTCATCGCAACGCTGTTCCTGCTGCGCCATCCTCAGGTCGCCATGGCGAACTGGCACCCCTTCGTACCGCCTAATCAGGGATCTTTCGGAGCCTTCGGATGGTCCGGCATTGCGCGTGGTGCCGGGGTGATCTTCTTCGCCTACATCGGTTTCGACGCGGTATCGACCGCCGCGCAGGAAGCCAAGAATCCACAGCGTGACATGCCCATTGGAATCCTCGGCTCTCTGGCGATCTGCACCGTGCTTTATGTCGCCCTCGGTTTGACACTCACCGGCGTAGTTCACTACACCAGCCTCAACACGGCCGCCCCGGTAGCGGTGGGAATCCAAGCCACCGGTGTGCGCTGGGGCAGCATCGTCGTCATGCTGGGCACCTTCGCTGGACTCACCACCACCATGTTGGTCATGCTCCTCGGTCAGTCACGCGTATTCTTTTCCATGTCGCGCGACGGTTTGCTGCCCGAGTGGGCAGGACGGGTTCATCCCCGCTTCCGCACGCCGTGGATTTCCTCGATCGTCGTGGGATTCTTCGTCGCCATCTTCGCCGGTGTGCTTCCCATCAACGTTCTCGGCCAGCTCACTTCCATCGGCACGCTGCTTGCCTTTGTCATCGTGTCCGCCGGAGTGTGGGCTTTGCGGATCAAGCGTCCCGATTTGCATCGCCCATTCAAAGCTCCTCTGGTCCCGCTGACTCCAATCCTTGGGATACTCATCTCCCTGGGCCTGATGGCCAGCCTGCCGTGGAGCACATGGCTTCGCCTGATTGTGTGGCTGATCCTAGGGATGGCGATTTACTTCGGCTACGGCAGAAGCCACAGCCGGCTCAGGCGAGCTGCTCGCTAGGGTCTCAGCCAGTGAAGCACCAAGTCGTGCGAGGCTTGCCACAGGTCGCTACCAACCTCCCGCAGCGGATGCCGCCCCAGTGGAACAGGGCTCAGCGTGCCGACCAGCATGAACAGCGCAAACAGCGCAAGCCATCCTCGCGCTCCTGAAACCCTCGGAAACTCCGCGACCTGGGGACGGCGCAGACTGCTCACCTGCAGCAGAATCGCCCAAACCAGCCATCCAGCCCAGAGATAGTAGGCCATGGGCAGAAGAATCAGAATGGCCAACCGCGAAACGAACCAGTGGGCCCGGGGCGAAATCGAATACAGAATATGTCCGCCGTCGAGTTGTCCGCCCGGCAAAAGATTGAGCGCTGTCGCGAACATCCCCACCCACGCAGCGATTGCCACCGGATGCAGCAGCACCCGGTTCAACGGCAGTGCTGCCACGGCGCTTCCGGGATGCAATACTGCCACCAGGCGATGGATCCATTGAAAAATCAATGGGTACCCGATCTCAGCGTCAATCACGTCAGGGTGAGGCGTCCCTGGCATCGCCTTCGACCATCCCAATGAAAGTACCAGCAGTCCGAGTGCGACCACGAATCCTGCGATCGGTCCAGCAATCCCGATGTCGAACAGAGCCCTACGTGATCGAATCGGCGATCGAATGAGGATGACCGCCCCCATCGTGCCGATCAACGTCGGCATCGGTATGAAGAAGGGTAGCGTCGCATAGATTCCGTAGCGGCGGCAGTAGAGATAGTGCCCCATTTCGTGAGCCAGGAAAAAAGCCATCACCGCAACTGCAAAAGGCAGTCCGCTCAACACGTGGCTCGGGCTGGAGAAAACCCAGCGCACTGGAAACAACGATGACTCATCGCTCAACGAAAGTGCCGGCAGGTTGTGCGCAAAGTTGTCTTGCATGCGCGCGCCGGTGACGAGAGTAGTGAAGCATGTCGCCAGTAGCAGCAACGCGTGCAGCCAATAGCGTTCCAGCGGTGGCCGTCCCACCGGCTGCGGCAGCGGATGGTAGTACTCGATCGTGGAAGTAGGAATCGGAGGACTAGGTTCCGACATGAAACTCTTCGGTGCGTACCCAAAGTTGGGCGCTCGGTCTGATGCTACTACACCACGCGTGAGGAAACTCCGGGTCGGACGCCTGGAAGCTAGAGGCTTAACGCTCAAAGCTCGAAGCTCGAAGCTCAAAGCTGCTTTTTCAGTCGATCGACTGCAGTTCTTTCCCCGGCTTGAATCGCACGGCCCTTCCTGGTGGAATGGACACTTCGGCGCCGGTGCGCGGATTGCGCCCGATCCCCGTTTTGCGCGGACGCACGTTGAACACTCCAAATCCCCGCAGTTCAATGCGATTGCCGCCGGCCAGCGCCTTCTTCATGCTTTCGAAGACGGTTTCCACGGCCAACTCGGCCTTGGTCTTCGTGATGCCGGTCTTAGCCACCACTTCGTTGATGATGTCGAGCTTGATCACAAGGCGCTCCCGGGTGCTGGGTCAAGATAGTCCTTCAAGTGATTGATGCTAAGGGAGATAAGTGAGATTGTCAACGGGAGCATCTATCCCGTAAACTGGCATGCACCCAGCCTGCATAGATTACGTGATTGTGTGATCGAAAAATTGTCATCCTCAGCACGCGCTCTGTTGCGCAGCGAAGGCTTGCCCTGAGCGAAGTCGAAGGGATCGGGCGAGCTGCGCGTTGCAGCTTGCCCTGAGCAGGCGAAGCGCGTCGTAGGGCGCGCCCTTTGCGACGCAATAGTCGCGCGTTTAGCTCGCATCCCCATTGCTCAATTACAGAGTTGCCCAATTACTCGATTCCGAAGGAGATTCATGCTGAAAAGCGACCGCTGGATCCGCAAGATGTCAAGAGAACACGACATGATCAATCCGTTCTCCGAGAAGCAGGTGCGCGAGGGCGTGATTTCCTATGGACTGTCCTCCTACGGCTATGATCTGCGCGTGGCCGATGAGTTCAAAATTTTTACTAATGTCAACTCGTCCATCGTCGACCCCAAACACTTCGATGAGCGCTCATTCGTCACCGTGCAGACCGACATCTGCATTGTCCCCCCCAACTCGTTCGCCCTGGCGCGCTCGGTCGAATATTTCAAAATTCCGCGCAGCGTACTCACCATCTGCGTCGGCAAGAGCACGTATGCCCGCTGCGGCATCATCGTCAATGTTACCCCGTTCGAGCCCGAGTGGGAAGGCTTCGTCACCCTCGAGATCTCAAACACCACGCCGCTTCCGGCGCGGATCTACGCTAATGAAGGACTGTGCCAGATCCTCTTCTTCGAGTCCGACGAAGTCTGCGAAATCAGCTATGCCGACCGCAAAGGAAAATACCAATCGCAAAAGGGAATCGTCCTGCCCAAACTGTAGAACGTCTCGGCGGAACTGATGCCCCAGCAGAAGGCTTGGATGTCAGCGGAACTGATCGAATAACCGCGGGTTGATCTTGCACGCCGTGTAAAGGGAAGCGCTCTCCACGCAAGCCCTCACGTTGAGTGGAGAGCGCACATTTAGGCGTTCATTCGGTTTTTGAAAGGAGAGGCTATGCCTACTATCACAACGAAAGACGGTACGCAGATTTTCTACAAGGACTGGGGAACAGGCCAGCCCATAGTGTTCAGTCACGGGTGGCCGCTCACGGCAGACGATTGGGATGGACAGATGTTGTTTTTCGGCCAGCACGGCTACCGAGTCATCGCGCACGACCGGCGGGGCCACGGCCGCTCCACTCAAACCTGGGATGGCAACGACATGGATACCTACGCCGATGATCTCGCGGCGCTCACGGAAAAACTCGATCTGAAGAACGCCATCCATGTGGGCCATTCGACCGGCGGCGGGGAGGTGGCGCGCTATATGGGCCGTTATGGCTCTAAGCGCGTTGCCATGGCCGTGCTCATCAGCGCCGTACCGCCGCTGATGGTCAAGACGCAAAACAATCCTGCGGGCGCTCCGATCGAGGTTTTCGACGGCCTGCGAGCGGCGTATGTAGAGAATCGGCCGCAGTTTTACAAGGACATCACTCTTCCGTTCTACGGCTACAACCGACCGGGCGCGAAGATATCGGAAGGCATTCGGGAGAAATGGTGGCTCCAAGGGATGATGGGCGGGATGAAGGCGGGCTACGACTGCATCAAGGCTTTCTCCGAGACGGACTTCACCGAAGATCTCAAGAAATTCGACGTGCCAACCCTCATTCTTCATGGCGAGGACGACCAGATCGTGCCGATCCGCGCCGCGGCCCTGCAGTCCGCAAAGCTTGTGAAGGGAGCGACGCTTAAGGTGTATCCGGGTTTCCCGCATGGAATGCCCACAACCAACGCGGACCAGATCAATGCCGATCTGCTCGCGTTCGTCAAGCAAACACAGGCACTGGCAGCGTAAGCGTGACCCGGCCTTCTCTCTGGTGGGAAGGCCGGGCTTCCAAGTCTTTTGGATACGGCCGTGTGACGATGTTAGCTACCGTGATAGGTGCAGTGGCCGTGGGTGCCTTCGCAATCGGAGCGCGCGCAAGCGGGCGACTGGCAATTCGTCACATTGCCGTCGAGAGGGCCGAATTCAAATCCCTTGAGATTCAGGATCTGAGCGTCACACGATTACGCGTCGCCGAAGTCACAGTGACTGACTCGATCAAGCTGTCGGACAGTACCAATCGCAAGGTCGCATCATGAGCGGATAGCAATCACGCTTGTAGTCGCTCCGCAACAAAGTGAGGAGGAATTATGTCTCGAGAATCAAGGATGTTCGCCGGAATCCTTCTCGTCGTTCTGCCTTCAGTGATGTATGGAGGTCTCACTCTTCTCGGTATGCTAACGGGAAATACGCCCGGCTATTCCGATAATCCGCTGCGACAAAATCTCTGGCGCGCCGGGCATGCGCATGCCGGTGTCTATCTCGTCCTGTCGCTAGTCATGCTTCGCTACGTCGACGAGGCGGTGCTTTCGCCATTCTGGAAGTGGATTGCTCGATCGGGGGCACCGATCGCCGCAATCTTGATTCCTGGCGCGTTCTTTCTGTCGGTCATTTCGCCAACGGCGACGAGGCCGAATGGCTTGATTAATCTCGCGTACATCGGCGCCCTTTTTCTCGCTGCGTCAGTTCTGTGTCTCGGAATTGGTTTGATTCGTGCCGCGCGACTTGTCGAATGATGAAACGAGAAGACCGGAAGTGTCCGGAGCGATCGGTCTGGAACTACCTCTCAGTGACTACGTGCCGTTGATTATTCGGGGTCACCCGATTGCTCTGTCGCAGTTGGCGGCGGTGATGTCTCGTTCTCTGGCATCGTTCCCGGCGGCTGTCCTGGGGTATTAGGGCCGGCAAATTCCGGATGATTGGATTCCTCTGTCGCATATTGCGTTGGCTGCGGCGGTGCTGCCAAGTTCCGCGTTTGCGATGTGCCCGGTTGCTGCACTAGCATGTTGCGGCTGACGTTGCCCGGGCTCGTCCTTGCCACAAGCACCACGCGCGTAAGACGGCTTGAGTCCTCAGAGGAACTGAGTAGCACGTAGTTGAAACGCGATCCGTTCAGCAGTTTCGCTATCACCTCTCCCGGCGTACCCGGATCCAGTTGCGTCACAACCCGATCGGTAGCCTCCGGAATCTCAACCTCTGCCCCGATTTCCTTTCGGACGGCTTGCAGAATATCGCCCAGCGTCGAATTGGGCGCCACTACAGTCAGCTGACCGTTTTGATGACTCACTTGGGGCGGGACCGGTGCAATCAAATCTAAGGGAATCTGCGGAACAGGCCCTAGCGGTCCTGAGGGTTAGGGGGCCGGCTGGGGCTTTTTCGTCTTGCGCTCGCTATTCCCAGACGCAGCGCTCAAAGAACTCCAGGCTCCGAGACACAGGGCAGCAACTACGGCAAACTCCGCGAATTTCGACCTCGGGCTCCCCTGCAGCGGCGACCCTCTCGATATAAACATCACTGGCCTCATGATTGCCTCTGGCCGAATCCAGTTAGGGTTAACGTTTCGACGCTGCCTTGTGCGCACACTGCCGCTACGGACTCGAGCTATGCCATCGTTAGACTTTCCGCTTAAGAACTTAAGACGATTCAAGGTATGTGTTCTCCACGGGTGTGGATAATAAATTCACACGGGGTCTCTCAGAAGTCGCTCGAAACTTTAATCTGACTGTAACCTTGCTTTAACAATGACAAGCCCACGATTTGTCTAAGATTCATATCTTGTTGCAATCCCAAGAATCAGGCTAGCCATCTATTCTCGGAAGTTGCTTTTCTTCTCTGTTCAACCAACGCTCCCCCTCGAGCTTTGGCCTCGCGAGCTGGATAGAAAAGGAACGGGGTCGCCCGAGTGACAACCTTCCAACCAATGTCTAGATCGCGTCGCAGACGACAGAATCGGCAGCACGACAATGGCTTGGGTGTTCACTCCGATTTGGGTCGCCAGATTCCTCAGACTCGGTGGTGGGCGCAGCGATGGGCGATCTGTGTGTTTCTGGCAGCGCTGACAGCCGTAGCGTACGCCCCGGTACGCGGCTATCCCTTCATCACCTACGACGAACCCAGGTTATGTCGCAAACAATCCGCACGTGCAGTCGGGTCTGAGTTAGGGCACATTGCGCTGGTCCCTAACGTCCACGGAGCAAACCAACTGGCACCCGCTAACCTGAACTGCGGAGGTTCGGACAAAATCCGACTCACGGAAGGCTAGCATTTTGCAAGAAACCAGGAAGTGATTTCCATCACTGGCTAGGTGGAGGATTGCATGGTGCCCCTAACGTCGCGCGAGGGATCTTGAGCGTAAACACTGATTTCAACAGTCGAGTCGTGGCACACAATCACAACGGCGAGCAGAATCGTCGGGCAAAAGAGAATGCAATTTTGCTTTCGGGAGTCAGGCACTCCGAAGTGTATTCCTCCGGCTCGAAATCGGAGCAGGTTTCGCAGAGACCGGCTTTAGCTCTGCGAGTTTCACAAGCAGATTCTCGACCTTGCGCTGCTCGTTAGGACGGGAAAGGCTGAGGATTTTCATGTGCTTATTATCCCACGCCCGGCTGACCACTGGAAGCGGCTATTGAATTGAACTGGCCACATTCGAAAATACAATGTTCGAATTGCTCCCGACCAAGCGAATCGTACCAACCACCAACATCAGGATAACGGCGAGCATAACCGCAAACTCAGCGATGTCTTGGCCTTGGTCGTGCCACGACAGTTCGTGTAGAAGAGGACTCAGGTTCGCAGCTCAGAAGCCATAGTTCAAACGACGGAGCTCGTCTTTGTAAGCCTCGCGTGCTTCTGTCGCTTTTGTGTGTGCATCGTGCTCTCTGAAGTGAGCGGCATCCCACTTCTCCATGGCGATCATCGAATGGTCGGATGTGGCTAACGCTTCTTCGGAGCGAATAGCGTCGACCCATTCATCGACAGCCTTTTTGTAATCTAGGCGCAATTGATCCAGATCCTCTTTGCCCATAAGCACAGCAGACTAGCTCCACCCCGGCCGCGGGTCAATCACACGACGCGAATTTAACAAGAAATTAACCCAGGGAGAATGACCTGCTCTTAGGTCAACCAGGCTCTCCTGTGGTGTGCCAGGAGATTCAAGAAAAATCCAATGCGAGTGTCCAGGGAACAAGAAAACTGTCAAAACGCAAAACCGATGCAGTTTCTCGCTTTCCTTGGCTCCCATCGTATCCCTACTTCACCCACGACCCCGGCCTCCTGCTAGAATCCCCGCGAGGGGGATTCAATGACAAGCCTGGGTGGTGTAGTGCAGATGTTGAAGAAAGAGCATGATCGGTTGACCCAAGAAATGAAGGCGATTGGTGCAGCGCTCTCGGCTTTCGGAGCGACATACGGCAAGGGAACATCGCCTCGAGGCGCGATTTCCGCGGCTGGAAGAGCGAGAATCGCGGCTGCCCAGAGAGCACGCTGGGCGAAGGTGAGAGCAAAGGATGGGGAGGCAAAAGTCGTCACAATCCCTAAGAAACGAGCAGTGTCTGCCGGCGCCCGTAAGAGGATTGCTGCCGCACAACGCGCTCGGTGGGCGAAGGTGAAAGCCGCAAAGAAATCGGCCTGATGGATAAGGTGAATTTGAAGATTCCCAGACTCACTGGAATGAGTTTGGGCATTTTGCATTTGCTGACACTGTCCACTCTAACCCTTGTCGAGGTCAATCGCACCGATCGCTCGCGTGTTTGCGGCGGATACCTCGCATTGCCCACCAGGACGGCAAGATTCAGTCCCTCCCTATCATCCGATTGCTGAAGGAGCCACCTGCGCGAAAAGGCTCCCTCGAACCGAAAAAGTCTGAAAAGTTGGTGGGCCTATTGCCCGCCCGTCTCCGCCCTCTCATCACGTTCCTGTATTACGACGGCGTCCGGGGGCCAGGCGCTCCAGATCGAGTGGGGACAAGTCGACCTTGGTCATCGAATCATCAGACTCCACGAAACGAAGAATGACGAGCCCGCATCGTCCCCCTGGCCTCGGTTCTTGTGAACATGCTCAGTGGTGTCGAGGCCAAAGTCGGTCGAGTTTTCGACAGGACGAACCTGCGTAAGGAATGGGTGGCGGCTTGTGCGGCGTGCGGTCTTGGCCGTAAAATCGAGGTCGAGGGAAAGAAGTACAGCAGTCAGCGTCGCCTAAGTCGCTGATTATAAAACAGTGGCGCTATCGTCTAGGGGTTAGGACGGAAGATTCTCAATCTTCAAACCCGGGTTCGATTCCCGGTAGCGCTACCAAACCTTCCTAAGCTGCTGATTCCAGCAAGGTTTCAAGCCTGCCAAAGTGCTTGTCCCAAATTTGTCCCAATAATCGAAGCTGTGCCCGGAAAGTCGAGTATTAGAGGGTATGGCGAACACAACGGTCAGCATCAGGGAGCGAATCAAAACCGCTGATGGGCGGTGGACATGGAGTGCGAAGATTCCGATCCCCGAAGGTAAGCTGAAGCCAGCGGAGGCGCAACGGAGGGGCAATTTTTATTTGGTGTATACGGAACGCGGCAAAAAGCGAGAACCGAAGGTTAAAGGCAAGACCTTTGAGGCAGCAGTTCTTGCGGCCCGTGCGAAGCAGCGACATCTGGAAGATGCCGCTGATGGCTTCTCTCGCGCTGATCCTTTAAAGAAAGTTGAACGGAAGAAGATTGGTGAAGCCATCGAGGATCGCCTCCGGCGAATCGAGATTTCGTTCGACTGGAAAACCCTAAAAGCTCACAGGCAAGCTCTTCGTCAATTCGAGAAATGGACAGAACAACAGCACCCAAGACGACAATTCGTGGACGAAATCGATCACGACCACATCATGGCTTTTAGGAACTGGCTTCTCAAGAACGGTAATGAGAAGAAGTATTCGAAGAAGAAAGGCAACGACAAACTGACAGCAGACTGGAAGGCGGCTCGCGTTAACCAGTTCGTAAGGCTTGCGCTCGGCCTCACACCCGGCAACGGCCCCGTCAAGAAATCGGACTTAGGCAAGATGAAACCCAATGGCCCGGTGAAAATCTACTCGAAGCCCCAACTTGAAGCTCTCTTTAAGCTCTGTAAACCCCATGAAGAGTTGTGCTACCGCTCGTTGTATGAACCGGCGTTCCGGAAGGAAGAGTTGATGTACCTCGAACTCGAAGACGTGCTTGTTGATCGGCAGATGCTCCGGGTGACGCAGCCGGGCAGTAAAGACCGCTATTGGCTTGAAGTGCAGTCGGAAACCTCCGATGACTGGACTGGGCCTGTCGTTGCCACCATCGACGCTCCAGCCGGGGCTCCGCCTGCTGGATGTACAGTGCCGATTTCTTTTCCGAAGAAATATTGGCAAAAACTAACAGCAAAGGATTTCATGTAATGGGCAGCCCCTTTTGCAGGACGCTGGAGAAAGGTCTCACCGCGACCACCTACGCGGCGAGTGTTTCCCAGCCCGGTCGTCCAAACGAGGACGCCTTGTTTGTTGGGCGGCATGCGGGCGTTCCACTGGCAGCCGTGTTCGATGGTGAAGGGAACGCGGAAGGGGCTGCCAAGAAAGCTGCTCGCCAGTTGGAACGGCTGTACGCGGAGAGCACAGGCAGACTGGACTGGGCGAGAACCACGAAGCTTCTGGACTCTCATCTGCTGGGAGCGAACAAAAGCACCATGGTTGCGGCGAGTCTTGCTGGAGATGCCGTGTTCGTCTGTGCTGCGGGCGATTCGAGGGCATACCTAGTGCGGGACGGACAAGCCAACATCCTTACTGAAGGCGCAAGCAAGCAGAAACTGGGAAGTGGAATAGTTCAGCCACTCATAAGGGAGTTTGGGGTTCGAGACCGGGACCTGATCATTTTGATGACCGATGGGGCATGGACCCGATTCAGCCTCTACCAGCTTGCCCAGACGGTGATGAAGAATCTTCTGAACCTGTCCGAATTGCCGAATTTGATCCTGAAGCAATCTGCAAGGGGCGGCGTCTGGGACGACATGACGGTTGCGGTACTTGTGATTCGCAGCCGCTAGCTCAACGCGCAGCATCGACTACTGCTTCTCTCCAGTAGAACATCGTTTCGTCGCTGATTGCGGGCAGCGGCTTGTTCTGCTCCTCTTCGTAAATCTCAGACAGACAGTCGAAGAATGCTTTCGCCTCCGTTTCCAATCCGAGAACATTCAAACACTTTAGGATTCTCGTGATCCGCAGATGGTTGTGATTCCCCGGAGAAAGCCAGACTGTTGCCTTGGCTGCGAAATTCGGAGGGCGAATGACTGAGATTTGCTCGCCTGAACGAGCCTCAAGCCCGTAGAAGCTCACCATGCGCCGGAAAGAGACCCGCAACTGCTCTTGCAGGTCAGGACGCGCTCGAAACTCCCGAATAGACTCCGCGTTCAGAACAGGAGCTGCAACATTGAAGCCGCTCGGCTCGGTTAAGGGGAACAGCCATTGGATGTAGTCGTGAACCTTTTCCAGTTGGTCGTCCGACCATCGCTGAATCTCGTGGAGGCAACGACCCTTATGATCTGGATCGGTGCCACCGTAAAACCCGATGATCCGGGCGTTCACCACCATAGCTGAATCTCGTGTCCGCTTGGATTGTACACAGGTGAGAAACGTAGATTCGGCGAACGACACATCTCGCCCAGCACAAGCGGCCAAAAGGTTTACTCGGCGAACCAGCCTTCAACGAGAATTCGGTCGTTGAAAAGAAGCCAGTTGCGACCCTTCTGGGGAACCCCTTCTGAACCACCCCAGCTAAGTCCCGCGAAAGGCGTATAGAAACACGCTTCTACCGACCGCAAATTCCGAAGCGTGTTTGGGCTGGCGTGCCGTGTTCGGTTACGGGAGGCGTTTGGCTGGCTGGTTCATGCCGTTTTGGTGTAGAACCAGCCCGGTCGCTCGGCCTTGGCTATCAGTTTCGAACGTGATCTGCGCGTCCACGACCTTTAGAAAATAGTCGCGCTCGCTCTCTGGGAAAATCTCTAGCTTGGGCTGCCCGGTCGCCTGCACGAACAATTGGGTTCCATCGCGAGTGATGGTCATCACAAAATTCGGCGCGAGTTGATACTGCCCAACGTAGCCGTCAAAAACCTTCGGATCAATGTCGACCTGCTTGTGCTCTTTCGGCGGCTGATACAAGGGTGCATTGGTGTTGAGCAGGTGTTGGCCGATGTCATCGACCCCTGCGGGTGTTTCAGCATTCGAAAGGACGACCACGCCTATCCCGGTCTTACGCTCGAAACCAATGAAGGACCTGAATCCGCCTGTGCCGCCGTTGTGCCAAACAATTTCATGACCATCGCGGGTCAAAATGTGCCACGCCAGACCCACATCTAGTCCGGGCGTGCCTGTTGGACGACGGACGGCGAGCATCGCGGTCATTGCTGGCGCTAAAGGCGATTTCACGTAGCCGAGATTGGCTGCAACAAAGGTCAGCATGTCGTTGGCTGTGGAGCGTAGTGCGCCAGCCCCAGCGAGAGTTGGCAAATCCCAATAAGCAACTTTTTGCATCGTGCCATCGTGACCTACCGCGAATCGAGTCTTCATCTCTTCGGACAAAGTAATCGCAGTGCTCCGCATTCCGAGCGGCTCGCAAATCCGAGAGCGCACTAGTTTCTCGTAGTCCATCCCGGCACGGCGTGCAAGCACGTGTCCCAGCAAACCTCCACCGAGGTTGGAATACTCATACTGAGAGCCGATGTCACGGGTTAGCTGGTAGCCGGAGAGGAATTGGTAAAGCTGCTCGACCGAGTAGTCGGCGTAGGGATTTGCGGCATCCTTGGGACTTAGGTTCGAAGGCAAACGTGGGAGACCGGACGTGTGGGTCGCCAAATCCTCCAAGGTGATCTGCCGTCCGTTGCGCTCAGGCATTTTCACCCCGGCAGGCAGGTATTTGGCAACGGGGTCAGTGAGCGCGACCTCCCCTCGCTGCACCATGTCGGCGAGGAGCAGCGACGTGAAGACCTTTGTGACGGAACCGATCTCGAAAATCGTGTTGCCGTCCACAGCCCTGTTGTCACCTGTGTCGAATTTGCCATAAGAGATCGTCCTGCGCCCGGTCGAGTCAACGATGCCCACAACGATTCCGACGCTCTGGTGCTGCTTGTCGATGCGCTCAACGAGGAGATCACGAATCTGCGCATCTGTCGGGAAAGCAGACTTGGTTGACGACTGCGCCATAAGCGGCAACACTCCAACCATAAACCAGCTAATGAGATGGGTGAGAACTGTTTTCACAATGACTCCTCTTGAACATCAATGCCTCACTCAAAGTCGTTCAGAATGGTACGCCGCCCGAGAATCATGGACGATGCTCGCAGGCGCTACCTTACTTAGCAGGGCTTTGGCGAAGGAGCGTCTTGATCTTATTCTCGAAGGCGTCTTTCTCCACCATGCCTGCGTGCGACTCGGCAATCTTCCCGTCGCGGTCGATAAGCAAGGTCATAGGAAGAGAAGGGAGTCCGCCGTATCGGGTGGTTAGGTCTTGGTTGGCGATCACGACTGGATAATTCAGCTTGTGCTGTTCGAGGAATGGCTTCACCGATTTCCATCCATCATCATCCATGGAAACGCCGATGGCTGCCAGTCCGTCATTCCGGTATTTATTCTGGAACTCCACATACCAAGGAATCTCAACTTTGCAGCCAGTGCACCAAGTAGCCCAGAAGTCGAGCAGAACTACTTTCCCCTTGTAGGCGGATAATTTGACAGGGGAGCCAGCAGAGTCGTCAAGAGTGAAGTCAGGGGCGGGTTGCCCGACTTGAGGAGCGGGTTGCGCAAGTTGAGGAGCGGTTTGAGAGGCAAGGAACGGGCACATAGCGACTAAGGCGACGGCGAAAATGCGAAGTAACATCAGCGTGACCTCCTACGTGAAACAAACCGTCAATTCAGTACATGGTACTCGGAATCTCCTCTTTGGTTCAAAACGGCAGCGATCTTACACCCCAAACCGCTGCTCGCCCAGAGGGTGAAACGACAAACCGCCGAGATCGAGAACGGGCCGGACTTCCTGCCGATCACGCTGAGCTTGTTTTGGCGATAGCGGGCGAGGCGGGCTTTCAGTGCGTGTTTCGATCTTGCCAACTGCATCCCTGAACCGCGAGTTCCGTTCCGCAACAGACCAAGATTAGTGCAGGAACCAGCCAATCGCTACACCGACTATGACCAGTTTTACTAACCAACCCGTCGCGCATGACATCACAAAAACGCGATGCAGTTTCATAAATGCAGCGTTGGTGAGGATCAGCGGCAAGGGGGCAATCAACCATACGGCAACCGCTAGTTTGACCGCGCTTGCCACGGAATGAAGACCCAGCCGGGCGGCGACACAGGCAAAAATGCCGCAGGTCAGGAAAGGCAGCGGACTCGTCAAGGCAATCGCTCTGCTTTCATTTCCTTGACGCCAAATCTCCGGGTACGTGTATCGCCGATGGAGCCAGTCGCCAGCGAAAAACCAATCGGTGAGCGACGAGACGATACCAGTGCCGACCACGATCAACGCAAGCCGTGCCCAGTTCATAGCACCCTCGGTGAATGGAGCAGAAGTGTTCGTGATTATATCTCTTGTGCGAACGCGATTATCGACTGAACCACGCTAGCTCGCCGAGGCTACGAGAACTTCTGAAGTGACGCCCCAGCTTGTCACCTTGATCTGGTGGTTAGGTTTCCATGCCCCGGACGGGAGGTAATCCGCGAGTTCGATAGGATGGCAGCCGCCCACGATGGCCGGACTGAGCCGCCACAAGCGTTGCCATCCCCAGCACACTGCACGCGATACAGGAGATGCCCCGAAAGTCATGCTTACGAGACACAGCTTGCCTCCGGGAACGAGCACGCGGTGAGCCTCCGACAAGAGTCGCTCGATGAAGTCGGGTGCAAGCAGATCGAGGACGTAGGTCGAAACGAAGTGGTCGAAGGTGCCATCTGGCTCAGGCATACGCGGGGAACCGTCACTCTGATATACACGTGCGCGATCTGACCACGGCTTCAGACGCTCCAGTGCAAGCGAAACCATTTTGCCGCTGATGTCGCGCCCGACGTAGCGGGCATCAGCGGGCAGACGGTGTTGCAATAGACCTGCGGCAAATGCCCCCGTGCCACAGCCGAATTCGAAGACGGAATGTGCGGAATCGAAACCAGCATGCGCAAGCAGTTGGCTGGTGGCGGGATTCTCGTAAAAGCGTTGCCAATCCTGCCCAGAGCCAAGGTGGTCATAAAAACGCTTCGCCCCTGCGGGCGACAGGTAACGACCCTTTGGCTCGCGAACATTCACACGTGAATCTTAGCAGCGGCAGCTTGGGGCAGGCTTTTTGTTCAGGCACCCGACTTAGCAAACTGGTTGTAAAGCCAAGCGAAAACCGCACCCCCGATGAAGCCGTCCACGGTTCCGTATAGAGTCCCGACGATGACCTCCGCAACGCTGCGGGTGGCATGGTAGCCGGGATAGACCGACGCCATCGTTTGGAGGAATTCCTGACCATAGCTGCCCCAGATCAGATTCGCCAGTCCCATGACCAGCATCGCCACGCCCCAAAGGATTCCCGATGCCAAAGCCAAACTCTTTATGCTGACTTTCATGGCTTGCTCCTCTACTCAGATTCTACGACCATTAGCCGACCGCCAGCCGTGCGGACGGACAGGCAGTTCTGCCTCGCGCATACAATGAACGCCATGAAAGACCTCAGGGATCGAGTTGCTCTTGTAACGGGCGGTAGTCGCGGAATCGGTGCTGCGGTCGCAGTCGCACTGGCTAAGGCTGGTGCCGATGCCGCCGTCAACTACCGCGAGCGTGCCGATGCAGCGAATGGCGTGTGCTGCGAAATCATGGGCACCGGACGTAAGGCAATAGCGGTGCAGGCCAATGTGTCGGTCGCAGCCGACGTGAAGCGCATGGTCGCGGAGGTCGAGTCGAGCATCGGAGGGATCGACATCCTCGTCAACAACGCTGCAATCGCTCATCCGCGCAAATTGGAAGACATCACTGAGACGGAATGGGACGAGATTCTCACCGTGAATCTGAAGTCTGTCTTCTTGGTGACGCAGGCGGTCGTCGGCAGGATGCGGCAAAGAAAATGGGGACGCATCATCAATTTGTCCTCGGTTGCCGCGCAAACGGGTGGGGCGGTGGGAGCGCACTATGCAGCTTCGAAGGCGGGAATTATCGGGCTGACTCATTCCTGCGCCTCAGCTTTCGTGAAGGACGGGATTACGGCAAACGCTATCGCTCCTGCGCTTATCGAGACCGATATGGTGACCAGCAACCCGAACGCCAACCCGAATCTTATTCCGATGGGGCATTTTGGCTCGGTGGACGATGTCGCATCCGTGGCGATGATGCTGGCGATGAATGACTACATGACAGGGCAGACAATCTCGGTCAATGGCGGCTGGTATATGAGCTAGACAGGAGTGTTATCCGATGACTCTCAAATCGAGGTTGGCCCTCCGCTTGGTATTTATGCCAGTGATGTGGGGATCTCTTTTATTCCTGCCCGCTGGCTCCTTCAGGTTTTGGCAGGGCTGGGTCTATTTCATGATTACGCTTGCCTTCATTCTCTCCATTCTTGGTTACTTGTATAGGCACGATCCGCAATTAATCGAGCGCAGGCTGAGAGGGGGGTGGAGGCAGGAAACTGTCCGCGAACAGAAGCTCATCATGAAGTTGATCGCCGCGACTATGCTGATCGCCTTCCTGCTCCCCGGCCTCGATCACCGGTTTGGCTGGTCGCACACGCCCTTGTGGCTGACGACGGTTGCGGAGGCATTCGTTCTCGGCGGCTACCTGATGATCTTTTGGACATTGAAGAGCAACAGTTTCGCTGCCAGTACGATTCGAGTCGAGGCTGGTCAGAGAGTTATTTCCACTGGACCCTATGGCATCGTCCGCCATCCCATGTATATGGGGGTGGACGTATGGTTGTTGTTCACGCCCGTGGCGCTCGGTTCGTACTTCGCCTTCCCTGTTTTTGCTCTCCTCATCCCACTCATCGTTGTTCGCCTGCTCAATGAGGAAAAGGTTCTTCGCCAAGAACTATCCGGATATTCCGACTATTGCCTCCACACTCGCTTTCGTCTGGTGCCTTACCTCTGGTAAGCGACATTTTCTCTAAAGCACGTCGATCACGATAAGAGTGATGTCGTCTTGCTGGGCTGCGGGTACTGGCTGCCAGCGCCGTAGTTCAGAAAGCAATCGGTCAGACAATTCAGAAGACGGACGGTACTGATTCTCACGCAGAACCTCTTCCAACCTGCGGTCTCCAAACGACTCGCCGCTGGTATCTTCCGGCTCAGTCAAGCCGTCTGTGTACAGCAGGAAACGGTCACCCTTGGCGATTGAAATCTCGCAAACCGGATACTCGCATCCCGACATCACACCAAAAATAAGGCCGTTGCTTTGCATGGTCTCCAGCTTGCCTTGGCTCCAGCGCAGAAGCGGCGGATGTCCAGCCGCCGAATACAGCGCCTTCCGATTCTCAGTGTCGAGCCATAAGTACGCTGCGGAGACGAACTGACCGCGAAGCTGCCCGGAAAGGGTGCGTTCCACTCCGCGCAGCACGGATGCCGGATTATCCGCGCAGGCCACTACCGACTGCATGGCAACCTTAATCATGGATGCAATCAGAGCCGCTGGAACACCATGCCCAGAAACATCGGCGACCAAGAAACCAGCGCGGTGAGGATCGACGGCGATGAACCAGTAAAAATCTCCCGCGACGGCAGTCATCGGAAGATACGCCGCACTGATCCGCAGGTGCCTAACTTCGGGGACGCCACTGGGGAGGATTGAAGTCTGTATCTCACGGGCGATAGTGAGTTCGTCTTCGATGGAGAGTAGGCGGCGTTCGTCCGCAGACACCTTTTCTACTGCGACCCATCCCTGCGAGAGCACAAACAGCGCAAATGCCAGCGGCTCAAGAAACGGATAACTGCGGAGGTTGAGAAAAGTTCCGTTCAAATTGTCGTGAACAACCGCAGCCGCCAGAATCAGAGTCCCGGCCGCCGAAACTCGGCTTTGAATAAGCAAGCACTGTTTCCCGATACGTGGAACGACATTCGCTATCGCGACGGCAAGCAGCGAGCCGATTACAAGCACATTGTTGTATGGCATGAATCTGATAGGAGATTGATGGAGCAAAACTGAAGCTGTGCCCGCGATAGCAATGGCAGAGGCGGGAATTACCATGATCTGGGCAATACGACGCAAAGTCCCAACGGTTAGCTCTGCCCAAAACAACAGAGCTGGGATCATGATGACGTAGGTGATGATCCATACGACTTGCGGGGCGCTCGACGAAAAGGGGCCGACCAGCAAGCTAAAGGCGGTAGGCACTGCGGCAAACAGGCGGACTCCATACAATGCGCTGAAGATGCCAAACCATGCCAGAATCCGTCCCGTGTTACCGCGACGAACCGCCGCAATACAGCAGGCGGCAATCCCGATGAACACGAAGATCGTCCCAAGAATGACGACGGCGAATTCTGCACGGGGCGCTAGCATAGCTTGATTTTCCAGCCGTCTCGCTCACCTGCCCAACCTTATTAGTGTGTGGAAGAGCGATGCTGTGATGTGAAGCACAGGAAGCGTGTTCCTGCTCACCGACTCGCTCTAGCCCTTATGCTATGGTTCGCCTTCGGCTTAAACAAGTCCGTCCGGAGGGAATTATGTTGGGGGGACTACTCCTCGTGGTGTGCGTGATCCTGCAATTTCATTATCATGATTCGATTCCGTGGTACATCTGGGTGCTTGCGCTGATCGCACAGTGTGTCGCGTTCGGCGAACAGCGATGCGGTCTGCCGCTTGGAAAAAGTACTGAATGTGCGAAGGTGTGGCGCTGTGCGGATCAAGCCATCAAGGCGTTGAAATGGGAACTCCCGCGTCCAGAATCGCTATTACCGGACTACTCCTTCTCGTCGCGCTCCTGTCTGGCGTCTGGTTGAGTCGAAATCTCAGGCTAAACGACCCAAGGCCCTCCGGGAAGCCACTCACGGGGGCGGACTCCGCTGTCCATAAACTCTCCGCGCTTACGATGGGGATTATCGCAGGGGTGACCATTCGCAACCTGCACAGAGGTATAGAGTTTAGAAGCATCGAATTAACTGCCGTTGTCGTCGCCGGATTACTTTTTGTGCTCATGGTCGTTTCTGGCAGTTTGTTGAGCCTCGGCAAGGCAAGAAACGACGAAATACTGGCCCTTCATAAGGTAGGCTCGCTTCTGACAGTCATTGCCACATCTGGGGCTATTTACCTTCTGACACGTGGCAGGTGGTAAGGGACGCGGTGGGTGGTTCACCGATTCATGCTGGCTGTGATCTTCCAGCTTTTCTCTTCTTGAAAACATATGTTGCGTGGACTACGCCGCCCGGAATGAACATCGCGACCTCGATCAAAATGGCTTGCTTAACGCTGATGGAGTTGTACAAGCCGAGCCCCACGTTCCGCGAACCATGGAAAAGAAGTGGTAGGTCGGGTGGTTGAGGATGCCCAAAACCCATGGGATGTGAAATGAAGTCCAGCACCCAATGGCTAAAAACCAGAAGCCCGACAACCGCGCCCGCACGGTAGTCGCGAAAAATGCGTGCACTCAAGAGAGCCGCCGCTACAGACCAGATCACCGACATGAAGAGACCATGCGACCATGGGATTTCTTTGTTGATACCCTCCATACCTGCGAAGGCGAAAACAAAATAAAGAAGATCGAGAATCAGTGTGGCGACTAATAAAACGAAAAGCGGCACTTTCGGAGCCGCAGGTTTGGCTGCCAACCCTATTGCGAAGTGTCCAATTGGGCTCATCTAGTCCCTCCATGAGAATGGGACGAATGATTGATCTCCACAGTGCATAGGCACTCCGCACTGCTACGCCGCGCCCAGACTGTTGAAGATGGGCAAAATAATCAACAAATCCTCGCCCACGTGAAACAAGGCCGATCCCCACAAGCTCCCAGTCCGTCGCCCTGAATAGTTTTGCGCTCCGTCCCTCGCTATTTTGCAATCTCCGGCAGCAGGGACGATGTGATCCAGAGCACAGACATCCGTTAGAGCGCAACGGAGTCGCTAGAAGAACCAGTTCACCAAGCCGGGAGTGACTCTTATCACCGTCGCCGCGTGCAGTGCCGACCAATCCCAATCACTTATTTCCCGACCTTCCTGCAACTCTCCTCTTCCCACTCCATCGGTTTGCCTTCTGCGCCTGTCACCACGAGGGTGCAATCGTAAGCCGCATCGCCTTTCTTCGTGAAGGTCTGCTGGATGGGTAGCTTCTCATCATTCGCGATCATGTCGCCCGTGAAGACTAGCTTCTCGCCGTTCCATCCGCGCGTGGTTACGTCCACGCGTGAGCCGCCTATATTCATGTCTCGGCGGACGTGCACCTTCGCGTTAGCGTCCCAAGTGCCCCAGCCGACCAGTGTCCGTTTTCCTTGGAGTG
>CAVVXZ010000013.1:0-89858 GCA_963752175.1 uncultured Acidobacteriaceae bacterium
CTCCCGGCTAGCGACCACTCGGGCACAATCTCGCATTGTTGTGTTGGGCTGCAGATTCTGCGCCCGGTGTACACTCAGGAGCGAAGAAGGAGGTCAACGCAGATTTCACGCACTCCTCATCCGAAATCCTCTCTTGCCGCAAGTTCGATCGTGGGTATGGAGACGAGCATAACGCGGCGCGACTTTCTCGGCTCCGCTCTGCTGGCTTCCGGATCGGCGTTGCTCGGAGGCATCGCTCCCGCGGAGCTACTGGCTCAGAATGATGACTTCACGGGTTACGGCGGCGTCGGCGACTACAGCACTGCGAATGGCAACACTCTGGATGTTCTCCAAGCGGGTCATGCAATTCGTGACCGGGTGTACGATCCGCTTCCCAAGGATATTATTGATACTGGCGAGTTCTATGACTGCGTAATCATTGGTGGCGGAATTAGCGGACTCGCTGCCGCTCTCCTCTTCCAGCGTGAGGCCGGCCCGGGAATGAAATGCCTGAATATTGAAAACCATCCCATTTTCGGCGGTGAGGCAAAGCAAAATGAGTTCTTAGTCGAAGGCAAGCGACTGATCGCACACCAAGGCTCAGCCATCTATCAAATTCAATACCCGCATAGCTTCCTTGCAAGGTTTTACGAGTCCATCGGTTTACGAGCACCGCAGCTGACCTATCAAAGCTGGGCTGGACCAGACCCAGAGTTTCCACTTTCCAAGACGCCTTATCAGGCGGTGGGCCTGCAGCATGGACAATACGGGTTCTGGTTTGGAGAGCAGTTCAATCAGAGACCGGGAATGTGGTTGATGGATCCCCTCGGGAAAAACCTCGAAGGCGCTCCCGTTTCAAACGCGACTCGACTCGAGTGGCTGAACTGGCTGAAAGGCAAACCGGTAGCAGGAACGAAGTTCGAACATCCCAAAGTGGAAGGAGACGCGATTTCACGGTATCTCGATTCGATCACGCTGGAACAGCACTACATGGAACGATTCGGCCTAAGCCGCGAAACGGTTCGCTCGTTCCTGTCGCCAGTGGAGGGAGGCAGCTCGGGCTTAGGACCCGATGCTCTATCCGCATACTCAGAGTATGCATTTGAAATGCTGCACCCTTTACCGGAAGAAGACGGTGGTTCTGATCAGATGTTTCCAGGCGGTAACGCGACAATTGCGAGATTGATATTGAAAAGTTTGATCCCCGCCGCAATCAATGGTCCGCATAGCGTGGAAGGAGTTTGCCAGAACCAAGTGAACTTTGCCGCTCTGGATGCCGCCGGAGCCGGAGTGAGAATTCGCCTGTCGTCCACTGTCATCCGTGTAGAGCATGAAGGACAACACGACAAAGCTGACTCTGTATCGATCGCATATTCAAAGAAAGGCAAGGTGTACCGCCTCAAGGCACGCTCGGCCGTGATGGCGGGCGGATGCTGGACTACGAAACACATTGTGAAGGACCTTCCCCAGACCCAGGGACAGGCCTACGCGCAGTTTTACCGCTCACCATGCATGATGGTTAATGTTGCTGTCAGAAATTGGCGGTTTCTGTACAAGCTGGGAATGAGCGGTTGCCGTTGGTTCGAAGGGTTGGGCAACTACATGGAGGTTCGCAAGCTGGCGCTGACGGGGACTGAGGATCGAACGATCGGTCCAAACTCGCCGATCGTACTTAGCTTGAAAGTTTTGTACTCATACCCTGGAGCTCCGACCGAAGAGCAGGGGAATCGCGGTCGTGCAGAGATGCTGGGAACATCTTTCAGAGATTATGAACGACAAGTCCGTGAGCAATTTAGTGAGATGTTCGCGCGCGGCGGCTTCGATGCGCGGCGCGACATCGCGGGAATTATCTTGAATCGCTGGGGACATGCCTATCTGAACCCGCAACCCGGGTTCTTTTTTGGACGCGATGGTCAACCTGCTCCCCGCGAAATTCTGCGCAGTGCGCCATTCGGCCGTGTGGCATTTGCTAATACTGATCTAGCGGGAGCCATGGACCATCGCTACTCTATACTTGAAGCAAAACGAGCCATGGGCCAGCTGCTTGATCAGGTCTTGAGCTAGCGGCTTCTCCGCTGGCTTCATGATTGCAACTGAACAGTAAGCATCCGAGCACGTAATGTGCCCGTACAGTTGGTTGTGGCAGTTTGGCAGCTTTAATTGGAGCCAGCAGCCGATGGCGGGCGGGTGACGCTAGTGCTGTATCGGACGCGCCCCGCACGCCTCTCCAAATCTACCTGCCACCCACTACGGGGCGCATCCGATACAGCACTAGCGTTTATGGCTAATCTCGGTACCCGACTCCTCGTCAACTTGGTTTCAGTGATGCGAGGTTCCGGATTCTTTCCGGGTCTGTGACACCATGTATTTACGAATGTGTTGTCGTTCAGATAGGGACCGATAAATCTAATTGGCGGGCGCGAGAGGGACATATATCGGCCATATTCCCGCCGAGCGCCGCCTCGTATTGCATGAAGAACCTGGAGGCTGGTTTAGCGGGAGACTCTAGAAATCCATCCGAGAACTGGTGTTTTTCCGTGAAAGGGCAGTGCGGGTGACGTGATGGTCGGTTGTGCGCCTCGCATCCATTACACTGCGCCTAACACTGTGCCCAAGTCGGGTTTGGATTCCGGCGAAAAAATCGGGCCCAAAAAGCCGCAAGGGCCGCCAGAAAAACGTTGGTGGGCTGTACCGCGGCCTGGGCTGCGGTGGCGGCGTCGGGGTTCTGACCTCGCCGCTGGCAGTACCCGACCACCAAACTCAGGTTCGCCACTACCGCCGCCATCACCACCTGCCAGCGGGTCTTCTTTTTCCCGAAGTAGCGACTTTGGCGAATCCCTAATCCCACCAGGCGCGCAATCCGATGTTCCACCACCACCCGCTCGCGCAAGCTCTGCCGCCCCGCCTCGGTTTGGTTATGGGCGCGGGCCTGTTGCTGCAGTCGTTCTTCGGCTTGGATGCTGATACTCCGCGGCCCTTGCCCACGGACGCATTGCGAGCGCAGGGGACAGGCCTGACAACTGGCCTGGGAAAAAAGAAATTGGCCCCCTCGACCTTCTCCGGCGGAGCGATAGTCGCGCGTACTCTGGCCTGCCGGGCAACGCACTTCCATCTGATCCAAATCGATCTCAAACTCACTCTTGGAAAAACAATTGCGGTTGTGACTGGCCGGCACCTTGGCCGTCAGGATTCGTTCTTCCTCCGCAAAGACTCGCCGCGTCGGGCCGCCTCCGTAGGCACAATCGCCCACGGTTTCTTCTACCTTCGCCTCCAGCACTCGTTCGCTTTGCTGCACCAACTCCAGAGCTTTCTCCTGATCCCCAGCATTGCCCGCCAGCACCTCCACCCCCGTGATCAACTGACTCTCCATCTCCACCGCCACCGCTGCCTTGTGTCCGTTGAAGCGCTTGCTGGCGCTCTTGCGTCCATGCCGCATCTCCGGATCGTGAACACTGAGAACCCGATCCTTGGCGGTACCCGACTTTACTTGAAAGCCGCCTCCCGGCTTTTCTTCCACATCCTGCGCGATCAGCCGCAGCAGCAAAGCGGCGGCGGCGGCAATGGCTTCCGTCTGCGCGGGATGCTGCTTTCGGATCTCCTCCGCCAGGCTCAGCAGGCGCCGCCCGTCCTGCACGATCTCGGTTAACAACTGCTCCCGTTGCCCTTTGTCGTCCCAGTCAATCCCGGCTTCTCCCTTCAGGCTGCTACCCAAATAGCGACTCAGCCCCTGCTTCTCGGCCCACGCCGTAATCTCTTCTTTTTCCTTCTCTACCTCCGCCAACCGCCGCCCCAACATCTCGATCCCTTCTCCCAGCAGATTGTAGGTGTCCTGCACCGCTCCCTTGCCCAAAATCGGCGTCGTATCCAGGGCCACTCGAATCTTGCGATTCTGCAAATATCCGGCGCGCCGGGCCTCTGCGATCGACTTCTGCAAGATCGGCTCTTCCATTTCGTGCAGCACCAGCTTGGCCTCAAACTCCTGCAGCGCGCTCTTCTGCATCGGTACCTCTTCCAGCTCCAGTCCCAAGGCTACCTTCCAGCGCAGATCGTACTTGGTCCGCTCCACCGCCTCGGCAAAACTCACCCCCTCGTAGGCCCGTAAGAACAGCACACTCACCGCCACACTGGGAGGCACGGATTGGCGTCCATTGTCCGGGCAGTACATAGCGGCAAAGTCTTCATCGCGAAACATCTGCTCCCGGTTCTGCGCCAGATACCCGTACAGGGTGTCCCGGCCCACAAAGTCAAGATAGACATGATGGGCGGCAAACAGCTTGTCTTGCGCAGAACGCTTGCCCATCATGGCCGCTGCTCCCGGGCCCGCCGCGCCCTTTTCCGGGAGGAGGGCTGGGGCACAGCCTCGCCCTGGAGTTGCTTCCGTTCCGGCAAACGCACCAACAGCAAATGGGTGCGGTCGAGCACTTTCCAGGTCACGGTCTCGCCCGACTCTAGATCCAAGGCGGAAGCCAAGGGCAGGGGGATGTTGGCATACACTTGCACCGTCCCGCCCTGGCGCCGGATACCTTGTAAACGGGTGACGTAGTGATTTTCCAGGTCTTGCATATCTATGCCATAGCATAGATATAGGATTTTGTCAAGATATTTTCGTGCAACCAGATATTTTCGTGCAACCGCCCCCAGTTTTTCTTGGGAAAGCCGTCAGGCTGATTGGAACATCCTTCCCCGTTGGGGGGCTTTCCGGATGAGTCTCTAGGAATATGTTTCTCAGCAATTGCGTGAGTCCCTAATTTCGAGCTTACTTTTGATGGAGTTTGGAGACGACCGAGCAAGGCCATTCAATGCTCTGGAACGCGCGGCCGCAAGGCCGCTTTCAGCCCTCGCTACTTCGGCTTGCGCAGCGTGTGAAGCACGGCCGCCTTTTTGCGTATTTGCGCCGACGTGCTCGCCGCAAACGACTGGGTAAACGTCGTGCTGGGTCCTACCGGCATCGGGCCGTAGACGCTATTGGCAGCTAGCTTGAGAATGTAGCATGAAATCCATTCGAAGCGACGTGCACCGGGTTTTGAGCAATGCCGACAATCTTGGGTCGCACTTGTGCGACCTTCATGGCCGGAACCCCCTAATCATAACGACATCGGATAGAGTATTGCCGCGCACTACGGCCAATTGCTTTCCGTCCCGAGACCAGGAGTACGAGAAAATGCGATCTGAAGTGAACCTCGTAATCGGCTGCGGTGGGCCTCCCGCCAAAGACTGGGCCCAGATATTCGAGACGCCTCCGCTTGTCTTGACATACATTACCGAACGGCTGTCGGGGCCCCATGTGACTTGAGAGGACACATCGAGGCTCCGGAGTGCTCTCCCACTATCAAAATCCAATACTCTTGTTGGTGGATCTTCTTTTCCAACTAGCCGCCTCCAGAACCTGTCCGAAACACATAAGACCATTCTACCGTTAGGTGAAATCGTCGCCTGAGCGCATGCCTCCGTCGTGAATTGGGTGGGTTTTCCGCCTCCGATCGACGATTTCCAGCCTCCCGACCAGCCGCCACCATACGCCACCCATTTCCCGTCGGGCGATACCGAGGCGGTCATGCCTGTCGGTTCATCTGGTTTATCTGACTTCAGACGCTTCGGATTGCCGCCATCGATGTCCATCGACCAGAGCTGGGGTTCGCCTGAACGATCCGATATAAAAACAACAGAACGCCCGTCTACGGTAGGCGAAGGCGACCAGTTATTGCCGCCGTCTACCGTAAGCTGCCTCCGGTTAGCGCCATCTGCGTCCATGATCCATATATCCTCTTTCGCGCCTGCTACGGCGGCATACATAAGCTTTCCGTCACTGGTCCAAACGAGATCCCTGGGCATGCTGGAAGCGCCCGATGCCAAAGCAATCGGACGACCCTTGGCAAGACTGTCCGCAGGTAGAACCCAGGTACTGGAAGTGACTTGCTGCTGGGTGGTGACTATCGTTGAGTCCGAGGCGACGCTTACATCGCGATAGTCCGTCAGGTCGCTTGTAATCCTTCTCACTTCGCCGTTTGGGTACGAGATAAACCAGAGCTGGGAAGGGTAGTCAGACGTCCCTTCGCTGCCGTCGAATAGCAAACCGGACCCGTCCGGCAACCAGTCGATGCGCCCAACGTTGAACCAGCTTCGCTCCGACAATGGTCGCACCAGTTCTTCAGCAGAGTGCTTTGACCCGAGTTGAGCGCCCAGCGCTGAAGAAAGCGACAGAACTGAAATCTTCGAGGCCGGACCTTGGGACATCGATGTCACACCCAATGATCTGCTAGCTTGCTCATCCCAGTCGGTCAGGGCCAGGGTCCTCCCGTCTGGCGACCACGCTGGCCGAAGAGCAGAAGAATGCTCCGGCATAAGTCTGCGGAGATGTGTCCCGTCGGCGCTAGCCAGCACGAGTTCCGTGCCCAAGACAAAAGACAGTTGCTTACCGTCGAGAGAGAGAGAGAAAGGCGGCCTCACGCTAGAAGCGATTTGGACTGGCGTGCCTCCGAGCGTGGGCATCAGGTACAGTGAAGCAGCAGACCTAAAGAACCAAGGCAGACCAGAATCGTCTGAGGGAGCGCTGGAGAAATAGAGATAACTGCCGTCCGCCGAGAAAGTCAGACTTGAGTACACCCGTTCCTTTGGGGGCAGAACCTGTATATCACTAGCCGTCTTGATCTGCCGGATCCATAGGCTCTGCGTTTCACCCTCGTGACGAACAAATGCCACGTACTTCCCGTCGCGGGAAATCGCCGACGTGCCGGAGATCCCGTCGTTTGTCAGTCGTGTAACCTTGAACGATGTTGAGGATAAGGAGCGCGCGCCCGGCTGGGCAGACAGCATCCACTCGTACAAACCAAACGAAACGCCCGCAAAACATAGGAGAAGGACCGCCCAGCGCACCTGTCGCTTGAAACCTCTTCCGGTCGTTACCGCAACCGATGGCGTTTCCCTGGCTCGTGCCGAATCCGAGTCTCGCTTTAGGCGTTCGAGGTCGACTCTCATCTCCGCCGCGCTCTGATAGCGCAGCTCGCGGTCCTTCTCCAGCGCTTTGCTGACAATCCGCTCCAGTTCTGAGGGCACTTCTGGACTCAGCCGCACTATTGGGACCGGCGCACGGTTCAAGATCCCGTCAAACACAACGCCGGAACTATCTCCGAGGAAGGGCAGCACTCCTGTCGCCATCTGATACAAGACCGCTCCGAACGAGAATAGGTCAGTACGCGAATCTAGCTCTTTCCCACGAACCTGTTCCGGGGACATGTAGGAGACGGTGCCTAGAGCGGACCCCGGACCGGTTAAGTGTTCTTCCATCGACAAGGTCGTTTGGGCCGCCACTGCCGCAGAGGGCAAGGTGTTGGTAGCCGGCGCTATTTTAGCCAAACCAAAATCCAATATCTTGGCATGGCCACGCTCGGTGACGAAAATGTTGGCAGGCTTTATGTCCCGGTGGATGATGCCCTTGGCATGAGCCGCATCGAGCGCATCGGCAATGTCAATCGCAAGAGTAAGTAGAGTCTCGGATTCGAGTCTCTTCGCCCCAATCTTGTGCCGCAGCGTCACTCCTTCCAGAAACTCCATGGCGATGAACGCTTCGCCGTGCTGGTCGTCAATTTCGTAGATGGTGCAGATATTCGGATGATTCAATGCGGAGGCTGCCTTCGCTTCGCGCTGAAAACGGGCGAGTGCATGCGGATCCTTTGCTACGTCCTCAGGCAGAAACTTGAGAGCCACAAAGCGCCCGAGCTTCACATCCTCGGCTTTGTACACGACACCCATCCCGCCACCGCCGATCCGGCTGAGGATGCGGTAGTGGGAAACCGTCTGCCCAACGGGTTGGGAGGGCATAGACACTGGGTAGACATGTTAGGTGGGGCAGGAGGGAAGGTCAACGTGAAGCGGCGCACCCTGAAGATGGTCGTTTCATATCAGCTATCTTGGCGAGCCGGCGAAGCTGCCCAAAATCCCCTTTTCCGCTAGCCTCGCAAGTACCTGAATCTACGAAGTCGCAGGTTGGGTGTGTCGGCTGCCCGAAAACAGGTGTTTTTGGCCAGTTCGTCTTCTGTCTTGGCAATCAGCAGTCGGATGTTACCTCGAACCCTTCCCAACAGCTATCGTCTAACCGTCATTCAACCATCTTTTCTTCTTACACTTTAAATTGCGTTTTCGTAATATGCTCCAAGCCCGCTCTCTCGCAGCAGCCCTTGACTACGTACCACACGACATTCTGCGAGATGCCTCCCCCCCACACCTTTCCCGCTCTGGCCACCGCTCGAAAGATTCTCCCCTCCGTGACCTTGGCTGCCGCAATCCACTGATCGAGCGCCGCTTTGACCCATTGTGGAATGGGCACTGTGCGGATGTGCCCGCCCTTGCCGATCAGGTCTACGACTGCCCAGTGACCCTGGCGCATCTGCACCTCATCCATTTCCAAACCCACTAGTTCCGATCTGCGAAAGCCACATCCGAACAGCATGGCAAGCATCGCAAAGTCTCTTTTGGCACGCATGCTATCGCCGTAAGCATGTTTGAGCACCTCTGAACTTTGCTCCGCACTCAACCAGTTGCCGGAGCGAAACCCGAGTTGCTTGACTCCTTTCACTCGGCTGATCCCCGCAGCCAACTCGGGACTCAGCAAGCCTGAGTCGGCAGCTTCGTGAGCGAGGCGGCGCACGGCTGCGAGCTGTTGGTTGATGGTGTTGGCCGCCAGACCGCGTGATTCCAGGTGCATGCGGTAGCGCACGACTACAATCCGGTTCAAAGCCAGCCGGGGTTCGGAGCAGTACCAGGCGATGAATTGATTGATGGCGTATTCATAGACGCGGCGCGAGGCGGGTGAGCCGAGGCTGTTGAGCACTGCCAATCTGCAATGATCCAGATCCGGCAGCCGAAGCACTCGGCGACGGTAGTTCGGCTTGATTCTCTGTTTGCCCATAGCGACGGCCTCCCATGCCGCAGCATTTGGGACGACGGAGGCCGGCTGGACGTTGCAAGAAGGTGGATTCGTCTGGGGTTTGGGGTTCTGAGCGTTATGGCCTGTTCTCAACAGTTACTTCCGTTTGCCCGTAACTCGGGCGCTATGCACTGCTTATATTTTCGGGCTTCAGTGAAAATTTTCGACCAGCATGATATCGCTTTCGAGAGCGTCAACGCGGGTGTAGATGATCGTTCGTCCATCGGGAGAGACATCAAAGCCGGTTGCGGTTTTGGCCGGAGCGCCGATGTCCAACACACCGAGGCGAGTCTGTTTGTGCGTGGATAAATCCAAAACGCCGAATTGGGCGGGGCTGGTGGAGGTATCCAGAAGCCAGACCGCATTACGGCGAAGACGAAAGTCTTGCTCTTCAGGGTTATCGACGACGCGGACTTCAGCCTCGCCCGTCAAAGTGCTCCTCCAGATTGCCTCGTCGCGATAGTAGTAGAGAGATGTGCCATCAGGTCCGACGAATCCACCCCAGCCACCGCTCTTTGTGACCTGAACGGCGGCGCCTCCTTCGGCCTGGACTTTCCAGATTTGATTACCCCCGGAGCGCTCTGAAGTGAAGTAGATCCAGTGACCGTCTCTCGACCAGCTAGGCAACTCGTTGTCATAAGGCTCGGTCGTGAGACGGTGCGGTGAGCCACCTTCGGCGTTGATAACGAAGATGTCCGAATGCCCTTCAAGACGAGAGTCGAAAGCGATCTGCTTTCCATCGGGAGACCAGGCCGGTGTGCCTGTATCCGGAGCCTTCATCGACGTCAGTTGCACAGGATTGGACCCATCGCTGCCGCAGACGTAAATCTCGAACCTCCCTGAACGGTTCGACGCGAAAGCGATGCGGTTTCCATCCGGGGAGAACGCCGGCGACGCATCCTCGCGCGTTGAAGCTATCAACTTCAAAGGTTGACGGTGCACTGCTGCGAAAGCAGGCGCTTCCCATATATTGGTGTCCACTTGATAGCGGAGAAATGCCAGTCGGTTTCCTCGCGCGGAGATCGTGACTTGCCTAGCATCATCAGCAGCAATCGAAAGTGGCTCGGGGTCGCCCCCGGTCAGCGCCACCCTCCACAGAGTGTCGAGCCCCTGGTGATTTGAAGAAAAGACAAGTTCCTGGCCATTAGACATCCACGCAGGGGCCCTGATATGAGCGTGCAATGAGGTCAGGGGCTGCGACTTGCCGCCCGATACCGGTGCAGCGTAAATATCGCTTGACAGGAATCCAGACCCGCTGACAAACGCCAGGTACTTCCCATCCGGAGAGAAGGCCGGACCCACGATGTATGGAGCGGGCGATTCTATACCCGAATCCCGCACTTCGCCGCTTTCGACCGAAACGAAAAATATGCCAGCCCGGGAACCGTTGGGCGAGCCGCGGTCGGCGACTGCTAAGTATTTCCCATCGGGCGACCAGCTAATGCCACCGCCGTATGCCGCAGGATAAGCATTGGCCAATTTGCGCTCCGGGCCGCCCAGGGCGGGCACTATGAAGTAAGCATGCGACTGTCCCGCCTCACGCTCGAAGGCAATGAAACGGCCATCTGGAGACCAAGCGGGGGAGAGATCAGAAGCACGTGCACTGGTTATCCGAAGGGGCGAGCCCGCGCCCACAAGCTGCACGTAAATGTTATAGATATTGGGGTCGGTGCTCTTTTCTCCCTGCCAAGAGAATGCGATTTCATTGCCATCCGGCGACATTGCAGGAAAATCCTTGTCCCCCGCCGAACTGGTGAAGGGAACGACCCGCGGGGCTGGGCCAGAATATTTCGCAGGAGCAGAGAAATAGAGCCAACCGGCAACGACACTCAGACCGAGCACAAAAAGAGCAATCGAGACCCATATCCAACCGGGAATTCTTTTCTTGCTTACCGCAGCGGATACCGCCAGACTGTGCGCGGCTGTGTGCCCCGAACTGGTGTCCCGGTGCAGGCGTTTTAAATCAGCCCGCAAGTCGGCCGCGGTCTGGTATCGGAGGTCCGGTTCTTTCTCCAGCAGTTTGCCTATAATGTGGTCCAGTTCAGCGGGAACTAAAGGGTTCAGCCGTCCCGCCAGCGGTGGACTGCTATGCAGAATAGAGTCGAAGATCGCGGCAGAGGTATTCCCGGAGAAGGCCTGTTTTCCCGTCGCCATTTCGTAAAACACCAGGCCAAGCGAAAACAGATCCGTTCGTGCATCCAGCGATTTGCCCAGAGCCTGCTCAGGTGACATGTATGCCACGGTCCCGAGTGCTGTCCCGGGGCTGGTTAATTGAGGGTCGTCAAGTGTCGGCTGGACTGAAGCACCGGCGGCGCCGATGCTGAAATGATCGGCAACCTTCGCAAGGCCAAAATCAAGAATCTTCGCGTGCCCACGCGCGGTGACAAAGATGTTTGCCGGCTTAATGTCGCGGTGAATAATACCCGCAGCGTGTGCGGCATCCAGAGCATCGGTGATCTCGGTTGCGAGTAAGAGCAGACGATCAGGCTCAAGTGGTCGTCCAACCACAAGATGCTTGAGCGTTATGCCCTCCAGAAATTCCATGGCGATAAACGCCTGCACCTGCTCTCCACCAATGTCGTAAATGGTGCAGATGTTCGGATGATTCAGCGCTGACGCTGCTTGGGCCTCGCGCCGAAAGCGGGCTAGGGACTGCGGATCGCGCGCAAGATCGGAAGGGAGAAACTTTAGGGCGACAAAACGATGAAGCCGGATGTCTTCAGCTTTGTACACCACACCCATCCCGCCGCCGCCGAGTTTCTCGACGATGCGGTAGTGCGAGATGGTTTGGCCGATCATTCGAAGCTGCGTGGCCTTCAGGTCCCTTCATCTTACGAACGGGGCATTCGCGAGTCAACGAACGACGGGGGTTATACCGTGAGGGAAAAATTGTCGCCCTCCTCCCCTGGCCCCCGCCGGTTTTGACCCTGGCCGGTCCACTGCCCGCGCGCTCGCGCGAGGTGCTGGCTGCGATTGAAGCTTGGCGAGGAGATAAGCGAGATGGTGGCGCGCGGCGAGGGATTTTGAGTGTAATGGCCTGATAGCGTCAGCCATTTTCTTATTTCAAAGTCGCCGAAGCCTCAATGACCAGCTGTCGGCAGTCGTCGGCCAAATGAGGATCATGAATTTGCAGGCACGCATCCGACTTGGATAGTACCGGAACAACCGGAATGTTCATGTTCGACATTGATCCAATTGGTCGTCTGGTAGAACTCCACCCGCGATTGCTATTCGTGGCGCTGGTGTGGTCCACAAGGGCCACCGGAAAATATCCGCTCATGCTGACGCGCTGATCAGGGTGTGTCTCATTTAAGCCGGGTCCTAAGTTTGGACCGCAGGGTGCCGCAAAATCATTTCGTTGATCAGTCAACCTGATAGAGAATCCCTGCCACTCTTGCAGCAAGTGCAAATCGTGAAAAGAACGGCCGAAGGAGAACCTGCCGGTATCGTCGGTCTTCACTACCTCCGTTCGAATGGTTTCCGAGTGTCCCATACTACCGCTATCAACTTGCAGACAGATATTCACCGCTGGCACCGGCTTGCCCGTAATCGCATCCACGACCTTGCCAGAGATTGGTGGCACCACGCGCACGAAAAGATAAGCGTATACGGCACCCAGCAGAACGATTAGGGCGAGAAGCGCCACCCCCACGTACCTCATCAAAAGGTTCGCCTTGCGCGGGACACCCTTGACAGTTTCGACCATGTGTTCACTAAACACCCAAGCCTAAAACGGGTCAAGGTTACGAGCATCACAAGGCGTAACTGTTGATCGCGGTAGGGACAGCCATCGCTGGCTGCCCCCCGCACAGATCCGGACGAGCGCTCGTTAGCGCATCCGGTTCTTATCTCGGATGAGTAGCGGGAAAGCGAGCATCGGGGAAAGGATGGAGCACAGCCGGTGGGGGAAGCCAGCGCTTCGCCAGGGTGAGCATCCGCGTCCAGTTGATTCGGTGTTTCTGGGTCCGGCGGCGAATACTATGCCACCAGCAGACCAGCACCCGATGCCGGAACAGGGATAGGCTAGCGTTGTTTCCCGGTACCGCGTAGTAGTTGAAGTACCCCTGCACGACCGACCGGAGCCATTGGCCGGTTTGGGGCACGGGATCGTGCATGCGCTTGCGGAGCTCCGGTTTTATTTGCCGCAGCTTGGCCCGCATGCGTTTGCGAATCGTCGTGCGCCGTACCATGAATCGCCCCAAACTATTCTTCCCGCTAATGTGCGTGAATCCTAGAAAGTCGAACGTCTCGGGTTTCCCTTCTCCTCTTCGTTTCCGGTTCTCTTCGGCATACCGCCCGAATTCGATCCGGCGCGTCTTATCCGGGTGTAGCTCCAGTCCGAACATAGCCAATCGCTCCCGTAAGTTTTCCAGAAAACGATCTGCATCCGCCTGATACTGGAATCCCACAATGGTGTCATCCGCGTATCTGATGACCACCACTTCGCCTTGCGCCCACTTCTTGCGCCAGACGTTAACCCAGAGATCGAAAACGTAGTGCAGGTAGATGTTGGCGAGGAGCGGTGAAATCACCGATCCCTGCGGACTACCCGTCTTCGGTTCCGACCATTTGCCTTCCTCCATCACTCCGGCCTTCAGCCATTTCTGGATCAGCCGCAGTAAGCGAGAATCGGCGACGCGATGCTCTAGGAACCTGATCATCCAGCCTTTGTCGAGATTATCGAAAAAGCTTCGGACATCAGCGTCCAAAATGTAGTTCACCTTCTTCTTCAGGAGCGCGTATGACAACGCATCCAGCGCGTCGTGCTGGCCGCGCCCCGGGCGAAAGCCATACGGTCGAGTAGGCCGGCGGAGTTGCACCGCCAGCCTCTCACAGAACCGAGCGTGAGGCTCTCGCCTCACTCGGCTCCCATCAGGCAAACACACCAGTCATCCCGATCTGCCAATGTACAAAGATATCCACGCATTCCGTCGCCAGCCGTTCTAGAAAATGACTCGCTTGGACTTTGTGGCGTTTGAAGCGCTTGAACTTACGCATCGCCCATGCCACAAGCCTCTGATTGACGTATCGCAGCAAGGGATACAGCGCCGAGGGGGCATAGCGCCCATAATACTCAATCCATCCTCGAAGGAGAGGATTGAGTTTCTGGGCAATGTCCTGCAGGGACAGCTGCGTTTGACGCCGTATGTTCAGGTCCCGGATCGCCTGGCGCATGGCCTTCATTGCCGAGGGGCTGACTGCTGGATTGAATCCTCCAAACAGTGAGTTGTCTCGGCAATTTCGCACCAAGCGAGGCCGAAAGCAGTATCCGAGGAAGTCAAATTTGACGTTCGGATATTTGCCTTTTCGCTTCCCGTCTTTGCAGTAGACGACCTTGGTCTTCGTCGGATGCATTTCCAGGTGGCACTCCGCCAACCGGGCCTGTAGCTCCACCTTGAGGGCTTCTGCTTCATGCCCAGTGCGGCAATGCACCAACCCATCATCCGCATACCGACACCATAGGAAGTCCGGATGTGTCCTTGCCATCCAGAGGTCAAACGTGTAGTGCATGAAGAGATTGGCCAGGATTGGGCTAACCACTCCGCCTTGAGGCGTACCGCGGCTTCGCTCAAGCATGGTTCCATCTTCCTGCACCATGGGTGCCTTGAGCCATCTTTCGATGTACAACAGCGCCCACTTACACGTTATGTGTTTCCGAACAGCCCGTAGCAAAAGTTCGTGGTCGATGTTGTCGAACAGGCCCTTGATGTCGAACTCTAGAACCCAGTCATACTTCCAGCACCGCTCTCGCGTAGCTCCGACGGCGTCTAGGGCCGATTTCTTCGGCCTGTAACCGTATGAGTCTGCCAGAAAGATCGGGTCGAGAATCGGCTCAATTACCAGCTTGACGACCGTCTGCGCCACGCGATCGGCTACAGTGGGCACTCCCAAAATCCTTTCTCCGCCACTCTTTTTGGGAATGGCAACGGCGCGCACCGGCGGTGGAAAGTAGGTTCCCGAGCTCATCCGATTCCAAATCTTGTACAGGTTTCCTGACAAGTCGGCCTCGAACTGCTCGATCGTCTGCTCGTCCACTCCAGCCGCCCCTCGATTGGATTTGACTGCTTTGTACGCTTCGTACACCAAGCGCTTATCGATGTTGAACGGTTTGTTTGTCGCATGCATCGAGGTCATCCTGTTACCAGTTGTTTCGCTAAATGCGACCGCCTGACCCGACCCCTTTGCTCCAGCCCCATTACAGGGCCTTCATCGCTCATACGAGTCGGCCCGTCCCAGTGCTCCGCCTCGGTACTCTCGCCTCGCGGTTTTGGCCGCTTGGGCTTTCTCCCTTCACATCGGAGCGACTGGTTCCTGCAGTTCCGTGCAACCGCCTGCATCCGCTTCACGCCCTCTCCACGCCGGCCACCACCTGCTCAGTCATCAGGCTTCCAGCAGGTTTATCCCAGAAAAGTTTCTCGCCTCTGGTTTTGACGGCACTTGATTTCTTAACGACGCGTCCTCAAGGGTTCACTTGCGTTCGTCTCTCGGATGCTCACCTGCGCGAGTTTTCCTCGCGCTTTTCCTCCAACGCTCACTACCACGGCTCTTGACCACAGCAGCTTGGAGGTGCTTTGAGACCTGCTCCTGAAAGTCGATCTCGAAGGGCCCGCCTTCATCGATTGCACAGCTCGTCCACGAATTGATTAGGTCATCATGACCTCCTTATCCGTGTACCTCTGCAGCACACAGAATCCCAGAAAGTCCTCTTCATAGATCTGATTGAGGATGGTGGCCACGGCGTACTGGACTAGCTTGTCTTCCAGGGCCGCGACTCCGAGTGGACGTTGCCGTCCATCTTCTTTCTTTATGTACACTCTTCTCGATGGCAGCGCTCGATACGCTCCGCGATGAACCCGGCCATGGAGATCAACCAACCGATCTTCAAGTCCGGTCTCATACTCCGGCCAGGTGACCCCGTCCACTCCGGGGGCGGCTTTCCTCTTTAGTGAGTAAAAGCTTTCCCGCAGCAGATCGACGGTCAGATGGTGGAGCAGAGCGGTGAACTTCATCTCCTTATTTTCCCGTGCTGCTTTCCGCACGCCTGCCAATCCCTGGGACACGCCCTTCCCGCTCTGAGTCGGGTACGTGTGAGGTTGACCTGCGTTCTCCTTGATCGACGGCCTTTCCTCCCTACTCTCCGTGGACGATGTTTTGTCGTTGTTCGAATAGTTCATAGGTACTATGCCGTCGTGTGACTCCTCGGGGACGTACATGCAGGCCGTGCGGCTATTGCCTTCGCCCACCGTCCTGCTGCCTGGTTTGGCCGCAGGTGTCTCCGAGGTCTCCCGGTTCTCGTGCATGAAGCTTCTAGGCGTGTCTGGGGTCTTCGACTACGCCGGACTGAGCGGGAACTCGCGCTAGCGCTCCTGCTCATGTTGCCTACCGCACATGTTTAAGACGGCGGCGTCCGGATTGTATCTTTTCGCAGCTGGATACCCACCCCGCCTAGCCCCTGTCCACGCCTCACTGAGTCCCTCGCGGTATCAGCGCAAGACTCGGGGCCGAGCAGATCGCTAGTCTTTACTCGTAAGGCTCTTTCATCCTCTACTTCATGCCGGTTTATCCCGGCGCACAAACATCGCCATAGCACTCAGAATCGGCTTCGCGGCTCAAAGCGTGAGATGGCCTGGTTTCAACAATTCAGGCGAACACGGGCTTCATTCAGACCAGCTACCCCGACGACGGGGCACCGGCTGGTTCGCGACAATCAACCCAGATAATCTCAGTCTGTGCGCAGCGCCTTCATTGGATCGGTCGAAGCGGCTCGCTGTGCCGGGAGAATACTGGCGGCCGCGGCGCAAACCCCGAGCGCAAGAATTGAAAACCCGAACACCCACGGATCCCAGCTGTGTATCTCGAATAGCTGCGCGGCCATGAGCCGTCCCGCGCCGATGGCCAGAGGAATTCCAATCAACAAACCGATAGCCACTAGCAGAAATGCTCCCCGCAAGACTAGTCGCACGATGTTCAGACGGTCGGCTCCAAGAGCCATGCGCACCCCAATCTCACCGGTTCGGCAGGCAACCATGTAGGCCATCAGCCCATAGAGGCCGATCGCCGCCAGCAGGAGGGCGATGACGCCGAATGCAGTGGCCAACTGCGCGACCATGCGCTGCTGGTCAAAATTTGCGGCCACCTGCTCGTTCATGCTCCGCACCGTGATGACCGTTAGGTTGGGATCGATATCGGCGAGAGCCTTACGAAGCTGTGGCTCGAGATTGCGCGTATCGCCGCGGACCAGCAGCTGGATAGTGCCGACGAAATGCGTTTGTATTTCGTTGCTCTGTATGGCGACCTCGGAATAATGGACCCTCTGCTCCAACGGCAGGAAAAACATGGGCCGTGCGGGCTGGTCTGGATCGTTGTACTTGGCGTCACGCGCCACGCCGACGATCTCAAACGTGCCCGCATATCGGGAATTGTCCATGCCAAAGTGTTTGCCGATGGGATCTTCGTTGGAGAAGTATTTCTTGACCAGAGACTCATTCACAATCGCCACGGGGCGCGAGGCGCTGGAATCGCTTTCGGTGAAATCGCGTCCGCGTACGATGCGCTGTCCGACAGTCGAAAAATACTGACGGCTCACCCGGTCCCAGGACACCATATCCTCCTGCGTAGCCGTTGGCTCGCCCCTCCCTTCGATGGCAATCAATTCACCCCAGTTATTGCCGCTGAGCGGACTGTAACCCGCCAAACTGGCGCTCTGCACATTCGGCAACCGCACCAGTCCATCTTCGATTGCGCGATAAAGCGCGTCGAGGTGTTCGGGTGTGTAACTGTCCAGAGGCGGATTGATCTGAACACTGATGCGATTTTGGACGTCAAAACCAAAGTCCTGACTCTCCAGATTCCGCAAGCTCACCGTCAGCAGTCCGGCGCAGGCCAGCAGAACCAGCGAAAGCGCCACCTGGCTGACTACGAGTGTCCTTTGCGGCAACGATGCTCCGGCGCGAGTGCCGCGGCCTGCTCCGTGCAGTGCCTCTGCCGGATCGGAGCGCGAAGCCAGCCACGCCGGCACCACGCCAAACAGCACACCGGTCAGGAGTGAAAGCGCAAACGCAAATCCCAGTACCGGCAGCGAAGGCGCGGCACTGATGGGCGTAAAGGTCGCGCTGTGAAACGCCAGGGCCATCATCAGACGCGCTCCCACGTATGCAACTCCTAATCCCGCGATGCCGCCTAGCACCGAAAGCAGCACCGCCTCCGTCAACTGCTGGCGAATCAGTCTTGCTCGCGATGCCCCGAGCGCCAGGCGTACCGCAGTCTGGGCGCGGCGGGCGGCCCCGCGCGCCAGCAGAAGATTGGCGAGGTTGGCGCATGCGATGAGCAGTAATGTTCCACAAACCAGGAGGAGAATACGCAGACTCGCGCCATAGTCTTCCCTTAAGGAGGTGACACCCCCTCCGGCCGGTGCCAGCCGGATGAATTTTTGGGGAATCGTAGGTTCGATCTGCGGTTTGAATTCGGGGGGTATCTCGTCTTCGTCACGGAGCCAGTGTTGAAGCACCGGCGTCAGTCGGGCCGGAAGTGCTTGCACGCTGGCGCCCGGCTTCAACCTGCCAATGGCATACAGCCACTGGGACTGATTCGTTCTCATGCGCGCATTCTGGCCGTCGAACAGAATCTCCTGTTGCAGGGGCAGCCAAAAGTCCGGCGGATCGCTACGCAGTGTCTCCCCAAAAAATCCCGGAGGCGTAATCCCAATCAACGTGACCGGCCGTCCTTGCACGAAGAATGTGGACCCGACAATCCCTGGGTCTGAGCCATAAGCCTGCTGCCAAGTGCGATAGCTGATCATCGCCACAGGTGAGGACGACGGTTGATCGTCCGAGTTGTTGATCACCCGTCCGGCAAAGGCCTCGAGGCCGAAAACATGGAAGTAGTTCCCGGTCACGTATTCGGCCCGCAAGGGACGTGCCTCGCGGTCTTTGGCTTCCTGCCGAATGCTGTAGATCCCAGGCGCGGCCTGGAACGCGGTGGTTTCCTCGAACTCCGGCGCCGCCGCCGCGAGACGCTGGTAGAGGGGATAAGAGAACAGGCTCCAGTCATCGTCCTCCCAACCCTCGACACAGCATTCCCCCGTATCGCCAATGCGATACAGCCGGGCGGGATCGGCGACCGGCAACGACTTCAGCATGATGGCCTGCGTCAGGGTGAAGATCGCGGTGGTCGCACCGATGCCGATCGCCAGGGTCAGTAATGCAGTCAAGGCAAACGCAGGAGCATGGCGCAGCTGCCGGAGAGCGTAGCGGATGTCTTGCAGAAGGGTTTGCACGCGCGTATCCTCCAGCGGATTATACGTCGACCCAAAAAGCGTTGGTTCCACGAGGTAAACTTACGAGTTTTCAACTTGCCCACTGTTGGCGAAACATCTCTATTACACTCATCTTTCGATTACTGACGGATGCACCGGATGCGACCCGAACCGAAAGCAATCGAAATTTGAGTGAAATGGCCTGATCGACAACTGAGAGCCACTCAAACGACTGGCTAGATTCTCGCACAGTAAATTGCTAAAATCCCACCTTCCCCGCCCCAGGTTTCCGGCCCCTGTCAAGAACGTATCACGGAGGACAATGTGAAACCTTACGGCTTCATGTTGGCGGCTGTCGCCATTGCGGCGCTCTTTCTCGTTGGATGTGGAAGTGGAGGCTCGGGCACAAACCCGCCCCCCCAAACCTACATCATTGGTGGGACGGTGTCGGGTCTGTCCGGCACGGGACTGGTGTTGCAGAACAATGGGGGTAACAACCTGTCGATCAGCGGGAATGGGAGCTTCACGTTCTCCACGGCCATCGCCGCTGGGGGTGCTTACAGCGTGGCGGTTCTCACCCAACCCTCCAATCCGGCGCAGACGTGCACGGTGGCCAATGGTAGCGGGACGGCGAACGCGAACGTGACCAATGTACAGGTCAGCTGTGCGGTGACCTACACGATCGGGGGAACGGTGTCGGCGCTGTCGGGAACGGGCTTGGTGTTAGAGAACAATGGTGGTGACAATTTGGCGATCAGTGTGATTGCGTCCTACCCCTTCCCCTTCACTTTCTCAGCCGCTGTGACAGCGGGCAGCACGTACAACGTCACCGTTCTGACCCAACCTTCCAATCCGGCGCAGAAGTGCACGGTGGTCAATGGTAGCGGGACAGCGAACGCGAACGTGACCAGTGTGCAGGTCGGCTGTGCATCGCCGTTCACTCTGTTCTCGTTCGACGGAACTGACGGAGGGAACCCCGCTACCGCCCTCGTGCAGGGCACGGACGGCAATCTATACGGAACGACGTTCGCTGGCGGAGCGAATACAGGGTGTCCGTACGGTTGTGGCACATTCTTCCGAATCTCTACGAGCGGCGAACTGACAACGCTCTACAACTTTTGCTCCCAAGCCAACTGCGCTGACGGCTCAGGCCCATCTGGCCAGCTGGTGCTGGGGATTGACGGCAACTTTTACGGCATAACGGAGTTCGGAGGCACGGGCTCTGCTGGTTGCCCCTCTCCTGCAAACTGCGGCACGGTCTTCAAGGTTACTCCCAACGGTACGCTGACTACTATCTACAATTGGTGTTCCCAACTGAATTGCGCGGACGGCAATTACGAACTCCTCACCGAGCCCGGCCCATTCGTGCAGGGTAGCGACGGGAACTTCTATGGGGTAAATGATGCCGGCGGCTTAGGCTACGGCACGGCGTTCAAACTCACGCCGAGCGGCACGCTGACCACACTCCACAATTGGTGTTCCGAGCCGAACTGCGCGGATGGCTGGGATGCGGGGAACGGGCTGATCCAAGCCACCGATGGGAACTTCTACGGGACGACGTACAGATTCGGAGCGAATGGCATTGGAACGTTTTTCAAGATGACCCCCAGCGGCACGCTGACCACGCTTTACAACTTCTGTTCTCTAGGAGGTTCGTCTGTCTGCACCGACGGAGGGTTCCCGGTTGGCCCTCTGACTCAGGCTAGCAACGGGGATTTCTACGGGACAACCAGTTATGGCGGTGCGAACGAGCAGTCTGCCGCCTGCATGGCCCAAGGCATCACGGGCGGTTACTGCGGCACGGTTTTCGAAATCACGGCGAGCGGTTCGCTGACGACGCTCTATAACTTCTGTTCTCAGCCGAACTGCACGGATGGTGCTTCCCCCGGATTCCAGTTGGTGCAAGCAAGCGACGGCAATTTGTACGGGGTGACTTTAGCGGGTGGATACAGCAGTTGCACCTCCAGCTTGCCTCTCGGGCCGGGCTGCGGGACGATTTTCAAGCTCACTAAGTCGGGGGCGTTAACCACGTTGCAAGTTCTCGACGGTGAGTACCAAAATCCCGAGGCCCTTTTTCAGGCAACCCTCGGAACTTTCTACGGGGAAACCGTTTCGGGCGGGGGCTACGGCAGCTGCTTTGCCGACTCAACGTGTGGTACTGTCTTCAGCGTTGCTGCGGGCCTGCCCCCGTTCGTGGAAACCGTGCCCACCACCGGTCAGGTGGGAGAGGCGGTTAGCATTCTGGGAACGAACTTGACAGGCGCAACCAGCGTCACGTTTAACGGCACGGTGGCGGTGTTTACAATCGAGTCCGATAACTACATCAATGCGACCGTTCCCACAGGCGCGACTACTGGAACAGTTTCTGTGGTCACGCCCAGCGGCACGCTTTCGAGTAATGTAAACTTCGTTGTGTCTAACTAGATCATAGTTCTCTAAATAACTAATCAATAGAGATCTCATCCATCTTATACTTCCATCGGAATACCACCGGAGCTGCATTCACTTCTTGGAAGTACAGGTGGATTCGCTGGATCAGTTCCTGCTTGCTCTGCACCCGGATCTCTCGGAGCATGCTGCGCGCCATCTTGCTGAACATGTTCTCCACCAGATTGAGCCACGAGCCGTGCTTGGGAACGAAGACGAACTGAAAGCGCTGCGGCCGACTCGTCAAGTAGCGTTGCGTTTCCTTCGAGATATGGGCGGAGTGATTGTCTAGAATCAGTCGCAACGTCGTGGCCGCCGGATAGGCTGCATCCAGCTTTTTCAGGAGCTCAATGAAGTCCTTGCTTTTATGCGTCTCGCTGACGATCTCGGTCACCGTCCCCCGGTGCAGATCCAGCCCCGCCAACAACGAAACGGTTCCCAGCCGTTTGTATTCGTAGTCCCGGGTCGGGCTGGCATGCTGCCCGGGTATGGGCGGCCGGTCGGGCGTTTTCTGCGCCAGCGCCTGAATGCCGGGTTTCTCGTCGTAGGACACCGTGACCGTCCCCGGCTCGCGAATCTCGCCCCGCAGTAGTCCTTCGTTGAGAATTTCTACTTCCTTGTAAACATGCAGTACCGCCGCCATCTTGGACTCGAACTCCGGGTCCCGTCGCTCCACATAGTAACGAACCTTATGCGGCCGAAGTTCTCCCTGCATCAAGATCTTATGCAGCTTGGAGCGGCTCACCCGCTCCAGTTCCGGGTACCCCGCCGACCGGGCCTGCTGCCGTAGGTGTGCGGTCAGCAGACCGTACGTCCATAACTCTTGGGCATAGCCCAACTCCTTGGGCTTCTGACAGGCGGAGTTCTGAACCCAAGCAATCGCCGCATCCGAGACCCGACGCGGTTTGCCCGAACGCGGCAATTCTCCCAAAGCCGCCTGCACGCCAAAGCGCAGGCATTTCTGGATGCAGAGGATCACCGTGTTACGGTTCACCCGCTGCGCCCGCGCAATGGCTTGATCACTCAGACCGGCGAAGGAGTCCAGCAAGATCGCCGCGCGCACCGTACGCCTCTTCTGCTCGGTGCGCGATTTGCGGAGGCGCTCCAACATGCGCTGCTCGTCCTCGCTGAAGACCAGGAGCCGGCGCCTCCTCTGAAAGGGCATGCACCATTAAAACATTTCTGAGTTCAAATGTATAGTTACTTAGAGAACACTCATCTAGGTCACCGTGAAAGTCCCGGCGCTGGTAGCAGTGCCGCCCGGCGTGGTCACGGTGATTTTTCCCGTCTTCGCTCCGGTGGGCACGGTGGCCGTGATCTGGGTATACGAGTCCACCGTAAAGCTTGTGGCCTTGACTCCTCCGAAAGTCACACTCGTAGCTCCTGTGAAGCTCTCACCGTTAATGGTCACAACCGTTTCCGCTGGACCGATCGCTGGTGAGAAGCTCGAAATCGTCGCCGTCACCCGGAAGTTCACGTTACTGGTTAACTCACCGCTCGACGTTTGCACCTTAACTTTGCCGGTGGTTGCGTCGTTCGGTACGGTCGTTTTGATCTCGGTACTTGAGATCACCGTGAAGGTAGCCGCCTTGCCGTTGAAAGTAACGCTGGTGGCGTCTGTCAGATTGTTTCCCAGGATGATGACCGCCGTCCCGACTATGCCGAACGTGGGTGATGTTTCTACGAAGGGGCTTAGCCCCGTAGACAGGCTGAAGACCGTGCCATCGTAGTAGGCACCTCCCGCGGACGCTGTCCCATAGAACTTCCCATTGGTCGCTTGAACGAGCGTTCCAGGGCCTTCGCCGTCAGTTGGGTGGCCGGCGAAGCTGTGCAATGTCGTCAGCTTGCCCTCCGGAGTGATCTTGAAGACCGTGCCATTGCCATACGATCCGCCATTGTTGGTTGTCCCGTAGAAGTTGCCGTTAGTAGCTTGAATTAGCCCGGCCGGACTCATCACGCTGTCGAAGCTATGCAGTGTCGTCAGCTTGCCTTCCGGAGTGATTTTGAAGACGGTGCCAAAGTACAAATCGGGGCCGCCATATTCGGTTGTTCCGTAGAAGTTGCCGTCGCTAGCTTGAATTAGCCCGGCAGCCGGACTGAAGCCGTCGGTCCCGTTTAACTTGAAGCTGTGCAGTGTCGTCAGCTTGCCCTGTGGAGTGATCTTGAAGACGGTGCCACAGGGTCCGCCGAGGCGACCGAGCCCCGGAAATACGCAATTATTGTAGGCCCCGCCAGTGGAGGTCGTCCCGTAGAAGTCGCCATCGCTAGCTTGAATTAGCCCGGCATTCGGGTAGGCGCCGTCAGTCCAGTCGAAGCTATGCAGTGTCGTCAGCTTGCCTTCCGGAGTGATTTTGAAGACGGTGCCAAAGTAGAAAAAGGCCCCGCCCATGTTGGTCGTCCCGTAGAAGTCGCCGTCGCTAGCTTGAATTAGCCCGGCATTCGCGTAGGCGCCGTCAGTCCAGTCGAAGCTATGCAGCCTGGTGAACGTACCCTCTGGACTGATCTTGAAGACTGTGCCACAACCTCCTTGCCCGGGAGACCATGGGTCGCAATTATTGCTCGACCCCCCTTGGAACGTTGTCCCATAGAAGTTGCCGTCGCTAGCTTGAATTAGTCCGGCCGGATTTATGCCGTCAGTGTTGTCGAAGTTATGCAGTGTCGTCAGCTTGCCTTCCGGAGTGATCTTAAAGACCGTGCCATTGCCATACGATCCGCCATTGTTGGTTGTCCCGTAGAAGTTGCCGTCGGTGGCCTGCACCAGGCCCGCGATCGGTCCGTTGCCGTCCGTGCCGTCGAAGCTATGCAGGGTCTTGAAGGTCTGCCCAGACGAGCCGATCACCTCCACCGCAAAGAAGACACACAGGGAAACGATTGTTTTACACCAGCTGAGCTTGCCCATACCTACCTTCCTCCTTCGCCGCTCGCGCGGCTTTAACGTTCTGATTTGGAAAAAAAGGCCTCCCCTGGCCGGTGCCATAGTCATAGATTCCACCAGCGAAGGTTGTCCCGTAGAAGTTGCCGTCGCTAGCTTGAATTAGCCCGGCCGGATTCATGCCGTCAGTCGAGTCGAAGCTATGCAGTGTCGTCAGTCCTCCGCAGGCTCTCGTATTCATGGCGGCTCTCCCTTCGTTGGGTAGGATGGCAATCGGCAGACCAAAGCCGGGGTGAGCCTACAGTACGTCCGGGGAGAACTGGAAGTCCTTGCACGTATAGGAGAAAGCGACCACCAGGATTTGGGCGGAGCGGGCGTACCGCTTGGCTGCGACTATATCCAAAGGATAGGGTCTATCCGAATGGTGAGACTCGCGCACTGGCGCACTTGGGACTGGCCCGTGCCTACGGCCTCTCCGGCGACACCGTCAAAGCGAGAGTGCATACCAAGACTTCTTAGGACTCTGGAAAGACGCCGACCCCGACATCCCCATCCTGAAGGAAGCCAAAGCGGAGTACGCAAAGTTGCAGTGAAGCCGTCTTCCTTTCTTGGTTTGAAGCAGCGGTTTTGTTAGAGGCTCTTAGACTCGTAGGCTACACCTAGTCGTAACGCCAGCGGACCTCGCAATTAATCCCATTCAGGCGTAATACCTGAGCGAACGCGTCGCAATATTTCCGCGCTCGCTCCAGAGATTGCGATTGCGTTTTCGCCCTAACGAAACAGCCGCGACCACCTCCGGTCGAACCGAAACCGTTTTGCTTTAGCCATCGTGCAAAGCGTGATCGCGCGTCTGGGAGTCGCACCCAGGAAACACCGCAAGCACCCTCTGAAATGGCTTCCATCTCTCCTTTGTGAGTTCCGGAAATTCTGACCCGCCTAATTCCGGAAATTCTGAGCCATCCAAAGATAGTCATAAGCGGTAGAACTTCTCCCTACGATGCCTCCCCGGTCCATGGACCGGGGGAGGCGGAGGGAGAGGAGGATGTTGACTATGTTGAAGCGTCACGAAGTGGAGATTCTATTGAAGGCGGGTCACAGCAAGGCAGAGGTGGCCCGGCTAACAGGAGTGTCGGTGTGCTCGGTGAAGCGCATCGCGCAAGAGGGGCCTGTGGTGCATGTGGATGATGCGGCGGAGCGAGCCCAACGGCAGGTCGGACGGCCGAGCCGGGTGGCGAATTTCCGGAAAACGATTCTGGAGATCCTGCAGCAGGAGCCCGATCTAGCGTCGCTGGAGATTTTGCGGCGAGCGCGGGAGACCGGCTATGAAGGCGGCAAAACCGCATTGTACGCGCTGGTAGCCACGCTTCGCCCCAAGTCGGCCAAGCCCGTGGTTCGTTTCGAAGGCCTTCCGGGGGAATTCAGTCAGCACGATTTTGGACAAATCGAAGTGGAGTTCGTCGATGGCAGCAGTCGACGTATTCATTTCTTCGCCTCCCGTTTGAAATACTCGCGCTTGATACGGGTCAGTTTGGTTCACGATGAGGCGGTGGAAAGTTTGGTGCGCACTTTGGCGGAGCATCTGGCCAGCTGGGGTGGGCTCCCGCTACGGTGTGTCTTTGATCGACCGAAGACGATCGCTCTCCAGTGGGAAAAAAATGGGGAGGTGACGGAATGGAATTCCATCTTTGCTTACGCCACGCTGGAGATGGGGTGGGGGTGGAGCTGTGCTGGCCCTATCGCGCCCAGCAAAAAGGCAGCGTGGAGAACCTGGTTGGTTTCGTGAAATCGTCGTTCTTCAAGGTGCGGCGGTTTCACGATGAACAGGATCTTGGCCAGCAACTGCAGGCTTGGCACGGGGAGGTGAATGAGCAACGCCCGTGCCGTGCCACCGGCGTGATTCCCGCGGTGCGTTGGGCCGAAGAGAGGCCTCGACTTCGTCCTTTGAAGGTGCAGCCGGAAGATCTGGCCCTGCGCATTCCCCTCTATGTGGGTCCCACGGCCACGGTGCTGTACGACGGGCACGCGTACTCAATGCCGCCGGAGGCGATCAGTATGCCGGCCACGTTGTACTTGTATGGGCAACGCGTGCGCATCGTAGCCGGACGTTATGCAGCAGAGCATCCCAGGAAATTCGTGGGCCACGAAGGTTCTTCCCTAGCGGAGCATCGCGCCGCACTGGTGGCAGCAGTATCGGGGAAACGCGGCCGCCGCTATCTGAAACGGCAGCAGTTGCTGGAATTGGGGGAGCCGGCGATTCGTTATCTCACCGAGATTGTGCACCGCCGGCCGCAACAGTGGTTTCAGGATGTCGATCGACTGCACGCCATCCTGCAGAGTCATGGCCCGGAAGTTCTGCGGCGCGCCATGGAAGCTGGCCTCCAGGCACAAGTATTCGGTGCCTTTTACGTGGAGAGATGTCTGCAACCAGGGTTGAACTTTCCGGAGGCGGTGCAATGAAAAACGGAAGACTGGAAGGCGAGGAGGCCGAGACTATGCCGGTGCATTCGGAGCTGGGACCAAAACACCAAACGGGAGGTACCGGAGGTCGACCGAGTCGGAGATCGTCGTTGCTAGGCGCTCCTGGCGCAAAGTTTTTTAGGGGGTTGGTTGAAAAAGCCCCCCGTAGCCGGGGCGGTGGGAAAAGTGAACATCCCGCTGCGGTTGCGGGATGTTCAAGCGCAGAGGAAAAGTCAGGCCTTTGGACTTTTCCTCGGAGCGGCTTTTTCCACGGCCCTTGTACTCAGCGACTGTGCACGTACATACCAATAAGGAGAAAGCCATGACCAAGAAGCATCCCAATCCCGTGCCCGAACTGACGATTCCGGAACTTTCCGAAGGCCAGCTCGAGCCTCTGTTCCGACGTCTCAACCTGGCGCACACACGCCGCACCTACCAGGAGGTAGTAGATCGAGCCGAGAAAGAGAACTGGGCGTATCGCGACTTTCTCGCTCTTCTGCTGGCCGAAGAAGTGGCGCACCGCAAGCAAACCCGCCTGCAGCGCTGCACCCGACAGGCTCACTTTCCGTTCTTCAAAACCATTGATGAGTTCGATTTCACTTTGCAGTCGACTCTGCGGCAATCGCTACTCGGTTCCTATCTGGGACCGGACTTCGTCACCGAGGGCCGCTCCCTGATCCTCTACGGCAAGGAGGGCCGCGGCAAAACTCATCTCGCCGTGGCCATTGGCTATCGCGCCATCCAGAATGGCTTCGAGACTCTTTGCACCACCGCCGCCAAGCTTATCGAGGATCTGTCCAACGCCAGTGCCAAAGGCCTTTTACACCAATCGTTGTCCACCTATACTCGCCCTCACGTCTTGGTCCTCGATGAGATCGGATATTTAAGCTATGGCCCCGACGCTGCCAATGTTCTGTTCCATGTGGTGAATGATCGCTATCTCAAAAAGCGCCCGATGATCTTTACTACCAACAAGCCCCTCACTCAGTGGGGAAAAGTGTTGCACGACGAGGACCTGGCAGCTGCCATCCTCGATAGAGTCCTGGAACGTGGACGCTTCATACATCTTGGCGGACCCTCCGGACGGACCCTTCATCTAAACTTGGAGGAGGTTTCACCGGCCAAAGCCGATCGGCTCAGAATTTCCGGAATTAACGGCTCAGAATTTCTGGAACCCACATCCTTCAATCCACATTGGAGTGGGGGGCCAGTCTGCTGCTGCTTTCGTCGCATGTTGGTGAGCAACGTCGTAGAGTCGCTTGAAGTAATCGTTCCCCTCCGCGTTATACACGATCCATCGATCTGGAAAAAGGCGAATTGAGAGTGACGCAAAGTGTCTACAATGGTCACTTCGACACTCCCAAGACTCCACGCAGTCAACGATTCGGTGCCGCTCGGCCGCTCGGGCCTAAGGCCATTCAGATTCTGGCGGCGCGTAAACTAGCCGTTGCGAATCCAGAAGGTCTCGTTTTCGCAACTCGGGAGGGTAGCGCATTCGACCGGCACAATCTCACGAATCGTCGGCTCAAGTCTACGTGCAAGAAGCTAGAGATTGTCGGCGTGAATTGGCACTGGTTGCGCCATGCCAACGCGACGCTACTGGACGGAGTCGGAACACCTTACTAATTGGTCGGGGAGAGAGGATTTGAACCTCCGACCCCTTGGTCCCGAAACAACGGTGAGGTGACGGGATGCGGTTGTGATGCTTTTGATGGACGTTAGAAATCCCTCCGAAGAACTGTCTCTTTCGACCCGCATAAACATTGGGTCGCGCCACGGCCATCTCGAACGTTAGGAATGTGTAGTTTTCTAATCGACATTGCACCGGAGAATCCTGATCGCGACTTTTTACCAGGAATCGCCGAAGTCATCCAGTGTGCTCGCACGCTGCTACCCTAGCTGCCAACCGTCACACTTGGGGGAGAATTAGCAGAGAGGTCCCGCAATCCAATATGTCAGCCAACGGCCTGCGCGGCGCAAGACGGTCCCACTCAAACAAGTGCGAGAATTTTCGCAGAAGGGTCGACTGTAGGGCTGATAAAGACTCCATCTTCCACGGTACGCCGGAAGGTTGACAACTCTAGTGCTGTTCAATTCCACAACTCCGCTACTTCGAGTCCATATCGTCCTCCAATATGACCGCCCGGAAACAAAACATGACTGAGTCTACTCCACGTTGACTTGCAGCTCGCTTGTAATCTAGTTCTTGTGCTCGAAAATGAACACCCGGAGACTGAAAGTCGGCGAATCCTTGAATGCGCCGATTGAATCTTCCCCATAACCTCTTGAGCTGCTCAGTTGTGATAATCGGTAACACGGAATGAGCGGTTTTCAAAAGCGCCGAATCTGTGAGCTCTTCGTCCAAAAGGGAAGCTGGTGTTCTTGCCGTATCCGAGGTCGGAACTTCTTCGTCATCCCGTTCTGATTTCCACAAATGCTTGATCTCAGGCGAATAGAGGAACTTAGTTATTGTCATTCGCGTCCAAATTAGCTGTTTGACAACATTCCCCACATTGAAAACATTGGGCATAGCGCGACTCTGATCCTGGACACGCGTTTGCGCTTCGGTCCAGTCTGAAGTAAGTGCTCTTCACGGTTGTTTCAGGCTGCTGTCCTAGTTACTGGGCCACTTACCTCCTGAAGTCAAGGTTGTTTCTTTGCAGCAGTCGCCTGCTGTCCAACTGCAGCCTACCACGTGATTTCCAGTTGTTGCGCATCGTCGTGAACGCCGGCAAGTGCCGGCGGGGCCTGAAAAGGATCATCCAACCACACCCACAGATCGCGGTAGAAAAACAGTTGCTGTCGTAGCAAAGCCGCCAGCGTCGATAACGACCAGGAGAACGTCGATTTCAACTGCAGGTACTTCAGCACCAGCATCGCGATCAATGCCGTCCACACCTGGGTCCGGACCGCATTAGCGCTGGTGCCGACAAAAGTCTTGATCTTGCACAACTGCTTGAGCGCCTTGAAAAACAGTTCCACTTCCCAGCGGTCCTTGTAAATGGCCGCGATGGTAGTCGCGCCGAAGGCCAACAGGTTCGAGAGGAACACGATGGCCTCCTCTTTCTCCGCGTCCCAAATCTCTACCCGCCGGAACAGCACCGGCTCCTCGCCCTCCCGCGCCAGTCGGGGAAAGCAGATGATCTGATCGCGCACCACGTTGCTGTTTTGCGGGATTTGTAATTCCTCTTTGACCTCGCAGACCGCCTTCTCCTTCATCCGCGTCACGAAGTACACTTCCTCCTGCGTCAACTCCCGAAACCACGCGTAATCGATGTAGCCACGGTCGATCGCCAGGATCGTGCCCGGCGCGAACCGCAGCGTGCGCGCCACCTTGATCTCGCTGGTCTTGCCCTCGGTCACCACCGCGAACGACGGCAGGTAGCCATCATGGTCCAGCAGCAGGTGCAGCTTGATCGCACCTTTCGTCCGCCGGAATTTTGCCCAGTCGAACATGCTTACCGACAGGTCGATGATGCTCCCATCCAGGCTCATCAGCTTGTTCTTGAAACGAAACTTCTTCCGCCCGCCTTGGCGGCGCACCAGTTCCTGGCATTGCGACAAAGTCTGCTCAAACACCGTCTGGTAAAGCTGCCATGGCCGATGCTCATTGGCGTAGGCCAAGGTCGACCTCTTGGGCGCCACCGGCACTCCTAAATGCTTCAACTGCCCTTCGCAACACGCCAGACCCCCGCAAATCTCGCGCAAGGAATGCGCCCGTCCCACCTGGCAAAACAACATGGCCACGAACTGGCCCCAACTAGTGAAACCCCGCGCGTGCCGTTCGGCCTTGTGCTGCTTGACCGCCTTCTCGAACCCCCCACGCGAAAACAACTTCAACACCTGCGAGAAAATGCTGCATACTTTCATCAGGCTGAGTCTCCTCTGGTTGAATTGGTTCTTCGTCGGAACCCAATCCAGCCTATCAGGGGACTCAGCCTCTTACCCGCGACGACAACCTCGGAATCGGCCAGTAGTTAGACCGCGAATTTGGACAGCAGTGAGTTATTGTCCTCATATTAGCCCGGACGCCAAGCTCCTCACACCCATGAAGGATGGCGCGATCAGATTGAGTAATCTTCTGTCCGATCGTGTCCTTTTCGAAGTCAGGACTCCCTTCAAAGCTGAAGAAATCTATCGCCCGCTTCCTGTCGTTCAAAGACACGATGCTTGAGTTGGTGAACGGATCCCAGGCCGCCAGCATGGCATTAATCGCATTCCCACTCTGCCCAGTCAGGTTGTTGCGCTGTCCTTCGTTGAGTGCGTAAACCTTGTCGATAGCCGCTGATCTCTGCTCAGCGTCTGATTCTTGCAAGACGTCGTCCAATGCTTTCGCGAGTGACTTGTTCGATTTTATTTCGTTGAACATTCTCCGCCATGCGCCTTGCGGGATCATGACTCGCGCAACCGCTTCGCTCTCCTTCGTGTTGCCTTTTCCGTGGCGGTCTAAGATGCTCACGATCCCGTCAATCTCGACGTCATCCAGGTCTCCTTCTGGTCCATTCATTATGCGGTTGGTCCAAAATGCGCGAAACTTCTGCCTTTGCGCCGTCCAGATCGCATTCTGGCTGTCGGCGTCATAGTTCTGCATGAAAGCCGCGAACGGTTTCGTGAAATCTCTTGAAATACCGTCGGCATCGCTCCGCTGCTCCACAATTGTCATCAGGTCCGCCTTTCAGCTCTTTCACTCTGCTGGCCATAATCTTCCCTATTGAAACTCAGTTCTGGTAAGCGTTGTAGATCAGATGGAAGGATCTCCATAACCCATCAGAACACACTGTGTGATCTTCAATCGAGCCAGCGTTTGCCCAAACTGTCATGAAATTGTAATGGTTCCGCGATCAGAACGGATCGTTTCCAAGCAGAACGGATCAAATCGACTGATTTGTAACCGATTGAAAAGAGGAGTAGAGTAGAAAATTTTCATAACGGTGCAGAACCCTACTGTGTTCTCATAATCCGTAGGTCGTAGGTTCGAGTCCTACCGCCGCCACCAAATTCCATCAGCATCCCCGAGGGTGCTTACCCAATACAAAACAAAGCGTCCCAGACTCATAGAGTCATGGGACGCCTGTCGAACAGCCCTCCCCCGAAGTCTGCTCACAAACAGACTAACGCGTTGGGGGCGGCGACGGAATGGCTCTGATGGGCTATTACGGAAGTGATCAATAGGCACAGGGCGCCGTACAAGGCAGGTTGAGCGTGGTCCGGTGTGTTGAAAGGAATGATGCCTACTGCTTAATTTTTTCGCCATGCGTTCCGGATCGCGGCTTTCCGGGGTGGTGCAGCGTTCTCGCGGGACAAATAGGCTAGAATACGCAGGCGCAAGCGGTCGCGCGCTGGAGAGTGTCGATGGAAGACACTACGGTTGGTCGAACGGGAGACCTCAAGAACACCACGACGATCGAAGCCATCGACATCCTGTGGATAACCGCAGGCTTGGGCTGCGATGGGGACACCATCGCGATGACGGCCGCCACGCAGCCCAGCATCGAAGATATTGTGACGGGCGCTCTGCCTTGGATTCCCAAAGTCAAGATCTACAATCCTTTTCTAGCCTACGAAAATGGAGACGAGTTCGTCAGGCCCTTCCGCGCCGCGGCAGAAGGAAAATCGGAGAGACCGTTCATCCTCGTGGTTGAAGGTTCCATCCCGAACGAGAATAACAAGACGGAGGGATACTGGGCTTCCTTCGGAACTGATGCTGTGACGGGCCAGCCAATTACGACTTGCGAATGGATCGATCGACTGGCTCCGAAAGCGTGGGCAATTATTGCGGCCGGGACGTGCGCGACTTATGGCGGACTTCATGCCATGGAAGGGAACCCGACGGGCTGCATGGGGCTGCCGGACTACCTTGGCTGGAAATGGAAATCGACGGCGCAGATTCCGATTGTGTGTGTTCCCGGCTGTCCGGTGCAGCCGGACAACATGATGGAGACGATTCTCTATCTCCTTTATATGACGAGCGGGCGCGCACCGATGATTCCGCTCGATGATGCGTTGCGTCCAACATGGCTGTTCGGGAGCACATTGCACGAAGGATGTGATCGCGGCGGCTATTACGAGCAAGGTGAGTTTGCCGAAGAATACGGATCCCCGCTGTGCATTGTGAAACTCGGGTGCTGGGGCCCGGTCGTGCAGTGCAATGTCGGCAAGCGAGGGTGGATGGGCGGAATTGGCGGATGCCCGAATGTGGGTGGCATTTGCATCGGCTGTACGATGCCGGGTTTTCCGGATAAATTCATGCCGTTTATGAACCAACCTCCAGGGTCGCTGCTGTCTTCTCAAGCAGTGCAGACGTATGGGCGGGCGATACACGCACTTCGGCGGTTCACGCAGGCATCTCTCAATAAGGAGCCGAATTGGAGAAGCCGCTCCAGGAACGCACCGCCGCTCTGATCTGTGGATGAAGTTGGGAGTGTCTTTGGATGAACACGTTCTGGAAAATGGGCGACAGCAATGCGAACGATACCGCGTCGCCGCTCCCAGAGGAACCAGTGCTCAGCCCGGAAGATGCGGAATCCATTCTGAACGAACTTGCCGGAACCTATCTAAGGGACAAAGATATTGTTGGATCACTCGGAGCCCTTCACCATTTTTTTGAAAGGCTCGATCAGCCTCCGGTTTCTGACGCGCAACTTCCGAACCTCGAAGCGAAATATCGAGCGCTGGTAGAACAACTTCCGGCGGTTGTGTTCATGGCGTATCTGGACCGGGGCATCGGCGAAGCTTATGTGAGTCCGCAGATCGAAGCCACGCTGGGGTTCTCGCAGTCCGAGTGGCTCGAAGATCCCGTGCTCTGGTACCGGCAGGTTCATCCCGACGATAAGGATCGCTGGAGCATCGAGGCCTCCGAGATGTTCGTCTCGGGTAAGCCATTGCGGTCCGCCTACCGGGTGATCGCGCGCAGTGGTCAGGTGATCTGGTTTCATTGCGAAGCCAAGATGATCCGCCACCCGGATGGCCGTCCGTGGTTTATTCACGGAGTTGCGTTCGACATCACTGACCTCAAGCGTACGGAAGAGGAGTTGCAGGATGAGCGCAACGTGGTGTCGGGAATCCTCGACACGGTTGGCGCTTTAGTAGTGGTTCTGGACCGCGAAGGACGTATTGTGCGATTGAATCGCGCCTGCGAAGAGATGACCGGGAAATCGTTAGATGAGGTCCGGGGACAGCGCGTTTGGGACCTGTTCATGGCGACGGAAGAGAAGGAGCAGTTTCAAGCGATGTTCCAGCAGACTTGCGACAACCAGTCTCGCGCCGAATACGAGAGTTCCTGGTCCGCTAGCGACGGCAGCCTTCGGACGATCGCGTGGTCGGCCGCCGTGCTGCCTGCTGCCAAGCAGATGCCCATGTATGTGATCGCGTCGGGGATTGACGTTACAGCGCAAAAGCGGGCTCAGGTGCGCTTTCGAGGATTACTGGAAGCGGCACCCGATGCGGTGGTGGTCGTAAACCAGAAGGGCAAGATCGTCCTCGTGAATGCGCAAGTGGAGAAACTGTTTGGCTATCCCCGGCAGGAACTTCTGGGGGAAGAGATCGAAAAGCTGGTGCCGGAACGATTGCGGGGAAATCATCCGGCGCACCGCAGGAATTTTTTCGCGGAACCTCGAGTGCGGCCGATGGGCGCGGGGGTGGAACTGTACGCCATGCACAAGGACGGCCACGAATTTCCGGTGGAGATCAGCCTGAGTCCGCTGGAGACTGAAGAGGGAGTGTTGGTTTCGAGCGCGATCCGCGATATCAGTGAGCGCAAGCGGCTGGAGAAGACAGTTCTTGAAATCAGCGAACGGGAGCAGCGTAGAATCGGCCAGGATTTGCACGACGGGTTGGGGCAGCATTTGACCGGCATCGCGTTCATGTCCAAGGTGCAGGAGCAGAAGCTGGCGGAGAGAGGGATTCCGGAAGCGGTGGACGCCGCCAAGATCGTCGAGTTAGTCAACGACGCCATTCGCAAGACGAGAGAATTGTCGAGGGGCCTGCTGCCGGTGGTCTCCGATGCCCACGGGTTGATGTCGGCGTTGCGCCTCTACGCAACGGAGATCGAAGACCTGTTCGGGATCGCGTGCCGGTTCCAGTGTGAAGGGGCGGTGTTGATTCACGATGCTGCGATGGCGACCCACCTGTACCATATTGCGCAAGAGGCAGTGAATAATGCCATCAAGCATGGCCGCGCGAAAAATATACTGATCCGGCTTTTCTCTGGCGAACACCAGGGAACGCTGATTGTGAAGGATGACGGGGTAGGGATCGAGCGGCCGCTCGCGCCACACGCGGGCGTGGGGCTGCACATCATGGGTTATCGCGCGGGCATGATCGGCGGGAGCCTGGACGTGCACCGCGACCAACCACGAGGGACCGCCGTCACCTGCAGATTTCCGATTGCCCCAACAACCAAGAGTTGAGAGGCCGCAATGAACCAGACCAGTGCCGCAACCAAGAGAACCAGGGTGTTCGTGGTCGACGACCATCCCATCGTACGTCAGGGACTAACGTTGCTGATCAACCGCGAATCAGATCTGTCCGTCTGTGGTGAGGCGGAAGATGCGCACACCGCGGTGCAGGCGGTCGCGACTGTCAGGCCGGACATTATGGTCGTGGATATTTCGTTGAATGGGCCGGACGGGCTCGACTTGCTAAAGGACATTCGAACGAGGTATCCGGAACTACCAGTTCTCATCCTCTCCATGCACGACGAGTCGGTCTATGCAGAGCGCGCGCTTCGGGCAGGCGCCCAGGGCTACATCATGAAGCAGGAGGCCACGGAGAAAGTGCTCGTTGCCCTGCGACGCATTCTGAGTGGCGAAATCTATGTGAGCGAACGCATTGCCAACCGGATGCTGCAGCGCTACATCGGCGGACCCAGCGCAGGCCGGCCTTCGACGATCGCGGACCTGACCGACCGGGAACTCGAAGTTTTTCGTTTGATCGGCGAAGGGCACTCCACGCGCCAGATTGCAGAGGAACTGCACATCAGTGTGAAGACGGTGGAATCCTACCAGGCACACATCAAAGAAAAGCTGTCCCTCCGCAGCGCGCGGGAACTGGTGCAGCACGCGATCCAGTGGAGCACTAACGAAAAGAGTTCTTGAATCATTCTCGCCGCGGTCCCATGATTTCAAACGCTTTGCCCTCCAAGGCACGGGGCCCCCATTGACGCAAGGAAAACCCTGTGAGCCTCGTAGTATTTTGCATCTGTACGAAACGAGGCTCCTCCCGCTTGTGGGCACCCATTCATTTTATTCATGCTGGCTATCGACATTTCTGTGAAATGCCTGTAAATCGCCTTCGCCGAACTAGGGTGACAACAAGTTGTGTTTTCGCCGCGCGCACCGGCCCCGCTCATTCGGAGAGCACGTGGCGAACGAGTGAAATGGAGTTCGCGAAATACCTGAAATCTTAAAGGAGACCTAGCTATGGCGGCGGAAACAGTCCCGTATGGTCGCGTCACTCAGCATCCCCCGGCCGTTTCGGAGGTGCACATAGTCTGGATTACAGCCGGCCTCGGCTGCGATGGAGACTCCGTTTCAATTACTGCGGCAACTCAGCCGAGCATTGAGGATGTTCTCCTCGGAGCCATTCCCGGTCTGCCCAAGGTCCACCTGCACAATCCAGTTCTGGCGTATGAGAACGGCGACGACTTCCTCAAGTACTGGTATCTCGCGGAAGAAGGAAGGCTCGAACCGTTCGTCTTAGTTGTGGAAGGCTCGATCCCGAACGAGAAGATCAAGAGAGAGGGATACTGGGCGGCGCTGGGAACTGACCCCAAGACCAAGCAGCCGATTACCACCAACGAGTGGATTGATCGACTTGCGCCCAAGGCAACAGCGATTATCGGCTGCGGCACTTGCGCAACCTACGGCGGCATTCACGCGATGGAGGGGAATCCCACCGGCGCCATGGGGCTGGCGGACTACCTCGGCTGGCAGTGGACTTCGAAGGCTGGCCTGCCGATCGTGAATGTTCCCGGATGTCCGGTGCAACCGGACAACTTCATGGAAACTGTGCTCTATCTGCTCTATCAGGTGGCGGGGCGCGCGCCCATGATCCCGCTCGACGACCAGTTGCGACCCACATGGTTGTTTGGGAAGACCGTACACGAAGGCTGCGATCGTGCCGGCTACTACGAGCAAGGCGACTTTGCCGAGAGTTACGGTTCTCCGAAATGCATCGTGAAACTCGGCTGCTGGGGACCGGTGGTGAACTGCAACGTGCCCAAGCGCGGTTGGATGGCTGGGATCGGCGGATGTCCTAATGTCGGCGGCATCTGCATTGGCTGCACCATGCCGGGCTTCCCGGACAAGTTCATGCCGTTCATGGATGAGCCGCCAGGCGCAAAGATTTCTTCTGCGGCTGTCGGCGCTTATGGACGCGCCATTTCAGCCTTGCGCACGTTAACGCAGTCCACCGTAAATAAGGAACCGAAGTGGCGGCATCCGCGGGCTGAACTGACTACCGGCTACCACCCGAGGTCCTACTAGGACTTCCTCGACATTCACCGAGACACCCACTGAGAGGAGCGATTCGATGAGCACGATTACAGCGCCGACTAAAGAGGCCGCGACCAAAGGTAGGAACCTCGTTGAGATGAACTGGGACCCGATCACGCGCATCGTGGGCAGCCTGGGCATCTTCACCAAGATCGATTTCGCCAACCGGCAAGTGGCAGAGTGCCACAGCACCTCGTCGATCTTTCGTGGCTACAGCATCTTCATGAAGGGCAAGGACCCGCGGGACGCTCATTTCATCACCAGCCGCATTTGCGGGATCTGCGGCGACAACCATGCCACCTGCGCGACGTACGCGCAGAACATGGCGTTCGGAGTACGTCCTCCGGCCATGGCCGAGTGGATTGTGAATCTCGGGGAGGCCGCCGAATACATGTTCGACCACAATATCTTTCAGGACAATCTGGTCGGCGTGGATTTCTGCGAGCAGATGGTGAAGGAAACCAATCCCAAGGTCTGGGCCAAAGCGCAGTCAACCATGGCGCCGCATTCCAATCAGCACGGGTTCCGCACTATCGCCGACATCATGACGGCGCTCAATCCATTTACCGGTTCTTTCTATCGCGAAGCGCTGCAGATGAGCCGCATGACCCGCGAGATGTTCTGCCTGATGGAAGGCCGCCACGTGCATCCTTCCACTTTGTATCCGGGCGGTGTTGGCACAGTGCCCACTATCCAGTTGTTCACCGACTACATCGTGCGTCTTATGAAGTATGTGGAGTTCATGAAGAAAGTCGTCCCGCTGCACGATGACCTATTCGACTTCTTCTATGAGGCGTTGCCGGGATATGAGGAAGTTGGAAGGCGGCGTGTGTTGCTTGGCTGTTGGGGTTCGTTCAACGATCCCGAGCACTGCGACTACACCTACAAGAACATGACGGACTGGGGCCGCAAGATGTATGTCACGCCCGGGGTTGTGGTTGACGGCAAGCTGGTGACGACAGATCTGGTGGACATCAACCTGAACATCCGCATCCTGTTGGGGAGTTCGTACTACGACGACTGGAAGAATTCCGAGACGTTCGTGAAGACGGATCCGCTGGGGAATGCGGTCGACAAGAATCATCCCTGGAACCAAACGACGATTCCCCGTCCGCAGAAACGCGACTTCGGCGGCAAGTACACGTGGGTCATGTCGCCGCGCTGGCTCGACAAACGGACCGGCGACCATCTGGCGCTCGACACCGGGGGCGGACCGATTGCGCGCCTCTGGGCCACGGCTCTGGGAGGGTTGGTGGACACCGGGTACATCAAGTCCACCGGGAACAGCGTGAAAATGTATTTGCCCAAAACCACTTCTCTGCCCGAAGTTGAGTTCGAGTGGAAGATTCCGAAGTGGAGCAATGCCATTGAACGCGACCGCGCGCGCACGTACTTCCAAGTGTACGCAGCTTGTTGCGGCCTTTACTTTGCCGAACGGGCACTCGAGGAGTTGCATTCTGGCCACACGAAAACCTGGAACGATTTCAAGGTACCGGAAGAGGCCATTGGATGCGGTTTCCACGAAGCGGTACGCGGTGTTCTCTCGCATCACGTCGTAATCCGCAAGGGCAAGATCGCAAATTATCATCCGTATCCTCCGACTCCCTGGAACGCCAATCCGCGCGATCTATACGGCACACCGGGTCCTTATGAGGACGCGGTGCAGAATACTCCCATCTTCGAAGAGAACGGTCCCGAAAAGTTCAAAGGGATCGACATCATGCGGGCAGTGCGGAGTTTCGATCCTTGCCTGCCTTGCGGGGTGCATATGTATTTGGGAAATGGAAAGACGCTAGAGACACGGCACTCCCCAATGTTTGGTGAACAGCGTTAGTGGTTGCCTTGTTGAGGAGCGGATGAGAGGGATAGATCTCCTCCGCTCCTGTTGTTCGAGGGAGGAATGTGATCGACGAAAAGGGTTTTCAGAAACGAGTACAGAAAATCGGCGGTCTGGTGCATGACCTGGAAACCATTGGGGATCCCGCGTCGCGTGCCGCCGCGAAGGAACTCGTGCAGCTTCTGATGGACTTGCACGGCACAGGTCTGGAGCGAATCCTGGAGATCGTATTTCAGTCCGGCGATTCGGGCGCGCGGATCATTGACGAGCTTGGACAGGACCAACTGGTTAGCAGTCTGCTTGTTCTATACGGGCTCCATCCCGACGAACTGCAGACGCGTGTCGAGCGGAAGTTGCAGCAGATCGTTTCCAAGCTCCACAAGATGGGGGCCGAAGCCAAATTAGTCAGTGTGAATGGCGGCGACGTTCGTGTGCGGCTACGAATGGAAAGCCACTCCTGCGGTTCGACCAGCCAAACGATACAGGTCACGGTGGAAGAAGCGATCTATGAAGCTGCCCCCGATCTAACATCACTGGTGGTCGAGGGACTGGAAGAACCGGCCGATTCCGGCTTCATTTCAGTCGAGAAACTTCTGGGATCGGCACCGCATGGCGCTGCGCCACTTTCCAATTCGTCAACGCTTCATTCACTCTATCGATGGGAAGCGAAGGCATGAACTGAGAGTCATCGCGGTGAATCATGATGAAGACGGAACAGCTTCGAGAAACATCGCAGGCCTTCGATACTCTTCGCCAGTTCGCGCGCAAGCCGCAGCGGCAGGCGGAACGGTGCGAGATGTGCAGCGCCGAGCTGCGCTCAGAACATGCACACCTGATTGAGGCAGCACAGCGCAGGCTTCATTGCACCTGCGACGCCTGCGCCATGTTGTTCAGCGGACAGGCCGGAACTAAATACAAACGAGTGCCCCGCGACGTGAGGCTCCTGGCGAACTTCAGGATGACCGATGCCGAGTGGGACGGTCTGCTGATCCCCATCAATCTTGCTTTCTTTTTCCAGAACAGCGTGAACGCACGCGTGAGCGCGCTGTATCCGAGTCCGGCTGGGGCTACCGAATCTTTGTTACCGCTGGAGGCCTGGAGCAGCATTGTGCAGGCCAACCCTGCGCTGAAAGGACTCGAACCCGACGTGGCGGCCCTGCTGGTGAATCGCGTCGGCTTGGCGCGCGGATCGGCTCCTGCCGAGTATTACATCGTGCCGATTGACGCCTGCTATGAACTGGTGGGCTTGATTCGCGCCCACTGGCGGGGACTGTCGGGAGGCACGGAAGTGTGGAAGGAAATCGGCAACTTCTTCGCCGGTCTGCGGGCTAGAGCCCAAGTCGTGACTGAGGAGGCGAATGCCAGATCTTGACTTCAAGATTGAAGGGGCGGAAGTGGCCAGGTTTTCGGCTTCTCCGCAGATCGCGTTCAAGCTGCGCGTGACGAACGCCAATCCAAACGAAACCATACACTCGGTTGTGCTGCGCTGCCAGATTCAGATTGAAGTCACGCGGCGAAGATATACCGCGGAAGATCAGGAAAAACTGCGCGATTTGTTTGGCGAACCCGACCGCTGGAGTCAGACTCTGCGCAACTTGCTTTGGACTCATGTCAGCGTGAATGTCCCCCCGTTTCAGAATTCCACCGTCGTGGATATGGCGGTACCCTGCACGTTCGATTTCAACGTGGGAGCGACGAAGTATTTTCACGGACTTGGAGACGGAGATGTTCCCATCTGCGTGATGTTCAGTGGAACGGTTTTCTATTCGCCCGAGGGGCAACATATGCAGGTGTCGCCGATTTCCTGGGAGAAGGAAACGCGCTTCAACATGCCAGTGAAGGTTTGGCGAGACATGATGGACTCGTATTATCCCAACACCGCGTGGTTGTGCCTGCGGCGGGACATCTTCGAACGACTTTATGGATACAAGGTCCGGCACGGAATCCCGACGTGGGAACAGGCGCTGGAGGAGATGCTGCAGGCGGAAGCGACGGTACGCTTATGAATCTGGCGCGGGTGGATCAAATCGCCAAGGCTGTGCTTTATGAGGGATACATGCTCTATCCCTACCGGCCGTCGTCGGTGAAGAACCGGCAGCGCTGGAATTTCGGCGTGGTGTATCCGCAGGCGTACAACGAAGCACAGGGAGGCGAAGAGGCGTGCAGCATGCGGACCGAGTGCCTTGTCTCCGGGAACTCCGGAAGCATCCTCGAAGTAGCGGTACGGTTCCTCCACTTGCAGACGCGCTCGACGCACTCCTCCCCGGATGCGAGCAAGGCGCTGCCCGACGGATGGCAGGAAGCGGTTGAACGGGAAATCAAGCTTCCTGAGTGCTCGCTGCAACGGCTCTGCCGAGAGGCTTCCTGCCACGCGTTTGGCTTCCCCGACCAGACGCATGTGGATTCGGAGCGCAACGAAAATGGAGAGAGCGTTGCCACTAACTGGCACCGGCAAGAGGCAGTTGAGGGACACGTGGAGGTCTCGGCAGTGACGGCCAGCGACGACGTGTTCAAAGTCTGCATTCAAGTGCGGAATCTGACCCCGTTGGGGATTCCCGCCGCTAACCGCGACGCAGCGTTAACGCATTCTCTGGTTTCAACCCATACGGTTCTGGGAGTGAGAAGCGGCCAGTTCATTTCTCTTCTTGAGCCTCCTACGGAATTGCAGGAACTCGCCGCACAGTGTCAGAACGTCGGCGCGTGGCCGGTGCTCGTAGGAGATCCAGGAGAGCGCGATACTCTACTGGCTTCCCCCATCATTCTTTACGATTACCCGCAAATTGCTCCCGAGAGCGCAGGCGATCTGTTTGACGGCACGGAGATCGATGAGATCCTTTCGCTACGCATCATGACGCTTACCGACGAGGAAAAGCGCGAGATTCGCCAGTCCGATCATCGTGCCCGCCAGATTCTGGATCGGACCGACGCCATGCCGGCGGAGCAGTTCATGAAACTGCACGGCGCGGTCCGCGGTCTGCGCCCACTCAAAGAGGACGCACCATGAACGAGTGGGAGTGGCAATTATTGGAAGACAAGGCGAAGGTCGACCGGCTGACTATCGACGGCGTACAAGTGCGCGTGGGAGATCGAGTACGCCTGCGTCCTCGGCAGGGTGGCGACGTCCTCGATATTGCATTGGCTGGGCAGATCGCACTCATCGAAAGCATTGAGCAGGACTATGAAGGAAAGAGTCATGTCTGCGTAGTCCTGGATGACGATCCGGGGAGAGACTTGGGCATGCTGCGGCAGCCGGGACATCGTTTCTTTTTTGATGCGGGAGAGGTGCAGCCTTTGCCGACGGAGGAAGCGAGACCGAGCACGCCTATGCAGCAAGCACGCATCCTGGTGGCGGGTATCGGGAATATTTTTTTGGGAGACGACGGATTTGGGGTCGAAGTGGTGAAGCGGTTGTCGGCTCATGAATTTCCCGCGAGCGTGCGAGTGCTCGACTTTGGCATCCGGGGTTTCGATCTTGCATACGCGTTGCAGGATGGATACGAAACGACCATCCTTGTGGATGCGTACCCGCATGGGCAGACGCCGGGCACGGTTTCCCTGGTTGAGCCTGACTTGAGCAAACTGGATGAGCCGCAGCAATGTGTTGTGGAAACACACGGAATGAATCCCGTGAGCGTTTTGCGAATGGCGTCGACGATGAATGGCGGCCTGAAAAAGATCTTGCTGGTGGGTTGCGAGCCCGTTACATTCGGCCCCGAAGAAGGACACCTGGGATTGAGCGCTCCCGTGGAAGGAGCGGTAGATGAAGCGGTAAGAATGGTTTGTTCGGTCGTCGACAAGATTCTGCAAATGGAACAGTAAGAAATCAGAGAGGTCATTTCGAAAGGAGACTTTCGTGGCGGAAAACAACAACCACTCCGACGCTGGGACTGACAAGGACACTCTGTTCATGCTGGGTGGCGTGGCCTGCATCGTTTTTGGCGCTGGCTTGATTCTTTCCAATCCGATCGTTCGGCGTTACCTGGGACAGATGGGAGTCGGCAGCCTGGTACAGGGCGCGCTGCCCGATTTGGACCGCTATATAAAGTTGCGTTCCATGTAAAGTTCGCACGCAAGGTGGGGACCCATTTTCAGGGCGAGAAAGGGGGCTTTCACCGTCGATATTGAGGATTGCTGTGACGGTGTGACCGACCTATGGCACCGCAGAATGAAGTGGTCCGTTATGCCATCGATCCCAAGGCGAGTCAGTTTACAGTGCAGGCATTTGCCAGCGGGTTAATCTCGGCAGTAGCTCACAGTCCGAAGATAGCGATTCGGGGATACACGGCAGACGTGAGTTTTGTTCCGGGAACGTTGGCCGGCGCGAAACTGAAAGTTGTGATTAACGCGGCGAAGCTCGAAGTTCTGGATGAACTGAGAGAGGCCGACCGACGGGAGCTCCATCGAGTCATGAATGACGAAGTGCTGGAAACCAAGAAGTTCCCGGAAGTGTTGTTTGAGAGTTCCAGCATTAGTGGAGACCGGCTTAAAGATAATTTGAACCGAGTGAATGTCGAGGGACAGCTGGTTCTGCACGGAGTAACCAACGGCCAATCGTTCTTTTCGCAAGTAGCGTTCGGGGTTGATTCGTTTCGCACCTATGGCGAGTTTTCGTTGCTGCAAAGCGATTTTGGGATCCGGGTTGCCTCGGTTGCCGGAGGGACGTTGAAACTGCAGGATGAGCTGAAGTTTTCGTTTTATGTAGTGGGCCGTAAGCAAGGATGAGATGGCAAATTCCAATGGGCCGATTCCTGGGGACGAGGGAGAGTGCACTGTGCACGCGACTGGGCCACTGCTGGGGGAAGCCACCGTTCATTACCTAGTTGACGCGAAGCGGAGCACGTTTGTGGCGCAAGCGTTTGCCACCGGACTGCTCTCCTCTTTTGGACATAATCCGCGGATTGCCATCCGGAGTTTTGGGGGCGAGCTGAGTTTCACCGTGGCTGGCTTGACGATCGAAAATGCCAGGCTGAGTCTCAGCGTTCATGCGGACTCACTGGAAGTGACCGACGATGTCAGCGAGAAGGATCGGCAGGAGATCCATCGCAAGATGTGCGAGGAGGTACTGGAGACCGATCGCTTTCCGGAAATTGCGTACGAGTGTTCGAAGATCTCGGCCAGCGGCAGCGGAGATCGATATTGGGTGGCCTTGAATGGGGAGCTAACGCTTCACGGAGTGACCAGGCCTCTTCCTGTCTCGGCGAGAGCGGTGATCAACGGCGATTCCGTACGGGCTTCGGGCGAGTTCTCGGTGAGGCAAAGCGACTACGAGATTACTCTGGTATCAGCCGCCGCCGGGGCAATCCGGGTTAAGGATGAAGTGAAGCTTACGTTCGACATCCTGGCCCGTAAACAAGGATAGTCGGGCCTCTTCGGCTTCTTGGTATTTTCGAGTAGATTCATTCGTCCGCCATTTCTTCCTACGCTCACTCTCGGTGTTCCTCGATGTTTTGCTTGGGGATGCCCCTCAACTCTGGCGTTGCTCTTCGGTGTTATCTTGGTGGTGAATCCCAAGCCTGAGCCGCGACGCACTTCATGGACATTCTGAACAATCTCTTCGAGCAACACTTCCACTCGCCCGTCAAGCACGTACAGCCTTTACAAGGGCAACTCGGCGGTTCGGGACGCAAAATCATCCGGCTTACAGGCGAGAAGATCACTGCCGTCGGCATTCTCTATGACGTGCGCGAAGAGAACGCCGCCTTCCTCGAGTTCTCCCGGCATTTTCGCAAGCACGGCCTGCCCGTGCCGGAGATCTATGCCGAAGATTTGGATCATGGTGCGTACCTCGAGGAGGATTTGGGCGACACATCCCTCTTTGAATTTCTTTCCAAGCATCGGACCGGAGAACAGATTGCGGCTCCGGTGGTCGAAGCCTATCGGAAGGTAATCGCCACTCTGCCAAGGTTTCAGGTGGAGGCGGGGCGTGACCTGAACTATAAGGTGTGCTATCCGCGCGGCAGTTTCGACCGGCAGTCGATCGCGTGGGATCTGAATTATTTCAAATACTACTTTCTGCGACTTGCGGGGATTCCTTTCAGCGAACAGGCACTGGAAGACGACTTCAGCCGGCTGACGAAGTTTCTGTTGAGCGCGGGGCGCGACTACTTTCTGTATCGTGATTTTCAATCGCGAAACATCATGCTGCGCGACGGACAGCCCTATTTCCTGGACTACCAGGGCGGGCGCAAAGGTGCGCTGCAGTATGACGTCGCTTCACTTCTGTATGACGCCAAGGCCGATCTGCCCCCGGATTTGCGGCAGCAGTTGCTCGATCATTATCTCGACACGCTGCGCGGCTTCATCGATCTGAAGCGTGACGCGTTCATGAAGTACTACTACGCGTTCGTGTACATCCGCATCATGCAGGCGCTGGGGGCTTACGGATTTCGCGGGTTCTATGAACGCAAGGTGCACTTCCTGCAGAGTGTGCCGTATGCGCTCAAGAACCTGCGCTGGCTGCTGCACAACGTCGCGCTGCCGATCGCTCTGCCGACGCTTATGGATGCTTTCCACAGCATGCTGGCGTCGGAGAAATTGCAGGGGTTGGCGTCAGAAGCGGACAATCTGGTGGTGCGGATTGCGAGCTTCTCCTTTCATCGCGGGCTGCCGAAGGATGAGAGCGGGAACGGCGGCGGCTTCATCTTTGATGGACGCAGCCTGCCAAATCCCGGACGCGAGGAGCGCTTCAAGCTGCTCACGGGCAGAGACGCACCGGTGATCGACTACCTCAATCAACAGGAGAGCGTGCATCAATTTCTGGCCAGCGTTATGTCATTGGTGGATGCAAGTGTGAACAACTATCAGCAGCGTGGGTTCAAGAATTTGATGATTTCGTTTGGATGCACAGGCGGGCAGCATCGCTCTGTGTACTTGGCGGAGCAGGTGGCAAAACGCCTGCGCGGAAGGAGCGGAGTTGAGGTTGTCCTGCAGCACCGTGAGTTAGAGAGGATGGCGGCAGAAAACTCCGCGGCTGAGAAAGCGGCGCGATGAAGGCGATGATTCTGGCCGCGGGGCTGGGTACGCGTCTGCGACCGCTCACCGACGATCGGCCGAAAGCCCTGGTGGAAGTGGCAGGATACACGCTGCTGGAGATCACGCTGCGCCGCCTGCAGCAGTTCGGGATTCGCGAAGTGATCGTCAACGTGCATCACTTTGCCGACATGGTAGCGGATTATCTGAAGAAGAACGACGACTTCGGGATGCGGATCGAGATTTCGCGCGAAGAGGTGTTGCTCGATACCGGCGGTGGTTTGAAGAAGGCGGCGTGGTTCCTCCTCGAAGAAGGCCACGCCGACGAACCCTTTCTTCTTCACAACGTCGACGTGCTGAGCACGATTGACGTTCGCCGCATGGCGGAATTCCACGAGCGGAATCGAGCACTGGCCACGCTGGCCGTTCAGGATCGAGAGACTTCGCGATATCTACTATTCGATGAGCAGAATCAGCTCTGTGGACGGCGAGCCGGACGCGATGTGGAACCAGAAGTTGTCCGGCTGTCAAAGGAAGTACAGGCGCTTGCATTCGCCGGCGTGCACATCATTTCTCCGCGCTTTCTCCAGATGATGGCTGAAGAGGGCGTCTTTTCGATCATCAACTCTTATCTCCGGCTGGCTGGCCAGGGTGAGAAGATTTTGGCATTCCGCGCGGACGAATTTTACTGGCGGGATCTGGGCAAGCCTGAGAACGTGGCTGCAGCCGCTCACGATGTGAAACGTCAGGTCCTTCAACTCTAAATCACTGTAGTAGACCGTAGTCCATGACCGGACTTTCCCCTTGCGGCGACTCCCGGGCTTCGATACCATCTGTGCACCTGTTTATGAATAACCTCTGTTTACACCGAGTTCGTGTCGTAGTCTTGGGGGTAGGAGTTTTTATACTCTCTCCGGTGTGGAGGGAACCAGCGAGCTGAGCAACACGAAATCTTGAAGGCTCCCGAATCCCGCCCCGCCAGAAACGCTGGCTCGGTGGGTTTTGCTTTTTAGGAGCGCAGGAAGGTCGGAATGGACAAGACATCTGGAAAGAACATGACCGGGGCGAGCATTCTCTGGGAATGTCTGGAGCGAGAGGGCGTGAAAGTCGTCTTCGGATACCCCGGCGGGGCTATTCTGCCTGCCTACGATGCCCTGAAGGGCAGCAAGATCCATCACGTGCTGGTGCGCCACGAGCAGGGTGCCACCCACATGGCAGACGGATACGCGCGCGCGAGTGGGCAGGTGGGAGTCGCCGTCGCGACTTCCGGTCCGGGCGCCACCAACATGGTCACTGGAATCGCGACTGCCATGCTCGATTCGTCGCCCATCGTTTGCATCACGGGGCAAGTCGGAAGCAAGCTGATCGGCTCCGACGCTTTTCAGGAAACAGATATCACGGGCGTCACTCTTCCCATCACCAAGCACAACTACCTTGTGACGCATGCCAGCGAAGTGGCGCGAACCATTCGAGAAGCGTTTTATGTTGCACGCTCCGGCCGTCCTGGCCCGGTGCTGGTGGATATCACGAAAGACGCGCAGCAGACGACTTGTGAGTTCGATTGGGAAGCTGCCAAGCCCCAGTTGCCGGGATATCGTCCGGATCTGTCGCCCGAGCCGAAGGAATATGCGCAGGCGCTGGAATTGATCCACAACTCCAAGCGGCCGGTGATCCTTGCGGGCCACGGCATCATCATTTCGGGGGCGATGCAGGAAGTCCGCGATTTCGCCGAGCGCGCGGGCATTCCTGTGGCGCTTACGTTGCTGGGCATTGGCGCGTTTCCGGCGGCACATCCGCTGAATCTCGGCATGATGGGGATGCACGGTGAGGCTTGGGTGAATCATACGATTCAGGAAGCCGATCTGCTGCTGGCTTTCGGCATGCGCTTCGACGACCGCGTAACCGGGAACCTGAAGACATACGCGCCCAACGCCAAGAAAATTCATATCGAGATCGATCCTGCGGAGATCAACAAGAATGTCAAAGTGGATGTTCCGCTGGTCGGCGATCTGCGCGAAGTGCTCCACGAGTTGTTGCCGAAGATCGAATCGATCGACCGCAGCGAGTGGCTTGACTCCATCGACAAGCTGAAAGGCGATGCCGCCGTCCGTGACATTCAGAACCTGCCGGACAGCGGGCACCTCTATGCCGCCCATGTGATTAACGATCTTTGGCGCGAGACTCGCGACGCTGACACCGTGGTGGTGACCGACGTGGGTCAGCATCAGATGTGGGAGGCGCAATACTACAAACACGAGAAAGCGCGCAGCCTGATCACGTCCGGAGGCCTGGGCACGATGGGATTTGCTCTGCCGGCGGCGATCGGCGCCAAGGTCGCGCGGCCGGAAGCCGACGTGTGGGTCGTAGTCGGGGATGGCGGCTTCCAGATGACGTTGTGCGAGCTTGCGACTATCGTGCAGGAGAATCTGAAGGTCAACATTGCGATCATCAACAACGGGTTTCTGGGGATGGTGCGGCAATGGCAGGAGTTTTTCTACGAGCGCAACTACGCAGCGACTCCGCTGCTGAATCCGGATTTCGCCAAGCTGGGTGAAGCGTACGGGATTCGCAGTATGACGGTCACCGAGCGCTCGCAAGTGGTGCCCGCGGTGCGGGCGGCGCGAGAGCACGATGGACCCGTGCTGATCAACTTCCGGGTAGAACAGGAAGACACGGTTTATCCCATGGTGGCGGCGGGAGCGTCGTTGCACGAGATGATCCGGCGGCCCAGTAAGATTGTCGAAACCGCCGCAGATGAATAGAGGCGGCGAATCGAGAAAACATGCTGAATACATACGTGGTGTACGTGGAAAACAAACCGGGTGTGCTGACGCGCGTAGCCTCGCTGTTCCGTCGCCGCGCTTTCAATATTGATTCGCTGACAGTGGGCCGCACGGAAAAGCCCGAGGTCTCGCGCATGACGATTACGGTCGACGCCGACCATGACCAGGCCCGCCGCATCGAGGCGAATCTGTACAAGCTGGTCAACGTGCTGCTGGTGGAAAACATTACTCATGAGCCTGCCATCGTCCGCGATCTGGCCATGATCAAAGTCGCGGCCACGCATGAGGCCCGCTCGCACGTGCTGGAACTGGCAAGCGTGTTCCGTGCGCGTGTCGTCGATGTTGCTCCGGATTCTCTGACGATTGAGATCACGGGCGCCGAAGACAAGATCGACGGCCTGCTCGAAGTACTTCGTCCCTACGGCGTGCTGGAGATGGTGCGGACCGGGATCGTCGCTATGCGGCGCGGAAAATCCTCGGCCACTGCGTCTACGACAAACGCCGACCAGAATGTCGCGGAAGAGGATGTTTCGCACTCGGTCTGACCCTGCCGATGACCTCAATTCGCGGGTCGCGTTGCCATCCAAGCCCAGACCGGCTGCCGGAGCGAAGTCTAACCGGATGTTAGATTTAGGAGTATCCGTTTTTTTCGCCAGCCGCCGGCATACCCGTTTTGTAACGTCGCAAAGTTACCGAAGTTTGCTAGAAAACCCCTAAATTGTTGTTTCTAAACATGTTAACTGGTATTCGTAGAGTGGCTAAGGGATCTGTCCGGCCGCAGTGTGTTTACTCAAATGACTGGCACAACCAGCGTCGCCATCGGTCTGCCTGCGCACTCGCGCTCGTGGAGAGGATTGTCGCTATCCGCCAAGCTGTTCGTCAGCTTGACGGTGCTAGCGGGTCTGGCCACGTTGGTTTACGCCGGAGTTCACCAGAGCAGCAAAAACATCGCCGAGTTTATTTGTTATTTAGGCATCGCCATTCTGGCGTCGCGCCTGAAAGTGAACCTGCCGGGCATCACCGGGACGCTGTCGGTGAATTTTCTGTTCATCCTGATCGGCGTCCTGGAACTCAGCTTCACCGAAACCGTGATTCTGGGTGCGATCTCCATGATCGCTCAATGCCTGTATCCGGAGCGGCCTAAGGCGATACAACTGACGTTCAACGTGTGCGCAGGCGCGGTATCGACAGCGCTTGCCTATGAGGTTTATCACCAACCGCTGGCAAACACCCTGGTGGGCAGCCGCCCCATTCTGCTGGGATTGGCAGCCACGGTCTATTTCATTGCCAACGCGGGTTCGATCGCAACCGTCATTTCTCTGACGGAGCGCCGACCTCTCATCCGAATTCTGGTGGACTGCTACTTCTGGTCGTTCCCTTACTACCTCGTGGGCGCGGGCGTGGCGGGGGCCGTTGCATGGCTCAATCAGAAGTTCAACTGGGAAACGTCGCTGCTCCTGCTGCCCGCTGTTTACCTTATCTACCGCTCGTATCGCCTCTATTTGGGCAAACTGGAAGACGAGAAACGCCACGTTGAGGAAATGGCCAATCTGCATCTGCGAACCATTGAAGCGCTGGCGCTGGCGATCGAAGCGAAGGACCACACGACCCACGAGCATCTGCAGCGCGTCCGTGTCTACGCCATCGAAGTGGCAAAGGAACTGGGCGTGACGGGCCCGGAACTCGAAGCTCTGCATGCGGCATCGCTCCTGCACGACATTGGCAAGCTTGCAGTACCAGAACACATCATCTCGAAACCCGGGCGTCTTACTCCCGAAGAATTCGAGAAGATGAAGATTCACACCCTGGTGGGTGCCGAGATTCTGGAACGCGTGCGCTTTCCGTATCCGGTTGTGCCCATTGTGCGCGCCCATCACGAAAAGTGGGATGGCTCTGGCTATCCACTGGGATTGAAAGGCGCCGAAATTCCCATCGGAGCGCGGATCCTGTCAGCCGTCGATTATCTCGACGCCCTTGCGTCCGACCGTCAATACCGGCGAGCGTTGCCCATGCGCGAGGTAATGCAGAAGCTAGGCGTCGAATCGGGCAAGTCGTTTGATCCGAAGGTCGTCGACATTTTGCAGAAGCGTTATCAGTACCTGGAGCGGCTGGCGGTGGCGAAGTCGGCGGAAGATCCGAACGGTCCGCTCTCCACGTCGATCAAAATCGAGCGTGGCCTGGAACCGGCTGCTGGCTTTGAAAACGCCACCGTGCAGGATTACGCGGGACGCGAAACTACATTCCTGTCGTCGATCGCAGCGGCCCGGCAGGAAGCACAATCCTTGTTCGAACTGAGCCAGGATCTGGGCGCTTCGCTCAGTCTGACCGAAACGCTCTCTGTGTTCTCAGTGAAGCTCAAGCCGATGGTGCCTTACGACGCCATCTCTATTTACATCAAGCGCGAGGACGAACTTGTCCCCGAATATGTAAACGGGGACAACTACCGGTTGTTTTCTTCCTTGCGCATCCCCGTCGGGCAGGGACTGTCCGGCTGGGTAGCACACAACCGCAAGCCGATTATCAACGGCAATCCCTCGGTGGAACCGGGATATCTAAACGATCCTTCGAAATTCAGCACCTTGCGCTCTGCCCTGGCAGTGCCACTGGAGGGTGTCACCGGAGTTATCGGCGTGTTGGCGCTCTACCGCGCCGAACGCGACGCCTTCACCTCCGATCACTTGCGCATCCTGCTCGCGGTCAGCGGCAAGATGGCGCTCTCCATCGAGAACGCGCTGAAATTTCAGCAGGCCGAGAATTCGGCAATTACCGATTACCTGACGGGTCTGCCCAACGCACGCTCACTGTTCCTGCAACTGGAGCGGGAATTGGCGCGCTGCAAGCGCGACAATTCGACGCTGACGGTCATGGTCTCTGACATGGATGGCTTCAAACAGATCAACGACCGCTTCGGCCATCTGGAAGGCAATCGCGTACTGCGTCTGTTCGCTCAGGCGCTCAAAGACAGCTGCCGCGAATACGACTATGTCGCACGTATGGGCGGCGACGAATTCGTGGTCATCGCTCCAGGACTAACAGCCGATGCGGCTGGCAAGAAGGCCGAGCAAATGCGGGCCCTAGCCCGGCAGGCTGGAAACGAAGTGTGCGGCGAAGATCTACTGTCACTCAGTGTGGGGCGCGCGCTGTATCCGGAGGACGGAAACGACGCGGAACAACTTCTAGCCGAAGCCGACCGCCGCATGTATCTGGAGAAACAGAAGCATCTTTCCTATAAAGACCGCCGCTCTCATCCGCGCATGAAGTGCAGGGTAACGATCGAACTGCAAACCGAGGAGGGAAAGACTCCCCTGTTCGCCAACGTGACCGACGTGAGCCTGGGGGGATGCTTTGTGGAAACCAGCACCATTCTTGCGCCGGGCAGCAAGATCAAGCTCGGCTTCTCGATGGACGATGGCAGCTTGTCAGCGGAAGGCGTGGTGGCCAGACTTGATCCCGGCTCCGGCATCGCCGTTCAGTTCCGCGAAGTGAACCGGGAAGGCCGCGAACGCATGTTCAAGATTCTCGAGTTCGTGCAGAAGACAACCACGTTCTACAACAATCGCTATCTCGATAGTCTGACCAAGAATTGATTGTTCCGCGGGTGAAACCAAGATCTCAGGATTGATTTCGCGCGGCGCTCTGCAAGACAGTGGCACGAACAATCTCGACACCCATCTGATCGAGCGGCAGAATCTTATCCGCCAGACCGCCCTTAGCCGCGAAACCGGGCATGCCCCAAACCACGCTGCTGGCCTCATCCTGCACGTAGATGCGCGCTCCCAGGGAGCGCAACGTTTCGCATCCCTTCAGCCCGTCTTGCCCCATGCCGGTGAGCACCACCGCAAGCGCTCGGGCTCCCTAGACACGGGAGATCGAGTGAGAGAGGACATCGACCGACGGGCGGCAAAAATTCTCCTTCGGGCCTTGATGAGTCTTGAGGACAACGCCCCCATCTTCCTGGCTGGCCACCATATCAAAGTCTCCCGCAGCGATCACCGCGCAACCGGGGGCGAGAGTTTCCTAGATTGGGTCAATTCGCGCACGGACAGACGTAGTGGCTCGCGCGTCCTTCTGTCTCTACGCAAGATCGGCATTTGAGGAGACGACTTAAATCCGGCCGTCGCCCAGCACAAAAGGGAAACAAGCGGGTCGGCTTCCGACTGCCTTATGCACTTTGAGCGCATCCCAGGCGGGTTCAGGTACGCTTGAAGCTCGCCCGCCGCGCCCTTACACTGGAAGCATGCACGTGCACGTTCATGGCGCGAGCGGTCCCACGCGGGTGCTCAAGATTTCGCTCGCCGTGACCCTGGCGTACATCGTGTTGCTGGTGGTAGCGGGCATTCGCGCCCATTCCCTGGCGTTGCTTTCCGAGGCCGGACACAACCTCTCCGACTTTCTGGCCCTGCTCCTGTCGCTGGTCGCGGTCTATTTCCAGGCGCGCCCGGCAAGTTCCACCAAGACTTACGGCTATCACCGTGCTGGAGTTCTGGCAGCGCTGGTCAACGCTACTTCGCTGGTGGCAGTTGCGTTCTTCATCTTTTATGAGGCGTTCCGCCGGCTGCAACATCCCGAGCACGTGCAGGCCAGCGTGATGATGTGGGTTGCGGCTGCGGGCGTCGTGATGAACGGAGCGATCTCTCTATTGCTCTATCGTTCGAGCCGGGGTTCTGGCGGTGACGTGAATATCCGCAGCGCGCTGCTGCACGAGGTCGGAGACACGCTTTCCACCGCGGCCGTGATCGCCGGGGGCTGGGCGATTCTGGTGACGGGGAATTACTGGATTGACTCCGCGCTCTCATTCGGCATTGGCGTGCTGATTCTCTGGTCTGGCTACGGAATTGTGCGTGAGACCCTGAACATTCTGCTGGAAGGCACGCCTCGCGGCATGAAACTGGAGAAGATTGAATCTGCCATCCGGTCGATCGGCGGAGTCAATGACGTACACGATCTACACGTCTGGAGCATCGGGTCCGAGACTCACGCGCTCTCTTGCCATATTTCGATTGCCGACATTCCCCCCTCAGTCAGTGAACGCATCTTGCGCGATGTGAAAGAATGCCTGATGCACGACTTTCGCATCGTGCATACGACCATCCAATTCGAGCACGTGGTATGCGAGGTTGCGCATGGCTGTGTGATTCCCGTCGGCGAGAGCGAAGAACATCATCACCACCACTGAAATAGTTCAATCTCCTACTTCCCAGGCCGGACTGGTTTCAGGTAGGATATCGCAACTCGTACGACCGTTCGGTTGGAGGTTCGAGCGCAAGCGGTAAGGCCAGGTGAGATGACGATTCCCGACGACAAGTTCTTCCGCGCGGAGGTGACTCGGCGCGTCGATTTCGCTCCCGATTTGTGGATGTTTCGCATCCGAAGCGGAGGCGAGTTCCATTTCGTCCCCGGACAATATGCGACGCTGGGAGTCGAGGCCAATGGCAAACGCATCGAGCGTCCGTATTCGATTGCGTCGTCTCCTGCGGAAGATGAAGTAGAGTTTTTCTTCGAACTGGTGCCGCAAGGCGCGCTCACCCCATTACTCTACAAACTACAACCCGGGGACCCATTGCTCATGCGCAAGGTCCCCAAGGGAAAGTTCTCGCTCGACACGCAAAACGGCAAGACGAACCATCTGCTGATCTCGACGGTGACGGGCGTGGCGCCGTTTGTCAGCTACGTGCGCACGCTGTCCAAAGATTGGAAAGAAGGCCGATTCGATGGCGCTCACAAACTCTATCTGCTGAATGGCGCGAGCCGCCCGTGGGAGTTCGGGTATCTGGACGAACTGAACCACTTCGACAAAGAATTGCCGTGGTTCAAGTATGTGCCGACGGTCAGTCGTCCCTGGGATCACTCAGACTGGCCGGGAGAAATCGGGCGCGCCGACGACATTCTGCGGAAGTATGCCGATCATTGGGAACTGGAGCCGAGTAACACCTTGGTCTACCTGTGCGGGCATCCCGACATGATCGAGCACAGTAAGGCGATTTTGAAGCGGCGCGGGTTCACAGACAAGGGAGCGGTTAAAGAAGAGGTCTACTGGATACCGCCGCACAAGTAGCACGCTTCAGATACCAATGGCTGTACTGCGACGCTCCAGCAGCAGCACATCTCTCCATGTGTCGCCGAGCTTGCCGATGCGGCGCCGCACTCCGACCTCCCGAAATCCGCAGAGCTTGTGTAGCGCGATGCTGGCGGCGTTCTCAGGAAAGATTCCAGCCTGCAACGTCCAGATGCCGTTCAACTCCGACTCGTGCACTAGAGCCTGCAGCAGCGCTTTCCCGACCCCACGTCCTCGCGCCGCAGCCGCCACATAGACAGATACCTCTGCTACTCCCGCGTATACGCGCCGCCTCGAAGCTGGACTAAGCGCGGCCCACCCGAGCACGCCAGTTCCGTCGAGCGGAATCAGAATTTCTGCGATGGCTTCGTCACGAGGCTCAAGGGCGATCAGACGGCAGTGCTTGTGATGGCTGCGGTCCCATTTCTCCCAATCCGGAGGCTCCGCGTCGAAGGTTGCGTTGCGGGTGGCAATTCCCTCGCGATAGATTTCACGCACCGCCGGCCACAGGTCCGGAGGCATGGGGAGTATCGGATAATCCATAACGGCTCGGTCGGGATTCTAGCTCTCCGCAGGTGCGAAGAGGACTAGCACGGCTAGTTCTTCGGCGATGTCGTGGAAGCGGTGTTCAACTTCAGCGGCAACGAACAGCACGCTACCCGCCGAAATCTCCCGGTCTTCGTCTCCAGCCCGAAAGCGTCCTCTTCCGCGGACCACGTAATACATCTCATCTTCATGATGCGGGCGTTGCGGATCGGTAGCTCCGACAGGCAACACGTACAGTCCCGCGCTCATGGCTGGAACGCGCAGAAACTCGCGGTACAATTTGCCACTCTGCGTGCGCTGCTGGTCAATCTCGCCGACGGTCCCGAACCACGCCTTCACGCGAGAATCCCCCCAAATAGGAGATCGGTGAACTGCGGAATCAAGTTGTTCGCCTGCAATTCTCCTTCCGGCTTGTACCACTGGTAAATCCAGTTGATCATGCCGAGCAGGGCAAAGGCAGCGGCACGCGGGCTCACCGTGCACTTTGTTGTCCGGGTGCATTGCGCACCTTTTTGGACCTCTGCGATCAGGCTTTCCACAAAGTGCACGTACTCTTTCTTACGGTGGTTGATGCGCTTGCGGAGCGCGGGGGGCAGAGGATGATTCTCATGCAGCATGACCGTGATCTCGCGGTCGCGCGGGCTGAGTACGACCTCGATGTGCAGGCGAATCAATGCGCGCAGCCGTTCCACGGGATCGGCGATGGTGCTGGCAGGGCCGATGACGCGCTCCTGGGTGAGTTCCATGGCGTGGTTCATGATCTCGAACAGGATCTCGTCCTTGCTCTGGAAATGATGATAGAGGCCGCCCTTGCTGAGTTTGAGCGCGGCCGCGACGTCGTTCATCGAAGTCGCGTCGTATCCGCGCTGCTGAAACAGGCGGGCAGCGGTGCGCAGGATTTCCTGCCGGGAATCAACCAGAGTCTCGCGTGCCATCGCGTGCCATGGTAAACAGTTGCGGGCAGGATTGCCAATATTCACGCGCGGTCGGCAGCTGCCAATCGCCCTTGCTCCGGTTCACTCCCCGAACTGCTGTATCTCGCCGAAGCGCTTCCAGCCTTCCTGATCGACGGGGCCCTCGGAATGGCTGCCCATGCGAAAGCGATGACCGTCCGGATCCTGCACATTCATTTCACGAATGCCCCAGGGCATATTTGTCGGTGGCTGGCGAATGATCGCCCCGCTCCTTTTGTACTCCTCATGCAGCGCATCCACATCCTCCACGAAAATGCTGATCCACGTGCCGGCCTGACCCTGCCCCCCTTCAGAGAGAAAAATCTCGATCTTGCCTCGCGCTACGCAACCGAAGCCTGGAGGATCGCCCCAATCCCATTTCTTCTCGAAGCCTAGCTGGTTGAGGTAGTAGTCCATCGATGCGGCGAAATTCTTGACGTTCAAAATCGGGGTCAGGCATTCAAATTGGTTCATGAGTTCCTCCCGGCTGGAATGCGGCTTGGTTCTTTTGGCTCTTCGCTGCTGGTTCCGACAACCCGGAAGACGGATAGCTTATCAATAAGGACGCAAAACCGTCATTTGTGTCTCACAAAGGCTGAGTTTCGCTTCCCTGCCGAACCAGACTTCTCCCTTGACACCTAGCGGGCTGCACAGGTAGCATTTCTAGATACCGACCGACCGGTCGGTATTGCAACATAGCGTCAATCTTTCCCCAACAAGCAAGGGCTTCTTTCCTCCCCTTGTGAACCGAGAGGAGCACGCTGGTGGTTACTATTTTTTATGAACGCGACGCGAAGCCTGAGGTACTGAAGGGCAAGACGATCGCCATCATTGGTTATGGCAGCCAGGGACACGCCCAGGCGCAGAATCTTCGCGACAGCGGATTCAAAGTCATTGTTGGGCTGGACCCAGCTCGAAAGAGCGCCCAACAGGCGCGGGCCGATGGCATGGTCGTGGTAGCGCCGGACGAAGCCGCCAAGCGAGCGGACTGGATTCAGTTACTGACCCCCGATGAGACGCAAGCGGAGACATATCAGCAGTTCATCAAGCCGTATCTGCATCCCGGCAAGGTTCTCGGCGTCTCCCACGGCTTCAGCATTCACTTCAAGACGATTGTTCCACCGACCGACGTGGACGTGGTGATGATCGCTCCCAAGAGCCCGGGACACCTGGTGCGACGGGTCTATACCGAGGGCCGCGGCGTACCGTCGCTGATCGCGATCCAGCAGGATGCCAGCGGTCATGCGCACGAACTTGCGCTGGCTTACGCGCACGGTATCGGCTCGACCCGCGCGGGCGTTCTGCAGACGACGTTCAAGGAAGAAACCGAGAGCGATCTGTTCGGTGAGCAGGCCGTGTTGTGCGGCGGGCTGACGTCGCTGATCAAGAAGGGATTCGAAACCCTGGTCGAAGCCGGCTACGCTCCTGAGATCGCCTACTTCGAGTGCCTACACGAGGTAAAGCTGATCGTCGATCTGATCTACGAAGGCGGCCTAAGCCGCATGCGCTACTCGATCTCGAACACGGCCGAATATGGGGATCTGACCCGCGGAGAACAGGTTGTGGGCGATGCCACGCGCGCCGCGATGAAGAAGACGCTGGCCGATATTCAGAGTGGTCAGTTCGCGCGGGAATGGATTGCCGAGAATAAGGCCGGCTGCCCGAACTTCAACGCCCTGCGCGAAAAGGAAAAGCAGCATCCCATCGAGATCGTGGGCGCACAGCTGCGCGGCATGATGAGCTGGCTGCCGAAGGAAGGCAAGAAGGCAGAAGCTCCGAAGGAACCAAAACAGGTGGTGAATGCTTAAAGGAGCCGACATCGTCCTGCAGTGCCTGCGCGCCGAAGGGGTCGAACTGGTGTTTGGCTACCCCGGCGGCGCGATCATGCCGCTGTACGACGCGCTCGAGGGCAGCGGAGTAAGGCACATCCTCACGCGGCATGAGCAGGGAGCTGTGTTCGCGGCGGAGGGTTATGCGCGGGTCACTGGAGAAGTGGGCGTTGCGATGGCCACCAGCGGGCCGGGCGCGACGAATCTGGTTACCGGCATTGCCGACGCGAAGATGGATTCTGTTCCCCTGGTCTGCATCACCGGGCAAGTACGCAGTGCTTTGATCGGGACGGACGCGTTTCAGGAGACCGACGTTTTTGGCGTGACGCTCTCGCTCACCAAGTGGAGCCGCCTGGTTCGCACGATTGACGAAATCCCCGAGGCGATCGCTGAGGGATTCTATTGGGCGCGCAGCGGGCGTCCTGGGCCGGTAGTCATCGATATCCCTACGGACATGTTGAAGGCCAAGAAAGAATTTTCGGGGCCGGTGAAGTTCACACCGCACGCGCGGCCTGCTGACGCAAAAGCCGAAGGCGGTTTCACGGACACGATCGTCGCGTTGCTGCAGCAATCTTCGAAGCCCGTGGCGCTGGTGGGCGCGGGAGCAAAGCTGTCAGGGGCGATTCCGGAGTTACGGCAGTTGCTCGACACTCTGAATGTGCCGACATTTGCCACGGTCCATGGATTGGGCGCGGTTCCTCCGCAAGCGCCGTATTACCTGGGCATGGTCGGCATGCACGGAACGCGCGCCGCGAACACGGCGTTAAACGAAACAGATCTGCTGATGGTATTTGGTGCGCGGCTTGATGATCGCGTGACGGGGGAACCGACGCGGTTTGCGCCACATGCCAAGATCGTCCACTTTGAAATCGATCCGGCCCAACTGGATCGCGTTCGTCCCTGCGATCTTCCGGTGATTGGGAGTCTAGCGGATACGATTCCAGCATTCCAAGCGGAATTGCGGCGGCATACTGTCCCCGACTTCAGCCAGTGGCGCTCCGTCGCGTGCGGAGCCGAGCGCGCCGAGCTGGATCCGCGCGGGCTGGCGCAGCCGACGATTCGATTCCTCGACGAGCTCTTCAGCCGCTTGCCGCAGGACAACGTGGTGATAGCCGATGTAGGCCAACACCAGATGTGGGCGGCGCAGCGCTACCGGTCGTCCTCGCCGCGTGGTTTCATCACGTCGGGCGGACTCGGAGCCATGGGTTTCGCTCTGCCAGCTGCAGTGGGTGTGCAACTCGCGAAGCCGGACAGTTGCGTGCTCTGTGTTTCGGGCGACGGCGGATTTCAGATGAACATCCAGGAATTGGCCACGGTTCACCGCCTCGGCCTGCCGGTGAAGATGGTCATCATCGACAACAAATATCTCGGCATGGTGCGGCAGTGGCAGCAGCTGTTTTATCAGCGCAATTATGCCGAGACCGATCTGAGCGACAATCCGGATTTTGTCGAGATCGCGAAGGCCTACAAGATTCACAGTTTCCGGCTGAACGAAGACGCGATGCGGGAGTTTCCTGTATCACAAGACACGGGGGATCAGATCGACCGGTTCCTGCGGTCACCAGAGCCTGAGTTGCTGGTGTTTGATTGCGCTCCGGAAGCCAACGTTTTCCCGATGGTTCCGGCAGGCGCGGCGCTTTCGGAGATGTTGCTGGAAGAAGAACCGACGCAATAAGGGAGCAGGCTTATGCAGACCTTTCATATTCGCTATCGCAATACGCAAGGAACGTTGATGCGCATTCTGAACGCGGCTTCGCGCCGTGCGCTCGATCTTCCGCTCGTGCATGCTGAACCGGCCGAGCACGATCATCAGATCACGCTTGCGCTCGAGGTGAATCAGAAGCAGGTTGGCCAGCTCTATCGCGAATGGTACGGCATCGCGGACGTCATCAAGGTTAGTTCTGGCGCTGCGACTGCGTGGGCGGGCCCGCATCCGCCGGCGGGCGTGTCGATTGAAGAGTCTCGCTCTGCTGCGCGAGCGTAGGTTTTAGCTGGGCAAGCATGACGGCTCCTGGGCAGCGTCATGCATCTGGGGGAGCCTGCTGCTGAGCAGGTTCCCCGTTTTTGTCTGGACCAGGTTTCATAGTTCCAAGGTTTCAAAAGTTCGGTGACTCGACATTGAGACCTTGAAACTTTGAAACCTCGCTGATCCATCCTGATAAGCTTTCACTGGGTCTAATAATTATGGATCTCAAGCACATTAGCCGTGGAATCACTGAAGGACGAGACCGCGCCGGCGCGCGCTCCATGTTCAAGGCCATTGGATTCACCGACGCCGATCTCAGCCGTCCGCTGATCGGCGTGGCCAATACCTGGATCGAAACCATGCCCTGCAACTTTCATCTGCGCCGGCTGTCGGCGAAAGTGAAAGAGGGCATTCGGGCCGCCGGCGGGACGCCGATGGAGTTCAACACCATTGCGATCTCTGATGGCGAGACGATGGGCACCGAAGGTATGCGCGCGTCGCTGGTGAGCCGCGAACTGATCGCGGATTCGATTGAACTCGTCTGCCGCGGACAAATGTTTGATGCGGCCGTGTGCGTCGTGGGCTGTGACAAGACGATTCCGGCGGCGGCAATGGCGCTGGCACGCATGAACCTGCCAGGCATGGTGCTCTATGGCGGAACCATCGCTCCGGGCAACTATCGCGGAAAAGATGTGACGATTCAGGACGTCTATGAAGCGATCGGCGCGAACATGGCGGGAAAAATGAGTGACGCAGACCTGCGGGGACTGGAAGACGCAGCGTGTCCAGGCGCGGGCGCGTGCGGGGGGCAGTACACGGCGAACACGATGTCGACGGTGATGGAGATGATTGGCCTCTCGCCGATGGGCTTCAACAGTGTGCCTGCGATGGATCCACTGAAAGATGAAATCTCGTTCGCCTGTGGCAAGGTCGTGATGAACGTGCTGCAGAACGGAATCAAGCCACGCGATATTTTGACCCGCGCCGCCTTCGAGAATGCGATCGCGTCGGTCGCGGCGACTGGAGGATCGACCAACGCGGTTTTGCATCTGCTGGCGATTGCGCGCGAGGCAGGAGTTGAGTTAGACATTGAGGACTTTCAAACGGTGAGCGCTCGCACTCCGCTGCTTGCCGATCTGAAGCCTTCGGGACGCTTCGTGGCATCGGACATGCATCGCGCAGGCGGCACTCGATTGCTGGCGAAGCGATTGGTCAATGGGAAATATTTGCACACGTCGGCGAAGACCGTCACCGGGCAAACGATTGGCGTCGAGAGCGAGAGCGCGGTCGAGACCCCGGGACAGGAAGTGATTGTCCCGCTCGAAAAGCCACTCAAAGCGACCGGCGGTCTCGTGATTCTCAAGGGGAATCTTGCGCCGGAAGGTTGCGTGGCGAAGATCAGCGGGCACGAACGGCTGGAGCATCGTGGTCCGGCGCGTGTCTTCGAGTCGGAGGAAGAGGCCATGGCCGCGGTCACCGCAAAGAAAATTCATGCTGGAGATGTGGTCGTGATTCGCAACGAAGGGCCGAAGGGTGGTCCGGGAATGCGCGAGATGCTGGGCGTCACGGCCGCAATTGTCGGCGAGGGACTTGGTGGTTCGGTCGCTCTGTTAACCGACGGGCGCTTCAGCGGTGCCACTCGCGGGCTGATGGCAGGACACGTTTCTCCTGAAGCCGCGCTGGGAGGTCCGATCGCAGGCGTGCGCGACGGAGACGTGATTCGCTTCGACGTGAACAAACGCGAACTGGCGGTCGAAGTCAGTGACGATGTGTTGCGCCAGCGAATGGCGCAATGGAAGGCGCCGCAGCCGCGTTATCCGAAGGGTGTGTTCGCGAAATATGCGGCGCTGGTTTCGTCTGCGTCGCAGGGCGCGATCACCACGCCGCGCTAGTTTTGTGCAATGTGAGTTGAACTGAATGTCACAGAAGAAAACATTGTTCGAGAAGATCTGGAACGCACACTTGGTGGCGCAGCCGGCGGGGCGGTCGCCTATCCTCTATATCGACTTGCATCTCGTCCACGAGGTCACGTCGCCGCAGGCGTTCGACGGCCTGCGCGCTGCAGGACGCAAGGTCCGGCAACCACTGCGCACAGTGGCGACTGTCGATCACAACATTCCTACTGAGCCGCGCGGAACTCCCATCACGGATCTGATTGCGGCGAAGCAGATTGCGGCGCTGCAAGCTAACTGCAAGGAATTTGGCATCCGGCTGTTTGATATGGATTCGCCGGATCAGGGCATCGTCCACGTGATCGGTCCGGAATTGGGGCTGACGCAGCCAGGCATGACGATCGTCTGCGGCGACAGTCACACCAGCACGCACGGAGCGTTCGGGGCGCTGGCGTTTGGGATCGGCACTTCAGAGGTCGAGCATGTGCTGGCCACGCAGTGCTTGGCGCAGCAGACACCGAAGACGATGAAGATCGACGTGCGCGGGCGACTGGCCGATGGCGTGACGGCGAAGGATCTGGCGCTGGGAATCATCGGGCAGATCGGCACCGATGGCGCGACCGGGCATGTGATCGAATACGGCGGCCCGGCGGTGCGCGCGCTCTCCATGGAAGGGCGCATGACGTTGTGCAATATGAGCATCGAGGCAGGGGCACGGGCGGGCATGGTGGCGCCCGATGAAACGACCATTGCGTACGTGAAGGGGAAGCGATTCGCTCCGAAGGGTGCGGAATGGGAGAAGGCTGTCGCGCACTGGCGCAGCCTGCCGACCGATGAAGGTTCAACGTTCGACAAGGTGGTGGAGATTGATGGAGCGCAGCTTTGCCCTTTTGTGACATGGGGAACGAATCCCGGGATGGTGGCTCCAGTAACCGGACGCGTGCCTGAAGTTAAGGGATTACAAGAATCAGACCGGCGCGCTACAGAACTCGCTCTGCAATACATGGGTCTGGAACCGGGCAAACGGATTGAGGATATCGGCGTCGATCGCGTATTCATTGGATCGTGCACGAACTCGCGGATTGAGGATTTGCGGGCAGCGGCGCGAGTCGCCAGGGGCCATCACGTGAGCGCGAAGGTGCGGGCGATGGTGGTGCCGGGGTCGCAGACGGTGAAACGTGCGGCGGAGCAAGAAGGGTTGCACAGAATCTTTCAGGATGCTGGATTTGAGTGGCGCGAGTCGGGATGCTCGATGTGTCTGGGAATGAATCCTGACATCCTGCAGCCGGGCGAACGCTGCGCTTCCACCAGCAATCGGAATTTCGAAGGGCGGCAGGGACGTGGAGGGCGGACGCACTTGGTGAGTCCGATGATGGCTGCTGCAGCGGCGATCGCAGGTCACTTCACCGACATTCGGAATTGGAAGTTTCAGTAATGGCCGAGATCCCTCGTTTCGCCTGAAGGACGGCTCCGCTCGGGGTGACGCCAAGCACAACAATTTCGTATACAGGAACGCACGATGAAACCATTTACAGTACATCGCGGGCGCGTGGCGCCGCTCGACCGGGTCAACGTTGATACCGACCAGATCATTCCCAAACAATTCCTAAAGCGGATCGAGCGCACGGGCTTTGGCCAGTTCGTGTTCTACGACTGGCGGTTTGGCGCGGATGGAACCAAGAACCCCGACTTCGTACTGCACGAGCCACGCTATGAAGGCGCGAGCATTCTGGTTGCAGGGAAAAATTTTGGCTGCGGATCGTCGCGCGAGCACGCGGTGTGGGCTCTGGGAGACTTCGGTTTCCGCGCGGTGATCTCCTCTTCTTTCGCCGATATTTTCGCCAACAATAGCACTAAGAATGGCTTCCTCACGGTGCGTCTGAGTGAAAACGAAGTTGCGCAGCTGATGCAACGAGCGAAAGACATCGACGACTACCAGCTCACGATTGACCTCGAACGCCGCGAGGTGCGTGACGAGCAGGGCTTCCGCGCGAAGTTCTCCGTGGACGAATTCATCCGCCATTGTCTATTGAACGGCATAGACGACATTGGCCTCACGTTGCAGCACGAAGTGGAAATTACAGCGTATGAAACGCAGCATCCTGCTCCCACTGCACTCAAAGCCTCGTAACGGTCAAGAGAAGTCAACTCGAGTAAAGATTTGTAAAACCTTCGCCCCGGTCTTGACCTGTCCCGGGGCCGCGGTTGATGCTGGTAGGGCGCGGTATTACGATAGCAACTGCATTTCTGGTTCCTGCCTAAGCCACTCCTGGGGAGGCTCCCCTCGAAAATATCCTGCCTCCCTGGGTCGAGTTGCCGAAACCGAGCCTACAATGCGTACGTCTAATACTTGCACCTCCCGCCGAGCCTGTGTCGAAATTCGCGGCGACGGATTAAAGCCTGTGAATATGATTGATCTCTCTGAAAGAAAACCGGGACTGACAACTGCGTGCATGTGCCGCTTCGTGTCGATCCTCGCCCTCTTAGCAGTAGGCACTTTCCTCCTCGGCTGTACCAGTAGCGCCGACTCCAAACAGCAGAAGGCGCAGGCCGCGGGGCCGCGGGCCGTTTCTGTGGCAACGGCTCCGGTCCAGCGCCAGGACGTCCCGGTTTACCTGACCGGTCTGGGCGCAGTCACGGCATTCAACACTGCGAACATCAAGAGCCGCGTCGACGGACAGATCATGAAAGTGAATGTGCAGGAGGGTCAAAACGTCAGGGAAGGAGAGCTGCTGATCGAGATTGACCCGCGTCCTTATCAGGCGCAACTGGATCAAATGCAGGCGCAACTCTTCCGCGATCAGGCACAACTGCGTGACGCGAAGCTGAATCTCGAGCGCTACACCGCGCTGATTCCGTCGGGCAGCATCGCCCAACAGCAGGTTGACACGCAGAAAGCTCTGGTCGATCAACTCGAGGGTACGGTGCGCACCGACCAGGCGCAAATCGAAACGGCCAAACTCAATATTGTCTACTGCCACATTACTGCGCCGTTCAACGGGCGCGTTGGACTGCGTCAGGTCGACCCGGGCAACATCATTCACGCCTCAGATACGAATCCCATGCTGATCTTGACGCAGTTGCAGCCGATCGCCGTCATCTTTACGCTGCCCGAAGACGTGTTGCCGATCGTATCGAAGCACATGCAGCGAGGGGCGTTGGAGGTCGATGCCTTCAGCCGCGACGACCAGACCAAGCTGGCGACAGGCAAACTGCTCACGATCGACAATCAGATTGATCCGACGACCGGAACAGCGAAGCTCAAGGCGGTCTTTGCCAACGCCAATAATGAGCTGTGGCCGAACCAGTTCGTAAATGCTGACTTGTTGCTCGAGACCCGAAAGGACAGCACAGTCGTTCCAACAGCAGCGATTCTGCGTGGCCCGCAGGGGACGTTCGTGTATTCGGTGAATCCCGATAAAACAGTGCAGGATCGTCAGGTTACCGTATCGCTGACCCAGGGAGATACTACCGTCATCACGGCCGGGCTCAATCCCGGCGAAGTGGTAGTCACCGACGGGCAGGACAAGTTGCAGCGAGGCAGCAAGATCGAACCGCGCACGTCGAATCCGAGCGGTAGTCGCGTGGGACCGGGCAATGACGGAATCGGCCGGCAGACGGCAGGCAGCGCGGGTTCGGGCGCTCACAGTTTTCGAAACCCCTCTTCGGGTAATCCAGTTTCAGGTAGTTCAGGTTCATGAGTCCTTCACGGCTATTCATTCTCCGGCCAGTGGCCACCACGCTGCTTATGGTCGGCGTGTTGCTTATCGGCTGGGTTGCGTTCATGCAACTCCCCGTTTCAGCGCTGCCGGAAGTGGATTATCCGACGATTCAAGTTGTGACGTTTTATCCCGGGGCCGATCCCGACGTGATGGCTTCATCGGTCACGTCTCCACTGGAGCGGCAGTTCGGCCAGGTCCCCGGCCTGAGCCAGATGACGTCGACCAGTTCCTTCGGCAGTTCAGTCATCACGCTGCAGTTCGGCCTCGATCAGAACATCGACGTGGAAGAGCAGCAGGTGCAAGCTGCGATTAACTCCGGCTCGACTTACCTGCCCACGGATCTGCCGAATCCACCGATCTACAACAAAGTCAATCCGGCGGACGCGCCTATTCTGACGCTCGCGCTGACGTCGGATTCCCTGCCTCTGTCGAAGGTCGAAGACCTGGCGGATACCTCGTTGGCGCAGAAGATCTCACAACTGCCCGGCGTCGGGTTAGTCTCGATCAGCGGCGGAGAGAAGCCGGCGGTGCGCATCCAGGCCAATCCAACGGCGCTGGCGTCCTACGGCCTGAGCCTGGAGGACTTGCGTGCAGCGCTGGCCCAGGCGAACGTGGATCAAGCCAAGGGCGTGATCGATGGCGCGCGCCAGTCCTACACCATCGGCGCCAACGATCAGCTTTTCTCCAGCGAACAATACAAGCCGATCGTCATCGCGTATCACAACGGCGCACCAGTAAGGATCAGTGACATTGCGAACGTCATTGACGGGACCGAGAATACGCGGCTCGCCGCGTGGATGAATCTCACGCCGGCCGTGATCGTCAACATCCAACGGCAGCCGGGCGCCAATATCATCAGTGTGGTCGACCGGATCAAGAAACTTCTGCCGCAGTTGCAGGCTTCCCTGCCGCAGGCGGTGAAGGTTCAGATTCTGACCGACCGAACGACGACGATTCGTGCTTCCGTCAAGGACGTGGAATTCGAATTGATGTTGTCGATCGCACTGGTCGTGCTGGTGGTTTTTCTGTTTTTGCGGAATCTTGCTGCCACGGTGATTCCGAGCGTAGCCGTCCCCTTGTCGCTCATCGGAACTTTTGGCGTGATGTATCTGCTCGGCTACAGCCTGAACAATCTGACGCTCATGGCGCTGACTATCTCCACCGGCTTCGTGGTGGATGACGCCATCGTCATGATCGAGAACATCGACCGGTACCTGGAGGCCGGAGATTCCCCGCTGGACGCCGCGCTGAAAGGCGCAGGGCAGATCGGGTTCACGATTGTTTCGCTGACCGTTTCGTTGATTGCAGTGCTGATTCCACTGCTATTTATGGGCGATATTGTCGGACGACTGTTCCGCGAATTTGCGGTCACTCTGGCCGTGACGATTCTGGTTTCGGCAGGAGTTTCGCTGTCCTTGACGCCGATGATGTGCGCCAAACTTTTGAAGCATCGCAAGGAAGGCGAAAAGGGACGCTTCTACGAGATCACCGAAGACTATTACAACCGCATCATCGCGTTTTACGGTCGTACTGTAAAAATCGTGCTGCGGCACCAGACCGCGACGCTGCTAGTGACGTTCGGAACGCTGGTGCTGACGCTTTTTCTCTACGTGATTGTGCCCAAAGGATTTTTCCCGGTGCAGGATACGGGAGTCATCCTGGGCGTATCAGAAGCGCCTGACTTCATTTCCTTCGATGCCTTGGCGCAGCGGCAGCAGGAACTGGCAAAGATTATTCTGCAGGACAAAGCCGTAGACAGCCTGTCGTCGTTCATTGGAGTCGATGGCACGAACACGACTCCTAATGAGGGCCGGATACAGATCAATCTGAAGTCGCGCGACGAGCGCTCGGAGGATGCCTCCGCCATCATCCGACGACTGCAACCGCAGCTCGCGAAAGTCGACGGCATCACGCTCTACATGCAGCCAGTGCAGGATCTTACGGTCGAAGACCGGGTGAGCCGCACCCAGTTCCAATATTCGATCGAAGATGCGGACGCAGCGGAACTGGCGCAGTGGACTCCGAAGCTGGTGGCCAAACTGCGAACCCTGCCAGCGTTGACCGATGTGGCCACCGACCAGCTCAATGGTGGGCTCAAGACAAATATCACGATCGATCGGGACACCGCGTCGCGGCTGGGAATCTTTCCGCAGGCCATCGACAATACGCTGTATGACGCATTCGGACAGCGCCAGGTTTCGACCATCTTTACGCAGTTAAACCAGTACCACGTGATTCTCGAAGTGCTGCCGAATTTCGCAACCAGCCCCGACAACCTCAAAGACATTTACATCCGCCCCAGCACGGTAACTGCGAACAGCGGCGCTCCCACGGCCAACGGCGCGACGGTAGCGACCAGCGGCGCTCCGGTTCCGATCTCGACCTTCACGCGGATGAAGCCGGGCCAGGCTTCGCTTGCCGTCAATCACCAGGGACAGTTCCCCGTGGTGACGCTATCGTTCAATCTCGCGCCCGGAGCCTCGCTCGGAGACGCAACCAAGGCGATCCAGCAGGCCGAAAAAGACATCCAGCTACCGCCCAGCATTCATGCGGCATTTCAGGGCACCGCAGCGGCGTTTCAGAATTCATTGGCATCCGAGCCGTATCTGATTCTGGCCGCCGTAATTACCGTCTACATCGTGCTGGGCGTTTTGTACGAGAGCTACATCCATCCCATAACGATTCTTTCCACTCTTCCGTCGGCGGGCGTGGGTGCGATTCTGGCACTGATGATCACGGGGAATGACTTAACCGTCGTGGCACTGATCGGCATCATACTTTTGATCGGTATCGTGAAGAAAAACGCCATCATGATGATTGACTTCGCGCTCGAAGCGGAACGTGAAGAGCACAAGCCGCCCGAGGAAGCGATTTATCAGGCATGCCTGCTGCGCTTCCGGCCCATCATGATGACGACCATGGCCGCGCTCCTGGGCGGCCTGCCCTTGGCGCTGGGATCGGGGACCGGCGCGGAACTCCGACGGCCCCTCGGCATCACGATTGTCGGTGGATTGCTGCTCAGCCAATTGCTCACTCTATACACAACGCCGGTGGTCTATTTGTGGTTTGACCGGCTCGCGCACAAGTTATCACGGTATCGGATCGGCAATCCGATTCCACAAGAACCGATGTCGGCGGATTAGATCTACGACTGGTAGAAGATGAGTATTTCGTCCCCATTTATCCGGCGCCCGATTGGCACGTCACTGCTAGCGGCGGCCTTGCTGCTTTCTGGGATTCTGGCCTTTAATTTCCTCCCGGTGGCATCGCTCCCGAAGATGGATTTCCCGGTGATCAGCGTAGGGGCAAGTCTGCCGGGAGCCGATCCGCAAACCATGGCGTCGGCCGTAGCCACGCCGCTGGAACGTCAGTTTGGACGCATCTCCGGCGTGAACCAGATGACGTCGTCGAGCCAACTGGGCAGCACTGGCATCGCGCTGCAGTTCGATCTGAACCGGAATATCGACGCTGCTGCTCGCGACGTACAGGCTTCGATCAATGCGGCCCGCAGCCAGCTTCCGGCGAACCTGCCGAGCAACCCCACCTACCGCAAAGTGAATCCGTCGGACGCGCCCATTCTATTGCTGGCGTTGACTTCAGATACGTCGACGGTGCCGCAGATGTACGACGCCGCGGACTCGATTCTGTCGCAGAAGCTGTCGCAGGTGCAGGGAGTAGGGCAGGTCTTTGTGTGGGGCGCGTCCCAGCCAGCGGTGCGCGTGGAAGTGAACCCAACTTTGTTGAACAAGCTTGGGGTCGGGCTGGATACCGTCCGGAACGCGCTGAATGCAGCCAATGCGAACCGTGCGAAGGGCGAAGTATCGAGCGGATTGGTGTCGTATTCGTTCAGCGACAACGACCAGTTGTTCACCGCGGATGAGTACCGGCCCTTGATTGTGGCCTACAACAACGGCGCGGCGGTTCGACTCGGTGATGTAGCCACGGTTGAGGATGCGGTCGCGGACTTACGAAACCTGGGGCTCGTGAACGGCAAGCCGGGCATCGTGATACCTATCTTCCGGCAACCGGGTGCGAACATCATTGAAACCGTGGACAGGGTCAAGGCGCTGTTGCCGTATCTGCAGTCCTCGATTTCTCCCTCGATCCATCTCTCGGTTTTGATGGATCGCACGACGACGATTCGAGCTTCGGTGAAAGATATCGAGGGTACGCTGCTGATTTCGGTCGTGCTCGTGATTCTGGTGGTATTCCTCTTTCTGCGCACAGTGCGAGCAACGATCATTCCGAGCATTGCCGTGCCACTCTCGCTGGTCGGCACTTTTGGGGCAATGTATCTGCTCGGGTACAGCCTGGACAATCTCTCGCTGATGGCTCTGGCGATTTCCACCGGTTTCGTCGTAGACGACGCAATCGTGGTGCTGGAGAATATCACGCGCTACGTGGAGCAGGGCATGGATGTCGTGCAAGCGACATTTAAAGGGGCCTCCGAGATTGGATTCACAGTCCTTTCGATGAGCACGTCGCTGGTGGCCGTATTCATTCCGCTGTTGATGATGGGCGGAATCGTAGGACGCCTCTTTCGCGAATTTGCGGTCACGCTCAGTATTGCGATCGGGGTTTCCCTGGTGGTTTCACTGACGACAACCCCGACGATGTGCGCGAAATTCCTAAGGCCCTCGAAGACCGGAAAGCACAATATCTTCTATCGAGCTAGCGAGTGGTGTTTCGACCGGATTCTTACTATCTACACTCACGCCTTGAAATGGGTTTTGGCGCACCAACCGGTGACCGGGGTACTGACGATTGCGGTCGCCGTGCTGAGCATTGTCCTTTACTTCAAAGTGCCGACGGGGTTCTTTCCGCAGCAAGATACCGGGCGGATTCAGGGAACAGTGATTGGAGCCGAGGACATTTCGTTCCAGTCCATGAGCGACAAGATTAAGCGCTACGCAAGCATTGTGCTGAGAGATCCCGCGGTCGACACGATGGGTGGTTTTACGGGTGGAGGGAGCGCTCTGAACCAGGGCCGGTTCTTCGTGATGCTGAAACCCCTGGAGCGGCGGGGCCCGTGCCAGAAACAGCACTTTTGGGAACCTTGCCATTATGCGTCCGCCGACGACGTGATTAACCGCCTGCGCGGCAAGCTGGCGGTAGTGCCGGGCGCGACGCTGATTCTGCAGTCGGCGCAGGAACTTACCATTGGCGGGCGGTGGGGCAACGCACAATATCAATACACGCTACAGAGCGCGAACCTTGACGACCTGAACGCCTGGGCCCCCCGTCTGCTGGACAAGCTGAGGACGCTGCCGGAATTGCGGGACCAGAACTCGGACCAGCAGGATAAGGGTTTGCAGGCGAAGCTGGTGATCGATCGTGATACGGCGAGCCGGATGGGGGTCACGCCTCAAACTCTCGACAATGCTCTTTATGACGCGTTCGGGCAACGACAGGTCTCTACGATGTACCGGCCTCTGAACCAGTATCACGTGGTAATGGAAGTTGCGTCGCAGTTCCAGCAGACGCCAGAGGCGCTGCAGAATATCTATCTGAAGTCGACGACAGGAACGCCCATTCCGCTGGCGGCGTTCACCCATTTCGAACCATCGAACACGCCGCTGGCCGTCAATCACCAGGGACAATTGCCTTCGGTGACAATCTCGTTCAACCTGGCACCGGGAGTTTCTCTCGGACAGGCGACGGATGCCATTGAAAGAGCCGAGCGCACGATTGGATTTCCACCGACGATCCAGGCAAGTTTTCAGGGAACGGCCGCCGCTTTCCAGGATTCCCGTTCCAACATGCTGGTTCTGATCATTACCGCGCTGGGCGCGGTCTACATCGTGCTCGGCATGCTTTACGAAAGCTATATTCATCCCATCACGATTCTCTCGACAATCCCGTCAGCCGGTGTAGGAGCGCTTCTGGCGCTGCTTTTGACGCACAACGAGCTCAATGTAATTGGAATGATCGGCATCATCCTGCTAATTGGTCTCGTCAAGAAGAATGCAATCATGATGATCGATGTGGCCCTGGAAGTCGAACGCACGCAGGGCAAGAAGCCGGTGGAAGCGATCTATGACGCGTGCATCCTGCGCTTCCGGCCCATCATGATGACGACCATGGCGGCGCTGCTGGGCGGTCTACCGCTAGCTTTGGGCAGGGGCACCGGCTCTGAATTGCACCGGCCGTTGGGCATCACCATAGTCGGCGGGCTGATCGTCAGCCAGATGCTGACGCTCTTCACCACGCCGGTCGTGTATGTGTACCTTGACCGGTTGCGGCTGGCCTTGCGTGGCGGCGAGGAGAAGTCGCTGCCGCAAGCTTCCGCGCCTGGCAGTCCACGCCCCAGCCCCGCCCACTGACTCCGGTCCCGATCGATCCATGACTTTGTCCTGCGCCGCGAACCGGCCAGGCTGGAGGCCGCGTGCAACCTCGCGGGACAAGTTCGGCATCGCACCTATCAAGCCGCTTGTTTGCTGCGCGAAGGACAGTTTGTCCCGTATGATAGGAGCTTACGCGTAATACCGCTTGAGAATGATTGTCGTCCCGAGTGTTGCCGGGTGCCAGCGAATTCCCGATTTTCGTTTCGTCAAATTCCTTCAGGAGTCACGGATGCTAAAGAAAGCAGCGGCTCTGTTCCTTGTTTGCGCGAGCATGGCCACATGGATCGGTTGTGGGTCGACCAGCAGCAAATATTTGTACGCAGCAATTCCCGCCGCGAATCAAATCGTTATTTTTCGTGAAGACCCGAACTCAGGTGTGCTCACGCAGTTGGCAGGAAGTCCGGTCACCGCGGGCCAGGCCGTACAGGCGCTGGCAGTCCATCCGTCGGGCAAATATTTGTACGCCGCAAACTCGGGCGAGGGTGATGTTTCTTTGTATAACATCTCGTCAGCCGGCGGGCTCACCGAAGTCACGCCGCGCATGCCCGTAGGCGTGTCTCCCCAGCTGCTGGCAATGGACCCGGGTGGGGCTTTCCTCTATGTGGGCAATTCCGGATCCTTTAGCATTTCGGTGTTCTCAATCAGCTCCAGCACCGGCCTACTGGCCCCCGTCCCTGGTAGTCCCTTCCCCATGGGAGTCAGTCCAATCAACATGACTCTGTCGCCATCCGGGAGCGTTCTCTACGTCACGGGTGGAGGCTCACTGGGGACGGCTGGGAATATTCAAGCCTTCACCGTCAGCCAGGGTGTTCCCACCTTGATTCTGGGATCGCCCTTTTCCACGGGCACGAGCCCTTACGGACTCGCCATCGCCCCCGGCGGTGGTTTTCTTTACACCGCCAACAACACGGACAGTTCCATCTCCGAGTTCACCATCAATGGAGATGGGTCACTGACGCAACTAGCCAGTTCGCCATTCGGAACGCAATTCATCGGGCCGGTCGCGCTGCAGATCGACAAGTCCGGCAAGTTTATGTACGTAGCCAATGAAGCGTCTACGAACCTTTCCGGCTATTCGATCGGCACCGATGGCTCACTGGTGGTGCTGTCGACCTCGCCGTTTGCCACGGCCGCGAATCCCAGCACACTCGCGATCGACACCGGGGGGAAGTATCTGTTTGTCGGGAACCAGAAGAGCCCGGTGATTCAGTCGTTCAGTATTGACAGCGGCAGCGGCACGCTTACATCGATCGCGTCGTACGGCATCAGTGGTGTGCCGACTTCGATCGTCGCACAGCCATAGGCTTTCATTGTGAGCGAACTGCATACGGCCCTACAAACCGAACTGTCGGAACGCACATCGGCGCGTTACGCCAAGCGCGTGAACCCGGAATGGGTGCGACTTCTCGACTTGCTACAGATGAACGTGCGTTATGAACGGTGCGTGGGCGCTGAACTGTTCACCGACGACGGAAGGCGGATCCTCGACTTTCTCTCCGGTTACTGCGTCCACAACGTTGGCCACAACCATCCCGAGGTCGTTCGCGCGCTGCAGAATGAACTGGAGCGATGCGGCCCGGCAATGATTCAGACTCATGTTGCAGACCTTGCCGGGAAACTGGCCGAGAAATTGTGTGATCGCGCCGGCGGCCGCCTCTCGAAGGCTTTCTTCTGTTCTTCGGGAAGCGAGGGCGTGGAAGCAGCCATCAAGTTTGCCCGGGCGCATACGAAACGCGCCGGCATACTCTCCGCAGAGCATGCGTTCCACGGCCTGACCTGCGGGGCGCTATCACTGATGAGCGACAAGTTCTGGAGCGGAGGATTCGGGCCGCTGCTCCCCGGGACCTCGGTTATCCCATTCGGCGATCTCGAGGCGCTGGAACGCGAACTGAAGACCAAACGCTTCGCGGCGTTTGTGATCGAACCGGTTCAATCCGAGGCCGGTGTGCGCATTCCAGGCGTGGACTACCTACGGGGCGCGGAGTCGCTCTGCCGGCGCTACGGCACGCTGTTTGTGCTGGACGAAGTTCAGACCGGGATGTACCGCAGCGGGACGTTTCTTGCCTCACACCACTTCGGCGTGGAGCCTGACATGGTCATCCTGGCAAAAGCCATGAGTGGAGGGTTGATTCCTTGCGGCGCGGTGCTCATGTCGGATGCAGTATGCGATTCGGTGTATTCGTCTTTGCCGCGAGCATTCGTCCATACATCTACATTCAGCGAAAACAGCTTGGCCATGCGTGCGGCGCTGGCCACGCTGGAGGTTCTGGAGGACCAGGAACTGGGCCAGCGTTCGATCGAGGCCGGCAAGTATTTGCAGGCTCAACTGGGTGAAGCGCTTCGTAACTTCGAGATGGTGAAGGAAGTCCGCGGTGTGGGATTGCTGATGGGCATTGAGTTTCAAGCCCCGCGCCAGCTTCGCTTGCGGATTCCCTACGAGGGTTTCGGCGCTGTTCATCCGGCAATGTTCGGCCAGATCGTTGTGATGCGTCTGTTTCGTGACTTCGGATTCCTGACGCAAATCTGCGGAAATAACTTCATGGTGCTGAAGGTTGCGCCACCACTCGTTGTAACCGACGCGCAACTCGATGCATTCGCGCGGGCAATACGCGACGTTGTAGAGATCGCCCATTCGCCTGGGGCATTTTGGTCCGAGGCCTTGGGACTGGCGCGTCGCGCCTTCCACAGATAGGCCCTTAACATCAGTTCCGCAGCCTGATTTAACATACGAGTGACAATTCGGCCCGGAAGCTCTGGGACACTAAGCAAAAGGGTAAGCAAGACGCGAGTACAACCGCAAACAGCGACCAATCATCTAACTCTGTAAGCCACGATGTCCGGCAGGTGATGGCGCTGACGCCGTGCCAGGACTAGGAATCCACACAAATGAAAATCGCCAGCGCCGCGAGCGCCTTTCCCAAACATTACTATTCTCAGAAATTCCTGCTGGAAAAACTCCAGGAATACTGGGGCGACCAACTGCGGAATCCCGCGATGCTGGCGCGGCTGCATCGGAACGTCGCCGTGGAAGGGCGTCATCTAGTGATGCCCCCGGAGAAGTACTACGAGATGACAACCTGGGGCCAGGCCAACGACGTCTGGATCCAGTGTGCGCAGGAATTGGGAGAACAAGCTCTGTGCCGCGCGCTGCACCATGCGGGGCTCGAACTGAGCGAACTCGGCGCGCTAATTTTTACTTCCGTCACTGGTATCTCGAGCCCCTCGATCGATGCTTTGCTCATCAACCGCATGGGCTTGCCAACCAATATTCGGCGTGTACCAATTTTTGGACTCGGCTGCGTGGCCGGGGCAGCGGGAATTGCACGCGCCGCCGACTACGTCCGGGCCTATCCATCGCAAGCGGCCGCGCTGGTGTCAGTCGAACTCTGCTCCCTGACGATCCAGCGCGAAGATCTTTCAGTGGCCAATCTGATTTCCTCGGGGCTCTTCGCGGATGGCTCGGCGGCAGTCATCGTTACGGGTGATGATCTGACCGCAACTGGACCCACAATTGTCGCGACTCGATCCGTCTTCTATCCCGACACCGAAGAAATGATGGGATGGAACATCACCGAGAAAGGCTTCCGCATCACGCTCTCGCCCGAGGTGCCAGTGCTGATTCGCGAACACCTGGGACACGACGTGGACTCGTTTCTCGCCGATCACGGCCACAAGCGCAGCGACATCGGAAGCTGGGTGCTGCACACCGGGGGGCCGAAGGTCTTGGAGGCGACTGCGGCAGCGCTTGATCTGCACAACGGCCAACTCGACGCTTCCTGGGATTGTTTAAAGAAAGTCGGGAATCTTTCGTCCGCTTCGGTTTTGGTCGTACTGGAAGATGTCATGAAAAATCGGCGTCCGGAGCCGGGCACGCTGGGAATTCTGGCGGCGATGGGTCCGGGATTTTGTTCGGAGCTTGTACTTTTGCAGTGGTGAGGTTGGCAGTTGCTGAACTCGACTGATGTATTCGTGATTGGCGGCGGTCCTGCGGGACTGGCGGCGGCTATCGCAGCGCGGCAGCAAGGCTTTCGTGTCGTGGTGGCCGACGGCGCACAGATGCCGATCGACAAACCGTGCGGCGAAGGCCTGATGCCCGATGGCCTCGCGGCGCTCGAACGGCTTGGAGTCTCAGTCGGGCCGGAGAGCTCCTACCCTTTCGGCGGTATTCGTTTCCTCGCCGCCGGACTTGCAGTCGATGCGGCGTTCCCTCACGGAGTCTCGGGGATGGGTGTGCGGCGACCCGTGTTGCACCAACTCATCGCAGATCGGGCCGCCAACCTGGGAATCGATTTCTTATGGCAGACACCTGTTACCGGTATTAGCGAGGATGGAGTTGTTTTGGGTAGCCGCACGATCCGCGCTCGTTGGATCATCGGTGCCGACGGCGGCAATTCGCGAGTGCGCCGCTGGACCGGCCTCGACGCTTTCCGCAAGCGGGATTGCCGCTACGCGTTTCGCCAGCATTATCGCGTGGCGCCATGGACCGACCGCATGGAACTCCATTGGGGATGCCACGGAGAAATCTACGTCACGCCAGTTTCGGCAGATCAAGTTTGTGTCGCATTGATTTCCCGTGATCCGAAATTGCGCCTGACGGAAGGCTTGCGGCGATTCCCGGAATTGAAGGCGCGACTTGAGGGAGTAGATGTCTCGTCGGCCGAGAAAGGCGCACTGACTGCCACCTGTAAGCTGAAGCGCGTCAGCCGTGGCAACGTAGCTCTGATTGGAGATGCGTCAGGAACGGTGGACGCAATCACCGGTGAAGGCCTCTGCCTCGCCTTCAGCCAGGCGATGGTATTGGCGGATTGCCTAGGCATGGGCGATCTGGCTCGCTATGAACAAGAGCATCGCCGGCTGGCCCTACGTCCGTTTCTGATGGCGCGCCTGATGCTCCTCCTTGATCGTCGTCCCCGGTTGCAACGTCGTACACTGCAGGCCTTTCAGAAACACCCCGACGTGTTCCGGCGCTTGCTGGAGTTGCATGTTGGGGTTCTGTCACCCCTGCATCTTGCCCTGGATGGTCTGACTCTGGGATGGGGACTGTTAACCGCGTAACCACATGACCTTCAAATCGAGCTTGGCCTACAACAAGATTTCTTGGCACAAAATGGGTACAACGTTACTCCTGCTTGCCGCCTCTGCTGGTTTCGTTTCGGCTCAGAACACAGCCTTACAGCTCGATCCCGCGCAAACTTCGGTCAAGTTCACTCTCGGCGACGTTCTCCACACCGTGCGCGGAACGTTTCAATTGAAGCACGGAGCGTTGCAGTTCGAGCCGGCCTCGGGAAAGATTTCAGGCGAGATTGTCGTGGATGCGAAGAGCGGGGAGAGCGGTAGCAGCATGCGCGACCGCAAGATGCACAAAGAAGTTCTGGAGAGCGAGCGTTATCCGGAAATCGCGTTCCGTCCAGACAAGGTTGAAGGTGTCGTCGCGAATCAGGGAAAGTCTTCGGTGAGGGTTCACGGGATGTTCAACATTCATGGCGTGGATCGCGAAATCACCGTCCCTGCCGAAGTGGAAATCTCAGCGGACCATTGGACTGCGACGGTCCACTTTACCGTTCCCTACGCCAAGTGGGGCATGAAGAATCCGAGCACGTTATTCCTGCGGGTGAACGATTCGGTGGAGATTGATCTGGCAGCGACTGGCAACCTGGCAAAACAGCCTATCAGTTCAGCTCAGTAGCCGTCCTGCGGGACGACTCCTTTTCCTTCCCTGCACTCATAACACCGGCCCGCTGCGAGATTCTTGAATTCTTCGGTTCGCCCGCTCGGCCAGTCGATCACTGCGCGTTCGATACGGTCGCGCTTTTCCAACCCGAAGGTCACGGGGAGCTCGGATTGCGACAAATAACTGGAACCGCCCTTCACCAGTCGAGACTGCGTCAGACCTCCAGCAAATACACGGACCGTAGCCCCAATTCCGTCCCGATTAGACTTTGTTCCCACCAAACGAAAACGGATGCTGCGATTCCCGCTGAGTTGATCGTTGCGATAGAGGTAGGCTGGCCCATTGTTGGTGGTGAGCAACAGATCGAGATCGCCGTCGCGGTCAAAGTCCCCATAGGCAAGCCCGCGGCCAACTTTCGGTTGATCGAACTCTCCGCCAACTTCCGCCGCGACCTCGCGAAAGATCCCTTTGCCACGATTCAGAAAGAGTTCGGGCGGCTGCGCATATCCCACATTGCCGCGAATGTTGCGCACAGTCTCATCGATGTGTCCGTTGGCGACGGCGAAGTCGAGCCAGCCATCGAGGTTTACATCCAGGAAAGCGCAGCCAAATCCTAAACTGTTGCGGGAGGCGATACCCACACCTGATTGCGGCGCGATGTCTTCAAAACTCTTGCCGCTCATGCGGTAAAGCCCGATCATTTCGTTGTCGAAGTTGGTGATGGCTACCCCAGGCATTCCGGAATTATCGAAATCAGCGACGTCGACTCCCATGCCCGCGCGGGCCTTTCCCTCGGTGCTGAACGCGAGGCCGGTCTCGACCGCGGCGTCCTTGAATGTGCCGTTGTGCTGGTTGCGGTAAAGCTTGTTTGGCTGTGTGTCATTCGCGACCAGCAGGTCGGGCCAGCCATCGTGGTTGCCATCGAATAATGCGACCCCCAGCGACTTGGAACTGCTGTCGAAGATTCCACTGGCGGCCGTGACGTCTTCAAACGTGCCGTCGCCCCGATTATGAAAGAGCCAGCACGTGGCCCCGCGATAGGCTTCGGGGGTGCAGTACGACTTGTGCTTCCCGTCGAGACTGCAGAACACGTCGTGTTCCGGCGACCACTTCACGTAGTTGCAGACAAAGAGATCAAGTAAGCCATCGCGGTCGTAATCGAGCCACAAAGCGGACGTGCTAAACCCCTCGCGCTTGCCCAGTCCGCTGGTATTAGTTACGTCAATGAACGTGCCTTTCCCGGTGTTGCGAAATAGCCGATTCTGGCCGACGCAAGTGATCAGAATGTCGGGGAAGCCGTCGTTGTTGTAGTCGCCAACCGCCACGCCCATGCCGTACATCTCGACATCGAGTCCCGCACGCGTCGTCACGTCGGTAAAACTGCCATTGCCATTGTTGTGATACAGGCGCAACGTGGTGCGACGTTTCTTGTGGCCCGGCCAGTCAGTGCCGTTGATCAGCAGAATGTCCTGCCAACCGTCGCGATCGTAGTCGAGGAAAGCACAACCCGAACCCAGGGTCTCCGGCAGGAACTTGCCCCCGAATGCTCCGCTATTGTGCTGGAACTGGATCCCCGCCGGGCCGGTCACGTCAGTGAAATGAAACCCCGGAGAAACCGCAGCTGCCGTCTGCGCCGCCAGAGCCCGCAAACCAGGAAACTGCGAACAGCCCGCCAGTCCCGCCATCCCCCATAGAAACGACCGACGATTCACGGAACGTTCACCAGCCCGGCGCGAATCGCATACACCACAAGTTCTGCGGTCTTATGAATCCCCAACGAGTTCATGATGTTCGCGCGATGAACGGCCACGGTATTCGCGCTCAGCTCGAGCACCGCCGCAATCTCCTTGTTCGACTTTCCGTCGACGATCATCTGCAGCACCTCCAGTTCGCGCTGGGTGAGCGCGGCGCTCCGTTCACCTTTCAGAACTGATCGCTGCTCGACCGTTGGATCGAATACCGTTTCTCCTGCGGCTACCTTGCGGATCGCGGCGCCGAGCTCGAGATCCATGGCGTTCTTGAGAACGTATCCCTTGGCACCGGCTTCGATCGCCTGCCGCACCCATGTGCTCTCCGTATGCATGCTGAGCATGAGAACCGCAGTGTTCGGCGAATCTTCAATAATCTGTCTAGTGGCCTGCAGTCCGTTCATGCCCGGCAAAGCGCAATCCATTACCACGACTTGGGGATGCAGTTCCTTCGCGAGCTTGATGGAGTCTTCGCCATTGCCCGCTTCGCCGACAACTTCCATATCGGCCTCATCCTCGAGCATGCGGCGGAAACCCCGCCGCACCAGGCTGTGATCATCCACCAGCAATACTGTGATCTTCTTTTCCATAAGACTCCGCTTTCTCCCTGGGGACCGTTAGATGCACGCGAGTCCCACCTTCCGCGGGACTTGAAAAAACAATCTGCCCGCCCATCAGCTCGGAACGCTCGCGCATCGCTACCAAGCCAATCCCGCGCTTGCTCGGACGCTCCGCGAACCCAACTCCGTGATCTTCCACTTCCAACTCAAGCGCCTCAGGCAAAAAACGCAGGCGCACCCATGCCGCCTTGGCACCCGAGTGCCGCGCCACATTGTTCAAAGCTTCCTGCAGCACGCGGTAGACATGCACACCTGCCCCGCCATCCACAGAAAAGGCTACGCCCTGCTTCTCATAAGATATGGCAATCCCAGTTTGTCTTTCTATGGTCGGGATGTACCAGTCGAGCGTGCTCTCGAGCCCGGCTTCGTCCAGCATTACCGGATGCAAAGCCTGCGAGAGGCTGCGAACCTTCTCCAATGTAGTTTGCACGACCTGGAGAACTTCCTTCAAATCCGCTCGGAGCGAGGAGCCCTCCGGCGCGTGCGTTCCAGCGCGGCGCAGCATCGAACCAACCGCGGTGAGAATCTGTCCAAATTCATCGTGCAGTTCGCGCGATATATATCGCAGCGTCGACTCCTGAGTGGCGATCAGCTTCTGCGCCAGTTCGCTGCGGCGCTCGGAAACCTCGGCGAGGCGCGCGAATAGCCGACGGTTCCACCGAATTACCGAAAGGCCATTCAGCAAGATCGCCAGCAAGGTTGCGGCCAGGAAGACATAAACTTGCTTCTGCACGCGATCGTAGATCTGAACAATTCTCTGTCCGGCCTGCTCCTCGTTCTCACTATTCTGCACCAGCAACCGCGCGACGGCCGTACTCAGCGCCGCTTGCCGCTCCTGCAGCGAGAGCTGAATCTGCTCGCGTGCCTCTTTTTCCTGGCCGTCATGCGCGAGGGCGAAGACGCGATCGACGGCTCCCCAGAACTGGTTGAAGTTTGAGGTGAGAAATGTGCTTTGCTCGGCCGTGCGCCCAGCCGCGGCGAAGCCCGCCTCCAGGCGCATGGCGTCATCCAGGTCGGTGCGAATCCGCTGAAACTGCGCCGACCATGCCGTCAAAGGATACGGCTCGTCGCTACTCACCATGTCGCGCATAGCGACGGCGAGGAGATTAAGGTCGTTCTGGATGCGCAGCAACTGCAGCGAATCCTTGCGGTTGCGGTCCACCAGGTCGGTCTGCAATTTGCGCAAGCCGGTCACTTGCCACGTGATGTAAGCCGAATACGCGACTACCGCGGACAGCGTAATGAGCAGGCCCAGCAACAGGCCCAGGGTCGGTGATCGGTCCGGCGGGAACGGGCGGGACACGCTCCCGAGCATACAACGTCGGCAGGGCGCGTGTCACAGGCTTGCGGCGGCACACACCGCGCCCGCAGATGTGTGACAATGCTGTAATAATGAAGCGAATCCGGTTCCAACCGAGTCAAACAATAGATTGAGCATCCCCGATAAAGAAGCCACGAAGCCCCCGAAGATCCAGCGTCTGAAGGCCGTTTGGCCGGAAGTCTGGAAACTGATGCGTCCGCGCCGCGGACTGCTGGCGCTGGGCTTCGTGCTGATGGTGATCAACAAGCTCGCCGGATTCGTCCTGCCCTATTCCTCGAAATTCCTGATTGACAACGTGGTGTCCAAGGGTCAGACGGGACTCCTGCGCCCTCTGGTGTTTTCAGTGTTATTGGCGACGCTTGTCCAGGGTGTTACGTCTTTCTCGCTGACTCAATTGCTGTCAAAGGCGGCCCAGCGCCTGATTGCTGACCTTCGCGAGCAGGTGCAGGCACATATCTCGCGTCTTCCCGTTGCATTTTACGACGCGAATAAAGCAGGCGCCTTGGTGTCCCGCATCATGAGCGACGTCGAGGGAGTCCGTAATCTGCTGGGAACTGGTCTGGTCGATTTTGCGGGAGGCTTGGTGGCTGCGGGCATTGCGCTCGCTTTGCTGCTGCGCATCAGCGCACCACTGACGCTGATTGCGGTTGGTTCTCTCGGCTGTTTTGCGTTCGCTTTGAACCGGGCATTCGCAATCATTCGACCAATCTTCCGTGAACGAGGCAAGATTAACGCTGAAGTTACGGGACGGCTCACCGAATCGCTAGGCGGCGTGCGGGTCATCAAGGGATACCACGCGGAAGAACGCGAAGAAAAGATCTTCGCCGGTGGCGTGCGGCGGCTGCTCGATAACGTCATGAAGACCTTAACGGCCACGTCCCTGATGGGGCTTTCCGCCAGCGTCCTGCTGGGTGTGGTCGGCGCGGCCACCATGTACATCGGCGGTCGTCAGATGTCGGCCCACACCCTTACGCCCGGCAGTTATTTTTCCTATAACTTTCTTCTCGTGTTCTTGATCGCCCCGGTCATGCAGGTGGTGCAGATCGGCACGCAGCTGACCGAAGCTCTGGCTGGTTTGGAGCGGACCCAAGAGATCATGGCGGAACGGCCCGAGGATCAGGATCCGAAGCGTTCCGTGCAGCTTCGGGACATTGTCGGCACAGTGGAATTCGAAAATGTGACGTTCAGCTACGATGGAACCCACGACGTGCTGCGCGACATTTCTTTCCGCTCCGACCCGGGGACGGTCACCGCCCTCGTCGGTTCGTCGGGATCTGGCAAGTCGACGACGATCGGCTTGATTTCGGCTTTCTACGTGCCCTCGAAGGGTACCGTCCGCGTCGATGGCGCGGACTTAAGCACGGTGCGCCTTGATTCTTTCCGCACCCGTTTAGGCGTCGTTCTGCAGGAGTCATTCCTGTTCGACGGGACGATCCGCGCGAATGTCGCGTTCTCGCGGCCAGATGCCACCGAAGAAGAAATCATGCGCGCCTGCCGCATTGCACGTGTCGACGAATTCGCCGAGACGTTCGCCGAGACCTACGACACCATCGTGGGCGAACGTGGGGTGAAACTCTCAGGCGGCCAGCGGCAACGCATCTCGATTGCCCGGGCGATTCTGGCCGAACCCCGCATCCTGATTCTGGACGAGGCAACTTCCAGCCTCGACTCGGAATCGGAACAGATGATCCAACAAGGTCTTTCCTATCTGATGCAGGGACGCACCACCTTCGTCATTGCGCACCGCCTTTCGACCATTCGCCGCGCCGATCAGATTATGGTCATGGAACAAGGACAGATCGTGGAGCGCGGCACACACGCGCAACTTTATGCCGCACGGGGCCGCTACTACGACCTTTACACGCGCCAGCACGGAGTCGAAGAGAATCTCTTCCTCGCTCCCGGAGAAGGCGACGCGGTCGAGGTGAGCGGAAACGGTGCGGGCGCCAAGAATGGCGACGTGAAGGCGGCCGACGCTCTGCGCGTGCTGCGAGGAGAAATGCGCTAGCCCCTATGACGACAGCCCCTCCAGTGTCTGCTCCGAGTGGTACCGTCGCCATTCGCAGTGAAAATCTCTGCCGCCATTACCGCATGGGTGAAACCGTGATCCGCGCAGTCGACGGCGTCTCGCTCCAGGTTCGCGCAGGGGAATTTGTCGCGCTCCTCGGCAGTTCCGGGTCAGGCAAATCTTCTATCTTGAATCTGGTGGCGGGGCTCGATCGCCCGACGTCGGGAACCGTTATCGTTGGGGATCGTGACCTGGCTAAACTTTCCCGTGAAGAACTCGCCAAGTACCGGCTACATGTTGTCGGAATGGTCTTCCAGTCGTTCAATCTGATTGCCAGCATGACGCTGGCCGAGAACGTGGAACTGCCCCTTCGATTCGCAGAGGTCGATCGCAGCCAGCGTCAGAATCAGGCGCGCGAGGCTCTGGAGCGAGTCGGATTGCGAGCACGCACTGACCATCGGCCCGGCGAGCTTTCGGGAGGCGAACAGCAGCGCGCGGCGCTTGCTCGGGCCCTGATCAATCGTCCTCAGCTTCTGCTAGCCGACGAACCCACGGGCAATTTAGACAGTCACACCGGAACCGAGATCATGGAAATGGTCCGCCAGTTCAACCGCGAATTGGGCATGACCGTCGTGATGGTTACGCACGAGCGCGCGCTGGCCGAGCGTTACGCGCAACGGATGATCTTCCTGGCCGATGGGAAGTTGGTCGACGATCGGCCAAATACGCCCACTCTGGACGGAGGGCAGTTTTGAAGCTTCCAGATCTGACTGAACTCGCTCTGCGGAATCTGCGCGAGTCGTTGTTGCGCAATTCGCTAACCACGATCGGCATCTCGGTGGGAGTAGCTTCGCTGGTAGCGATGCTTTCGTTGGGAATCGGCCTGCAGCAGCTGTTCTCACGCCGCCTGGCGAAATCGGGTTTGTTTGACACGGTGATGGTGACGTCCAGACGCGATCTGCGCGGCATGGGTCGCGACGAAGAGCGCAACGGTCCGCCTCCCGGAGAAAGCCGTGTCCTTGATGAATCTGCGCGACTCGAAATGGAACGCCTGCCCAACGTGCTCGAGGCGTATCCCGACATTCGTTTCATCTCGGAACTACGCTACGAGGACAAGCCGCATCTGACCATGATCTCGGCATTGCCCTCGTCGGCGAAGTCCAATGAATCGTTCGACGGCATGCAGGGCAACTTCTTCACCTCGGACACAGCGCCCGAAGTCATTCTGCAAAAGTCGTTTGCCGAGGAGTTGTTGGGCAAGATCCCAGGCCGCGGCATCGACGAGACTAACGTCGCCGATCTGGCAAGACCGCTGCTCGGGAAAGAATTGACGATGCGCTACGCGCAACGCGCCGCCAGTCCGGCACAGCCGCCGAGTGCGGATGCCGCGAATCCTCCCGACAACAGTTTGTCCGGCGCCGCGTACTCGGTCGTCTCTCGCGAACAGAAACTCAAGATCGTCGGAGTGTCCGACCTTGATCCCGAGAGCATGCGCGGTCCAACGCGCGCGAAAGTATTTCTGCCCCTGAAGCTCGCCCAGAGTCTCCACATTATGCAACCCACCGACCTGCGGGAGGTCGCGCGGGCCGCAGGTGATCAACCGGTGTATTCCTCCGTGAGTGTGAAAGTCAAAAATCCCGCGCAGGTTCAGGCCGTAGAGGAGGCCATCAAGAAAATGGGTTTCGGCACGTTCTCCATTCTCGACGCGAGCCGAGGCCTGCAGCAGGTGTTCAAAGTCCTGTATGCCTTCCTTGGTATTTTCGGCAGCCTTGCCTTGATCGTGGCCTCCATCGGCATCGTGAACACTCTGGTGATGGCCATCCTGGAACGCCGCCGTGAGATCGGCATCATGAAGGCGATCGGCGCCAGCGATGGCGATGTGAAAAAGCTCTTCTTCGCCGAGGCCGGGGCCATGGGCGTTTTGGGCGGCATTGTAGGGGTGGCACTCGGCTGGATCATTGGCCAGGTCATCAATCTCGGGACCAACGTTTATCTCAAGCGTCAGGGCTTCCCGCCCGAACACTTCTGGGCGGTTCCATGGTGGCTGGTCGGGTTCGCCATCCTGTTCGCGTTTCTGGTGAGTCTGGTATCTGGCTTGTATCCTGCTGGACGTGCCGCCAGACTCGATCCCGTGCAGGCGCTGCGCTACGAATAAACTGACCCGCATGATTCACGCCTTCAGGCTTACCTGCTTCTTTCTCTTGATTGCTGCAGGCTCGACAGCTGCGCAGAGCCGCATCGACTGCAGCGCGCTGAACAGCCACATCCTCAAGCGAGTCGTCCACTATTGCGTCTACTTACCCTCCGGCTACGAAGCAGGTGCGGTGCAGCATCCTACTCGGCGCTATCCAGTGCTCTATTTTCTGCACGGCTTGGGCGACAACGAGCAAACCCTCTTCAACAGCGGGGGTTGGACGCTGCTCGACGATCTGCGCAACCAGCACAAGATGGGTGATTTCCTGATCGCCGCGCCAGAGGGGCGCCGCAGCTTCTACATCAATTCTGCTGATGGTACCGTGCGTTACAGCGACTTCTTTCTGCAGGAATTCATCCCTCAGGTTGAAAGCAAGTATCGGATTCTTCCCGGCCGCGCGGGACGCGGCATTAGCGGCATCTCCATGGGTGGCTATGGCGCTTTGCGCTTCGCCTTCGCGCATCCTGAACTGTTCTCCGCTGTGAGCGCGCAGAGTGCCGCGCTCATCACCGAATCGCCGCAGACCCTCGATTCCGCGTCCCGGGCCGGCGCCCCTCTAGCAGGCGTGCTTGCCCCGGTCTTCGGCAGGCCAATCAACGTGGCTCATTGGAATGAAAATAGCCCATTCCTGTTAGCGAGGAAAAATTCGGCAGCCCTGCGAAAAATGGCCATCTATTTCAACTGTGGCCAGGATGACAATTACGGCTTCGAAAAAGGTGCGGCGGCTCTACACGAGGAACTGCAAAAAGAAACAGTCAAACACGAATATCACTCCTATCTCGGCGATCATAGCCTCACTTATTTCTTGTCCCACTTCGCCGAGGTCATGGAATTCCACTCCAAGGCGTTCGGCCTGCTCCCGCCACGTTAAGTTCCAACGCTCCTGTTGTAAACTAAGCAAGCGCCCAAATCGCGTTTGGCGACCCTGCAGCAACTGGAGAGGTGGCCGAGTGGTTGATGGCTCCGGTCTTGAAAACCGGCGTACCCGAAAGGGTACCGGGGGTTCGAATCCCTCCCTCTCCGCCATTACCTTTGTAATCTAGCACTTGCAAGCTGGTGATATCTACACTGATATCAACGTGGAGGATCACCAGTGAACCGCCAGTGCAACGTCACCAAACGAATCCAGACCAGCAAAGGGCCGCGCTACTGTCCAGTGGTGCTTTCCGCCAACGGGCGAATCAAGCCAGATGTGGTTTTAGTCGGAGACCGGGAAGAGCGACATCCCGAAGGGGCGTACTACATTTCATGGTACGAGGGAAAGCATCTCATTCGGCTCTCAGTGGGCAAGGATGCTTCTACTGCCACTGCCCGCCGCCTGCAAAAGGAAGCCCAACTAAACGCCTTGAACAATGGCGTCACTGTCCTGCCTGATGGCCAGAACGGAAACAGGTCACTAGCCGCAGCCGTCGCCGACTTCCTTGACGAAACCAAGCTCACCAAAAAGCCCAAGACGCTGGCCGCGTACACGACTGCTCTCAATTACTTCATCGAGTCCTGCCCCAAGCTCTACCTCGAAGACATTGACCGCAGAGATCTGCTCAAGTTTGCGGCATTTCTCCGTGACGAAAAGGAACAAGCGCCTCGGTCTGTCTACAACAAATTCGAGAATGTGATGACTTTTCTGAAGGCGAACGGGATTCGCGGCCTTGCAGGAAAGAACGACTGGCCACGGTACACGGAAGAAGAGCCTGAGACGTACGAGGACGACGACCTAGACACGCTGTTCGCCGCCTGCGATGCAGAGGAGAGGTTGTGGTTTGAGTTCTTCCTGATGACTGGCGAACGCGAACAGGAGGTCATGTACACATACTGGGCGGACATCAACTTCAAAGCTTCCACGGTTCGCGTCAGCCACAAACCAGATCGGGGCTGGACGCCAAAGGCGTACAAAGAACGAGAGATTCCGATCCCGGCAAAGTTGGTGACAAGCCTGAAGGCACTGAAGGCGAAGTCTGATAAGACATGCAACCTCGTCTTTCCGACTTCCGGCTGCAATGTGAAGATGAACTTCCTCGATGATCTGAAGGCGGTCGCCGAGCGTGCGGAACTGAACCCGGAAGACTTTTGGCTGCACAAGTTCAGAGCGACGTTCGCGACTCGATGCCTCTGGGCAGGCGTCGATCTGCGGACGGTGCAGCAGTGGCTCGGCCATTCTGACATGGAATCGACGATGCGCTACCTGAAGCCGTCTCGGAGTCAACAGGTGCGTGAGAAGGTCAATCAAATTTTCGGAGGGGTGCAATGAACAGCGTACTCGACAGCCCAAACCCGCGCCGGTTGATGTCCCTCGCTTCGCGCATCAACGCCATTCATCGTGCTCTTACCGCTGAAGAGCTTGCCGAGTTACTTCAGATGTCCCGCATAACGATTCTCCGGCGGGCGAAGCGGGGCAGTATACCGTCGTTCCGAGTTGGTTCCTGCGTCAGATTCGACTCCGCTGCAATCGCGAAGTGGCTAATGCAACAGGGCGTGCAGAGAATGTCCAAGGGTTGAGTCGCAGAGACGCCTGTATGGCGCGTGGTGCCGGGAGGGGAATCAAAACCCGAAGGGCCGAAGCCCGGCGGATTTGAGTTCCACAGTCGGTTCTGAACCGTTAGGAAGATTCTTTACTCTACCGGAAGGACTACCTGGCATTAGAGGTGCGAGTCCGGCCGATTTCATAATGGCCTCCTTGAGAGCCCGAGGATTGTATCTGTCAATTCACATTCGAAGGTTTGTCTCCCTGGGCTTGCTGCTTAAAGGCCCGTGGCTTTCCGTCCCCCGCTTATGCGGGGTATGGTTTTGAATTTGTCCTTTGCGGAGATAGGAAACCATCTCGGCGGCCTTGTCTGTGCCGCGGATCACATACTGTGCGGCTTGGTCGGATTTCGTAGCAAGAGTTGTTCTGACAGCCAGATAAAGGATTCTGAAATGATTTCAAATGGAGCTCCACCTGTATCGGCTACACTCATTATCATTTCGGCCGATGACTCCCCCTTCACTGCGGCTCTTGCGGCGAGGGCAAAGTTGATTAGAAAACTACTGATTCCTAACCGCCGTGGGTGAGAATCAAAAGGGTCCGATCTTTACGGGTTTCCACGGAAGCGATTCTCTGCGGGTTGTCTAACGCTGCTGCCGTAGCGGTGTAGAGTTGTAGAGCGATCATGACTTGGAAAAGCCGTCGGGACGCTCCCGCGGGACGGCAGCACCAGGGCAGTGCCAACCGGAAGCTATCCGATTGTTTTCGCAAGATCGATTCGTTGGCCTTATCTTGTCTCTCGTCCGATCTGCCATAATCTTCCGATGTGCAAACGCCAACTCGCTAGCATTTTCCTTTGCCTCTCTCTTGCTGTTCCCGCACATGCGCAGGGAGCGGATTCGAACAATCTCGAAATCTATAACGGTTGCGGGTTGGAGGGAGATGCCCGGAGTACCGGGGTTCAGGCATTGAACCGCCTGAAGAACCGTTATGCCGCTCCACAGCAGATCGACCCAGCGGTCACGCTCGCCGCTATCCTTGCTCCCGGCAGGGACGCGGGACGTTGGAAGGTGAAGCAGGGAGCGGAGATCCGAGGCTACGTATTCGATGTGAAGGTTGGTGGGATCGAGAGCACCAACTGCCATGCCCGTGCTGCCGAGCAACGCGATACGCACATCGAGCTTGTCCTCGATCCGATGGTAGGCTCCCCTAGCCGGCGCGTCATCGTGGAGGTCACCCCGCGCTGGCGGGCAATCATGGCTGCTCAAGGAGTGGACTGGTCAACGCGGGCGTTGCGCGACAGGCTTCTGGGACGATGGATCAAGGTCAGAGGTTGGATGCTGTTCGACGTGGAACACCAGAACCAATCTGAAAACACGGCTCCGGGTCGCGAGCGCAATTGGAGAGCGACCGCTTGGGAGACTCACCCGATCACGTCCATTGAGGTCGTGCAGCGACCTGCGAGATAGCGGACTGTGCCCCTCTTGCCATGCATTTAGAATATTGAGGAGTGTTTTCCGGATGCCAAATCGG
>CAVVXZ010000014.1:0-296536 GCA_963752175.1 uncultured Acidobacteriaceae bacterium
GCGGTTCTTAATGCGGAAGAGCGCCACTGAGGGCACGTAGGGCGTGTTAAAGAAGAACCGGGCTTTTGCTCCCGAGGACTCCCAAGTTCGCAGTTGCATCTATTAACAGTTGGCCTTTCGCGTTTCCGCGCGAAGAATACTAAGGTGGTTCCATTGGGTCTCAAGTGGTTGGGGGTGCTGGCGCTCGCCGTTTTGTGCGGGCTTCCGAGCGGTGCGCGCTCGGCCGCATCACCCCTCGCACCGCAAGCTTCTACTCCAGCGGCTCCCGGTGCATCCGACAAGCCCGTTCCGGCCACGCCAACACCCGCGCAGGATCAGCCTGCCCCAAAGCCCGCGCCGCACAAGTCCTCGCCAACAAAATCTGCCACTGCGCCGGGCACCCATCCGCCTGCCAAGAAGGCGGTGCCCGCCCATGCGACCGCGAAGAAGCACAGGCCAATGTCTCCACGAGTGCGCCGCATCCGTGAAGCCTTCGTTGCCTCCACGACCTTGCGCCCGATGGCACAGCAGTTAATTCTCGATCGCTCGCCTGCGGGGTATGCTGGAGTCGAAGCCTACGCGCGAGCCCACTCCCAAGAAGACGCCGGAGCGCTGGCCTGGCTCGTCCTTGGATACGCCCACGTCCTCGATCACGAATGCGCCAAGGCCATCGATCCTCTCAATCGCGCCAAGCCTCGAGCCGGAGACCTAGGCGATTACATCGCCTACTATCTCGGAACCTGCTACCTGCAAACCGGCCATCAGGCCGAGGGACTCGCTTCGCTCGCCAACTTCCACACTACGTATCCGGATTCGCTGCTGGTTCGCGATGCCCACGTGGGTTACGCCAACAGCGCTGCTGACCGAAGGGCGCCCCGCTGAAGCCGTCGAACTGCTGGAGAAAGATCGCCTGCCCGCGAGATCGGACTACGAGTTTGCTCTGGGCCGCGCCTATGCCGCGCTCGGCCAGAAAGAGAAAGCCGCCGAAGCGCTCGCGAATGTCTACTACAACATGCCGACTGCGGCCGAAGCCGATGCGGCGAATGCTGAGCTGAAAACACTTCCCGGCGCCCCTCAGCCCACGCCGGCGCAACTCAAAACTCGCGCTGACCTGCTGATGAAGGCCAAGCGCTACAACGACGCAGTCGACGAATATCGCGAACTCGCCATTCACGCCACTGCCGAATCGCGTCCGGCGGCCGAACTCGCGCTGGCTGACGCGCTCCACCGCAGCGGCCGCAATCGCGAGGCTAAGTCTGAACTGACCGCACTTGTGGGTGCAACTCCCGAGCAGAGTGCGCAACGCCTATACATTCTCGGTGAGGTGGCTTGGGCCTCCGACGAGAATGCATTGTTCTACAGTACGGTAGACCAACTTCGCCAAGCCGCCCCCACCAGTCCATGGTTGGAGGCGGCGCTACTTTCCGTGGCGAATCTGCACCTGGTGCATCACGAGTATGATCAGGCGCTCGACGCCTTTCGCGAACTGCAGCAACGTTTCCCCAACGGGTCTCGCGCCTCTTACGCGCACTGGAAAGCCGCTTGGCTGACCCTGCGCTTCGGCCGCAACGACGAGGCGAAGAAATTATTCGACGAGCAGATTGGAATGTATCCCGGAGGCAACGAGACCTCCGCTGCGCTGTACTGGCGTGCGCGCCTGGCGGAAGAGGATAACCAGCCCGCGATGGCTCGCGCTTATTACCAGAAATTATCGGATCGCTATCGCAATTATTACTACGCGGAACTTGGCCGCCAGCGCCTGCAGAAACTTCCAGCGGGGACGGACCCGCCAGGACAGTACGCGCTGCTCGATCATATTCCGCCCCTCGAACATGGCGAGAAAGTGACGCTGCAAGATCCGCCGGCCGACGATCTTCATCTGCAAAAAGCGCAGTTGCTCGGCAACGGCGGTCTGGTCGACTTTGCCGTCCGCGAATTGCAGGCGGCCGCCAGTGCCGACGGCGGCAACTGGGGTCCGGCCGAGACCGCGCAGCTCTACATCGACACTGGCCACTACGATCGCGCCATCGAGGTGATGAAGCGTTCCGTCCCCAGCTATTTCGCCGTCGACATTCCCACGTTGCCGCGCGTGTATTGGGAGGCCCTATTTCCGCGCCCGTACTGGGCCGACTTAAAACGATTCTCGGTGGCCAATGGACTCGACCCGTATCTGGTCGCATCGCTCATTCGCCAGGAATCAGAGTTCAACCCGTTGGCGGTTTCGCGCGCCAACGCGGTCGGCCTCATGCAGTTGCTGCCCAAAACCGGCAAGGTGGTGGCCCACCAGGTCGACCTGAAGCGCTACGCCCCGACCCAACTCTTTACTCCCACCGTCAATCTACAGCTCGGTACACACTACTTCCGCGGCATGGTCGATAAGTTTGGCGGATCGTTCGAAAACGCCCTAGCCGCATACAACGCCGGCTCGGATCGCGTCGAGGAATGGATGGGGCAGGGCAAGTATCGAGATTCGGCGGAATTCGTGGAATCGATCCCATTCACCGAAACCCGCGAATACGTCCAGGCCATCATGCGCAACGCCAGCGTCTACAAGCAGCTCTACGGCACACCGTAGCAACTTCTTCGCCACGGATTCGCACGGATCAACACAGATAAATCACCCGATCCACAAACCCATAGAACACGGTCGGCCACGATCCGAGTTGTGCATGGCTTGGATTGTTTCGAGGGAGCGGTAGTGGACGGGTGAGGGGGCTCGTCGACGGGCGAGGGGTCTCGAGGGAGGGCGGGTGGTTTTGTGAAGAGGAGAGATCTTGTGGAAGGGCACGGCTTCAGCCGTGCCGTTATGGGCAAGAAAGATGCGGGCTTTAGCCCCTTTTGGGTTCGCCTTTGGGTGGCGCAGCGCTTCCCGCGCGGCGATGAGGGCTCTAAATAATGTTGGGCTTCAGCCCCTGAGGGACTTCGGCGCTCTCAAACTGCAGTCGTCTCGTCCGGCGCCTTATGAAACAAAATCTCAATCACCAGCAACGACGCCCCCACCACGATCGCACTGTCGGCCAGATTAAACACCGGCCACTGGTACGACTTCACGTAGAACAGCAGAAAATCGACGACGCGCCCGCTGGCCACGCGATCCCACAGGTTGCCCACGGCTCCGCCAAGAATCAGCGAAAGCGCAATGCCCGTCAGCGTTAGTGCGCGCGCCTGCCTCCACAAAAGCACCGACACGATCACCATCGCAATCAGCGAGAACCCGATCAGCAGCGCCGTCTTCCAGTGCGACGGAGAATCCGCAAACAGGCTGAACGCCGCGCCCGTATTCTCGGTGTGTGTAATCCGAAAGAATCCCGGAATGATCTGAATGTGCGTGTACATAGCGATGTGGGCAGCCACGAGCCGCTTCGACCAGCGGTCGAGCAGCACCACGAGCAGAGCCAGGAGAAAATGTATGGTACGCGCCGAAGTAGGTTTCATCAGTGAGCGTGCTATTCCAGTTCTTTCAGCACCGCACTGCAGCGCTCGCAAACTGTGGGATATGTTTTGTCTTCGCCGACGTGCGTGGAGTAGTTCCAGCAGCGGTCGCACTTAGCGCCATCGGCTTTTTTTACGTCGATGTGTGCGCCGCCGGTCCCGTTGCCCGAGCCCTGCGTGAGCGTCACTGCAGACACGATGAACAGATACCGGAGCTGCTCGGAATGGCGTTTCAGGAGCGAATACAAGGGATCAGACGCGGTGACTGTCACCTGCGCTTCCAGTCCGGTGCCGATCAGCTTGTTGTTCCGTGCCTCCTCCAGCGCCTTGAGCACTTCGTCGCGCACAGCCCGCAGGCTCGTCCATTCTTCATCTGATTTCGAACCCGCCGCCATCAGAGCTCCGTCGCCCAGAATCTCAACCGTGGTCGGAAACTGCGCCAGGTGCACGCTCTCTTCGCGCGAAGAGACTTTAGGCAAATAAGGCCAGATCTCTTCGCAAGTGAAGCTCATGATGGGCGCAAGCATCCGCACCAGTGCCTCACCAATGCGCCACACAGCTGTCTGCGCCGAGCGCCGCGCCTGCGATTTTGGTGCCGAGATATACAGCCGGTCCTTTAGCACGTCGAAGTAAAACGCACTCAGGTCCACAATGCAGAAGTGGTTCACGCGATGGTAAATCTTGTGAAAGGTGTATTCCTCGTACGCGCTTCGCACATCTGCCACGAACGCGCAGGTCTGGCGCAGCATGTACTGGTCGAGGGGATCCATCTGGTCGAACGGAACAGCATCCGCCCGCGGATCGAAGTCCCCCACATTTCCCAGGACGTAGCGGAACGTGTTGCGGATCTTGCGGTAGTTCTCCGCCACCCGCAGCATCAGCGCTTCCGACCCCACCACGTCCTCGCGGAAGTCGACCGATGCCACCCATAGCCGCACAACTTCACCACCGAGCCGGCTCGAGATGTCCACTGGGTCGACATCATTCCCGCGCGACTTCGACATCGCCTGGCCCTTTTCGTCGAGCGTCCAGCCGGGAGTGACCACTCCTTTGTATGGCGGACTAGCGTGCGTCCCCATGGCGCAGAGCAGGGAAGACTGAAACCATCCGCGGTACTGATCTCCGCCCTCGAGATACAAATCCGACGGCCAAGGATAATGAGAATCAGGCTCGTCCGCGACCAGCGCCAGATAGCTCGCGCCCGACTCCAGCCACACGTCGAAGATGTCAGTTTCCTTCTCGAACTTCGTCCCGCTGCAGTGCGGACACTTCGTCCCCGCTGGAAGAATCGTGTCCGACTCGGGCGTGAACCATGCGTCGGCTCCCGACTTCGCGAACAGCTCCACAACCTTCTTGTTGACCGCATGATCCTTGAGCGGCTTGCCGCACGCGTCGCACAGGAACACGGCGATGGGCACGCCCCACACGCGCTGCCGCGAGATGCACCAATCCGGCCGCGTTTGGATCATGTTCGACAACCGCTCCTCGCCCCACGCCGGATCCCACTTCACCTTCTTGATTTCTTCCAGCGTCCGCGTACGCAGCGTGTCGTTCTTGCCGGCCCCGCCCGGCATGGGTGTTTCCATCGAAATAAACCACTGTTCAGTCGCGCGAAAAATGACCGGATTATGGCAGCGCCAGCAGTGCGGATAGGAGTGCTCGGTCTTTTCCGTGTGCAGCAACGCTCCGCGGCTGCGCACCAGATCGACGATCGGCTGGTTCGCTTCCCACACTCGTCTGCCCGTATATTCCGGCAGCCCGTTCGCGCAGGATGCCCTTCTCGTCGACATTACTGGTGGCATCGAGCCCATACTTCATGCCGGTGATAAAGTCCTCAGCTCCGTGCGACGGCGCGGTGTGGACCACGCCGGTACCGGTGTCCATGGTGACGTAATCTGCCAGCACGCCCAGGATTTTGCGATCGAGAAACGGATGCTGAAAGTTCAGCCGCTCCAGTTTGCGCCCTGGGAAATGCGCCAGCGGCTTCGGATCGGCCAGATTGCACTTCGCCGCCGCATCTGCCGCCAGGCGCGACGCCACAATGTAAACTTCGCCGCCCGACTCCAGTGCGACGTACTCTTCATCAGGATGAAACGCGACGGCCATCGAAGCCGGAAGCGTCCACGGAGTCGTGGTCCAGATGATGGTAGAGACTTTTTTTCCCGCCAGCGCCGGATCGATCTTCGCCGGATCGTCGAGCAGTCCGTACTTCACCCAAACGGTGATGCTGGTGTGATTTTCATACTCGACTTCCGCCTCGGCCAGCGCAGTCTCGTCGTGCATGCACCAGTAAACGGCGCGCAGCCCCTTGTACACGAATCCGTTTTCGTAAAACGAAAAGAACGTCGACAGCACCACCGACTCGTATTGCGGAGTCATCGTGGCATAAGGCCGGTCGAAGCGTCCGAACACGCCAATGCGCTTGAACTGCGTCCGCTGCAGATCGAGATATTTCTGCGCATACTTGCGGCACTCGGCGCGCACGTCGGTGGCCTTCATTTGCAGTTTCTTGCCGCCCAGTTCCTTGTCGACCTTGATCTCGATGGGCAGCCCGTGGCAATCCCACCCGGGCACGTAGGGCGCGTCGAATCCGGCCATGTTCTTCGACTTGACGATGAAATCCTTCAGGCACTTATTCATCGCCGTGCCCATGTGGATGGGCCCGCTGGTGTACGGAGGTCCGTCGTGCAGAATGAAGCGGGGCGCGCCTTTTCGGGCCTTCCGGATGCGCTCGTAGATGCCCGTCTGCTCCCAGCGTTCGAGCATTTTGGGCTCGTTCTGGGGCAGGTTGGCCTTCATGGGAAAGTCAGTTTTCGGCAGATTGATGGTCTTTTTGAGCTCGAAGGGCACTCGGTTCGCGTCTCCCAAATGATTGAATCTTTTCATTATAGGGAGCGCGGCAGGGAACGTCCATGCAGCGGCAGCGTGAGACGATCTTAACCACGAAGGACACGAAATCGCACGAGGAAACTTAGGGAAAACGGTTAACGTCTTGAGAACTTCGGGTCCTTCATGGTTTACGGTTTTTCTGAGCGCGATCGAGGCCCGGATGCCTGTCTTTCGTACAGTTGCCAATCCCAAGGAATGCACTGTCGGAATGAGGCGACTAGAGGTACAATTTCAAGAAGCAGGCAGTCAGGTCGTTGTCCGTGGGGACATCCGGCCGGTACCTGATTGACAAAAAACGGACAGAAGTCCATGCAACTTGTGGTGAGTGGCGCTCATCTGTGTACAGAGGGCGTGACCGGGCAGAGAAACTAGCAGGCTGGTCCACGCAGACCGGCGAGGGGTGTCCAGACCAGAATTATGGGATCCGAACCGACCAATCAGAACGGCCCCAGCAACGAGCCAGAACTGCACCTCCTGCTGGCGAACACGACTTTCGAAGAGCCCCTCTACAAATCCCTGTTCCGCGAGCTGGACGACTTTTTCTTTCCCAAGAAACTTCCGCCGCTCAAGCTCGAATCGAAGCCGGAACCGGTCAAAGATATCTGGGGCTTCTACAACAATTGGAGGAACGGCGCCCTTGGTTCGACGGGTGTCCACTTCCTGATCGTGGGAGTTGTAATCGCGGGCTATATGCTCGGACGCCATGTGGTGAATGCGGCCCCGGCGACGAAGGTTACCGTTACGTTGGTCGACCCTGGCGATATCCCGGCCTTGAAGCCCTCGAAGACTCAAGTCGGCGGCGGTGGCGGCGGCGGCGATCGCGATGTCTTGCAGGCTAGCAAGGGCAAGCTTCCTAAGTTTGCCATGACGCAGATCACGCCGCCCGTCGTGGTCATCCGCAATGATCATCCGAAGCTGGCGGTAGAGCCGACCATCGTGATTCCTCCGCAAGTGCAACTGGCTTCCAACAACATGCCGAATCTGGGCGATCCCATGTCCCACGCCGTGCTGCCCTCCAATGGCACCGGCTCTGGCAGCGGTATCGGTTCAGGGAGCGGTGGCGGCGTTGGATCGGGCAAGGGACCAGGCTTCGGCCCGGGTGAAGGCGGCGGCACTGGTGGAGGCATCTTCCACGTCGGCGGCGGTGTTTCTCCGCCACGTCAGATTTATGCCCCCGAACCAGAATTCTCCGAAGAAGCTCGCAAAGCGAAATATCAGGGGGTTTGCACCCTCGGTCTGATTGTGGGAACCGACGGTCGTCCCAGCAACATCCGCGTGCTGAGCAGCCTGGGCATGGGACTCGACGAGAAGGCAATCGAAGCCGTGAAGAACTGGAAGTTTGAGCCGGCCATGAAAGACGGCCACCCCGTGCGCGTCGAGATCGCGGTGGAAGTCGACTTCCACCTATACTGAGTTTTGTTTCGTAGCGCTGTCGTCCCGCGCGGCTGTAGTTGCGGTGTCTCGCCGCCACGCTCGACACCGGGCCGAACCCTCAAGCTTTCCGCAACACCGCGAAGTGCCCCAGCTTCCTCTGGCGAAATCCCAACCTCTTGTAGATCTCAATCGCCCGCCCGTTATCTGCTCGTACGTGCAGAAAAGGCGTCTCCCCGCGCTCCCGAATCCGCTTCATCACTTCCACCATGAGAATCGCGGCGTAGCCTTTGCCCGTGTGCTCCGGATGCGTGCACACGGCACTTACCTCAGTATGCCCCGGAACTTTCAATCGCTCGCCCGCCATGGCAACGAGTCGTTCCCTGCAATCGAATCCCCAGATAAGTACCCAGCTCATGAGTGCGAGGGCCAAACGGTCCAGGCTTGGTCATGGCAGTCAGTTCGATCATTTCCGGCGAATCTGGCGTACCCAGTTCCACGAGCTCTGGGGCCTCCTTGCTCGAGTTCAGCTGGATAGGCTTAGAGCCGTTGTCGCATACCATCTGCAGCAAAGGCGCACCGACTACAAAGCCCCACCCGGGTCGTGCTTCGTACGGATCATCGAGGAATAGCCCAACGGTCCCGCCAGGTTCCACCAGCCCGGCCAAAGACGCGTAGCCCCGCACTCCATGCTCACGAAATGCGCCCAGCGGCCCGACCTCACGCACAAATCGCCGAGCCTCCTCGAAGCTCTCCGCAAACTGCGCATCCCGAGTGGTCAGTGCCTGCCAGATCACGTTGTCGAGGACGTGCATAAGATGTGTAGCGTTTATGTGGCGCGGGTGCCCCCGCCCGCGTTCTCGCCAGGGGCCCGTCCCTCGGAGACCCGTGGAAGCCACGCTGTCCAGAGCCGCGGAGCGCAAAACAACTTAGTCCAGCTCTTCAGCGCTGGGTCAGTTCGCAACCCGACGAACAAGTCCCGGAGGGACGATCCAAAACGCACATTCCCGTGACTCGCTCCAACTCTTCATTGGATTTGCTTCAACTGCTGGAGGACAAAATAATTCTTGACGCATTGCGCCGCTATCCGATTCTTGCGCCAAAATCATTCTTTCAAATCCACATGCTGCACATCTTCAATCGGGTGCCCCAGAAACCGCTCCCCCAGCCGCCGAAACTTCTCCACAGAATCGGTCGCAAAGAACCTCAGATGCGGAAGCCCGCGCCGCTCCTCGCCGTCAACACCAGCGACCAACTCCCGCAACCGCGAGGCCACCGCATGAGCGGTCGACTCCGCCGAGTCAACGATGCTCACATGTCCGGGGGTAACACGATGCAGCAAAGGTTTCAGCAGAGGATAGTGCGTGCAGCCCAATACCAGCGTATCCGCGTCGTGAAATCCGTCGGAAAACGCCTCCGCCAGATAAATCCGCGCCACCTGCTCGGTCACTGAATGTTCCACCCATCCCTCCTCAACCAGAGGAACTAGCAAAGGGCAAGCCTTCTCCCGCGCATTCAACCCGCGGCCCTCCAGAGCCTTGCGGTAAGCATGGCTGCTAACGGTCGCCTCCGTCCCGATCACAACGATTTTCTGATTCTTCGAAGCCGAAGCTGCCGCCGAAGCCCCCGGCTCAATGACGCCCACGACCGGCACATGCGCTCCGGCGGTGATGCGGTCAAGAGCCAGCGCCGTCGCCGTATTGCAGGCGATGACCAGCATCTGTGCCCCATGCGATTCAAGATAGTGCGCCGCTTCCACCGCATAACGGGCCACGGTCTCGACAGATTTGGATCCGTAGGGAAGGCGCGCGGTGTCGCCAAAGTAGGCATAATCGGCGCCTGGAATAAGTTCAAGTAAAGCTTTAAGTACGGTGAGCCCGCCAAATCCGGAATCGAACACACCGATCGTAGGTCGTCGCATAATCTTGATCGATGATAAGGCCTGATGAAGTTCTAGGCTGGGTAATCAATGAGGTGCCGGGATGAAGTTCCTTCGTGTACCGGAGCCCGCCCTGAGCGTAGCCGAAGGGTGTCCTTGGTGGTTGAAGCCTTTTCGCAGCCCGAAGAGTTACTTGGACCGGACTGCTTCTCGAACAGATGTACCTGCAAAGCCAGCCACATTTCCGCAGCACGGCCCCGGCGGAATCGGCGCCCCATGCGGGCACGTGCGCGGATGTCCGAGGAACGTGCAGATCTTGTCCGTCGCTTCCGGCGAGAGAATGTGCTCGAACTTGCACGCCTGCTGTTCGATCTCGGTCTCGCTGTCCATCGCCAGACTATCGGTAAATAGTCGCTCCGCCAGCCGGTGCCGCCGAATAATGCTTCCCGCTCGCTCCCGCCCGCGCGGCGTCAGTTCAACAATCAGCGTGCCGTCGCCGACCGACGTAGCCACCGGCTTCAGCGCATCATGGCAAGGATTCACGAACGGCTTGTGATCATGCGGCTCCGGCGGATGCGGTGCCGACACGACCATCCCCATCTCGATCATCTTCTCAATCGCCAGGCTCACCGGCAGTGCTCCGTGCACTTCCATGCGTTCGACTTCTGCGATCTCTCCATGCTCGGCCAGCACCCAGAGTTCTTCCAGAACTTCGTCCAGTTGCTCCTCATCTGCCAGCGAGAAGATTTCCTGCGACGCGATCTTGCCATGATGCAACTCGATGCGCCGGTCGGCCAGCCGCGCCATCACCGGATCGTGCGTGACCATCACAATGGTGCGTCCCTGCTGGTGAAACTCGCGCAGCAGGCGCAGCACAATCTCTTCATTCACCGCATCGAGATTCCCCGTAGGCTCGTCCGCCAGAATGATTCGCGGATCGTTGATCAGCGCCCGCGCAATGCACACTCGCTGCTGCTCGCCGCCTGACAACTGCGAAGGCAAGTGATGCGCCCGATCGCCCAATCCCACCCGCTCCAGCGCCTCGACCGCTTCCTTCTCGTCGGTCATGCTGTGAAAATACTGCGCCAGCATGACGTTTTCGACGGCGGTGAGGAAGGGAATCAGGTGAAACTGCTGGAAGATGAATCCAATCTTTTCCGCGCGCACGCGGTTCAGGTCAGCGGCAGAAATCCCCGCCACGTTTACTCCGTCGAGCCAGATCTCGCCAGACGACGGCCGGTCGAGGCAGCCAATCAGATTGACCAGCGTCGATTTACCCGATCCCGACGGCCCCATGATCGACAGCCACTCTCCCTGCGTGACGTGCAGCGAGATGTGGTCGAGGGCATGGATGTTGTCCTTGCCCGATCCATTCCCCGTTTCCTTGGCGGGGTAGAGCTTCGTCACATCTTTGATCTGAATCATTTCACTCTCCCCTCAGAATCACCGCCGGCTGCACCCGGCGCAGCAGGGAGATTGGGAGGATTGCCGACAACAACGTCACCGCCATGCTACCAGCCAGCACCACCGGCAGCACACTCAAACGCGGCACCACGGGAGCGTGAAAGTTAACCCGACCGATCCACGCCGCGATGCCGATCCCAACCAGAAAACCGATCACCGCGCCCGTCGCCCCGAGGATCGCCGCCTCCGCCGCGAAGAAACCACTTAGCAGTCGCCCCGACGCACCGAGTGCCTTCATGATGGCAAAGTCGCGCCTCCGGTCAAACACCCATCCCATCAATGTAGAGAGGACACACAGCGCCGCAGTCAGAATAATCAGCGCGGCCGCCGTCAGCAGCGTCGCGCGAGTCTTGCCCAGCACGCGCGCCTCGCCTTCCATGATCTGCCGCACGGGGCGAACGTCGCCCGCAGGAATCGCCTGAGCCAGTTGGTTCATGATGCCGGCAACTTCCTCAGGAGATCCGCTCGCCGCAACTTCAATCGTTGACGGCTGAACCCCCGTCCACGCCACGAAATCACTCAAAGAAACATAAATGCGGCTGTCCTCGGCCGCCCCCGTCTGCACCGTACCGGCCGGCGTCACATGCAGGGCCCGTCCCTGAAACGTGAGATCAAACGCCTGATTCTTCGGGGCAACTGTAGTCAAAGCGCGCACGCCAATCAGCGCCGAAGCTGAAGAAGTTGAGAACGAGGAAGTCTCGGGCCACGCACTCACCTTCCACCACTTATTCAACTGCTTCACCCGGTCGAAGTCCGTCCCCGCCACCACAATCGGCTGTCCATCGGTGGTACGCGCAACGACCAGCCCAAACGGCGCCGCGATTCCGCGTCCCGCGAGAACGGAATCCACGTGCGCCAGCGAATCCGCGGGAAGGGAAGCGCCGTCCTTGCCGACCAGAATGATGTTCGCCCCGTAGTTGCGAAATTCGCGCCGCAGTTTCGCCTGCACATCCACATAAAGATTCAGCATCGCCGTCGTCACTGCTGCCGCCACGACCATCGCGAACAAAGCGGACACCGCCCGCCCGCGCCGCAGCACCGCAGCCCGCACCAACATCCGCAGGAACATCGATGTGTGCGGACCATCAGCCCGGCTCGCCGCTAGATCCTGCGCGGACTGTGACATAGGGTCGCTCACAGTTCCCCCCGCAGCGCAAACACCGGATCCAGTCCCACCGCCCGCCGGATCGCCGCCGCGCTCCCCGCAAACGTCACCATCACCGCAATCGCCAGGATCACCGGCAACAGCACCGGCGGAATTGAAATATCCGAATTAAAGATCGAGTGCCCGATCTGATGCGCCAGACCAGAGCCCACGACAAATCCCGCCAGGCCGCCAATCAACGCCAGCAGGGTAGCCTCTGCAAAGAAGATCGATGCTACCGTCAGCTTGCCTGCGCCCAGAGCCTTCATCAGCCCAACCTCGGCCCGCCGCTCGAAGATCGTGGTCGCCATCGCCGCCGATACCGCCAGCGCCGAGGCGAACAAAGCAGCCAGCGTGATCAGGAAAATCAGTCCCTCAATCCGCGTCAGCACCGCGCCCTCATTCTGCGAAACCTGCCGGATCTGGTCCGCGTGCGAATGCGACATGGCCTCGGTCAGTTGCAAAGCAATCGCCTGCGGATAAGGCGTGCAATACCACCGGTCGTAAATCGCCCCCGACAAGCTCTTCGGATCGCGCCGGGCAAAAGCGTCTTCCGGCTTGGTCAGGGCGCTGACATAGACCCTCTTCACCGCGCCCGGCCTGCCTAGAATCTCCTGCGCCATGGCAAGCGGCGCGACGACTTGATCGTCCTCCGCCCCGCCCGTGGAAAGAATTCCGCTCACGAGCAACTGCCGGCCTGCAAGTGTGATCTCATCCCCGGCCTTAGTCCCCAAACGCGAAGCCAGCCGTTCCCCCAACAAAACGTCGCGCGAAGAATCCTCCGGCCACGCTCCGGAAACCTTCCACCAGGGGTAGGTCGAGCGCACGCCGGTAGTGAACTGGTCCGTTCCGAACGAAATCTGCTTCGCAAAATACGTTCCCAACAGCGTTACGTCCTGCCGCTTCCCGTTCTCTTCGAGTGCAGTATTGACGGGAAGCATCGGCGCAAACGCCGTAATGTTGTTGTGCCAGAAAATCCCTTTGATTTTGGGCAGGTCCGCTTCGGAGAGAAAGGCACCGTCGGTCGGAGGCTTCAGATTCACCCCGCCAATTTCCACGTCCAGAGAATCTTCCTGCGGGGTCACAACCAGGTTGGCGCCGATGGTGCGAAGTTCGCGGTTAATCTTGTCGCCGATGTCGGTCGCGACCGCAATCATCGCCGTCGCGACGGTCACGCCCAGCGTAATGGCCGCTCCCGCCAGCACCTTGCGCCGCTTCTGCCTCCGGAATGATTCGTATACGAGCCGGACGAACATCGCTTACTGTTGCGCGAACATGCGACCGCCAGTCGCAACGTCCGCCTCCTCGATAATGACCGCGTCCGCTGTCTGCGTGGCCTTCAGCGGCACCGGATTGCACCCGCCCGCTGTCCCTACCGACTGTGGATTAATCGGCGCCGCGCAATTCTTGCAGACGACTCCATTCCCGCTCTTGTAAAACCCGACCGACCCGCAAATCTCGCAAGCGTCGAACACGGTTGCGATCTTTCCATCTGGCTTCTGATACAGCCAGAAGCGGATCGCCGTCCCATTTTCCTTCGCCTGGAAGCGGTGCAGGTCGCCATCCGCAACCTGCGCCAGCGGAATACTCACGCGCCCGTTGGTGAAGGTAACTTCGGTTCCGGCGGGAATGTTGCTGACGCTCTTGGCGTACACAAATTCCGCCGTGATCAGCGCGATGAACACAAATGAAAACGTCAGCACCGAGATCATCCACATGCGCTCGCGCCGCGCGCTCCACGCGGCCTTGCGGCGCTCCGCCGGGGAAGCGGTTGCAGCCAAAACCGGTTCACGCCGCTTGGCCTCGAACAGGATCATCAGCGCCGCCAACGCAAAGACAGTCACAAAGAAGAACCAGTCATTGCTGACGATCGGCCCAATCAGCGCCATCTCGCGCTTGGACGAAGGAATCACGCCGCTTTCGGAAAGTTCGTGCAGCCCGGAAATCAGCAACTGCGCCGCCACCAGGAACATGATGGCCGTCGTCACCTTGAAGAACTTCTGCAGGTTGATGCGCACGCTGCCCTTGACGAACATCACGCCAAACGCAATCGCGGCCAGCAGGCCCAGCAGCGTTCCTAGAAAACTCATCAGCTCGGTCGAGTTCAGCGATACGGCGGAGAGAATCAGCACCGTCTCCGCGCCCTCGCGCAGCACCATCAGAAAGATGAAAATGAACAGCCCGACCCACGCGTCGTTGCCCGCCAGCAGCCCGACCTTGCCCTCGATCTCGCCCTTCAACTTGCGCCCCGTCTTCATCATGAAAATCACCATGGTGACGACGAAGAAGGCGGCCACCAGCATGATCCAGCCTTCAAAAACATCTTCGTTCAGATGCGTACGGGAGATGACCACGGCCACGCCAATACTGCCCAGAAACGCCGCGGCCAGCGCCGCATACACCGTCTTGCGCAGTTCCTGCCGCCCGATCTTGGTCAGGTAAGCCAGGGTGATGCCGACAATCAGCGCCGCCTCCACCCCTTCGCGAAGCGTAATAATGAATGCCTGAAGCATTTAGTCGATGCCTGCCATTTTGAAAATGAATTTCAATTTCAACTTCAAGGATAGTCTTCCTGCGCCGCGCCAGTCAATCCGCCACCTCACAACCGCCTGTGATTAGAATCACACGGTCAGAATAAAGGCTCGAACGGCTACTGGATGCATGGAAGGAATCTGGCGCGAATCGCTCCAAGAAAACCTCCTTCGCGCCGTTCGTGGTTAGAGCCTCATTCCGCCCCGTCTAGAAACCGTCTAGAAACTTGACGCAAGCCAGCCCCAAGGCTAGCCTGATGAAACGATTCTCTGATGGGAAGGATGCGCCCATGCTTTTTCCCTCGCTCGTCTTGCTCGCCCTGGCGATCCCGTTCCTGCAGTCCTCGGACCGCTCGGGAATCACAATCACTGTGCAGTCGAATGTGAGAGGAAATCAGGCCCAGAGGACGACCTACATCCAGCCAGACCGCCAGCGCATGGAATACCGGAACTCCTTCGGAGCCGGGCGCGGAACGGAGCCGGTGTACGGTCCTCGCCTGGTACGGATCGTACGCTGCGACCTCGGACAGTCGTTCGAACTGAATCTTGACACCCAGGAATACACCTCCACGCCGTATCCGCCCAAGCCCCTAACGCCGGAAGAGCTCGAGGCACGTGGCTTAGACAACCGTCCCCAGCAGCCCGCAGCGCCGACAATCCGGGTAGAAATCAAGACCACCGACACTGGCGAGCGCAAAGAAATCTTCGGGCGTACTGCCCGTCACGTCATCACGACGACTACCCAGACTCCACTCGCAGGCTCGCACTCCTCGCCGCAGGACTCAGTGAGCGATGGCTGGTACATCGACTTCGACCAGCAGCTCTCGTGTGACCCCAAGCGGACCGGATCAGGGAACGGCACCATTTTCAGCTATGTGAGTTCGGGCAATGCGAAAGTGCCCATGGAAAAACCGGAATTCATCACGATCGGCGATCGAGAGACGGGCTTTCCGCTGGATCTGACCCAAACCTCAAAGAGCCCGTCCCATCTGCCCGACGGCACTGTCACCCGGTTCGAATCGCGCGTGACTCGATTTGAGGAAGGGCCGCTCGATCCGGCCCTCTTCGAGATTCCTCCGGGCTTCAAACACGTATACCGTATCGAGCGCAACCCGTCGCCGGCACTCGGCGGTCATCGCTGAGAAACCTGTATCGCGCGGCGGCCACCCACTGTCACCAGATCCGCACTCGGTCCCCCGGAGCAAGGTAGAGCTTCTCGCCCGCCTTCACGTCGAACGCCGCATACCAACCATCGATGTTGCGCACCGTAGCAGCCCGGTACTCTCCGGGAGCGTGCGGATCTGTCATGACCTGTTGCCTGAGCGCGGCGTCCCGTGTCTTCTCTCCCCAGTTCTGAGCGAATGCGATAAAGAACTGCTGATCGCCCGAGAATCCGTCTTCGACAGGCGCCGTCTTGCCCGAGAGCGCAGCCCGGTAGCCGTCGTAGGCCGCCGCAATTCCAGCTACGTCGGCGATGTTCTCCGACAGCGTCTGCTTGCCGTTGATCGCCAGATCGGGAAACGGCTTGTAGGTGTCGTACTGTGCCGCGAGTTGCGCCGTGGCGGCCTCGAAATGCTTCAGGTCTTCGGGAGTCCACCAGTTTCGCACACGCCCTTTGGAATCGAAGGCCGCGCCCTCCGAGTCGAACGTGTGACTGATCTCGTGTCCAATGACCGTTCCGATGGCACCGTAATTATCGGCCGCCGGCGCTAGCGGATCGAAGAAGGGCGGCTGCAAAATAGCCGCCGGGAAATTCAGCGCGTTCTGCAGCGGCAGATTCACTGCATTCACCGTCTGTGGTGTCATCGACCATTCGTGACGGTCCACCGCCTTGCCCAAACGAGCAATCTGGCGCTGGTAGTCTGCCAAATCCCCGCGCCACAGGTTGCCGAAAATGTCGTCCGCCTTGACTTCGAAGTTCGAATAGTCGTGCCAGGTTTCCGGATAGCCCACTCCCACATAGAGAGTTGAGAGCTTTGCCTCCGCTTCGGCTTTGGTACTCGCGTCCATCCACGAGAGCGCCTCAATGCGCTTGCGGAATGCCGCAATCAGGTTGGCCACCATCGCCTCGACCTGCGCCTTCGCTTCCGGCGAGAAATAACGCTGAGCGTAGATCTGGCCGATTACGTCGCCCAACAGGCCATCCACCACAAACACCCCGCGCTGCCACCGAGGGCGCTGCTGTTGCGCGCCAGAAAGCGTCTTGCCAAAAAATGCAAAGCGCTCCTGCGCGACCGCTTTAGGGAGCACCCCTCCGTAGGCCTCGATCACGTGATACGCCAGCCAATCTTTCCAGGTATCGAGAGGAGTAGACGCGACCAGGGCTGACTCACCCGTAAAAGCCTCAGGCTGCCACACAATAAAGCTCTTCTGCGGGCTGAGCCCCGTTCCGCGAAAATACTCCGCCCAGTCCAAGCCGGGAGCCTTCGCCGCAAAGTCGGCCTGTGCCCATGGGTTGTTCGCGTTGTGGATGTTCTCGTTATCCGCCAGAGTGCGATGGGTCTGCGCAATCGCGTGTTCGAGTTCCACGATCCGCGCCGCGCGCGCATCGGCGTCCGCAAATCCCGTCAGCTTCAGCATGGCGGCGACGTGCGTTTGATACTGCGTGCGAACTTTCGCCATCTCCTCGCTGTCAGAAAGGTAATACTCGCGGTCCGGCAATTGCACCCCGCCCTGCATTAAATAGCCCGTATAGTGATCCGAATCGTTGAAGCCCGGAGCCACCCACAGGCCAAAAAGATTGGGGGTGTGATAGTTCGTGTTGTTGAGCGCGTCCACGTCTGCGCGCAGAGTTTCCCCGAGTGCATGTGCCAACTCGCGCTTGTCTTTGATGGCAGCGATCGCGTCGAGGTGAGGTCGAAGCGGCGTCAATCCCTTCGCCTCAATCGTGGCCTCATCCATGTACGAGTTGTAAAGGTCAGCGACCTTGCGCGTCGGGGATCCAGCGGCTGGATTCGATTTCGCGATCTCCGCAATCAGGTCCGCCATGCGCTTGTTGCCCACGTCGGCGAGTTTCGTCCAAACGTCCATCCCCACGCGGTCCGGCGGAATCTCCGTGCGCTTGATCCATGCGCCATTGGCGTAATGATAGAAATCGTCGCCCGGCTTTACGGCGCGATCGATGTTGTCGACGGAAATGCCATGCGTCTCTTGCGCCCACAAACTCTGTGGGCACATAGCGGCCGAAAACAGAACCGCACTCGCTGCGGTCAATCTCAAAACTCCAAGCATCACTTTCATGAATGACCCCGATCTATCCAATCGCATTGATCTTGATCTTACCCTTGAGTGTACCGCCAACTCACCCATCGAGGGACAGCCGCATTCCGGCCGCCACCTCTCAGAACAAACTTCACCAGAGTGTTGATTGTTTCCTCAGGTGCCCATGTGATCAGGCAGCCATCTCTTATAGACGTTTCAGAAACGCGTTCGCTTCAGCCGCATGGGGAAACAACTTCTCCTCCGCCTGAAACTCCGCCGAGTGCACGCACCGCCGGCTCCCCCTCAGCTTCACCGGATGCTTCAGATGCAGCATCTCGTGATAGACGATATATTCCAGCACATATGCCGGCACGGCGAGGTGATCGAACACACGGCTGATGATGATCGCATTGTGCGCCGGATCGTAGTGCCCCAGAATGCGGCGAGTCTTCGCCTGGCTCCAACTCATGCGCGGCCGTGCCATCAGCCCGTGAAAGAAGCGCGTATTCAGCTTCTCAAATACTTCGTCCAGATCATAAAAATGCCCGCGCGCCGGACGCAGTCGCTTGCGTCCCCGCATTTGCCGGACGAGATGCGTCTTGCGCACAATCTCATGGCTCGCCACATATCTGCGATAGCGCGCCGCCTGCCCGCGGTCAATCGTCTGCCGGTACATCTTGGCTAGTAGAATGTGCGCGATTGCCCGCAACACGCTGTCGGGTGCGCCTTCCAGAAGATCCGAAAGCCGCACCAGCAATCGCCCGTCGCGCAGCCGGATCGTGTTATTTACGTTGGCGAACGCAAAGAATTCAATCTTCAATTCTGGGACGGAAGCTGCAGGACGCAACTCCCGATAAGTGTCCTGAAAGATTTCGAGCAGCCCTTCACGCACGGTAAATCTAGGTTAGCACGAGCGCCGGATCTTAGACCCTAGGGCTCGGGACACCGCGCCGCCTGAGTGCGGCAGAAGTGTGCACGATATTGGAGGGGAGCACGATACAGAAGGGTGCACAAATGTGGAAGAGCGGCCCTTCAGGGCCGCGTTAAGCGTGCAAGATTAGGCCGGGCTTCAGCCCCTAAGAAGTGCTGCTGCGTCGCTGCCGTCTGACGTCTGACCCCCAATCACTCCGGCTTCCCATTCCTCGCGCTCGCATTCGAATTCAGTTTCTTATGCTTCGCCGCATCTTCCTGGTCCGCCAGCAGCGTGCGATGGTCCACCGCCGACGTATCCACGGTGTCGAGAACGTTGTTCAGGACGAACTCGTATTCCTGTGCCTCCGCGGCCGGTACATCGGCCGCATCCTTCAGCGCACGCAACTTCGCCTGGAACTCCGTGTCGGCCTCAATAATCATCTTCAGCGGCTTCCTAATGTCGTCCTTGCGGTCAACGTAGGTCTCAATGTTGTCGTTCAGCTCGTCGTAGAGCAACTGGATATCGTCGAGCATGTCGTGCGTCTGCTGCGGACGATTCTTGGTCTTGGGATCGCTCCTCATCTCTTCCAGTTTCACCAGCCGATCCCGGGTGAACTGAACGTAGAGCGCAAGCCGCTGTTTCGGCTCCCAACTGGCATCTCGAATCTGGTCGATCTCTGCCTGCGTCAGCGGTTCGCGATGCCGTTGCGCCTGCACGAAGGACGCACTCGCTACCAGCATCACCACACACATCCACGATCGAAGCAGGGAAGCAGTCATTTTGCTCCTTTCGGAAACATGGCCATCAGCAGATCATCCCGCACCCGTTGCAGCCGGTTAAGGGCGTCTTGCACCGGCGCCTGGTCGTCATGACCCAGCGAGTGCATTAGTTCAGTCAGCTTGCGCGCCATCGCACGCACTGCGATCTCCGACTGTTTTTGATACTTGTGCGATTGAATAGCGTAATCCCGTGCCAGTTCTGAATAAGCCACCACATCCGCCAGCGCGGCCTGGCCCTTCTCGAAATCGCTGGCTGCGTACTCTTTATCGGCTTCCGCCAGTTGCTTCTGCGCAATCTGCACGCACAGGTGAGGCCGGTCGCCACTGCTCGTCGACGCAAGTTTGCGCCTTCAACTGGTCGACCGTCAGATCATTGCTGGGCGCGGCTTCCGCCGTGACCGCGGCCAGCACCGCGATCAGCGTCACCGCTCCCCACATTCGCAATCGGTACTGCACCCCAAGCATCATCTACGCCCCGTGACCCACTATTTCTTTGGCTCCAGCGCAATCAGCCGGTGCTTCGCCTGCCACTCCTGTTCAGGATACTTCCCGTGAGCCGAATTGAGGAAGAGGTGATAGTTCAGCACGGCCCGCTTCACGTCGGTGAGATGGTCGTAAGCCGATGCCCGCAGGAAGTAGGTTACTGGTTCTTCCGGCAGATACTTCACTCGCACATCCAGCGCCTTCAAGGTCAATGGATAGTCCTTGTTGGCGCTAGCGGCGAAGGCCAAGTCGCCATACGCCGCCCCCAGGTCGGGCTTAAGTTTCACGGCTACCTCGAATTCTTTTTGCGCCTCGGCGAATTTTTTCTGTTCGACCAGCGCCTTGCCCAGACTCTGGTGAAGCGCCGCATCGTTCGGACTCCCCGCCAGCAGCCCCCGATATGCCGCTTCGGCCTGATCGTATTTCTTGGCGATCACGTACAGGTCGGCAAGATCGCGCTGCAGTGAAGCATCCGATGGAGCCAACTTCTCGCCCGTCTGCAATTCGGCAATCGCCTCGTCGTACTTGCCGTCCGCCGCCAGCACGCGTCCCAGTTGAATTCGCGCATCCGCCTGCTCGGGATGCGCCGCCACCAGTTTCTTTAATTCCACTTCCGCCTCAGGCAAACGGTTTCCCCGCATATAAATATTCGCCAGTCCTGTCACTGCATCGGGAGATGGGCCCAAGGCGAGCGCCTGCTTGTATTCGCTCTCCGCATCGGCAAACTTGCCCATCTTTTCGAACAGAAGCCCCGCGGCCAGATGAGGCTCGAGATCCTTCGGCTGCAACGCTGCCGCCTTTCCATAGTCCGCGATGGCCTCATCCGGCTTCGTCGCCTCGAGCACATGCGCCAGAGAAATCCAGGCCCGCGCATGACCCTCCGCGATGTGACTGGTAGGCTTGAGCTGCGTGGCAGCGAGGAGAAATTGTGCGGCATCGGGCTGGCCAGCTTTTGCGAGTTGCAGGCCCAGGTTCAGGTTCGACTCGAACACGTCCGGTTTCGCCGCCACCGATTTGCGATACGCTGCAATCGACTCGTCCCGCTTGTCGAGGCCATTCTCTACAAACCCCAGTTCAAACCATGCGACGTAATTCGCGGGATCGTTCCCAGCATCCCCTTCGAGAAGCTTGCGCAGCAATGGCTCGGCTCCCGCATAGTCCTGTTTCTGGATCAACGCCTCAGCCTTCGCCAGCTCGGGAGGCGGCGCGTCTTCCTCGGCAACGGTCGTGTGATGTGCTTTCTGGCCGGAATTTGTGCCCGGCTTGTGACGCGAGCTGGAAGAGGAGCCCTCGTCCTGCGATGAAGAGTCGTTTTGGGTCGGCGTCGACGCCTGCCCCGCAGCGAGCGCCGGCAAGCACGCTGCGAGAAGCGTGACCGCAAGTCGACGAGCGACCCCATATTTACGCGCCATATTTACGAACCATATTTACGAGCTATGGGACCGCGAGTTTCCATTTCCGTTCAGCACACGCGCTAAATATTTTCCCGTGTACGACCCCGCCAGCTTCGCAATCGCCTCCGGCGGTCCAGCGCCTACCACCTTGCCGCCCCGGCTTCCGCCTTCGGGCCCCAGATCGATCACCCAATCCGAAGTCTTGATAACTTCTAGATTGTGCTCGATGACGACGATCGATCCCCCTGCTTCAATCAGACGCCGAAACGCCGCCAGAAGTTTGCTGACGTCGTCAAAATGCAGCCCCGTCGTAGGCTCGTCGAAGATGTACAACAGCCGCCGCTTCAGCCGTCCCTCGCTCCCGTTGCCCCGGCTGGCCTCCTTCGACGCTGGCTGCAGATGCGCCGCCAGCTTCATGCGCTGCGCCTCGCCGCCCGAAAGCGTCGTCGCCGACTGCCCCAGCCGCAAATATCCCAGCCCAACTTCTTCCAGCGACCGCAGCTTCTCCGTGATCTTCGGAGCTTCGGCAAAGAACTTCAGCGCCTCCTTCACCGTCAGATTCAGGACTTCGTGAATGTTCTTCCCGCGATACCGCACGTCGAGCACGGTCGGCTTGTAGCGCGTGCCCTTGCACTCTTCGCAAATCAACTCGACATCGGCCAGAAACTGCATCTCTACCGTGACCGTGCCGTCGCCCTGGCAAGTCTCGCAGCGCCCGCCGGGAATGTTGAACGAAAAATGTCCCGCCCCGAACCCACGCTTCTTCGCCTCGGGCAGGGAAGCGAACAGTTCGCGGATCGCATCGAACGCCTTGATGTACGTCACCGGATTCGATCGCGGCGTCCGTCCGATCGGCGACTGATCGACCAGCACCACTTCCTCAATAAACTGATCGCCCTCCAGACTCTCCCAACTCGCGGCCGGCCCCGTCGCTCCGTTGCCCGATTGCTGCTTCGCCTGCGCCAGCGCCCGGTACAGCACCTGATGCAGCAGCGTCGACTTGCCCGACCCCGAAACACCGGTGATCGCCACAATCATCCCCAGCGGAATGCTGATGTCGACGCCCTTCAAATTGTTGGCGCGCACGCCGCGAATCTTGATCTGCTGCGCTCCCGGCTTCCGCCGCACCGCCGGCGCCTGAATCCGCAAATCCTCCGACAGATACCGTCCCGTCAGCGACACCGGATTATGCAGAATCTCCTCGTAAGTCCCCTCGGCCACCAGCTTGCCGCCGTTCTCCCCGGCCCCCGGCCCGAGATCGAGAATCCGGTCCGCCGCCCGCATGATGTCCGGATCGTGCTCCACCACCAGAATCGTGTTCCCCAGATTCCGCAGGTCGTGCAGAATCTTGATCAGCCGGTGCGTGTCCCGCGGATGCAGCCCGATCGACGGCTCATCCAGCACATACAGCGTGCCCACCAGCCGCGATCCCAGCGAAGTCGCCAGCTGAATCCGCTGCGCCTCGCCGCCCGACAGCGTCGAAGACAGCCGGTCGAGCGTCAGATATTCCAGCCCCACATCGTTCAGAAATCGCAGCCGCTCCCGAATCTCCTCGAGCAACTTCTCCGCAATCTCCGCTTCTTCCGGACTCAGCTCGACTTTCTCAAAGAACCGCAGCGCATCCTCCACGGTAAGCGCCGTAACCTCGCAGATGTTCTTCCCGTTGACCCTGACCTGCCGGGCCTCCAGCCGCAACCGCGACCCGTTGCACTCCGGACACAGCGAATACCCGCGATACCGGCTCAGAAACACCCGCACATGCAGCTTGTATTTCTTGCGCTCCAGATGATTGAAGAATCCGCGCACTCCCAGAAACTTCCCCTCACCGTTGAGGATCAGGTTCTTGTGCTCCTCCTCGAGATCGGCCCAAGGCACATCCAGCGGAATCCCCGCCGACTTCGCAAACCGCTTCAGATCGGTAAACAGCGGACGATACTTCGGCTTCGTCCACGGTTCAATCGGACACTCCGCGATCGTCTTCAGCTTGTCGGGAATCACCAGATCGAGATCGAAGTCGATCGTGTTGCCAAACCCCTGGCACCGCGGGACAAGCCCCATAAGGATTGTTAAACGAAAACAGCCGCGGCTCCGGCTCCTCATACCGCAAATTGCAATCCTTACACTCAAACCTTTGCGCAAATCGGAGGGTACGTGTGGGACGGATACTCCTGTCCGTCGCCTTTGACTTTACGTCGTCCTCCGCAGACCGGTCCCCAGGAAGCTCAAAAATAACCTCGCCCGCCTCCCGATAAGCCGTCTCAATCGCATCGACAATCCGCGTCCGAGCCTCCGCCGAAACGACCAGTCGATCGACCAGCACGAAACACCGGCTCCGCAAAGTTGATGTCGAGCAAAGACTCCGGCGTGGAGAACTCATAAACTTCCCCCGCCTGATAAAGCCGGTTAAACCCACCCTTCCGCAAATCAAACAGCCGCGTCTTCAAGGCTTCACTGAGATCCACTTTGGCGCCCTTCTTCGCCTTCGTAGCGCCGGCGTCCGCCGGCTGTCGCGAGGGCGTCTCGCCCTCGCACCCGGCCACCCTTTCCAGTCGTTTCCGGGTCGCTGCTCCCGCTCGCTGCAGCGGAAACAACACCTGCAACCGCGTCTCCGGATCCAGCGCCAGAATCGCGTCCGCCACTTCGTCGACCGTATCCTTCTTCACCTCGCGCCCGCACTTCGCACAGTAGGTCCGCCCCACCCGCGCAAACAGCAGCCGCAAATAGTCATAGATCTCAGTCGCCGTCGCCACCGTCGATCGCGGATTCCGCGTCGTATTCTTCTGCCGGATCGCCACCGCCGGCGCAATTCCATCAATCGAGTCCGCGTCCGGCTTCTCAATCCGCTCCAGAAACTGCCGCGCATACGCCGACAGCGACTCCACATACCGCCGCTGCCCCTCGGCGTAAATCGTGTCAAAGGCGAGCGACGACTTGCCGGACCCGGATACGCCGGTCACCACCGTCAACGAATTGTGCGGGACCTCAAAGTCAATATTCTTGAGGTTATGGACGCGCGCGCCGCGCACCACAATGCTTTCGCGTAGGATTGGACACAGTCTGCGTAGGGTCAGAAGACATCGGATCAGGGCCCCGATAGCCGCACGCCGCCCCGAGCGCACCCGCTCAGACCGGTCCGCGAAGGCTACCGAATCTTTCTATTATAAAGCAGGATTTATGTGCGCGCGGCGCCCCCGCCCGCGTGCCGAATCAATCTATGCTCTTTTGTTAAGAACCGCAGAGTAAAGAGGAAAGTTTCTTCGAAGGAAAACAATTACAAGGAAGAATCGGACCCGTTCTCCTCATCTCGCCGCTTGCCATACCGAACTGCGAATCCAAACCCAACCACCATAATCGTCACCGGCGGCGCCAGCATCACAAAAATAGCCCGGTTGATCGCCCGCTGCGCCTCCTTCGGCGTAGCTTTTGCATTCGCATTACACATCGCGCACCCCTGCGCGAACGCCGGCGCGCCCCACAACGCGCCGAGCAACAACAAAATCCCCAGACGGCATTTCCCGCTACTCATGACTACTGCACTCCCAATCGCAAAATTCGTCCCGCATCCGGAAAGAAAAAGAAATACATGATGATGAAGCACGCCGTCACCGAGATCACCAGCAGCCACCGCATCAGCGCCTTCTCAAACTTCAAGTGCATGAAGTATCCGATGATCAGCGCCGACTTGATGATCGACAGCACCAGCAGAATCTCGAGCATATGCACCGGCTCAAAAACCTGCTTGTATCCCAGCACCACCTCAATCGCCGTCAGAACCAGCAGCGCTCCCCACACCCAGAAATATTGCCCCTTGCTGTCATCATGCGTCGCGGCATCGCTCATCGAACCTATCCTCGCTTCTGATCGGACTTCGTCTGGTTGTTGATCGAACTCATTCTGGTCTTGGGTGGCGCAGCGCTCTCAGCGCTGCGATCAAGCCGCCCTCTTCCCCGAGAGCTTCAGCCCCCGCAGTTCTTGGATCATTGCGTAATCTTGGTCGACAACAAATACACCAGCGGGAAAATAAACATCCACACCAGATCGACGAAGTGCCAATACAGCCCCGACACCTCCACATCCTGCGCGTCATAGTCCTTCGGCTTCAGAATCAGGATGATCGTTGCCACAATCAACCCCAGCCCCAGCGCATGAATCCCGTAGTGAAACACGTTGTCCGACGGAATCAGAAAATATCCCGCAGCCCACAGCACAACCAGCACCGGCAGAAACGCCTTCCGAAACGCGATCACGCCGAGATATATTACGCCGATGGTCACGTGCAGCATGTGCATCGCGGTCAGGCCAAAGAACGTAGCAGCGAACTGCGGAGTGTTCTTCGAAATGTCCGCCAGCTCTCCCACGGCCGCATGCGCCGGCTTCGGAAACATCGGCAGCGTCAGCCCTTCGCCGATCAACTTGCTCCACTCCATGGCGTGCAGCACGATGAACGCCGTGCCAAACGCCATGGTCGCAAGCAACCAGTAGCGGGTCCACGTCCGGTCGCCGCGCTGCGCCGCAAACACCCCCATCACCATGGTCAGCGAACTGGACAGCAGACACGCCGTCATGATGGTGGAATTGATAATGCTCTGCACGTGAAACGGCGTGGGCCACGCGGTATAGATCCGCGTGTAGCAGAAGGCAAACAGCAGCGCCCCGAAAGTCAGCGAGTCCGAGGCCAGAAACAGCCACATCCCCACCTTCTTCGAATAGGCCCCAAACAAAGGCGCCTCATAAGCCCCCGGCACCGCGTGCACGGCATCATGCTGAAGCGTGGCGTCAGCCATTCCTCAAGTTCCCCTTTCTGTCATCCTGAGGCGGGCGCCTTTTGCCCGCCGAAGGATCTATGCAAGCTTCGTGGACCGTAGTGTCCTAAGCGGTTTATGCTTTTGAGCCTTCATCTCGCAAGTCCCAGCAGCGCGAAAACATAAATCCACAGCACCATCATGAAATGCCAGTACCAGGCCGTGATGTCCACCACGATCCGCCTTGCCTCCGCTGGTTTGTGGAGCAGGGAAGCGCTCGCCGCCCAAATCAAAGCAACCATTCCCCCCGCAAGATGCACCGCATGCGCAATCGTCAGCAGAAACACAAACGAACTGTTCGGATTCGTATCCACAAAGAACCCGCGAGCGTGCAACTCTCCCCAAGCCAGCCACTGCCCGGAAAGAAACGCGATCCCCAGCAAAACCGTAATCCCCAACCACGGGAAAGATTTTTCATCCCCCACCGAAACTCCAGGGATCGATTTCACTGGCGCCAGCGCCGCCTGCAGGGCCGCCTTCCGCCGCGCAAATTCCATCGTTACGCTGCTCAGCAGAAGCACCGCGGTATTAATTGCGAGCAGCAGCCACGGCAAATCCACTCGTCCCCAATCACGCACATAGGTATTCGAAGATCCATCGAACGTAGGCAGCCCCTGCCGCACGATATAAGCGCTGGTCAGCGAGATGAACACCATGCAAACGGTGGCAATCCCGCAAGCCAATCCCAGCCGCGCACGTCGCAGCCGCGCCCCATAGTTCGGAACGTCGTCGCCGCCACGCCCGTCATCGCCGCCACCCGCAGGCGGCATGGGAGGCTTGTGTCCGTGCCCTACGTGATCAACCGGAGTAGGAGTATAAGTCGCCATAACTACATCTGATTCGTTAGCCGCCCCACTCGTTGCCGCTGTTCTTCTCGTACTCAGCTGCACTTTCAGAGGGTGCCCCATTTCTCGCGCGCTTCTTGCGCGAGAAATGGGGATTTTGCATCAATGCGTCGTAACCGTCGCGGGATCCGTCTGCATCACGTAATCCTTCGGAGCGCCCGGCACGCCATATTCATACGGCCCGTGGTACACCACCGGAGTCACGCCCCCAAAATTATCGTGCGGTGGCGGAGTCGTTGTCGTCCACTCCAGCGTGGTCGCTTCCCACGGATTGTCGCTGGCCTTCGGGCCCTTAAACATGCTCCAGAACAGATTGATCACGAACACGAACTGCGCTGCGATCGTGATGATCGCCGCATAGGTCATGAACCGGTGAAGCGGCATGAGCTTTTGCAGGTACGCCACTTCCGTATACTGCGAGTACCGGCGCGTTCCGCCCGCCATGCCCAGATAGTGCATGGGCATGAAGATGGCATAGGTTCCGGCCAGAGTGAGAAAGAAGTGGACTTTTCCCCATCTTTCATTCATCATGCGCCCGAACATTTTCGGAAACCAGTAATAAGTCGCCGCAAACATTCCGAAGATGGCCGCCACGCCCATGATCAGGTGGAAGTGCCCGACCACAAAATAGGTATCGTGGAGCTGAATATCGAGTACCGGTTGCGCCAGGAACGGTCCACTCAACCCGCCCGAGACAAACAACGAGACGAATCCGATGGCATAAAGCATCGGCGTTTGGAACCGAATGCGCCCCTTATACATCGTCCCCAGCCAGTTAAACGTCTTGATGGCAGACGGCACGCCAATGCACATTGTTAAGATCGAAAACGCAAACGCCGAGTAGGGGCTCATCCCGCTCATGAACATGTGATGGCCCCACACCATGAAGCCGAAGAATCCAATCGACAACATGGCGTACACCATCGCCCGGTAGCCGAAGATCGGCTTGCGCGAAAACGTCGATAGAACCTGCGACGCCACGCCCATCCCCGGCAGAATCGCAATGTAGACCTCGGGGTGCCCGAAGAACCAGAACAGATGTTGCCACAGCAGCGGTGATCCGCCCTTGTGACCCATGATCTGTCCGTTCACCACCACCAGCGGCACATAAAAACTTGTGCCCAGATTGCGGTCCATCAGCAAGAGAATTCCAGCCGAGAGCAGCACGCCGAACGCCAGCAGTCCAAGAATCGCGGTGATGAACCACGACCACACGGTGAGAGGCATGCGCATAAGTGTCATGCCCTTGGCGCGCAGGTCGAGGGTAGTCGTGATGAAGTTCAGCGCCCCCATCAGCGAAGCCACGCAGAAAATCGCAATGCTCGTGATCCAAAGGTCGGCGCCGAGTTGTTCGCCGGGACCGGCCGAAGGCAGCGCGCTCAGCGGAGCGTATCCAGTCCATCCGTGTAGCGGGGCTCCTCCGGTTACGAAAAAAGCCGCGATGATCACGACGAATCCTACAAACGTCGTCCAGAACGAGAGCATGTTCAAGACAGGGAACGCCATGTCGGGCGCCCCAATCTGAATCGGCAGGAAGTAATTTCCAAACCCGCCTTGCGGCGCCGTCGTCAGCACGAAAAACACCATGATGGTGCCGTGCATGGTCAGCAGGCTGAGATACGCCTCGGGTTGGATCGTGCCCACGAACGGCAACACGGCCGTCGGCCAGACCAGGTGAATGCGCATCAACAGCGACAGAAACATCCCGACAAAAACCGCAGTCAGTGCCAGGAAGAAATACTGAAGCCCAATGACTTTGTGATCGAGGCTGAAAATATATTTCCGAATAAAACCCTGAGGAGCGTGCGCGTGCGGGTTCTCCATTGCGACCATGTTATTGTTTCTCCGCCTCCCGAGCCGCCAGCCACTTATCGAAATCCTCCTGGCTGACAACGTGCACCATGCCGTGCATTTTGTAGTGTCCCAGCCCGCAAAGTTCCGCGCAGGCAATCTCGTACTCGCCAACCGCTGTGGGCTTGAAGTGCATGTGAATGTTCAGCCCCGGCACCGCATCCTGCTTGAAGCGCAGGTTCGGCACAAAAAAGCTGTGGATCACATCCACAGCGCGCAGGCTTACATCCACTTCGCGATTGACCGGCAAATACATCGTGCCCGTCACCACATCGTCTTTCGCCGCAGGATCGCTCTGGCTCAGTCCGACCGCCGCCTCGCCGCCCGCCGACGGATCCATCAGCTTCGGGCTTGTCGATCCGTACTTTCCGTCCGGCCCCGGATAGCGGAAGTACCACGCAAACTGCATGCCGGTGACTTCCACCTGCACGGCACCCGCTTCGGCCGCGTCAAAACGCTGGCTCGCCCACACGCTGCTGCCCATCAGGTTCAGCCCGATGAACAGCACGGTAGTCAGCAGGGTCCAGGTGACCTCGAGCGTTGTACTCCCGTGAGAATACGAAACCGGAGGAGAAGAGGGAGTCGCGCGGTACTTCCACACGATATATCCCAGGGAGACTTGTGCCGCGACGAACACAATTCCCATGATCACGAAGGTCAAGGCGAATTGGCTGTCGATCCATCCCGCGGCAGCGGACGCGCCCACGGGCAACCACCAGGTTTTGGCAATGAAGAAGTATGTGCTGATAAATGTAATCAGCCAGATCAAAATCAGTAACGCGAGGCCCATTCCCCAGCCCTCCGGGCACGAGACGATTTCCCCACGGCCGTTGCCGCGTCCCACAACGCAAGCACCAGTCGGCGGCGAGTGTAACACAGCCACGCGTGAAGAGTGCAAGGAGATATTGAGGAAGAAATTGTCGAAAGGACTACGTCACACTCTGATTCGCGTGCTGTGTTAATTTTTTCTACAGGAGAATTTCGAAATGAGGATTGTTCTCGCCTCGGAGTCCCCGTTTCGCAAGCGGGCTATGGATTTGCTTGGCCTCCCCTATGAAACGCGCCCCAGCCAAATCGATGAAAAGGCTATCCGCGACGACGATCCCGCTCAACTCACCCGAAAACTCGCTGAAGCCAAAGCGCAAAAAATCGCCGGCGAATGTCCCGACGCCATCATTGTCTCCGGGGACGCTGTCGCGGCCAAAGGCTCCAGAATTTTCGAAAAGCCACGCACCCGAGGGGAGGCCGCCGAATTCCTGCGAGAGTTTTCCGGAAGCACGTTCCAATTCGTGACCTCCCTCGCCGTGCTCAACGCCCGAACCCGCCGCATGCTCTCAACTGTCGAAACCTTAGATATCTCATTCCGCGCCCTGCTCGATCACGAAATCGAGCGCTACGTCCGCAAATACGATGTCCTCAGTTACGCCGGCGCCTTCGAAAACGACGCAGTCCTGCTCTTCGCCGACCGCATCGCCGGCAGCTACAACCTCGGGACCGCTCTCCCACCCAGCCGCCTGATCGTCCTCCTCCGCGACCAAGGCGTAGAAGTCTAGAACGCACCAAACCCGAATGTCATCCTGAGCGAAGTTGTCGCCCGCGAAGCGGACGACAATGCAGTCGAAGGATCGATACCCGTGAGAAGGTCTCAAGAGCATAAGCCGGGTGCCCCATTTCTCGCGCGTTCCTTGCGCGAGAAGTGGGGTTTTCGCAACTCTTCCCAGAAGTGTGAGGTCCCAGCCTTTCCTTCGTGAACCTTTGTGTCCTTAGTGGTTGGAGGTTGCTACTTCTCCGACCACTCCGGCACCCGCCCCGGAGTCCAAGGCGCTCCTGCAGCCTCCATATCTTTCTCAAGCTTCGTCAAATCAACCTCCACCAGCGTCCGCAACTTCGCAAGTTGCTCCGCAAACTCCGCCGCAGCAATGTTGTACGAATCGATGTGCGACTGCGTCGGCTTCGCCAGTGAGAACCGCTCCCCATCCATCACCGAATTCACCCGATCACTGATCGACGACGATACCGGCTCACTCCTCTTCGCCATCTCCACATCCCCGCGCAATGCCACCAAGATCTCGCGATCCCGTTGCTCGATGCCATCGGCTGCCGCACCCAGCTGTTTCTCCACCGCCGGAGCCTCGCGCAATGCCGCACGAATCGCCTTCACGCGCGACTCCACATCCTCCGCCGTATGCAGCGCTCCTGACACTGCCCGATACAGCCGGGTCACTTTGCTCATGAACTGTTCCTGCGCCGCCCGGTCCGCCGCATTCATCCCCGCCGCGCCCTCCGTGACAACCTTGAACGTCTGCGGCCCCGCCAATTCCGTCACCACCCCGCCGACCCTCTGGAACAGCCGCGCAGAGTAGGTTCCCGAGAGCACCAGAGGCCCCAGATCCCCCGAATCCGGAAAATCCTCCTCGCCGTCGTCAGAATGCTTAGGAACCTGCGGAGCCGAATACCGCAAATCCCACGCCACTCGCTGGAACCCAGCGTCACCGCTCGCATCAACCCGCCGGATCGCCGCTCCACTCTCGTCGTACACCACAAAATAAACCTCCGGCTTGGCCTCCTCCGCCTCCGCGCGCAGTTCGTCCTTCGTCGGATAGGGAGCTGTCTGATTCTTTTTCGCCGCGTCCTTGTCCGCGTCCTGCCGCTTTTCCTTCTTTGTCTTAATCTTTTCCTTCAAGTACGCCGTGAACACCGCACCGTATGGTGGATCCTCCGCCGTATAAAACGCATCGCCCTGAAAGCCCTTCTTCGGCCCGCCCAGCGGATGCCGCTCCACATAAAGCAGCGTATCCTTCACCGGAAATACCGCGACGACCTGCTCGGTCGATCCGGCCTTCGTCTGCCTTAGCGGCGTGATGTCATCCAGCACATAAAATCCGCGTCCAAACGTAGCGATCACCAGATCGCCCTCGCGCGCCTGAATCACCATGTCGCGCACCGCAATCGTCGGAAGTCCGCCCTTGAGTTGCACCCAGTGCGCGCCGCCATCAATGGTGAAGAACGCTCCAAACTCCGTGCCCGCAAACAACAGATTCGGATTCACCGTATCTTCCACAAACGCCAACACAGGCCCGTTCACCGGCAGATCGCCGGCAATCGAAGTCCACGTCTTTCCCGCGTCAGAAGATTTCAGCAGATAAGGTTTGAAGTCCGAATTCTTGTGGTTGTCAAACGCCGCATACACCGTATTCACATCAAAATTCGACGCCGCCAGTCGGCTCACATACGTCATCTCCGGCACGCCCACAAACTTCTCATACTTTGTCCAGCTCGCCCCGCCGTCGCTGGTCACCTGAATCAGCCCGTCATCCGTCCCGACATACAGAAGGCCTTCCTTTTTCGGGGATTCCGCCAGCGCCACAATATTTCCGTAGAAGGACGTCGACTGATTCTTGGCCACCGCATCCGGACCCCACACCTTCCCCATCACCGGCAGCTTGTTGCGATCGATCTGCCGCGTCAAATCTCCGCTGATCGCCTTCCACGTATCCCCGCGGTCGTCGCTGCGGAACAATTTATTCGCCGCAAAATAAAGGCGCGTATGCGAATGCGGACTCACAATGATCGGTGAATCCCAATTCCAGCGCAGCGGAGGCTCGCCCTTGCCCTCCAGCGGCTGCAACACCAGTTCCTGTCCCGTCGGCTTGTCGTACCGCACCAGCACGCCATACTGCGACTCCGAATAGACCGTATTCGCATCCACCGGATCTACCTGCGACCGGAATCCATCTCCTCCGGTCGTCACATACCAGTCCGCGTTCACAATCCCATTCAAATTCCGCGTGCGCGAGGGCCCGCACCACGAAAAGTTGTCCTGCGTTCCGCCGCACACGTTGTAGAAGGGAAGCGCATTGTCCACCGCCACGTCATAAAACTGCACCGTCGGCAGATTCGCTTTGAACTCCCAAGTCTTCGCGTTGTCCCAGGTCTCATACATCCCGCCATCCGATCCAAACAGCCAATGTTGGGTATCGTCCGGATCGATCCACATGGCGTGATTGTCCCCATGATGATTCGTCTCGCTCACCTTCTGCAGCGTCTTGCCTCCATCGAGCGATTCGCGCAGTTGTACCGCCATCACAAAAATGCGACCCACATTCTTCGGATCCGCCACCACCCGCGCGTAATACATCGCACCCTGATCAAACTCGTTGCGCTTTTCCCAAGTCGCTCCCTTATCGCTCGACCGGAAAATGCCGCCCTTCCCATCCGCCGCCTCAACCGTCGCATACACCACATTCGGGTCCGCCGCAGAAACCGCCAGCCCAATCCTCCCCAAATCCACCGCAGGCAGCCCCGACTTCAACTTGCCCCACGTCGCTCCCGCGTCGGTCGACTTATAAATCGCGCTCTCCGGCCCGCCATCAATCAGGGTGAACACATGCCGCCGCCGCTGATACGCCGCCGCATACAAAATGTCCGGATTCGACGGATCGAGCGCCACATCCACCACGCCCGTGTTCTCGCTGATGGTCAGCACGGCCTTCCATGTCTTCCCGCTGTCGGTCGTCTTGTACAGCCCGCGATCTCCGCCCGCTCCCCACAGCGGCCCTTCCGCCGCCGCATACACCACCTTCGAATCTCGCGGATCGATCACCACCCTCCCAATATGCTCCGACTTCTTTAGCCCCAGGTTCTCCCAACTCTTGCCCCCATCGACCGACCGGTAAATCCCGTCGCCGTACGCGACGCTGCGCTGTGAATTGCTTTCCCCCGTCCCCACCCACACCACCGACGCGTCGTTCGGATCGAGCGTCACCCACCCAATCGAATAGGATCCCTCGCCATCGAACACCGGAGTCCAAGTCGTCCCGTCATTCACCGTCTTCCAAACTCCGCCCGACGCCACGCCCACGTAATACTCAAACTTGTTCTTCGGATTCACCGCAATCGACATCACGCGTCCCGAGGCGACCGCCGGCCCAATCAACCGGAACTTGAGTCCGGAGAAAGTGTCGGCCGTCATCCCGCCCTTCTTCTCCTCTTTCGGCTCTTCTTTCTTCTCGTCCTTCCTCTGATCCTTCTTGGCATCTTTTTTCTGAGCCTGTGCAGGGGCCGCAGAAGACGGTTTCTTGTCGGAGTCCTTGTCCGGCGTCTGTTGAGCAGGAAGTGGCGCAATGAATGTCAGAGACAGAAGAAGAACGACTGTGGCGATCGATTTCATGAAACGCTCCAATCCAAAAGTCATAACGCACTTGTCATCCTGAGGCGGGCGCCTTTTGCCGCCGAAGAGCCTGCCCTGAGCGAAGTCGAAGAGATCTATGCAACCTGCCTGTAGCGCCTGTGCATTCGCAGCCCAGAATCCAAAACCGATATGTATACAGGAATTCGTCGCCAGAGAGAAGGATGGAATCGCGTTCTTCCTTCGTGAACCTTAATGCCCTTCGTGGTTCAAGCCTTTGAAGTCCGCGATAAAATCATCCATGCCCAGAAAGTCCCAAGTCCACGGCCACGACACGCGCTACGCCAAAATGCAGAAGAACTACTGCTTCGCCTGCGGCCAGAGCAATCCCGACGGCATGCGCCTGAAATTCACCCTCGACGAAGAACGCCAAACCTTCGTCTGCAATTTTCGCCTCGGCAAGCGCTACACCGGACCGCCCGGCCACTGCCACGGCGGCATCATCGCGACCATCCTTGACGACGCGATGGGCAAAGTAAACAAACTCCATCACGTGATCGCATTAACGAAAGAAATGACCGTCGAATACCTCAGGCCCGTCCCGCTTCACAAACCTCTGCACGTCGAGGGCAGGGAAGTCAGCGTGCAAGGCCGCCAGCACATCAACGAAGCCGAAATCCTCAACGAAAAAGGACAGGTCCTCGCCCGCAGCCGCGGCCTCTTCATCGCCATCGACCCCGAAAAAATGTTCGGCAAATTCGTAGAACGCTAGCCGTCAACAAGCGGGTGCCCCACCCTTCTTTCGCGTCCTTTGCGAAAGAGGGTGGGGATTTTGAGGTTGTCACCCCGAGCGAAGCCGAGGGGATCCCTATCACCAAATCCATAAACCGGCGCAAACGAATTTCTGATACCCGAACTCGACCGCGGGGCTTACGTGAATCCCCACAAGGGCGCTAGAATAGAAACAACGCCGCCCGGCCCAAGCCGTCGGCTCATCCTTCGCGCTTGCGAAAAGGTATCCACGGGTTCAACCATGTCCCAGAACAACGGTTCCAACACCACGTCTCTCCGTCTCAAGACCGGCCTCGCCGAGATGCTCAAAGGCGGCGTCATTATGGACGTCACCAACGCCGAACAGGCCACCATCGCCGAACGAGCCGGCGCCGTCGCCGTCATGGCCCTCGAGCGCGTGCCTGCGCAAATCCGCGCCGAAGGCGGTGTTGCCCGCATGGCCTCGCCGAAAAAGATCCGCGAAATCATGGCCGCCGTGTCCATCCCGGTCATGGCCAAGTGCCGCATCGGACATTTCGCGGAAGCCCAAATTCTGCAGGAACTCGGCGTCGACTACATCGACGAGTCCGAAGTCCTCACCCCCGCCGACGAGTCTCACCACGTCGACAAGCACGCCTTCAAGGTCCCCTTCGTCTGCGGAGCCCGCAATCTCGGCGAAGCGCTCCGCCGCATCGCCGAAGGCGCCTGCATGATCCGCACCAAGGGAGAAGCCGGCACCGGCGACGTCGTCCACGCCGTCAAGCACATCCGCCAGATCGTTCAGGAAATGAAAATCCTCACCGTGCTGGGCGAAGAAGAACTCTACGCCAAAGCCAAAGAACACCAGGCTCCCTACGAGTTGATTCGCATCGTAGCCAAAGCAGGGAAGCTCCCCGTCCCAAATTTCAGCGCGGGAGGCATCGCCACCCCCGCCGACGCGAGCCTGGTGATGCAGCTAGGAGCCGAGGCGGTCTTCGTAGGCTCAGGCATCTTCATGAAGGACTCGACCACCTTCGCCGACCCGGTGGAAGCCGAGAAGCGCGCGCGCGCCATCGTGAAAGCCGCCACGCACTTCAACGACCCTAAAGTATTACTTGAAGTCAGCGAGGACCTCCAGGGTGCCATGAAAGGTCTGGCCGTAGCCGGCTTAGACGAAGCCCAAATGCTCCAAACTCGAGGCTGGTAAGTCGCGGCCGAACTGAAATCCGGGAGTGGCACGACTTCAGTCGTGCCACTCCGTCTTTTAAGAAAGAGACTCCACTCCATCCATCGTCGAGTCAGATTCCTCTGCCTCCTCCGTGTCCTCTGTGGTTGAACCGCCTCCCCAAGAGTTATACTTCGCCGACCGTCGAATGGAGGCACCATGCCCTGCAAACAAGGCGACCTGGCCCTTCTGCAGCATCCCACATCGCAAGAACTGCTTAACTCCAAGATTCCCGCTCGCCTCGCCTACATCGCAACCGACGGCACCCCGCGCGTCATCCCCATCTGGTTCCACTGGAATGGCCACGACATCGTCATGGCCTCGCCGCCCAAAGCGCCGAAACTCAAAGCTCTGGCCAGGAATCCCAAAGTCTCGCTCACCATCGACGACAACACCTTCCCGCACAACGTCCTGCTCGTTCGCGGGACGGCCCGCCTTGAACCGCTCAACGGAATCGTCCCTGAATACGCCACCGCCGCGGAACGCTACTTCGGACCGGAGCAGGGAAACGCTTGGATAAAGAATCTCGCCTCCATGATCTCGTCCATGGTCCGCATCACGATCACTCCTGAGTGGGTCGGCCTTCTCGACTTCCAGACCCGCTTCCCCAGCGCCCTCCCGCTCTGAGCATCTCCCGCACCTACGCGAGTCGAACGCGCCCGCTGGACGGATTGTTCGTGTGGGACGGACACTCCCTTTGACTTCGCTCAGCGCAGGCTCTGTCTGCCCAGGTTTTGACTTGAGCTCCTCGTTCTGAAACGTATGTGGCGCGCACCTGCCCTGCAACTACGATTGCTTTGAACCCTGGTAGCGACAACTCCGGTGGGAACTACTGTGCGAGCCCGACACGTTGCAGCAGATCGGCATAGCGCGGGTCCGATCTTATGTTGTCCAGTTGCGGTTCGATTTTGAGAAAGACGATCCCGACGCGGTCTTCGTACGCTTTTTGCAAAAACCGAAATGCGTCGTCCTTTTTCCCCAAGATCGCTGAGAAAGCCGCGGCCGCCATCGGATCAAACTCCTGCGACTTCGGATCACTGCTGAATCCCAGCTGAGTCCGCATCATTCCCAGGCATCCGGACGATTGAAAGCTGCTCTTCAACGCGACGGCATACGCCGGACGCCCATGCAGTTCTTCCCCGCGAGCGTAGTTCTTCGTTCCTTCCTCGCAATCGCCCTTTTCCAGGTACGCATCCCCCAGGCTGTCGAAGGCGGAAGGGTTCTCCGGGTCGATGGCCAGCGTGCGGTGGTATTGCTCGATCGAGCGATCGTACTCCCTGTGGAAGTATAAGATGTTGCCGGTGGTATAGGAAATGGCGAGGGACAGCGGATTCAACGCCTGCGCCAGATTCATCTGTTCCAGACTCTCGGGAAAACGCCCTGTGAACGCCAGGTACCAGCCGTAGTACAGGTGTGCCGTAATGCTGTTCGCGTTGAGCAACACCCCCTCCTCGAGTTCCCGTTGGCTGTCGGACCATTGCAGATCGAGGAACAGACTCAACCCCAGTGCAGCGTGCGCTTCCGCGAGCGTGCCATCCAACTCCACCGCTTTCTTCGCGGTCGCCAATCCCAGCGCGCGCTTTTCCGGCCCGGCTTCCCCGAAGAACGCCTGCAACGCGTAGCTCTCAGCCAGACCGGAATACGCGGCGGCATAGGTCGGATCGCTCGCGATCGCCTGCTGATAGAACTCCAGAGCCTTTGCCCGGTCCGCTGTCTCCCAGCGATCGTCGAAATACCGCCCCTTCACATAAAGCTGGTACGCTTGCTGGTTCTGAGTACCGAGGCGCGTCAGTTTCTGCTTCTGCTCCCCGCTGAGGCTCGGTTGCAGCCTCTGCGACAAATCACTTCCAATCTGCTGCTGCAACGCCAGCGTGTCGGCTGCATCCCGCTGATACTGCCGGCCCCAAAGATGGCTTCCATCCGCCACTTTCACCAACTCCGCGCTCACCACGACTTGTCCGCCGCGTTGCGTAATGCGCCCGGTCAGTACGGCATCCACGTTCAGATCGTGTCCTGCTTTCTGTGAGTCCACGTTCTGCTGTTTGTATCGGCCCACCGAGCTGCGCGACATCACTCGTACGTCCGGCACCTGCGAGATGGTGTCGATCACCGCCGCGGTCATACCGTCGCTCAATTCCTCCTCGCCGACATCTTGGCTCCCGGTCGCAAATGGCAACACCGCAACCGACCGTATGCCCTGCGGCGGTGTTCTCAGCGCAAACCACCCCACCATGGCCAGAAGGAGCACGACCGCGACACCCGTAATCCACGCAGCTGGTTTTCGATGCCACCCACCAGCGTTCGCAACCGGCGCCGCCACCACCGAACCCGACGACGTATCCCGCTTGAATCGCTTCAGATCAGCCCGCAATTCTGCGGCGCTCTGGTAGCGCACATCGCGGTCCTTCTCCATCGCCTTCGTGATAATCCGTTCCAGCTCGGACGGAATCTCAGGATTCAGACGCGCCGCGGGCGTGGGCACCTTGTGCAGAATACCGTCGAACAATACCGCCGATGTTTCTCCCCGGAACGGCATGCTCCCCGTCGCCATCTCATAGAGCACCGCCCCGAACGAAAACAAATCCGTACGCGCATCCAGTGGCTTGCCCAGCGCTTGCTCCGGTGACATGTACGCCACTGTGCCCAGGGAAGTCCCCGGGCTCGTCAGATACTCGTCGTCCACATCCATCGTGGGCGCTGCCGTGTTCATAGCACCGTCCGACTTGTGTTCCACCTTCGCGAGACCGAAGTCGAGCACTTTCGCCAGTCCACGTGTGGTCACAAAAATATTCGCCGGCTTAATGTCGCGATGCACGATTCCTTTGGCATGCGCCGCATCCAGCGCATCCGCAATCTGCATCCCCAACTCGATCACCGCCTCAATCTCCAGCGGCTTTCTCGCGATTCGGTCCTTGAGAGTCGTTCCCTCCAGAAACTCCATCGCGATAAACGTCTGCCCCTCCTGCTCCCCAATGTCATAAATCGTGCAGATGTTGGGATGGTTCAACGCTGACGCCGCCTGCGCCTCGCGCCGAAACCGCGCCAAAGCCTGCGGATCCCGCGCAATCAGTTCTGGAAGGAATTTCAGCGCAACAAAACGCTGCAGTCGTGAATCCTCGGCCTGATACACCACCCCCATCCCGCCACCCCCCAGCTTTTCGACGATGCGGTAATGCGAAATGGTTAACCCAATCATAGAAATGCGCGCCCCGATATCCGCGCAATCTTAGGTACGCCCCACCCCGAAGTCAACCAGACTAGGACGAACCGTCTAGGGACTTTGACGCCCCCGAAACTCCATCCGCTAAAATCGATTCCGCCATGAAAATAGGAGTTCTGGCCCTGCAAGGCGATTTCGATGCCCACCGCCGCCGTCTTGAAGAACTTGGCGCCGAGGTTGTCCTCGTCAAAAAGCCCGAGCAGCTCGACGCCATCGACGGACTCGTCATCCCGGGCGGCGAATCCGGCACGTTCCTCAAACTGCTTGGCGAAGAGGGATTCGCTAAACTGAAGGACTTCGTTCGCGCCAAGCCCACTTTTGGCACGTGCGCCGGAGCCATCCTCCTTGCCACCGAAGTAGAGAATCCCTATCAGAAAGGCCTGGGCGCCCTCAACATCCGAATCCGCCGCAACGCCTACGGACGCCAGATCGATAGCTCCATCCGCGAAGGCCTCCTCGGCACATCGCCCATCGAAATGGTTTTCATTCGCGCCCCTAAAATCGAGCACGTCGGCGAAGGCGTCAAAGTCCTCGCTACAGAAGGGAAGGATCCTGTAGCGGTTCAGCAGGGAAAAACCATGGCCTCCACCTTCCACCCCGAACTCTCTGAAGATCCCCGCATCCACCAGGCCTTCCTCGACTTAATCAGGAACGGATAGAAATTAGAGAGTTTGCGATACCGAAACCGCCGGTGTGCCCCATCCCTCTTTCGCGTTCGTTGCGAAGAGGATGGGGATGTTGACTTGGACGACGGAAGATTTGTTAGGCCAAGAAAGTTCTTGACATCTCGGTTCGCGTAACTGTAAGGTTACTCATTATGCGGAACCGTTCGGTTACATATTCCGGCCCCCAACGAACCGAAGCTACCTTCCAAGCTCTCTCCGATCCCACCCGCCGCGCCGTCCTCGATCTCCTCCGCCGCGGCAGCCAGCCCGCCGGACAGATCGCCGAGGCCTTCCCCGTCTCCCGACCCGCCATCTCCAAGCACCTCCGCCTCCTGCGCCGTGCCCACCTGGTCCGCGAACACCGCGAAGGCCGCAACCGTGTTTATGAGTTGAATCCCGAACCGCTCCGCGCCGTCGACTCCTGGATCGAGCAATACCGCGTCTTCTGGCAGGCTAGTCTCAACAACCTGAAATCCTTCGTCGAAACCGAATACGCGCGCGAGATCGCAGCCTCGCGCAAACCGAAATCGTGAAATTCACAAGAAGAAAGAGAAAGGAAACCGTCATGACCAAATCCACTCGCATCGCCGCCGTTATCTTCGTAGCCCTGATCGCCACCGCCGCCATCGCTCAATCCGACGCCCAGAAGGCCTTCACCCAGCTCAAAGCGCTCACCGGTTCCTGGGAAGGGAAGAGTTCCGACGGCAAACCTCTGCAAGTCTCCTTCCGCGAAACTGCCGGCGGCTCCGCCCTCATGAGCGAAATCCAGGGCGACCATGGAATGATCTCGATGATCAACATGGATGGCCCGAATAAGCTCCTCATGACTCATTACTGCGCGGCCGGCAATGAGCCCCGCATGCAGGCCAGCATCTCGCCCGACGGCAAGACCGTCACCTTCACCTTTTTCGATGGCACCAACATTGCTCCCGGCGCGGGCCACATGCAAAGCCTGGTTCTCACCATGCTCGACGACAACCACCATACCGAAGACTGGACCTTCGTCGACCATGGCAAAGACATGAAAAGATTCTTCGACCTCCATCGCAAGCTGGAATCCAGCATGTAATCGGCTCATAGGGGGAGGACCACGTGGGACGGACACTCCTGCCCGTCCAGGTTTTGACTTTTGTCTTTGATTCGACGTCAGAGGCTTCAAACGAGACAGAGGAGATTCGTCATGCCGACAGCCATCATCACTACCGACCAGGACGCGATCACTAGCGAGATCGATGTCGCCGCCCCCGCGGCTCGCGTCTTCCAGGCCCTGACCACCGCGTCCGAACTCCAGCGCTGGTTCACCTCTCCGGAGTGTCCCGCCAAGTTTTGGGAGATGGACCCGCGCCCCGGCGGCCGCTACGCTTACGCCACCGAGGCCGGCTCTGTCGTCGTCAACGGTGTCCGCCAGTTCGAGTGTCACGGCGAAATCCTCGAATATGACCCCCCGCGCCTTCTCGTCTACACCTGGATCGCCAACTGGCACGACGACCTGGCGCAGCCCACGGTCGTACGCTGGGAACTGACGCCCAAGCCCTCAGGCACGCACGTCAAAGTAACGCAAAGCGGCCTCAGCACCATGCCAGTAGCCCGCAAAGATTACAGCGACGGCTGGCCCGGCGTAGTCGAAATGCTCAAGAACTTCGTAGAGGAATAGAACAAGAGGGTGCCCCATTCTAACGTCGCGGCTCTTTGCGACGTTAGAGTCGGGATTTTCAATCCTCAGGAGATTCGCAATGGCCACCGCCACCATCACTCCCGACCAAACCGCCGTCATCGCAGAAATTTTCATCGCCGCTCCCCCGGCCCGCGTCTTCCAGGCGATCAGCGATCCCGCCCAGCTCCCCAAATGGTGGGGACAAACCGGCCTCTACCACGTCACCAAGTCAACCATGGACATCCGCCCCGGTGGCAAGTGGCGCAGCGACGGCGTCGGCGCCGACGGCAAGACTTTCTACGTCGAGGGCGAATATCTCGAAGTCGATCCCCCGCGCCTGCTTGTGCATACGTGGATCGGCAGCTACAGCGGCCCCGAGAAGACCATCGTCCGCTGGGAACTCATTCCCCACAGTGTGCACGGACTCGCGCCCAGCGGTCCCCGCAAATCCGGTACTGGCACGCTGGTCCGCGTCCGCCAGGAAGGTTTTGCCAGCGTCGAATCCGCCACCAGCCATGGCGAGGGCTGGAAGAAAGTCCTCGGCTGGCTCGAAGCCTTCGTAGAAGGCGGCGAAACCGCCGACACTAAATAAGCGCGGGCATGGTTCGATGTGGAGCAGGTCGATGTGAAGAACTTCAATGTAGCGCGGGCCGACCCGATATTCGGTGCGGCTCGCGCGCAGTCTGCGCCGCGTCTAGGTCGAAACCAAGCTACCGGTAAGCGTAAGGCGTGCGCCTCCGCCGCTCCGGAAACACCTTCGCCATCACGAGCCCCGACACAAATCCTCCCACGTGCGCCCAGAAGGCCACGCCTCCCATATCGGCCCCCGCATGAGCCATCGACAACGTCTGCGCTCCTGACAGAAAATTGAGCACGAACCATTCGCCCAACACCACCCATGCGGGCAGATAGAGGATAAAGACAAAAAACCACGTCAGCACTCGTGCCCGCGGATACAAGATGAAATATGCCCCCAACACCCCAGCGATCGCTCCGCTCGCCCCCACCGTAGGAACATTCGAGTGCGGATAAATCGCTACCTGGGTCGCCATCGCAAACAGCCCGCAAAGCAGGTAAAACAACAGATAAGTGAAATGCCCCAGGTAGTCCTCAATGTTGTCCCCGAAGATATACAAGAACCACATGTTTCCCAGCACGTGTGTCCAGCCCGCGTGCAGAAACATCGACGTGAAAAACGGGAGCACGACCTGTTCCAGCGAGTACCGCGGCGAGCCCGCCAGGAACGCCGCAAGATGCGCCGGCACTTCGCCAAATTGCCGCGCAAGCAGCTCGGCGCCCCGCGGATCCGTCACCTGCTGCAAAAACTGCAACAGATAAATCAGAATGTTAAGTCCGATCAAAAATGTATTCACGTACGGCGTGCTGTATCGTGGTTGGTCGTCCTTCAGGGGAAGCATGGAAAGTTTGGTAAGTTAGTAATACAGAGTACAACAGTTCTCGTGGATCTCCAGCTTTGCCGAGGATCTTGGGTGGCGCAGCGCTGTAAGCGCTGCGATACACCTGTGTTCTACACTGTCGGGCTTTTAGCCTCGCGGTACGTTCTCTCCAATCTCCTCATGAACTCCGTCCTCATCATCGACAAGCCCTCCGGACTCACCTCGCACGACGTGGTCAACCGCGCCCGGCGGATTCTCCGCGAACGCTCCATCGGACACCTCGGTACCCTCGATCCCATGGCCACCGGCGTCCTCCCGCTCGTTACCGGCAACCTCACGCGCCTCGCACAGTTCTATACAGCCTCTGAAAAAACTTACGAAGGCACCATCCGCTTCGGCTTCGCCACCGATACCTACGACGCCCAAGGCGACGCCACTACCGAACCCAAACCAGTCAGCCTGCGCGCCGAAGAAATCGAAGCCCTCGCCGTCCGCTTCCGCGGAGTCATCCAGCAAACTCCGCCTCCGTTCTCCGCCAAAAAAATCAAAGGCGTCCCCGCATACAAACTGGCCCGCCAGCAGAAAGAAGTGAAACTTGAGCCCGTCCAGGTCGAGATCAAGGAATTTGAAATCCTGGAAGTCACCACAGATCGCGTGCGTTTCCGTGCCCACGTAACTTCCGGAACCTACATGCGCTCCGTCGCCCACGATATGGGCAGGGAACTAGCCTGCGGCGCGCATCTGGAGTCCCTCCGCCGCACCGCAGTCGCCGAATTCACTCTCGCAGATGCCCATACCTTAGAAGACCTAGCGGAAATAGCCAGTCACTGTCATCCCGACCGGAGCTTGTCTTTTCCGGAGGGAAAGACAAGCGGAGTGGAGGGACCTGCTGTTGCGGCGACTTCAACCTTCGACGACTTCTTCGTCCATCCCCGAAAATTACTTCCCAACTTCCCATCGGTCACTGCCGACGAGGCCACCACCGTCCGCATCCGCTGCGGACGCACCGTCAATCTCCCCGACCTCTCCCGCGCTCGCCAGGTTAAAGTCTTCTCCGGCCAGCGCGACCTGATCGCCATCGCCACCCGCATAGCCGGCACCCTCTTCCACCCCAAACTGGTCCTCTGTCGCTAAACCACGCAAGTGACCGCCGGGTGCCCGATTCTCGGGTGCCCCATTCTAACGTCGCGTCCTTTGCGACGTTAGAGTGGGGATTTTGATCTTTCTTGCGTAGCTCTCATCCTTGACGGTCTTCTCCGCGACCTTTACTGTGACTGATTACACATCCCATGAAACTTTCTGTCGTCATGCCCGTCTACAACGAGCAGGCCACGCTCCGCGAAGTCGTCGCACGCGTCCTCGCCGTTCCTCTCGACATTGAACTTGTCTGCGTCGACGACGGTTCTCGCGACGGTTCCCGCGAAATCCTCTCCGAACTGCAATCCGCGCATCCCCAGATCCGCGTCCAATTCCAGCCCCACAATATGGGCAAGGGCGCCGCCCTCCGTCGCGGCATCCAGGAATCGACTGGTGACTTTATCCTCATCCAGGACGCCGATCTCGAATACGACCCCGCGGACTATCCCGCCTTGCTTCATCCTTTACTTGAAGGCAAAGCCGACGTCGTCTACGGATCCCGCTTCCTCGGTGCCGCCCCTCACCGCGTCCTCTATTTCTGGCACTACGTCGCCAACCGCATCCTCACGCTTCTCTCCAACGCCCTCACCAACATCAACCTCAGTGATATGGAGACCTGCTACAAAGTCTTCCGTCGCGAAATCTTGCAGTCGATTCCCATCGAAGAGGACCGCTTCGGCTTCGAGCCCGAGATCACCGTGAAGATCGCCAAGCGGCGCCTCCGCGTCTACGAAGTCGGCATCAGCTACTGGGGACGCACCTACGAAGAAGGCAAGAAGATCGGCTGGCGCGACGGCGTCCGCGCCCTCTGGTGCCTCCTGAAATACACCATGAAAGCGAGCTAGAACTTAAAGTTGCCCCGTCGCTGGATGCGATCCTGAAAGGGATCGGCTGAAATGCACCGTCCGCGACAGACACTCGTGTACGGGTTTCAACCCTCGCCCTGGGTTTCTCGCCCTATCTGCGGAAATTGTTGTCAAGCCCCCTAAATGCCCCGATTCCCCGCAAACCACACATTCCGCTTCTACACCCCACACCCGCCGCCAATCCCGCGCCCAATTCGAAAAATGCCGTGAAGCCTGGTGCCTCCTGGCCTGCCCACCCAAAGCCCGAGGCTGGAACGACATCCCCACAATGTATGTCGATGTAACGATCTACCGGTACGCTGCGCAGTCTGCCCAAATCGATAGGTTTCATGTGGCAGGGTCTATGTGGCGCGGGCGCCCCCGCCCGCGCGACGGCCACTCCGGGATATCATGAACCGCAAGTCGGGCAGAGTTTGACCCGGTTCACGTTTTGCGTTGCCGGTAGCCCTGACCCCACGCGTCCGACGGTCATTCGGAGCGCAACGCTTGCATAACATTGACGCGCGCAGCGCGTGCCGCGGGCAGAACCGACGCGATAACCGCGACGGCCATCAGCACGAACGCGGAGACAAACACCGGCAATGCGCCCGGCATCTTGACGTCCAGGAAATATCTTCCCGCCAAACGCGCCAGCACGAACCCGAATGCTGCGCCTGCAACGACGCCCGCCGCAGCCATTACGGTGCCCTCTGCGATCACTCCTCTGAGGAGTCCCTGCGGCTCCGATCCGAGGGCCAGCCGGATGCCGAATTCCCGCGTCCGCGCGCTCACCGAAAACGCCAGCACCCCCGCCACACCCACCACTGCAATGGTCAATGCGACCGCCGCGAACACGCCAAACACCAGCGAGTTTAAGCGATCCGGGGTGAGCACCTCTGCCCGAATGTCTTCGAGAGTGGCGGCGCGCTCAACGGGCTGATCGGCGGACATGTCGCGAATAATGCGCGTGACCGAGGGGACCAGCGCATAGGGATTCGCACCCGTGTGAATGAAGAGACGACCGCCAAAAATTGCCCCTTCGTCAAAAGAGCTGTAAATCGTGGGCGTGGGTTCGGGAACGACGTGTTCATCGTCAATGTCGGCGGTGACGCCGATGATGCGGTGCGGCGCGGTAAGGCGCGCCTTTTCGAGATCGGTGCCGGGGAAGAATTGCAGTACGGGATCCGTCCAATAGACATGCCGATTGATCGCATCTTGGTTGGGGAACATACGCCGTGCGAGAGTCTCGCTCACGATAACGACGGGCTCCTGATTATTATTTTGGTCGTTATTTTGATAATCCAGCGCATTGAAATCGCGGCCGGCAATGATAGGAACGCCAAGCGCCGCAAAGAATCCGGGAGAGATGGAACGCGACCGCGCCCTCGGATCCTCTACGCCGGCGGCATGAACGTGTCCGTCAGCGGAGAATTGGAGACCGGGACCGCCGGGACCTCCGCCATCGCGCCAGGGAACGACGTCGCCGAACGCGGTCTTATTCACGCCAGGCAAGGCATCGATGCGGCGTATCGCTTCCTTGTAAAAACCGGCGACCTGCTGCGGTGTCTTTCCATGGGACATTGCGGGAACATCGATCGCGAGGACGTGTTGCGTGTCCAGACCTGTCGGAGCCCTTTGCAGCGCGATCAGCGTGGTGATCAATGTACTTGCGCCGGCCAGCAATACGAAGGACGCGGCGATTTGTGTCACCGCGAAGATCCGCTGACGGCGGCTCGTGCTGCCGGTGGTCCGCGCACTACCGCTGGATAGGCTCAGTCCACTCGGCTTGCCGGAAGACGTGCCGGACGTGCCGGAAGAAGAGGGCAGGCGCGGGACAAAGGCGAGAATCACCGCGGCGACGATAGCCAGCGCCGCTCCGACCCAAAGCAAGCTCGAATCGACTCTGAAATCGAGAGCTCGGATGGAGAAGCGCGAGGCGTAGCGGGCTAGGACGGCCACCATCGGCTGCGCGCTTAATACGCCGATGGCGGCGCCAGCGCCGCAGAGCAGAAGGCTTTCGGCCAACAGCATGCGGCGCAACGCGCCTTTGCTTGCGCCCAGCGCCACGCGGACCGCCAGCTCAGCTTCCCGGCGAACCGTCCGTGCCAGAATCAGATTGGCAACATTGCAACACGCGATGATGAAGACCAGCCCTGACGCTGCCAGCAGTACCAGCAGCACGGTCCGGGCGCCCGAAGTGATCTGGTCACGCAGCAACTTCACCCCGATCTTAAAATCCGATTCCTGTGCATACGCTTCAGGATGGTCCTTCTTCATCGCGGAGTAGGCGGAGAGCAACTCGGCGCGAGCCTGATCGACGGTGACCCCGGGAGCGAGACGGCCGAAAAGCTCCGTCATGCGATGGATGCGGCCAGTGACCATGGTTGCCGAAAGATGATGCGGGCTGATGACCACGTTGCCGATGATTTCGGTATCTTCAGGATATGGGACGCAAGGTTCGAGGACGCCAATGACTGTCGCCGAGCGATCACCGATGCTACCGAGGCGCACGCCTTTCCCGAGGACCGAAGGATCCTTGTGAAGAGAGTTCGTCCAGAAACGGTAGGTGAGAACGACGACGCCGGCAGCTTGCGGACCGTCGTCTTGCGGCCCAATGAGGCGACCGAGCACGGGACGAAGGCCCATGACGTCAAAATACGTGCCTCCGACGACGCCGCCTCGAATCGAACGAGGCTCACCGAGACCGATCATGGTGAAGTCCATGGTCGAGAAGTCGCCAAAGGCGCTCACGGTTTTCACACTCGCTCGCAAATCCTGTAACTCGGGTACGGAAAACGCAGCGTTTACGTCGCCGATGCCGGGAGCGCTTTGCCGGATATAGATCAGCCGGTCCTCGCCGCGATTGACCAGAGGCTTGAGCAGCACTCCGCGCACCAGCGTGAAAATGGCAGCGTTCGCCCCGACGCCGAGCGCCAGTGTGAGAACCACGGCAATCACCAGCCCTGGAGTCCGAATTAATGAATAAGCTGCAACTTTAAGATCGCGTACGAATGACATATTCTTAGCCTCCCTGCCGGAGTATCGACATCACAGTTGCCAAAAGTACTACTCATCTCATAAATGGCTGAGCAAGATCAAAAAGGCTGAAAAACAGGATTGCCCCCAGGCCAGCCCCTGGCCCTGATACTGATCATTCTTTCCCTCATCATTCTTTCCCTCGTGGCCGCCCTCATCGCGAGGTATCCTTTCGCCGCCGCCGCTCGCTCTGCTTCATCATTTCGTTCAAGTCCGCCGCTGGCCGAATCTCGAAAATGCTGCCGTACTTCAGGGCCGGATGCTGCGCCATGAGCTGTACCGCATGATTCAGGTCCCGCGCCTCAAGGACGAGAATCCCTCCGAGTTGTTCCTTGGTTTCCGCATAGGGACCGTCCGTAGTTGCGACTTTGCCGTTCTTCCAATACAGGGTCAAGGCGGTTTCCGCAGGCTGAAGCGCTTCGCCACCACCCCAATGCCCGTTGGCGCGAAGACCGTCGTCGTATTCAAAGCATGTGTCGAACATCGCGTGTTGCTCGCTCTCGGTCATGCTTTCGTGTTTGCCTTTGTCGTAGTATCCCAAACAAACGTATTTCATCCAGTCCTCCTTGTTCCCTGTGACTCGTTGTTTGCTGCGATTCAGAGCCGTAGCTCATCGTTCTGTTATCAGATAGTCGTTCGGGAGACTGAAAATCGACAGCTACTCCATTTTTATTTCCGGAGAGACCAAAGACAGACCGGACGTTGACCAATCCCACTCGTCGAAAAACTGGGGAACGTTCCGTTTGTTCGAGTAGATCAATGACATCAGTTCATCTCCTGCGCGGCTTCCATCGTCATCATCATCGGCAGCCCGAACATCGGGAAACGATCCGGCGGGAACACCACGATCTCCGTGATCAAGCCGTCCTCGATTCGAAGAACGTCCAGCGCCATGGCACGCCAGGTGGAATCGCCGGGCCGCCGCACGTAAGCTGCGACCGCCGGCTGCAGGTTGGCGTGGGTCACAACGCAGTGGAGGCGACCAAATCGTTCGGAGCCGAATCCGCCTTCGACCCATAGCTTGAACATCTCGTCACGGCCATCGGCCGCGCCGAAGTCGGGCGGCATGCGGAAGGTCGCGTCCGCACGGATGATCGATTCGAAAGCCCGAAAGTCCGCCGATTCGCTCGCCTCGACGTATTTCTTTAGCAGGTCGCGCTCGGCCGCGCTGGCATCCACGTGGGCGGGCCACGGCGGCTTGCGAGACGGCAGACGCTCGCGGAGCCTGACCCGCGCGCGCTGCAATGCACTGTTTACGGCTGGGACGCTGAGGTCGAGCAGGTCGGCAGCGTCCTTGGCAGACCAGTCCAGCACGTCGCACAGTATCAAGGCAGCCCGCTGCTGCGGTGTAAGCAGCTGGATTACCGTCAGGAAGGCGATCTCGAGGGTTTCGCGCATCAGCGTCATCGCCTCCGGTGTCCTCGCTGGCGGGGTGGATGGTTCGAGTACTGAGTTCGGAATCGGCCCCAGCCAGACGACATCTTCCAGCTCCCCGGTCCAGCCATCATCCGCCGCGGCCCGAGCCGCCAGCACCGCCCGCCGCTCATCGCGGGCAATCGCATCGAGGCAGGCGTTCGTGGCCACGCGGTAGAGCCACGGGCGCAGCGGCGCACCTTCCTTCAGGCTGTCCCGATACCGCCAGGCGCGAAGCAAAGTTTCCTGCACCGCGTCCTCGGCGTCTGGCAAAGAGCCGAGCATGCGGTAACAGTGGAGCAGCAGCTCGCGGCGATGACGCTCGACGTTGCTAGCGAATTCGTTCACTATGTGCCTCCGTTCCAGCGCTGCCGATGGATCAGCATCGATTCTTACTTGTAATACCGGAGCTGGGTCAAAAACTCATCGCGCAGTAAGCATTCGGAGTTTTCCCGAACGTCTAAGCGGGCCGGTCATTGCTAAACGGCAGCTTATATCATCGGAATACAAAAGATTGTGTCACTCCCTTCTCAAAGAAAACGAGTTGCTGCACCAAGGGCTGAGCCCGATGGAATTCTCCCTGACCCGCTTCGAAGCTCAGAGCTCGTAGCTCCGAGCTAGAAGCAAGTCGCTAGCAGCTAGAAGCTCTCCCCGTTATACTTTCCCTATATGTCTGGGGTTCAACAAAGCAATCCGCAAAAGCCGCAGAAGACGTTTTACCTCGAAACCTTCGGCTGCCAGATGAACGTCCACGACTCCGAAAAGGTTGTGGGGACGCTCATTCAGGAAGGCTATCGCCAGGTCGAAACCGTCGAGCAGGCCGACCTGGTGCTGTACAACACGTGCTCCATCCGCGATAAGGCCGAACAGAAGGTGTTCAACCGGCTCTCCGATTACAAGAAATACAAGAAGCAGGGGAAGACGTTCGGCGTGCTCGGCTGCGTCGCGCAGCAGGAAGGCGAAAAGATTTTCGAGCGCGCTCCGTATGTGTCGCTGGTCTGCGGATCGGCATCCTACAACAAACTGCCGAGTATGCTGGCCCAGTTGGAAAACGCTCAGTTGGAAAGCGTAACGCTCGCAGCAGAGAAGTCCCGGAGCCGGAAGCCGGAAGCCGAAAGCCTGGTTCGCATCACCGGACTCGATGACCGCGAGACCGACGCTTGTTTCGAAACCGAATTCACCGCACGCACCAATCCGCATCGCGGATACATCACCATCATCGAAGGCTGCGACAAGTTCTGTGCCTATTGCGTGGTGCCGTACACACGCGGCAAGGAGCGCAGCCGCACCTCGCAATCGGTCCTCGCCGAAGCCCGCCAGATGGCCGATCTCGGCTATACGGAAATTCAACTGCTCGGCCAGAACGTGAATTCGTATAAGGATCCGGAAGGGAATCCGGCTGCCAGAAAAACCTTTGCCGAGTTGCTGGCCGCCGTCGGAGAGGTTCCCGGCATCCGCCGTGTGCGCTTCACGACTTCGCATCCCCGCGACTTCGGACGCGACATCGTCGACGCGATCGACGCCGTCCCTACCCTGTGCGACCACGTCCACCTGCCCGTGCAAAGCGGATCGACGCGCGTCCTCGACGCCATGCAGCGCCTCTACACTCGCGAGCAATACATGGAACGCATTGCGTGGATGAAGTCTGCCAAGCGCGAAATCAGCATCACCACCGACGTGATCGTAGGATTCCCCGGAGAGACCGAAGCCGACTTCGCCCAGACACTCGACCTGCTGGACGAAGTCGTCTACGACGCCGTCTTCGCCTTCAAATACTCGCCGAGGCCGAACACGCCATCGCTGAAGCTGGACGACGCGATCCCGGATCAAGAAAAAGCCCGCCGCCTGGAGGTGTTAATGAGCAGGCAGCGCGAGATTCAGAGGGTTCGCTACGAGAAATACATCGGCACAAGATGTGAAGTAATGGTTGAAGGTAAGAACGAAGTCCGTGCCCAATACATCGGCCGCACCACCCACAACAAAACCCTGAACTTCACCGCCCCCGAGCACGCCAATCCCAACCCCGGAGCCTATGCACCGATCCTGGTGACTGGCAGTTTTCCTAACAGCCTGCTCGGCGAATTGGTGATATAAGAATGGAATTTAGCAGGAGACCCCCATGGAAGTAGAAATGACAATCCGCGGCCTGATGATGGATCCGGTTACGAATATGCCGATTGTGGTGTTGAAGGATGTGGGCGGAGACACCGTGTTGCCGATCTGGGTGGGGGTTTATGAGGCGAATGCGATTGCGATGGAGATGGAAAAGGTCAGCGCGCCTCGTCCGATGACGCATGATTTGATTAAGAACGTGCTGACCGGCCTTGAGACGCAGGTGCATAAGGTGGTAGTGACCGAACTGCGCGAGGATACGTTTTATGCGGTGATCTGGCTGGAGCGCGGCGGCGAGGTGATCAGCATTGATTCGCGTCCGTCGGATGCGCTGGCGCTGGCGCTGCGGGTGGATTGTCCGATCTTTGTCGAGGAAGTTGTGTTGAAGACTTCGAAGCTGGCGGCGAATATGTCGGACCGGGTGACCTCGGAAGAATTACGGAAATATCTTGAGGGGCTGGGGGACGACGATTTGGGGAAGTATAAGATGTAGGGTTTCGCGCTGTCAGCTATCAGCTCTCAGTTAGATGGTATTGTTTGCGCACGTCCACCTGCCGGCGGTTCTGGCTTCTTTTCTGCTTTACATAATACCTGTTATCGGACATTGCGTATCGTGCTGTTTCACCGGGGGGGGACGGAGAGGAGTCTGTCCGTCCCACACGGGTGCGTCCTGAAATGTTGCCCTATTTTTTCGGGCGCGATTCTGGGGGGACCAGGCCGGCGAGGCGGTAGTAGACGACGAGTTGGCCGTAGTGTTCGCCACAGTGCTCGATGAAACCATAGGCTAGATCACCGATTCGCACTTGCTGATGGGAGAAGGGCTCGACGATGAGCTCTGACATTCCCTTGTCGCCTTTCGCCTGGATGGCGGCGCCGCCATCGGCGAACGATTTCTTGACGAAGGTGACGATGTCGGCCTTGGTCTTGTATTGATCACGTTTCGGATCTTCGCCGGCGGGGGGCTTCTGTCCCATCACAGGATTCGTGAAGTAGTAGTTGGCTCCGGCCATGTGCAGCAGTTGCTCAGCGAAGCTGCGCTGGGCTGGAGTCGGCTTGAAGTCGTATTTGTCTTCGGGGAAATCTTCGGCCATGGCGATAAGCTTGCGGCCGACGTCGTTCCAGGAGTCGAGGACGACCTTGGACGGACTGTCGGGGGGTTTGATGGGCGTGTCCTTCTTAGCATCCTGGGCGACTCCCGGAAGAGCGAGCGCCGCGGCGAACAGGGCGGCTGCTAGAAACGGTGACTTGAGCATTGAGAGTTCCTCCACGGGTGAATTGGCGGTCAGCATTGTAATTGGACTGGCGACGGGAGGAAAGGCTAGCGCGGACAAGCGACCATAAGGGGCTGAAGCCCATACTGATTCTGCCCTCAACGCGGCCTAAAGGGCCGCGATACGCACGCCCAATGAGGACCGGCCTTTAGGCCCCGTGTCCCGTCTTGGACTCGCCGAGCCCTACGCCTCATCACGACTACGGCTGCCCCCTCCGTCGCGGTTTTCGACGGATGGGAACCCGTGCTGCTGGCAGAGAGCGTCGTCGCACCGGATCATTCCAAGAAAAGCATCCCGGATTGAGATCCGTGGTGCCCAGGCTTCGAAAACCGCGAAGCCTGGGGCAGCCGACTTCTTGACACAACGGAAACACTCTCAGGTGGGCCAGCGCCCCGAAGCGATAACGAGCCCAGGCACGCGCGGCCCGGCTACCAACAGAAGATCAGAGCCAAAGGACAAAAATAAATACATTTTTTCGCGTCCGGGTGAGCCAATTCGAAGCGCCTTTTCGCATTACTGAATAGAGCGGATCAGCGGTCTTGACCGCCGGTCACGATTTCCGGGGGGAACATCGGGGCCGTATTTCGGACGATCTCCGGTCGCGACGGAAGAGTCAGAGTCTTAATCCGTCGCGCCGGATTGTCCGATCCTTCCAGGGGGTTTCCCAAAGCGTCTGAGGAGTGGAAAAAGCTTCTTGGAGCTCCAAGCCGTTTTCCTTGTTGCCGCGGGAGGTCTCGCATTGGCTGGTCCTACCCTGTTCCCGCACCCGGTGGTTTCAGTTTCTGATGTTTTGACAAATCGCCGGACAACATCAACAATCATCGGCGATTGCAAGGAGCCTTCATGCTCAACCGCCGTCACTTCCTCTCCTCCGCTGTAACCGGAGTCGCCGCATCTCTCGCCTTCCGCGGCGACCTGTTCGCGCAACTGCAGAAGGTTCCGCCGCTGCCCGACCGTTCCCTGCTCGACAAGAACGAAGACGCCTTCTGGGCGGAGATGCGCAAGCAGTTCATTATCCCGGAAGACGAGGTCTACCTGAACAACGGAACCGTCGGATCGAGTCCTGCACCCGTGTTGCGCGCCATCTTCGACAGTTACAACACCACCGAGAAAATGGCCCAGGAGGATCCCGAGGACTATCCCATTTGGGGATACGCCGCGTGGAACGAGTTCCGCGACCCGCTCGCCGCCTTCGTCGGCTGCAAGCGCGACGAGATCGCATTGCTGCGCAACGCCACCGAAGCCAACAGCTACATCGCTAACGGCATCGACATGCAGGCCGGCGACGAAGTGCTGATGACCGATCAGGAGCATCCCGGAGGCGAACATCCCTGGGACCTGAAGGCCAAGCGCTACGGCATCGTCGTGAAAAAGGTCACGCTTCCCCGCCCCGTGAAGGATGCGGCGCAGGTTCTGAACCTATTTAACGATGCCATCACGCCGCGCACGCGAGTCATTTTCTTTAGCCACATTACAACCTTCTCTGGAGTTGTATTGCCCGCCAAAGAACTCTCAGCCCTGGCGCGCACCAAGGGAATTCTCTCGGCAGTCGACGGAGCGCACGTTCCAGGCATGTTGCGGCTGAACATCGCCGACATCGGATGCGACATGTACTCCGCAAGCCCCCACAAATGGCTGATGGCCACCAAAGGCACGGGATTTCTGTATGTCCGCGACGAAGTAATTGACCGTGTCTGGTGCACGATCGCCACCGAAGGCTGGGACGACACCAAGATTCGCGCCGAACGCTTTCAGCGTATCGGCAGTTCCAACGTGCCTGCACTGTGCGGATTGCGCGCCTCGATCAAACTGGCCAACGATATTGGCATGGATCGCATCGAGCGCCGCCATCGCCAGTCGGCCGACTACGTGCTTGGAGAGATGAAGAAGCGCGGCGCCGAATCGTGGACTTCGCCCGACCCCGCACTCCGTTGCGGAATTGTCAGTGTCAACTGTCCGCCCGTCCCTCGAATGGATCTGGAGAACTGGATGTGGAAGACGCACAAGATCCGCATCCGCGGAGGAGATCCGAATAAGCTGCGGCTCTCGACACCGTACTACTTGCAGAAGCAGGACATCGACCGATTTCTGGTTGGATTTGACGAGTACAAACAAATGAAGAGGGCCTGAGCACCACAGTGGTCATTTCTACTTGACCATGTATGCTATAACGTGTCCATGAAGGAAATTCCTGCAGCAATCTTCAAGGCCCAGTGCCTCACGCTAATGGAGGACGTACGCTCCACCAAGCGCCCTCTGTAATTACGAAACGGGGCAGACCAGTTGCGAAGCTCGTTCCAATCGAGGAACCGAAAGACGGCTTCATCGGCAGACTCAAGGGGGTGTTTGAAGTGGTTGGCGACCTCGATGCCGATCCGCCGGAGGACTGGGAGTCTGCGTTTTGATTCTGCTAGACACGCATGTCTTGTTTTGGGCAGTGGACAATTCAAAATCTCTTTCGCGCCCCGCCGCTTCCGCGATCCGCCGCGCCCGGCGGCAAGGCGGGATCGCAATTTCCGCCATCAGCATTTGGGAACTGGCATCCCTGCTGGCGCGCGGACGCATTCGCCGTTATGGCACGATCGAGTCCTCGCTCCACCTGCTGATCGAAGGGGTCACTGTTCTGCCGATCACACCCGAAGTCGCAACCTTGCGGCCCAATTTCCGCGCGACTTTTCCCGCGACCCCGCCGATCGCATCATCGGCGGCACAGCGCGGGCGGACGGGCTGACTTTGGTCACGCACGACGAGAAGATTCGACGCAGCCCCCTGTTGAAGACCGTGTGGTGATTGGTTGTGCTTTTAGAATCGACTTGAACGCCGCGGTTTTGTAAGGATCACTTCTGATGTTGGCAGATCTGTTCTTCGATGTCGTCTTGAGCGGCTTGCTCAAGATCATCGCATCCGCGTGGCGTGACTTGGCTGAATGAGCCAAGGCAGTTCACCGCGTCGCGGATGTCGGGCGAAGAGGCCAGGAGAGAAACACACCGCCGTCGAGTACGTCGATGCATTTCTCTTCCCAGCAGACGATGGTCACTCACCGCAATAGTTCCCTCCTCTTCCGGCACCAGGTCTGGGGATTGCTGATCTCCGATTCGATCAGTCGTAGTACTCCAACCCGAGGTGCGTAATCAGTTCTTCTCCCTTCAGGTGACGGAGCGTGTTCTTCAGCTTCATCAACTGGATGAACAGATCGTGCTCCGGATACAGGCCCGGAGGCGTCATTGGGGACTTGAAGTAGAAGCTGAGCCACTCCTGAATTCCCAGACCGCGCAGTTCCGAAGTACGCTTCGCCAGATCGAGGAACAGGACCAGGTCGAGCACGATCGGAGCAGCGAGGATGGAATCGCGGCAGAGAAAGTCGACTTTGATCTGCATGGGATAGCCGAGCCATCCGAAGATGTCGATGTTGTCCCATCCCTCTTTGTTGTCGCCGCGCGGCGGGTAGTAGTTGATGCGGACTTTGTGGAACATGTTTCCGTACAGTTCGGGATAGAGTCCCGGTTGCAGGATGTGCTCCAACACGCCCAGCTTGGATTCTTCCTTGGTCTTGAACGAGCCGGGATCGTCGAGCACTTCCCCGTCACGGTTGCCGAGAATGTTAGTGGAATACCATCCGGCCAGTCCGAGGAGACGTGCTTTAAACGCGGGCGCGAGAACGGTCTTCATCAACGTCTGGCCGGTCTTGAAATCCTTGCCGCAGATCGGCGCTTCATTCTTGCGGGAAAGCTCGAGCATTACTGGTAGATCGACGGTGAGGTTCGGGGCGCCATTGGCGAACGGAACGCCTTCCATCAGCGACGCGTAGGCGTAGATCATAGAGGGCGCGATCATTTCGTCGTTGTCTTTCAGCGCCTTCTCGAACGCTTTCACCGACTGGTGAGCTTCGGTGGGCTCGATGTACGACTCGGTCGATCCACACCACATGGTGATGAGGCGGCTGGCGCCGCTGGTCTTGCGGAAGTCGCGGATGTCGTCGCGTAGCTGGTCGGCAAGATCCATTTTTGTCTTGCCCTTTTTCACGTTGGGGCCGTCGATCTTCTTTACGTAGTTGTGATCGAACACGGCGGCGCGCGGTGTAATCGTGGACAGGAACGGCTTCAATTGCTCGAGCAGGCGATAGTCGAGCACGCCGGCATTCGAAGCGGCTTCGTACATGTTGTCATTGAAGATGTCCCATCCGGTGAAGACGAGATCGTCGAGCGTGGCGAGCGGAACAAATTCTTTCACTTTGGGCGAGCGTCCGTCGGTGCGCTTGCCGAGGCGCACGGTGCCCATTTGCGTAAGCGATCCGATCGGCTTAGCGAGCCCTTTGCGAATGGCCTCGACACCGGCGACGAAGGTCGTAGCCACCGCGCCCATGCCGGGGATCATGACGCCGAGCTTCCCCTTTGCTGGCTCGATGGTGCCGGTTTCCGTCTTCGAGGTGGGCCGCTTTGACGTACTGGTACGAGCCGCCAGTTTCATCTCGCGCGTCGCACGCTCGGCATGAGCCAGAGCCGTCTCACGATGCTCATGTTCACGGGCTGCTGCGGAGTTAGCGAACTGCTTGCGGTGGCGGCGGCCGTCGGCATCCCACCAATCGGCCATGAATACACCCGGGCGTTTCTGATACATTGGCTTCCCTTCTGGTGGCGGTGGCTGGTCACCGCCACCGCGACCAAGGATCATCTCACTTCCCGCGGCAGAATGGCAAATCGTCGCGGTCAAGGGCGGGAAATCGCGCCCCAACGGTGCGTCCCGCGCAGTAAGCGGGATTTCATTCGGTTTCGTTGGGGTCCGCGAGGCTTCGCCCACGCGTGACAGCCGGGGCGGCTGTCACCACATGGTTCGATCCGCAGACGCGCAGTTACTTCCGTACCGCAGCGCACCTGAATCACGTCCATAGATTTTTTGAGTTGGACGCCTGCACTGATTGTGTTGCATAGTGGAATTACTTCGCAGCCGGCTCTGCAGCCAGTCCCGCGAAGCTGCTGTTTGCGTGCCAGCCGAGTCTGCGGCATGCAATTCTTATTGACCCCGTTGATCTCCACCTCAGCCGGAGCCCACGCCATCCGGACTCGCGCCGGTAGTGTGCTCGTCAGACGAGCTCTTCCCAACGAAGACAAAGGAGATTCCATGAAAACCATTCGCAACTACGTGTATGCCGCGCTGCTCGCGGCAAGTGCACTGAACTTCACACCCAGCCTGGCTTCGGCGCAGGAGGCAGCGAAAGGCAAGTTCACGCTGACTCACGCAGCGCATTTGGGGAATGCCACACTCGCGGCCGGAGACTACGCGTTTTCCTTCGATCCCGACAATGGGACGCGCATGCTCAGTATCAACAAACTGAGTGGGGCACGCACCGGATATATGGTGCTGGTGTCCGATACGGAAGATTCGAAGCCATCGGATCAGAACCGGCTCATCCTTGAAGCTACGACTGACGGCAGCTACGTCAGCGCCATGCAACTGCCGGAATTCGGCATGACGCTGCGATTCACGGTGCCGTCGCACACCACAGAAAGACAGATTGCCAAGGCCGGTACCACGGCCACGGCGTCGGGCCAATAGTCTTTCTACTTGCCTGGAAAGCCGAAGGACGGATAGCGAACCTGCTATCCGCCCTTCGTGTTTTGCAGCTGAATCTCCGGTCCTCAACGGTTGAAGCCGGCGAGGGACAGGGCTTACGACCCGATTGGAGTCGTGCCCTTCCCGCTCACAGTTGTACTATTTCTTTCTTGATGGATTCCTGGATTTGAGTTCGCTGGTTTCCAGCCGTGTGGTCATGGCTAGACGCGGGGGCGCCCGCGCCACATAACCCGCGCCACATACTTCAAATGAAAAAGCAAAAGTCAGAACCTGGGGCGGAGAGGAGTGTCCGTCCCACACACGAACTCGTCCCCACAGACTTACGCCGGCTGGATTTGGGAGTTGCCGCGGACGTCGTCGCTCAAGACGATGGCTTCGGCGATTTCCTTCATCGGTTTGCGCTTCTGGCGGCTCTGGCGCTGCAGGGCCAGGTAGGCTTGCTCTTCGTTGAGGCCGAGATCGCGCTGCAAAATCCCTTTCGCGCGCTCAACGATCTTTCTGGTCTGCAATTGCTCGGCGAGAGTGGAGTTGGCTTCTTCCAGGCGCGCGAGTTCAAGTTCAGCGCCCACGAGGAATCCGACGGTCGAGATCATGCGAATCTCGCGGCGGCGGTACACGTGGTGCTGGCTGTGCTGAAGATTGACTACGCCGACCACCCGGCCGCGGCACATCAGGGGCACAGAGAGAAAAGCTTCATAGCTGTCTTCCGGCAACTCGTTGAAGAATTGAAAACGCGGATCGTGCGCCGCATCTTCGGGAATAGCCACCGGCTCGCGATGTTCTGCGACCCATCCGGTAATACCCTGTCCGACGCGGAGTTTGAGGCGATCGACGACGTCGGGATGCGGATTCTTCGACGCCCTGAGAACGAGTTCATCGCCTTCTAGAATGTAGATGAGGCAGGAGTCGCATTTGACCAGCGCCGAAGCAAATTCGACGACGCGATTCAGAACTTCGTGAAAACCGTCACCGGTACCGAGGCGTTCGGTGATTTCGTGAAGTACATCTACGTGTGATTCCTCAACTGATATTAGGGGTTCCATGCAGTACATTATCGATCTTGTAGAGATTATGTCTAATTCCAAATTTTGATGGGGGCGATAAAGGAATTCCGTCGTGATTGTTACCAACGTTTAACATCTTTTTCGGAGTTTGCGCATCGGATGCGGATGGGAAGAAGAACGGAACTTCCCCTCCACCCAAAACCACCTGTGGAGCGTTTCTACTTGGCCGGTACCACCAGGAACCAGGTCAGCAAGCCGAACAAAATCAGAGTACCGACCAGCGAGAACAGCGTGTGTAGGGGGTGAAAATGGAAGTAGCGATTGCGATTGAGGCGATATCGGGTCGCCAGCATAAGACCTCCTCGGCACATGCCCGGGGTACGAATGGACGTCCTGCCTAAACTATTTTCCCACTATTTCAACCGCAGGGCTGCAGTTTTTTTCGCGTCTGTGTTACACCATTCGAATGCCTGAAAAAATTGCTCTGGTGACCGGTGCGTCGAGCGGGTTTGGCTTGCTGACTTCGATTGAGCTGGCGAAGGCGGGATTTCGCGTGGTGGCCACCATGCGCGACCTGGGGCGGCGCGAGCGGCTTGACCGGGCGGTTACGGCCGGGGAAGCGGCGGCAAAGGTCGACGTGCGTCAACTGGACGTCACGAAGTTCGATACGATCCCAGGCTTCGTCGACGGCGTGGTGCGCGACTATGGACGGCTCGACGCGCTAGTAAACAATGCAGGTTTCGCTGTGGCGGGGTTTGCGGAAGACATCAAGCTCGATGAGTTGCGCCTGCAATTCGAGACGAATTTCTTCGGCGCGGTTGCTATGACCAAGGCTGCGCTCCCTACCATGCGTCGGCAGCATTCCGGGCACATCATTCAGCTCTCGTCGATCGCCGGGTTGCATGGGCCGGTGACCGTGAGCAGCTATTCGGCTTCGAAACATGCGCTTGAAGGATGGAGCGAATCGCTACGCATGGAAGTGAACTCGTTGGGGATTAAGGTTTCCCTGGTGGAACCGGGAGCGTTTCAGACCGACATCTGGACGCGCGGAGCGGTGATGGGAGAACAGACTACTAAACAGACGTCGCCCAACATTCAGCGGAGTTTGCGCATGCGCTCAAGAGTCGAGAAGCTTCCTAAGGCGGATCCGATCGTGGTGGCGCGGATTATTGTTGAGATTGCGCAGGATCCGAATCCTAAGCTTCGCTATCTGGTGGGGCGCGATGCGAAGATACAGTTGGCGCTGAAACGCATTCTGCCTTGGAAATGGCACGAGAAGGTTGTGGCTAACTTCTTGAAGATCGACCAGGATGCTTAACCACGGAGGACACAGAGAAGCATCTTCATCCTTCCCCACTTTATGTCGCCTCTGGGCTTTACGGCTTATCCAGCTCTACCGTTTTGATCGGCAAGTCCCAGTGGGCATCGAGGATTTCGAAGCGCCGCTGTTCTTCGCGCTGAAAGGTTTCCTGGTCTGGATACATTTGCTTTTGCAGCGCGGCTTCGTCGAAGGGTTCGTTGGCGACGGTGGCGTTCTTGAAGACGATGGTCACGCGAAAATCCCAGCGGCCGTCTTCGGTGGTGTGGTAGCGCGGCTGGTCCATCCAGACTTTGGTGATGCGGCCCATCTCGGATTCTTTTTTCAGGACGGGATAGTGGTTCTTCTTAAAGAGCTTGAGGAATTCGTCGGCGTGTCCCCACTTGGTTTTGTAGTAGTACTCGACAACAAAGGGCCTGTCTGACGCGGATTGGGCGCGTGCGGCGACGGGCAGAGCGATGATTGCGAGCAGCAGGGCGGTGAGCGCGTGGCGCATGGGAATCAAATCCTCCTTGGAGTGGGTGCTTTGCTTGTACACCAAGTGGCGGTTCGCAGCAACAGGTTTGGGACGCGGCGCGAATTCCCTGACGCGACCCCGGCTGCGGTCGACGGCTAGGGATTCTTCGACTGCGTGGCCGGCGCTTCGCGAGCGGCTACTTCGCTCAGAATGACGTGTGAGAGGAGAACTGATGGTGAACGACGAACAGGAAATCTTGCGACTCTTTGAGGATGGAGATCGGGCTTTGATCGCCGGCGACGTCGAGGAATTGTCGCGCATCTTCGCAGACGACTATGTGCAGTACGACGAATCTGGCGACGTTTCCACCAAAGCGGACGTGATCGACAATCTCAAGTCGGGAAACATGCGATACGTGTCGATGGCTTCGACGGGGCGGCGGATTCGAGTCTTGCGGGACGACGTGGCGATCGTCCACGGATCAGAGGACGATGTGGTCGAGCAGGGAGGGAGGCGCTTCCCTGTTCTGTATGTATACATGGATGTGGTTGTGAAGCACGGTGGAAGGTGGCAGATCGTGGGATCGCAGTTGGCGCGGCCTTAGAGAAGGTTCGAGGGCCGCTGCTAAAATGGCGATTTCCAATCCGAGAGAGCAGACCCGTGCCCGCGCTTTTCAAATTCGCAAATCCGATCCGATTCGACAAGAAGACGAAGATCGGGCAGATCCGCGGGGTTGACATGTACGTACATTGGACCGTCTTCCTCGTAGCGGCGGTGATTCTGGCTGGGGTCTTGCGGCGTCCGGGACTGACGCTTCTGGGTTTGGCGGCGTACTGGAGCATGCTGCTCATCCATGAGATTGGACATCTGATAGCAGCCCAGCGATTAGGATGCCCCGTGTTCTCGATCGAGCTTTATCCAATTTTCGGCATTACGCGATTCGGGACGCCCTGGTCGCGAGTCGATCACTGCAAGATTGCATGGGCCGGCGTGCTGGCGCAGGCCGTGGTTGCCGCTCCGCTGGTCGGGTGGGTGGCGGCTTTCGGGTATACGCGTTTTGAAAGCTTGAACATGATCTTTGTCATTCTTGGCTTTTTCAGTCTGGGAACGGCGGTGTTGAATCTGCTTCCGACGCCACCACTCGATGGAGCCACGGCGTGGGGAATATTTCCAGCACTGCTGGCGCAGAGGCGCAGCAGAAGAACAACGCCGCCCAGATATCGTTGAATGAACTCAAGCTTGCTTCGTCTGGTCTGGAATGGGGCCCGGCGTCCATATGAGCAGGAGAAGCAGCGACAGCGCAAGCAGAGCATTTACGGCCAACGGAGGTCCACCGAGCACACTGAGGCAGAATCCATACAGTCCAACCGTATAGGCCATCGCCAGCCGTACGATATTCCCCGTCCTCCAGCGAGTGAACGGGGTCGAGGGTCGACGAACTTTTCCTAGGACGTTTCTTGACGATCGCACGCTGAACGGTGAAGCCTGAAATGCCCGCCCAAGCGGCCTGCAAGATGCAAAACCAATGGACCGCGGTAATCGTCCCCTTCCACTCATGCCCATCGATCGACCGAGCCGCACACATTCGAGAAGCAAGACGACACCGCCGAGTTGCCCAAGGCGGAGGCGCACTATCCAGGTCACGAGTGAGCCTCCTCTCGACGGAAAATTTTACTGACGGCCAACAGCCGTCGGCTGAGAGCTGATGCGGTTCTGCCAGTGACTCCAGACAAAGTAGGCGATGCCCGCTACGAGCATCACACCGATAACGGCGTCAAATTTGTGGAAGTATTTTCCAAGCTCGCGCCAGTCTTCACCCAGTTTCATGCCGAGGTAGGCCAGACCGAGACACCATGGCCACGATCCCAGGAAGGTGTAGAGATGGAAGCGGGCGCGGGGCATACGGGCGATTCCGGCGGGAAGCGCGATGAACGTGCGGATCACGGGGAGCAGTCGGCCGATGAAAACGGCGAGGTATCCCCAGCGGGCGAAGAAGCGATCGGACCAGTCGAGTTCGCGGCGTCCCATGAGGATCCAGCGACCGTAGCGTTCGACCAGCGGACGGCCGCCGTAGCAGCCGATTTCGTACGCGATCAGCGAGCCGAGGTTGCATCCGATGGCGCCGGCCGTCGCCAGCCACAGCAGTTTGAATGTTCCCTGGAAGACCAGGTATCCCCCAAAGGGCATGATCAGTTCGGACGGCAGAGGAATGCAGGCTGACTCGATCGCCATGAGCAGAACGATGCCGGCATAGCCGGTGGAGGCGATTACTTGGCTGATGAAGACGAAGAGGATGGCGAGGGTTTTCTCAGTCATAGGAATAGAAGTTGCCAGTTGCCACCGCCAGTTGTCAGTCAAAACCCTTGCGGCTCATGTTCGGAACCGGGAACCAAGAACTGTCATCCAGTGTAAAGGAAGCGGCGGAAATGTCGGCTTAGAACGAGCCTTCCTGGGTGAAGGCGTATCCGGGTAAGGTCGCACCTTGGGGGCCCTTGGTGACCTTCACGCGCACTGTGGGGGCGTCTGGAGCGGTGATTCCAGCGGGGCGCAGCATGGCGAACTGCGAAAAGACTTCGTTGTAGACCTTGGTGACGAGGTAATCCTGGCCGTCGGCTTCGCTGCGCCAGACTTGGCCGAGTTGAATGGAACTGACTGCCATAGGAATCTTCCTGACTTGCGCTGGATTACTTCCAGACTACCGGGGTGAGAGGGACGCGTCAATTCCAAGAGAGGTTACCGAGGGCCAACGTGCGACGTCGCGTTTGGCCGACTCGATCGACGGAAAGACACTATGAGATCGTTATTGAGAAGACCGCTGTTAAGATGGTGGGCTTGGAGACGATCATGGCTCGTGGTGTAGTTCCGCGTCAGCCCGCCCGGACCGGGCGTCAAGACAAAGTTCGAGTGAGACAGGCACCATTCTCGAAGCCGAACGCCGACGGTAAAGATGCTCATGTGGGGACGGGCGCCTTCGCACGTCCAGGCCGAGGCAAAGCCTCGGCAGCAGCCCCGAAGGGGCGCCAGAGTGCCGCGGGGAAGTCCGCTCCCACCTCCGCCCCCAAGCTAAAAGGCTACAACCCGGTCGCTCCCGAGCGCGTCGCCGAAATCCTGAAGCGACTGGACCAACTCTATCCGGAGGTCAAATGTGCACTCACACATGCCAGCCCATGGGAACTGCTGGTCGCGACGATTCTGTCGGCGCAATCGACCGACGTGAACGTGAACCGGGTCACGCCAGAGTTATTCCGCAAGTATCCGACCGTCGAGGCGTTTGCCGCCCTTACGCCGGAGCAGCTTGAGCCGGATGTGCGGTCGACCGGATTCTTCCGCAATAAATCGAAGTCGGTGGTGGGAGCGGCAAAGAAGATCGTGACCGACTTCGGCGGGCAGGTTCCCGACGATATGGAGAAACTGCTGACGCTGCCGGGGGTAGCGCGCAAGACCGCGAACGTCGTGCTGGGATCGTGGTTTGGGAAGGCTGTGGGTGTGGTCGTCGATACGCATGTGCATCGCATTTCGCGGCGGCTGGAATTGACCACGCAGAACGATCCGCAGAAGATCGAGCAGGATCTGATGAAAATCATTCCTCAGGAGAAGTGGATTTTGTTTTCGCATCAGATCATCTGGCACGGACGGAAGTTGTGCATTGCCCGGAAGCCGAAGTGCGCGGAGTGCGCTCTAGAGAACATTTGCCACGCTGCGGATAAGACCTGGAGCACGGTCGAGATGCATAAGAACGCTAAGGCATAGGTTCAACCACAGAGGACACGGGGAACACAAGGAACGCTAATTGAACTCTGTGCCTTGTTCTGCTAAAGCCTGATTCATTCCGTTCCCAATTCATCTAGTATTGGCGCGTGCAATCCGCGAAGCTGCTGGGTTTTCGGCTTGCCCTGAGTAAAGACGACCACTTCGTTGATACCTTTTCGGAGCCAGGGGGCGGGGACGTAAAGAGTCTGCTGCGGGCCTAGATTCCAGAAACGGCCGAGAGCATGGCCGTTGATCCACACGGCGCCTTTGCCCCAGCCGCGTGTGTCGAGGAATGTATCGCCGGTTTCGTGGAGATCGAATTGGCCACGGTAGAACGCGGGGCCGTTGGGCGTCTCGACGCTCACTTTCGAAAACTGCAGCTTCGAGAGATCGTCCATCGGGAGCGGGAAGACCTGCCAGCCTGATAGCTCCTTGCCGCCAAGAGTTACTGAGCCGTTGATTCCCTGCCGCTCGTTGCGCAATTCGGTTGTGAAATTGATGCGGCCGGTGCCCTCGACGAGGATGTCGAGAGTTGAATCCGCGCTGGCCTCGATGCGCAGCCGATCCTGCTTCTTGCGGCGGTCGAGTGTGCCAGCGAGTTTTCCGTTGACGAAGACTCGGGCGTAGCTGCGGAGCTCTCGAATCTGTAGCTCGGAGGCGAGGGGCTCCTTAACGTTCGTACGGTAGAGGATGTATCCGTAGGATTGTCCGAAGGTCTCCATGGAGCGCGGCCTTTCCACGCTGATAGGAGTCGGCAGGTTCGACCACAGGGCTGCGCTTTGTGTTAGTTCGAATTCCGGGACTTCGATCGCCGGCAACGGAGCCGGCGGATCGGGGATCATTACGCCCGGGCGATGTTTCGCGATCACGTCCCGAAAGGCAAAATATTTCTTCGTCAGTGCGCCCGACTCGCTGACCGGCGAATCGTAGTCGTAGCTGGTGACGTCGGGCTTGTAGACCTTCTGCCAGTTCGCTCCGTTCATGAATCCGAAGCTCGTGCCGCCATGGAACATGTACAGGTTAATGGAATATCCCTGGCTGAGAATCCAGTCCAGTTCCTGCGCCTGCTGGGCGGCGTCGGTGGTCTGATGTTTTTCGCCCCAGTGATCGAACCATCCGTCCCAGTACTCGCCGCTCATCATGGGGCGGCCGGGACGAAATTTCTGGAGCTTGGCGAATTCTGCTCTGGCTTCGCCGGGGCCGAAGTTCACGACGGCGTGGATGTCGGGGAGAGTTCCGGCGGGCAACTCGTCGCCTCCGTCGGCGGTATAGAGCAAGACTTCGCCGAGACCTGCGTTCCTCAGCGCGGCGAGAATGCGCTTCATGTAGACGTGATCGTCGCCGAAGGATCCGTATTCGTTTTCAACTTGCACGGCGATGATCGGCCCGCCGTGCGTGATCTGTAGCGGCACCAGTTCCCTGCCGAGTCTTTGCAGCCAGCGCTCCGCCGGGACGAGGAATTTCTCATCGGCGCTGCGCAGGACAATGTTGGGATCGGCGAGAAGCCACGCGGGCAGGCCTCCCAAATCCCACTCGGCGCAGGCGTACGGTCCGGGGCGCAGGATGACGTAGAGGCCTTCTTCCTTCGCGATGCGGACGAACGCGGCCACGTCGAGCGATCCAGTGAAATCGTAGACGCCGGGCTTGGGCTCGTGCAGGTTCCAGAACACATACGTCGAGATGGTGTTCAGGCCCATGGCGCGCGCTTTCTTGAGACGGTCGCGCCAGTATTCCCGCGGGATGCGCTCGTAGTGCATCTCACCCGAGATGATTTGCAGGGGCTTGCCATCGAGCGCGAAGTGGTCGCCTTCGATGCCGATGTGATGGGCCCGTCCCGGAGTATCCTGTGCGGCCACGGGGACCGCGAACCAGAGCGCCACGGATAAAACAAATGCAACGAGGATGCGACGAGGAGTTGGAACGTTCATCGATTGCATGACTTGATGAGTCGTAACGCTGACAGAGCGGAAATTGCCTCTGCTAGACTCTCTTTTTTACCTTACCTTGAGGATCCGCGCCATGCGCCGCTGCGCACTCTTTGCTAATGTCATCATTATGAGTACTGCTATGAGCACAATCGTTGCCGAAACCGCCGCCCAGACCTTGCCTGCGCCACAGGCTGTGACCGATCCGAAGCAGATTTCGTCTAAGCCCAACGCGCAGGTGGAACCGCGGAGCCTGACCATTGAAAAGCTGTACATGACACGACAGGTGGGGCGGGCGACATGGTCTCCCGATGGCAAGAGCGTCGCGTTCATCTCGAACATGAGCGGGCGGAACAATCTGTGGCTCGTTCCGTCTGAGGGTGGATGGCCGGTGCAGTTGACCGTGAGCGACCAGCGGCAAACGGCGCCGGCGTGGTCGCCCGACGGGAAGTGGATCGCCTACCAGTCGGACTATGACGGCGATGAGCAGTGGGACATTTTTCTCGTGTCGCCGAAGACCGGGAAGGTCGTGAACCTGACGCAGACGCGCGAGATCGCGGAGCTGAATCCGACGTGGTCTCCTGATGGGCGGTACCTGGCCTATGAAGTGAAGCCGAAGACTTCGGCGGCTTATGAGATCGACATCTACGATATGGTGATGCGCGAGGTGAAGCACCTCACAACGAACACGCCGCAGGACAAGGGAAATTACGGGATCATCTGGTCGAAGGATGGGAAGTCCATCGTTTACACGCAGGAGCAGGCGAAGGGGACGGATTCGAATATCTTTATCGCCGATATTGCAACGGGGAAACCCACGCTGCTAACGCCGCATGATGGCGAGCAGCGCTTTTACGCCAACGATCTTTCGAACGACGGAACACGCGTTCTGTTGACTTCGAATGCGGCCAATGGGTACGACAACATTGGGTTGCTCGACGTCTCGACGAAGAAGATTTCATGGCTCACCAAGGACAAGTGGGAGATTCGTGGCGGCGAGTTCTCACGCGACGGTAAGCACATCACCTTCAGCGCCAATGTCGACGGGAACGATGACATCTATCTGCACGATCTGGCAACGGGAAAGTCGACGGCTCTTGCTATCCCAAAAGGCGTAAACGAGCCTGCGGGCGGGCACTCGGCGTTCAGTGCGGATGGGCAACGACTCCTCTATAGCCACAATGGGCCAACGGCTCCCGGCGATCTGTGGGTCTACAACCTTGCCACCAGCAAATCGCAGCAGATCACGCACTCGCTGGTTGCGGGCGTGCGCTCGGAGGACATGGTTGAGCCTTATTTGGTGCACTATCCCAGCCGCGACGGTAAGTGGACGATTTCTGCCTTTCTCTACGTGCCCTTCAACATGGCGCGCAACGGGCAGAATGCGGCCATTGTCTACATTCACGGCGGGCCGACGGCTCAGAGCATGAATTCCTTCAACCGCTTCGTGCAGTTTGCAGCGAATCAAGGCTACATGGTGCTGGCGCCCAACTATCGCGGGTCGACCGGATACGGAAAAGAGTTTCAGCAGGCCAACCTGTTCGACATGGGCGGCGGCGATTTGCAGGACGTGCTGGCGGGCGTCGATTGGATCAAGCAGACGGGACATCTCGATCCGAAAAAGATCGCGGTCATGGGCGGAAGTTATGGCGGATATCTGAGCATGATGGCGGTCACGAAGGCTCCAGAAGTATGGGCCGCGGGCGTGCCCATTGTGCCCTTCGTGAACTGGTTCACTGAAATTGAGAATGAAGATCCAGTGCTGCAGCAGTCGGATCTGGCGACCATGGGGGATGTGGTGAAGAACAAGGCGCTGTACGAAGACCGGTCGCCCATTAACTTTATCGATCAGATCAAGGCGCCGCTGCTGCTGCTGGCGGGAGGGCACGATCCGCGGTGTCCGAAGTCGGAAACGCAGCAGGTGGTCGATGCGATCAAGAAACACGGGGGGACTGTGGAGTCAAAGGTTTACGAGAACGAGGGGCACGGATTCGCGCGCGTGGAAAACCAGATTGACGCGTACAAACGCGTGGCGGATTTTCTGCTGGCGCATGTGGTGCCTGCGGATTGCAGTTGCTCGGTGACGGAATAGTTGTACATACATTTGTGTACGCAATTCGGTTTCACTGTCATCAATAACTTACGGCTAACTTGTTGATTACGCTGAGAGCGGACTTCGCTGGCGGGCGCTTCTAGAGCCATCAGTCAGAGAACGACCTCCAGGCCTCCGAGGAAGTCGATTGTCGTTCTTATGAGCCCTAGCGGCTCAGGAAATGGCATCCCTTGTGGCGATTGAGAACAGAACTCACGGGCTCCCCTTCGCAGCCCTCAAGTGTTATCAATAACTTGGCGCTAACTGCTTGGCATCCAACGGACTCAGAACGCGATCTCAGGGTGTCGCGTCGCTTTCCATTCTTTTCAATGACCTGCCCCTAACCTCTTGATTTTGTTCGATCCGCGACGGCCTCAACGATGGCCTTGATCAATCCCGGAATCGTGAACTGTTTGGCCGCGATATCCACGGCCAGGCCGAGTTCGCGCAGGGTGGCGGAAGTGACTGGGCCGATCGAGGCCATCCGAACTTCGGCCAGTTGTTTGTGGCGCTCTTTTCTCGTTCCGCCCAATAGTTTCACGAAATTTTCGGCGGTCGAGGAACTGGTGAAAGTGACTATGTGCGGTCGCCTCCTGGGATTCTTGAGGGCCTCACCCAGGCGGGTGCGAGAAGATTCGGGAACCACGGTTTCGTAAGCTTCGACGACGTCGACGTGGGCTCCAGCCTTGCGGAGTTCGATGGGGATTACGTCGCGGGCGACTTTCGCGCGGACCAGAAGCACGCGCTTCCCTTTGACTTTGCTCTTCAAACTCTTAACGACAGATTCGGCTACGTATTCCTCGGGGACGACGTCGACTTTCATCCCGTGCTGCTCGATGGCCTTCTTAGTAGCGGGGCCAATGGCGGCGATGCGAACATCGGCGAGCAGAGTGTTTTTGGGAAGCAGTTTCGACATCCGCTCCCACATAGCAGCTACGCCGTTGGCGCTCGTGAGGATTAGCCAATCGTAGGTGGCGAGGTTCTTCAGCGCTGCGTCGAGGGGCTTGAAGGATTTGGGCTTGCGGATTTCAATGAACGGGATCTCCAGCACCGCTGCACCGCGCTTGCGCAGTTCCGCAGAGAGGGCGCCGGCCTGGTGCTGGGCGCGGCCGACCAGCACGCGGGTTCCGCTCAGGGCGTTCTTCTCGGAATTGAGTTTCTTACTCATGGTCAGAGTCGACGGGCAGAGCCTGCCCTGAGTCTGCCGAAGGGAGTGCCCATCCCACACGGCTCATTCGCTCTCTTTCTTCGTGCCTAGATTCTGCTGTTTCATCAGGCGGGAGACGCCGGAGATTGCGGTATCTGGGGATTTTTCCAAGGAGGTGATCACGTTGGTCTGCTCTTCTTTGGCGCGATTCTGGCTCAGCTTGAATTTGGCTTCGATCTTTGTGACGGCGATTTCTATGCCGACGATGTGACTCAACATGCGCTCGCGGTAGGACTCACTCAGGCTGCCCCATTGTTCGGCGTAGGCGGGCTCGAATGTGCCGATGAGTTGGTGCAGGACGCCTTGCAAATCCTCTGGGGATGAGAACGTGCGGGCATTCCCATAGACGTGCACGGCACCGTAGTTCCATGTGGGGACGTTTTCGCGGGCGACGTAGTTCGAGGTGGAGACGTAGGCGTGGGGGCCGTGGAAGATGGTCATGCACGTAGGATTCTGTTCGAGATGGCGCCAGTGCGGGTTGGCTTTGGCCACGTGGCCGCGGAGGATGAGTTGATCTTCTTTTTGCTCGACGAACACCGGGAGGTGCGTGGCGAAGGGGGCGTCGTCTGCGGACGAGACGAGGATCGCGAAGGGGTTCGCGCGCGTGAATGCGATGGCGTCGGAGTGGTCGTGCACGCGGAAGTGTTCGGGGATGTACACGTTGTTTTCTTTCGCCCTATCGGGGCTTTGTTGAAAATATGACGGTTCTTCCCCACGGCTTACGCCGTGGGCTGCGCTCTTTCGCCGCTCCGCGGCTGGGCCGGCGGCGCCTCGATCGGAGTGCCGCCTTTCTTGCGCACGTGGATCAGCTTCTCTACGGCCGCTACGACTTCGCCCGATTCATCTTTCACTTCTACCTGAAACGTCGGCTCGAATTTCGGGAGCGTCTTTAGTTTGTCACGAATGTCGTCGAGTTGGGTGTCGGTCAGGCGAAATTCGGCACGAACTGTGCCCTTCCCCGGCCGGCGGTAACGGATGCTGGCGGCTTTGTCCCACACGATATAGTCGCGGCCTAGGTTTGCCATCAGCATGAGCATATAGAAAGCGTCGGTCATGGCAAAGAGCGATCCTCCAAAATGCGTGCCGACGTAGTTAGCGTTCCACCAGCGTAGCTTCATCTCGACGTCGATGGCTTTCATATCGGGAGCGATTCTCTTCACGCGGATACCCGCGCCGAGAAAGGGCGGCCAGAGGTTGATCCAGCGGCGCAGGGCGTGCGATTTCGTGCCGCCCAGAATCTTGAGGAGGATGCTGCGGCTCATAGCTGGCAATCAGGGTTGCGGAGGCACGGCCAGGCCGCGGCCGTAGACGGCTTCGAGGATCTGGTCGCCGCCGCGTTTGAGCAGGGCCGCGCCGGCATCGTTGCCCAGTTTCTCTGCGTCTTCAATCCTTCCGTCGCGGGAATCGCGGAGTAGTTTCGAGCCGTCGGGATCGGCGACGATCGACTCCAGATGCAACTTGCCGTTGCGCATTTCCGCGAAGGCGCCGATGGGGACCTGGCATCCTCCGCCTAGGCTGTTGAGCAAGGCGCGTTCGCAGGTGGTAGCGGCGCGGGTGGCGGGATCGTTCAGGAATTCCAGATGTTGACGAGTGGCTGAATCCCCCAGCCGGATTTCGACGCCCAGCGCGCCTTGGCCTGCGGCAGGACACATGATATCCACGGGAATAATTTGTTTGACGAGTTGCGTCTTGCCGAGGCGCTTCAATCCGGCCGCGGCGAGGATGATGGCGTCGTACTCTCCTTGCTCGAGCTTGCGCAGGCGAGTATCGACGTTGCCGCGCAGAGGGTGAATGTCGAGATCGGGGCGAACGGCCTTGAGTTGCGCTTGGCGGCGCAGGCTCGAGGTGCCAACGCGCGCTCTCTGGGGCAATTCCTGAAAGCTCGAAAAGTGGCGCGAGCAGAATGCGTCTCGCGGGTCCTGGCGTTCGGTGATGGCCGCGATTTCGAAGCCCGGCGGAAGTTCAGTGGGCAGGTCCTTTAGCGAGTGGACGGCGAAATCGACGCGTCCGGCGGCGAGGGCTTCTTCAATTTCCTTGGTGAACATGCCTTTGGTGCCGACCATCGCTAGGGCAACGTCGGTGATTTTGTCGCCCGTGGTGTGGATGATTTCGATTTCGACTTCGTGGCCACGGGCGCGCAACAGCGCGGAGATGTGGTTGGCCTGCCAGAGCGCAAGTTGCGAACCGCGGGAGCCGATGCGGAGTTTCGTCGGGTGTGAACCGTTGTGGGAGTCGGTCATTAGGTCGTCCGTTTATTCAATAGTGCCGTCCCTGCGGGACTCGTTCCTCTTCCCTCGCACACCCGGCACTGCCGTGCCGGGCTTTCCCATGCCGCCGCTTCGCGGCTGACCGCGGGGCGGTGCTCGGGTTCGTGTTCGTCGAAAAAGCGGACGACGATACGGAAATTCGCGTCGGCGCTGCGGGGTGTGTCGCGGTAATAGGGATCCTTCGACTCCGTCTGGCGGTTCGCTTCGTTCTCCGCCAGACTCCGCTCAGGATGACTGCGCTTGAGGGTCGTGCTTGGATGCGGGGAGGGCCGATAGAACTTGGGGTTCATTGGCGTGTCCCTACTTCATTTTTCTTTTCCGGTGACGGCGCTTCTCTATCTTTATCTTTATCGTGCAGGTTGAAGAGGCGGCGGACTACGTCGACAACCGTTGTGGCTTCGGATTCTTTGGCCGCCGTCTTCAGCGTCGTGATTGGGGTGTGCATCACTTTGTTGATGATGCCGCGGGTCAGCGCCTCGACGGCCATTTCCTGCTCGGGAGTCAGGTTGCCCATGCGGCCGCGGACGCGGTCGATTTCTGCCTGCCGGATTGTTTCGAGGTGATCTTGCAGCGACACGATCGTCGGCACCACGTCGAGCGTCTGCAGGCGGGCTTCGAAGCGCTCGACTTCGCTGGTGATGATGGCTTCGGCGAGTTCGGCTTCTTTGCGGCGATCCGCGACGTGGCTGCTGACGGCCTGCTGCAGGTCGTCGATGTCATATGTAAAGATCCCATCGAGCTTGCCCATTTCCGGGGAGACGTCGCGGGGCACGGCGATGTCGATGAAGAACATGGGCCGGTTCTTGCGGCGAGAAAGAAACTGCTCACCGTGCTCACGGCGGAAGATCGCGTGGGGAGAACCGGTCGAAGTGATGACGATGTCGGCGCGGTCGCAGGTGTTATATAGGTCCTCGAACTTGATGGCCTGGCCGTTAAACCTCTGCGCCAGTCCAATCGCACGATCATAGGTGCGGTTCGCCACAAAGATAGACGCGCAGCCGTGGGCCATCAGGTGTCGGGCGGCGAGTTCGCTCATTTTGCCGGCGCCGATGATGAAGACCGTCTTCCCTTCCAGCGTCCCGAAAATCTTTTTGGCGAGTTCGACCGCGACCGAGGCGATCGACACTGACGAAGATCCGACGGCGGTCTCACTGCGCACGCGCTTGGCTACAGCGAAGGCGCGGCTGAACAGTTGGTCGAGTTGTCCGCGAACTGCGCCTATAGCACGAGCAGTGGCATAGGCTTCTTTCACCTGGCCGAGAATCTGCGCTTCGCCGACAACCATCGAATCCAGGCTCGAAGCTACGCGGAACAGGTGTCGCACCGCGTCTTTTTCGCGGAATTCGTAGAGATGCGCGTCCAGTTCGTCGGCGGTCAGATGAAAGTGGTCGTGCAGGAATCCGCGGAGGTCGGCGTGGCCGTTGGTGGTGTGGGCCACGATCTCCACGCGATTGCAGGTGGAGATGACCATCCCTTCTTCGATTCCGGGATAGGCGTTGAGATCGCGGCAGGTATCGGGCAGGCGCGATTCGGGGATCGCCAGGCGCTCGCGCACTTCGAGCGGCGCGCTCTTGTGGTTCACGCCAATGAGCTGGAATCTCATGAAGCAGCGAACCTGTGGATCGCAGAGAAATAGTTTGCCGCCCAGGCGGCTAGCGCGGCCACGAAGGCGAAGGTCGCCAGGAAGGCGGCGCGGCGTCCGCGCCATCCCGAGTTCCAGCGAGTGAAGACCATCACCATGTAGACTGCCCACATCAGCAGCGACAGCAGAATCTTGGGATCTAGGAAATCCATGCGGCCGTAAGTGGTGAGCGCGACGATCGACCCGGTGATCAGGCCCAGCGTCATAAAGGGGAACCCCAGCAGCAGCGAGCGGTAGCCGATCTGGTCGATCACTTCGAGCGCGGGCAAGAACGAAATCAGGCTGGTGGATTTCTTGGCCTTCAGGCGGCGCTCTTGCAGCAAATAGAGCAGGCTGGCGCCGAAGCTGAGCACTAGCGCGGCGTAGCCGGTGAAGATCAGGATGATGTGGGCGATGAGCCATCCCTTGTGCGAGACGAACGTGGTCAGCAGCACCGGTTGCTCGTCGACGGCGCCCACGAACGTCAGAAAGAAAACGATCGGAAAGACGACGACGCCGGGCGATGTGGTCTGGTAGATGGCGTAGATGATCATGAAGAACGTCATCGACAGAAACGCCAGCAGGGATTCGCCGTTGTGCACCGATGCCCAGACGACCTGGCCGGAAAGGAATAGTTCGGCGAGGGAGACGAAGTGGAAGACCATGCCCAGGCTGGCGGCGTGGAGGGCGATACGGCTGAACAGGTCGCTGGTGCGCGTGAGCGCAACAAAGGCGTAGACCAGTCCGATGAAGTAGCACCCCAGTGCGAAACGCAGCCAAAGCAGAGACATAGGCCTTATAAGTTCCGGAATCCCTTGAGTTTACCCCAAATCGAGGGTCCGGTCTGTCTTCCTCTCATACGATGTCCATTTTCTACGGCGCATGGGGTAAGGCAAACAAAGGGGGTCACTTAAGGGTGTGATTAGGATCACAGACGACTTTGGCAACGACGCTGAGCAAGTTCTATTTCATCAGAAGAGGAGTGTTCGCGACAGGGGGATGGTTCTCTGTGGTCCAGCGGACGGCTGCACGTTCGTCGATCGTGAAACTGCGGCGGCCAGTCTTTCCGAACACGAGCGGGCGGGCCGTGAGCGTATAACTCTTGGCGCCAACACAACCTCCCGCGGTGATCTCGGCGGGATCGCCGATTTTGTATTGAAAGATATATTCATTGCTGCGAAAAACGAGGCCGACCTTGGGATCGTCAAGCGGTAGCATGCGCAGGTTGTAGGCCTTGCAATCAGGCTTCTGATCATCCAAGGGCGGCGGGTTCAATGCGGCGAGGCTGCCGGGATAGAGCCCGCCGAAGGCTTTCGCATATTCCGTGGCCGCTTTACTGGTGACCTGTAGCGTCCAAATGGCCTGTTCTTCGTTCTGGGCCATGCGATTCGGAAGGTTTCGGCTGAACAAGCCCAAAAAAGATAATGCTGCGACTGCGTAGGCGCAGTTCCACAGCAGAATGCGACGGTCTCCGCTGGAGGGTGGCAGTAACCGGTAGGTACGCGCCGCGGCCGCTACCATCACCCCTTGCAGCGCCGCGGTCAGGGCCAGCGCCGATGGAATCCACCAACTGGCGTCCCACCCGAACGCATACCAGGCGAACCAGATCGCGGGGCAAAATAGCGCGCAACCCATGGCGATGGCGAGAGCGAGTCCGCGCTTGGGAGTCTTGCCACACAACCTAAGCACGACGAAAAGATACGGCAGCCAGAGCGGGGCACTGACGAATGGGCCTCCCTTATCATTCCACCCGATGTAGGCGTTGAGTCCGAATATGCAAACCAATGAAATAGCCGCCGTGAACACGACGAGCCTTCGCCATTGCAGGGTTGCTGGTGTCCACGGAAGCGCCGTGTTTATCTCCAAAGTCATGGGGCAATCGGCGGACTATTTGGATTTCGGAGCGGCAGCATGCGGATTCGCGGCGCCTGTCGCATGGGGATTCGCCATCCCCGGAGGATTGGCGCCGGAGGAGTGTCCGGCGCCCATGGAACCCATGTCGCCGGGGGCGAGGCAGGTCAAGCGTCCGCTGGAGGCGATGCGCAACTGCGACGGGCAGTCGCCGCTGGTGAGTGCGGCGGAAGGGCCCGACCCTTGCGACTGCACGGTGAACAACTTGCCGTCCGCGTTGCCCGCGACTCCGACTGCCATGCCGGGCATGTCGTAGGCGACATAGAACGGATGCTTGTTCTGGCTGGCTTGCATGGCACAGTCGCCGGCAGTCTTGGACTGGTCGGCGGTAGCCTGCACGTTGAGGCGGCCGCAGTCCGTGGCGGATGATCCGGAATACTCTTGCAGCTTCTGTTGCACCGCGTCGGAGGATTTCGCCGGCGACGCCGCACTCGACAATGCGACGGGGCTTGCCGACTTCTTGGCGGTCAGAAAGAAAAAAGCAACCATCAGGACAACGAGGAGGATGATCAGGACCACACCGAAGTTTTTCATGACACCGGTGATTGTAAATCTGAGCGGGCGCGGCGATGCGAACCAAATTCAAAAACCCCACCCTTCGGCTGCGCTCAGGGCAGGCTTTCTCGCACAAAAGACGTGCGAGAAATGGGGTACCCGGCCGAGCCTGAAACCATCTATGGTTTAGCTGTTAACTGCCTTATCAGATCCACTTCGGCTTGCCGGTAGGGCTTTCCGTCGAAGCGCAGGACTTCGTGGAACCACACTGGCGGCTGATTCTCGACGTAAGGATGTTCCCAGGACTCCCACGGGTAGTAGGTCTGAGTCTTGCCAGCGACGAATCCCCAGTTAATCGCGCCAACGTGCTCCTGCTTGGCGATGGGCAGGATCGTGTCGAATGTGCTGCCGACCGAGCGGGCCATGTATTCCGTGCAGATGACGGGCCGGTGGAAACGTCGCAACCACGCGACCTCGCTTTTAAAATCTTCGGGCCAGCTGTAGTTGTGGAAGGTGATGATGTCGGACTCGCGCAGTTGAATGCGCTGAATCCCTTCCACCGCGCTCTCGTCCTTCGATGTGTCGATCTCCCATACGCCGCTGGTCAGGGGCTGTGAGGGATTCGCCTCACGCGCCCACTCAAATGCCTGCGGCAAGAGCGCCGTCACTCGGGCCACCTTGTCGGCGTATTTCAGTTCTGACTTTGCATAGTCCCCGCCGCCATACGACCCGGGCTCGTTCCATACATCCCAGCCAAGGATGCGGTCGTCTTTGGCGAAGGCTCCCACCACTCCCTGAACATATTCCTTCAGCCGCGGATATTGGCTGGGATCGTCGAGCGCTTTCGCGCCGGGACTCTGCACCCATCCAGAGTTATGCACGCCGGGGATGGGAGCGTGTTGCGTGCCCAGCCTCGGCACAGGGTCCCAGCAGGAATCAAAGAGCACGAACAGTGGGCGGATGTGATGGCGTGAGGCGATGGTGAGGAACTGGTCGATGCGCTTGCGGAAGCCGGGGGCGTCCTGCTGCCACAGCAGATCGTGGAGGAAGACGCGCATGGTGTTCATGCCCATGGCTTCGGCCCAGCCTAGCTCCTTGTCGATTTGCGCGGGATCGAAGGTGGCCTCCTCCCACATCTCTAATTCGTTGATCGCTGATTTGGGGATGTAGTTGCTGCCGACCAGCCAAGGCTGCTGTGCGTACCAGTCGTTGGCCTTCTGCCCGGACCAGCGCGGGGGCTGAGCGAACATGGGACCGGAGAAGAGCACGATCGTAAACAGGACTGAGGTGATGTGGATGTATTTGAGTTTCATGAGAAGTCCGCGATCATTTATATGCTGGCGCCCGAGGCAGGATCAAATGGTGGGTAAGCGCGAGATCCCTCGCTCCGCCTGAAAAGCGGCTACACTCGGGATGACGGCTTCTGTGGTGATCCAGAACTCAGTTATTCAACTCCCAAGCTGGTTAGCGCTTCTTCCAGTAATCCCGTGTCGATGCTTAGGCGGCGTCCGTGGGTCTTCAGATCTTCGAGTTCGTCGAAGGCGCGGAAGAGGCGGAGTTTGACCGCGGCGTATTGCTCGGCGTCGTTCAAGGGACGGCCGTGAGCTTCAATCCAGGCGGCACGCGTGCTGTCTGGCAGGAACACACTGACAGCGTAGGTCAGCTTGCGGTCCGATGTTACGTCGAAGATGAACTCAGTGGCCGGAGCCTCGGGATCGTCTGGCAGCGCTGCTCGCTTGCCGACGAAGTAGTACTGATACACATATCCCTGAGCGCCGGTGTAAGTCTTCAGGCGGCGGACGGTCATCGGAACATTATGGGCCCGGCGATAGGCGTTTGTCGCTTCTTGCCGTTATGCTGCCCGTTTCTGCAATGGGGTATCGCTGAGATGACTGGCTACTCTACGAACTGCCAATGCCATCATGAAGCGAGTCGTGCCGGTCATCACCATGCTGATGCCGACGAAAGTCCCGATGACCCACAGCGAACTCGAAGGCCAGCGATTCCAGATCAGGAAACCCAGGATCAGCGTGATGATGCCATCCAGCAGCATCCAGGGTGAACTACCACTCTTACGGGTGGCAAAATAAGCGACCACGTCCGCGATGCCTTCGGCGAACAGAAATACTCCCAGCACGAGGGTTAAACCGGCGACACCCGCAATGGGACGAGCGATCAAGCTGAATCCGGCAACGAGGTAAATCAACGCGACCAGGACCTTCCATACGATGGGGCCGATGCCCGTTGACTGAAAGGCGTGGACGAGTTGCGCAATGCCGGCGAAGATTACCATCCACCCAATGACGATGGCCACTCCAATGGATGAAACCAGCGGCAAGGCGATCGCCACCAGACCGAAAATGATCAATATGATCGACAACGCGAGCGAGGTTCCAGAAGCTCTTTTCAATCCCGTTTCCAATGTGGTCATAGTTCCTTCCTGATCCGGCGGTCTGAATTCTCAGACATTCGCCATGTCTCGACGTATCCGCAGCGCAATGCTTTGCGCGGAGGCATATAGGCTACGTCCCCGTGGCCGAACTGTCAAAACCTACGGCGACCTGCTGAATGAGCGAGATAGTTTACGGAAAGCGGCTCCAGTCCAGTCCCTTACTAAGCGCCGTGGCCCGCGCAGTGCAGGACGCCGAGATAAGCGCTCCACGGGCCGACAGTGTCACGATACTGGTGGGCCATCACGCGCGACAGTTGATGCAGATGCGTGAGGTCGTGCACGGCCCAGGTCGCCAGCAGCTCCCCGAGCGTCACCGGCCCCAGCGACGGATGCGTTCCTCGCCGGGTGAGGTCTTCCTTCTGTAGATTCAGCGCCTGCAAGGCGGCGAGATTTTCTCTGCGCAGGCGCGCGAACTCGTCCAGGAGTTGATCGAGTGACTTGCCTCGACTCTCTCTCTCCTGCGCGAAGCGGTCAAAGGGATCGAATGGCCGGGTTTCCCCTTTTTCGAGGATGACGCGCGTGCGGGGCATCCAGTCGTTGCGCTCGCCGGCGATCAGGTGGCCTACGATGTCGAAGGCGCTCCAGGTGTTGGCCCCGTCATGGCTGGGCCCTTCGTTGGTGCGCGCCCATACGTCCGGCAGACCGCGCAACCATACATCCAGTGTTGCGGGAGTGCGGCTTAGAACTGCAATGGCATCGGCGAGGTTGAATTCCTTCGAGGTTTCCATGGCTAGGTAGATGCCCGGACGGCGCTTTGGACGCACGGATTAATCAACCGCCGCAGTCCTGCCGACAGGTCTTCTCAGGAGACCTCTGCATGCTGCAACAATGGTTCTGGATTCCGCTGGGGGCGCTGGCGGTGCTGGCTCTTTACCAGCAGGTGCGCATTTATCAAATCCACCGGGAGTCGAAAGGGAAGGAAGAGTCATTCCAGATCGTGACCGAGAACGCCGCTGACATGATCGCGTTGGTGGACGTGAAGGGGCGGCGGCTCTACAACAGTCCGGCGTACAAAAGAATTCTGGGCTAGTCAGCCGCGGAGTTGGGCGAGACTCCTGCCTTCGAGCAAATCCATCCTGACGATCGCTTCCGGGTACTCGACGCGGCGCGGGAGGCTCGAGAGACGGGCTCCGGGAGGCGGCTGGAATACCGCATCCGGCACAAGGACGTCAGCTGGCGGGTACTGGAGTCGGTGGCGAGCACGATCCGGGACGCGAAGGGTGAAGTCGCGAAGCTGGTGATTGTGAATCGCGACATCACCGAGCGCAAACGGGCGGAAGAACAACTCCAGCACAACCTGTTTCATGATCCGCTAACAAACTTGCCCAATCGCAGGCTCTTTCTCGACCGCTTGAATGACGCTTTTGGGCGAGCACGAGACGCCGGACGGCCATACACTCTCCTGCTAGTGAACGTGGATCACTTCAAGGTTTTCAACGAAACCATGGGCACGGCAGCGGGCGATCATGTCTTGCTGGAACTCAGCCGCCGGCTTGCGAATCGCTTGCGAGCAGACGAAACGATGGCTCGTCGCGAGAGCAGCGGGGCGCCGTCGGAGGCTGTCTTGTTCCGGCTGGGCGGAGATGAATTCGCGGTTCTGCTCGACGCCGTTGACGATCCCAGCGATGCCCTGCGCGTCGCCAAGAGCATCCAGACCGCGGTCGCAGAGCCGTTCTTTCGTCGAAACGCGCGAAATGCGCGTGTCGGCGAGCATTGGGATTGCCTTGAGCACGACCATGCACGAACGGCCAGAGGACATTCTGAAAGATGCGGATGTAGCGATGCCGCGGGCAAAAGCACTGGGAGGCTCGCGCTGTGAAGTTCTGGACGAAGGCATGCACACCCGCGCCGTTGGACGCCTGCGTCCGGAGGCCGACTTGCGGACGGCGCTCACCGAGCGGCAGTTCCGCATCTATTACCAGCCAGTGGTGGAGCTTGCTACGCGGCCCGTGGTGAGTGTGGAGGCGTTGCTGCGATGGGAGCATCCCTCTCAGGGACTGATTTCTCCCTACCGGTTCATCGAAGCCGCGGAGGATACGGGCATACTGGTGTCGATTGGCCATTGGCTGCTGCTGCAGGCGTGCCGGCAATTGCGCGATTGGGAGGCCGACCGTTTCTCTGGACAACCTGTAAATATCACTGTGAATGTATCGGCGCGGCAGTTTGCGGATGCGCGGCTGGCCAACGCTATTCAGGACGCGCTGCAGCAGACGGGCGTCGACCCTTCGCGGCTGCAACTCGAAATGACGGAGAGCGTGGCCGCCACGGATCCCAAGCTTACGGTCACCGTGCTGTCGCACTTGAGGCATGTGGGAATCGGAGTGATTCTCGATGATTTCGGCACAGGGATGACGTCCTTGCGCGGGCTCCGGCAGTTCCCAGTGGAGGCTCTGAAGATCGATCGATCGTTGGTGCGCGAGATGCAGACGGACCGCGCCACACGTCTGACATTGTGGAGTTGATTACCACGCTGGCGCACAATGAACCTGAGAGTGATCGCCGAAGGCATTGAGACGCCGCGTCAATTGGAGCGAGTGCTCGAACTGGGATGCGAGTTCGGGCAAGGCTACTATTTCTCGCAACCCCTGGAAGCGAAGGCTGTCCAACAGTTTGTGCGGCAGCAGATCATTCCTGTAAAAAAGAGCGGCGCGGGCGCCTCGTAGCCTGGGGCGGAAGATCAAAATCAAAAGCAGCGGACCGGAGTGTCCACTCCACGCGAAAGACACGCTAGCGCGCACCGTTTCCGAGCGAGACGACTCTTCCGTATTCGGAGGCACGGCTCAGGCGGTCAAACATCCGCCAGGCCTCGAGCGAAACTTTGCTGATGGCCTCTTCCCCGTCGCGCTCGTTGCGCAGAAATGCGGTCATCACACAGATCACGTACGGCCGACCTTCGACGAAGACGATGCCGGAGTCGTTGCGCACGGCTTCCAGTTCGCCAGGCTTGTTGGCGATTTTAAGATCGGCGGGTAGGTCGCGAGGAATGAAGGAACTATTATTCGTGCTCAGCATCTGGAAGAAATCGGCGGTGGAGTCTTTGTTCAGAACCTTTCCGTGATAGATCGCATCGAGCAGGGTCATCATCTCACGCGGAGTTGAAATGTTTTCGCGGCCTTCCTTTGCGGCTTGGAGGTCCATCATTTTGCGGCGGAGGCGGGTGTGGGTAAGCCCGAGGGAGTCGAGTACGGCGTTCACGTTCTGCATTCCGACGCGGTCGATGAGTACGTTCGTGGCGGAATTGTCGCTGACGGCAACCATCATCGTGGCCAGATCGCGTAAGGTTAGCCGTGTCACTCCGGGCGTGAGTCCGCCCATGATGTCGCTGTCGGGCACCAGGTCGGCCGATTGCACCGTGTAGGGATCGGTGAGCTTGAGTTTTCCCTGCTGCACCTGCAGGTAGAGATCGGCCAGAACTGTGATCTTGATGGAACTGGCTTGGGCGAACACTTCATCTTCGTGCAGGAAGTAATGGTCGCCGGTGGCAAGATCCTCAATCGCAACTCCCATGACGCCGTCGAGGTGCTGGTCAACTTCCTGAATACTTGCTTCGAGCTTTTGCCACAGGATTTTCTGTTTACCGGGCGAGGGGGCGGCGGTTTGGGCGAGGCAGGTGTAGAGAAAGAGTACGCAAGCGAGCAAGGTTTTCACGAGACGGGTCTCCTAAAGGCAGGGATTGTAGCAGCCGTTGTGATGAGGGCATGCCGAAGTAGCAAGAGCGTGCTTGTTCGTTCTGAGCGCTAAACAGTTAGACCCAGAACGTCCTATGTAACCGGTGCTGATAGGCGCTCGGCGGACTCTTTTGCTGGAGCCAACACTATGAGGGCTAAGCCGATAACAACCAGCACAGCCGAGCCGATGAGTTCTCCGCGCGCGACCAGGCCAGCGAGAGCCTGCCCTGCCATAAGCATTGCATGGACGAAGCTCGACCATGCCGTGAACGCGATCAGACTCCGATTCGCTGATGGGTCACGGGACGCAAAGAGCAAGAAGAAGCCGAGGGTGACGTACAAGCTGAACATCATCGCCATGGCAGGCGCTTGCTTGACAAACATAGTCAAGGGATAAGCTAGACCGCAAAAGATCAAGCCGACCACGACCAACACAACCTTCAGCGCCCGTTCTCGCCACATGGTGCCCTCTCTGCGGAATGATGTAATTGCACTGAAATGTTAGCTGTGGGACGCTTCGCCCCGGAGTGGACTATGTCCATTCCAATTCACGAACCGCTCTAGCGCACTCGTAACTCGCGCACTCTAATTCCGTATACAGGTAGATCGGTTCTTCCGTTCGGGCTGTCTTGAGGACGTCGAGAACACTTTTCATCTTCGCCTCGGCTGCTCTCACTTCGCCGGTCTTTCCCTGCCTTTACGGTTACAAATGATCCGGCACTCTGGCGACAGAAAAATGGTCGATTTTGCGCAGCGCCCCCGGATGATTGGCGGAACGCCCCCATTGCACTCCGTCGAAAATCCTCAAAACCCCTCATGAGCACCATGGCGGTTCGCTTCTCCGACAGAAGCGGTCACGAGCCGACAAGCCGGGCATAGATGTTGCAAAATCCTGACTAGAGCTCATGGATTCAAATCGGCCAATTCTGAGCTTATGCAATTGTCGCCATGAGTTCTAATCTGCCTGGCCGATGAGCAGCACGTAGCCATCGGGATCTTCCACGCGAATCTCGCCCTTGGGCATGTACTCGGGATAGGTGATGGGCGAGACCTTCACGCCGCTCGCCAGCAGATGCTCGCGCAAAGCGATCAGATCTGGCGAATAGAGATAGAACAGTACTGCTTGCTGGCTAGGGATGACCGGCTCGGATGCGTGTGTGACCATCAGGTCGGCTTGCCCGCAGTTTAAGTGGACCCACTGCAATGTGCCGGAGGGATTCCGGAGGCTGCCGCGAATTTCCATTCCCAGCCTTTGATAGAAGTCGACAGCGCGCTGCACGTCGGCGGTGTGCGCCATGGGGATGAGGCCGGTGACTTTGGCTGTCATGGTTGTCATGTGAAGCTCACTACGCTATCGCCGGCTTCGGCTGGTCAAACAAAACCTTGCCGGGCTTTGCCGGGCGGACAGCCGAGGGCAGCTGTCCCCACATAAACCTGTCCTCAACATAAAGCTGCCCCCACATGCCCATTCTCGTGTGAATCCTCAGCCGTCTATCTTTGCTTCTCGCAGCTGCTTCACTGCTGTTTCGGAGCTGACGGGCGAATAGTACACCTCTTTAAAGGTGTAGGACTTCGCCTTGGAGCTGACTACGGGAAGAATCTCGATGTGCCAGTGATAGTCGTCGTCAATGGTGCGCCAGTAGCCAAGATTCTTCGAGGGATGGATGGCACTGGGAGACGTGTGCAGGACGAGATGGAAGTCTTCGGTGACGGAGCGCACGCGCTGCAGAGTTCGGCGCAGGAGCGCCGCCAGGTTGATGCGCAGCCCGGGTCGGTTCAATCCCGCGCGTTCGAACGAGGAGTCGTGGTAGCGCGGCAGGATCCACGTTTCGTAGGGGACGCGCGGGGCGTAGGGACAGAGAGCAAGATAATCCCCGCGGGCCTCGAGGACGCGCAAGGCCTGACGCTCCTCTTGCTGGATGATGTCGCAGAAGACACAGCGCTCCTTGCTGACGAAGAACTCGCGGCCAGCGCGGAGCTCGTAAAGCACGCGGCGCGGAACAAACATGGTTGCCGTGATCTGCGACGTGGGATGGCTGAATTCCTGGCCGGCGTTCTTGCCGAAATCCTTGAAGAGGCTAACGTACTTGATACGCGGGTCGCGCTTGAGGTCGAGGATGCGCTCAGCGGCGAGACGAAGGAAGTGCGCGATTTCGTCATCACTTGCGTTCCAAAGATGACGGTCATGGTTAGGGTTTTCAATCAGGACCTCATGCGCACCCACAGAGTGCATGCGGTCGTAGATTCCGTCACCGCGGCGGTCGGGTTCGCCCTCAATGCGATACAGAGGCCTGGGGTGCACTACCGAGCGTGCGGACCATGGCGCCCCGGGCGAGTTGGGAGACTTCGCGACCACTTGCAACGCTGCGGAAGCATCGCAGAAACGGCACGCGGACTCGATCCGCGATCCCGCGTCGGCCGGATCGTCGCCGGTCATAACCCACGAGCGGGTGATGGGATCCTTGCGGAGTTCCATACGGAAGGAGAACACCCGGAGAGAACTGCAGTCAACCAGGAATTGTTGCAGTAATTTCCCGCCGAGCCATATGAAATGACGCAGAGAGTGAAGTTGCGCTTTTGTTATAATCCGCCGAAGCCCCGCCTGATTCGACGAGGAAGATGACCGAGCCGTCCACTCCGCTGATGCGGCAGTATGCTGCAGTCAAGAAAGAACATCCCACCGCGCTTTTGTTTTTTCGCCTGGGGGATTTTTACGAGCTTTTCTTTGACGACGCGATCGTTGCAGCCAAAGAACTGCAGATCACGCTGACCTCGCGCAATAAAGAAAAAGGTGTGGCCGTGCCCATGTGTGGCGTGCCTTATCACGCGGCGGAGGGGTACATCGGAAAGCTGATTCGGAAGGGCTTCAAGGTGGCCCTCTGCGAGCAGATGGAAGCACCCAGCCAGGCGAAGAAACTGGTGCGGCGCGAAGTGACGCGCGTGATGACGCCCGGGACGGCGGCGGATTCGTCTTTGGGGTCGGACGAGAATAATTTTCTGGCGGCACTGGCGCAGGTCGGAGATCGCGTCGGCTTCGCGGCTCTTGACTTGTCGACGGGGGAGTTTCGGGCGACGGAGTTTTCGGGCGAGGGCGCGTTGCGACGGGTGCAGGAAGAGTTGGAGCAACTGCGGCCGAAGGAATTGCTGTACGGGTCGGCGGAGCCGTTGTTCGAGAACGCGGGGGGTGCCGGCAAGGACCAGCCGAGCTTTGCTCGGCCGGACAGCCGGGGGCGGCTGTCCCCACAGAACCCAACCCCGCGTGGCGCAGGAGGCACGTGCACCGAGACTCCGCTGGATGACTGGATCTTTGCGCCGGATCATGCGCTTCCGCTTCTCGAGAACCATTTTGGTGTCTTGTCACTGGAAGGGTTTGGGCTGGCCGGGCGGACGGCTGCTGCAGCGGCGGCCGGTGCAATCCTCTATTACGTGCGATCGACGCAGCGTGGGTCGCTGGATCATGTCGACCGCATCGGGTGGTATGAACGGCAGAGTTGCCTGGTGCTCGATGCGGTTACGGTTCGCAATCTGGAATTGATCGAACCGCTGTTTGCGGGCACCGACGCGGGCGTCACGTTGTTTCGCTCGATGGATGCCGCGGTCACGCCCATGGGCAAGCGGTTACTGCGGGCGTGGCTGTTGCGACCGTCGCTTGATTTGAACGAAATTCATGCACGGCTTGATGCGGTGGAAGCCGGAGTAAAGGAGACTGTCGCGCGAGAAGAGTTGCGGCGGGCGCTCGATGGCGTGCTGGACCTGGAAAGGCTGTTGAGCCGGGTCACGCTGGAGACGGCGAATCCGCGGGACGTGCTCGCGCTGGCGGCGTCGCTGGGGAAGATTCCGGCGATCAGGACCGCACTCGCGCGGCTCGCTGCGGATCGGCTGAGGGCTTTGCACGCCTCGCTCGATGAACTGGGGGACGTGCGGGAGCGCATTGAGAAGACCGTCGTGCCCGAGCCGCCTTTGAGTTTTGCCGATGGCGGGGTCATCGCGGCGGGCGTGGATCGCGACCTTGACGAACTGAGGGAGCTCTCGCGCAACAGCAAGCAGGTGCTGGCGCAGATCGAGCAGCGCGAACGCGGGCGCACCGGCATTTCGTCTCTGAAGGTGAAGTTCAATTCCATTTTCGGCTACTACCTCGAGGTTTCGAAGCCGAACCTGCATCTGGTCCCGCAGGACTATGAACGGAAGCAGACGTTGGTTGGAGCGGAGCGTTTTACAACGCCGGAGCTGAGAGAGTACGAAACCAAGATTCTCGATGCGCAGGAGAAGATTGTCGAGATCGAACGGCGGCTTTTCACTGAACTTCGCACTGCGATTGCAGCTGAGGCCAAGCGCATCCGGCAGGCTGCGCTGGCTCTGGCTGAGGTTGATTTGCTAGCATCACTGGCCCACGCCGCAACCCTGCGAAATTATTGCCGGCCGGCCTTCGTGGAATCTGCGGATGGCAGTGAGATCGAGATTGTCGAAGGCCGCCATCCGGTGATTGAGCAGCAGGAGATGGCGGGCGGCAGCGAACGCTTTGTTCCCAACGATCTTTATCTGAACGGCACGACGCACAACATCATGCTGCTGACCGGGCCGAACATGGGAGGCAAGTCGACGTACCTGCGGCAGACGGCGCTGATTGTGATTCTGGCGCAGATGGGATCGTTTGTGCCTGCACGAGCCGCACGGTTGAGCGTGGTTGACCGCGTGTTCACGCGCATTGGGGCCAGCGACAATCTGGCGCGCGGACGGTCGACGTTCATGGTTGAGATGACGGAGACGGCGGCGATCCTGCATACGGCGACAGCGCGGTCGCTCATTCTGCTGGACGAGGTGGGTCGCGGGACTTCCACCTATGACGGACTGGCGATTGCGTGGGCCGCAGTCGAGTATCTGCACGGGCGAGTGCGGGCCAAGACTTTGTTCGCGACGCACTATTTCGAACTGACGGAATTGGCTGACCAGCTATCCGGGGTGAAGAATTATCACGTCTCGGTGAAGGAGACTGGCGGCGGGATTGTATTCCTAAGAAAGGTTGAGCCCGGGGCGGCCGACCGCAGTTACGGGATCGAAGTTGCCAAGCTGGCGGGGCTGCCGAACGAAGTTGTGCTGCGGGCGCGCGAGGTGCTGGCTGAACATGAGTTCGCGGAGCAGCAGGCGACAGCTCATCTTTCGCCGGGGGCATCGCCGCCGCCCACGCAGTTGACGATTTTTACGCCGTTGTCGCAGCCGGTGCTCGAGAGGCTGCGGGAGGTAGATTTGAATCGGCTTACGCCGCTGGAAGCTTTGAATCTGCTCGCAGAATTGAAGAAGGAAATTTAACCACAGAGGACACGGAGGAGGTTCCTACTCAGAATAATGATGGCGCCACGCAAGACTCGCGGTATGGCAGGAATCGGCCAGATACTAATCGTCGGCTTCGACGGCACGGAGATGACGGCCCGTGTCAGTTCCCTGCTCACGCGGCTGCAGCCCGCTGGCGTCATCCTGTTCGCGCGGAACATTCAGAGTCCTGAGCAGACGTGGCGACTGCTGCGGGATTGTCAGAAGTGCGTTGCGACGCCACTGTTCACGTGCGTTGACCTTGAAGGCGGGGCAGTTGACCGTTTTCGCGATGCGCTGGGCGCGACGCCTTCCGCAGCGGATGTTTTCGTGACCGGTCATCGCAGACTTTATCGCAAACACGGGGAGATCATCGGCGCGAACTGCCGTGCTCTGGGGTTCAATATAGATTTCGCGCCGGTGCTGGATCTGGCGTTTGCAGCGTCACGGAGCGTGATGGGGTCGCGCGCGGTGTCGTCGGACCCACTCGAAGCCACCACTTACGCTCGTGAGTTTCTGGCCGGGCTGCGAAAGGCAAATGTGCTGGGATGTGGCAAGCACTTTCCCGGACTCGGCGAGGGCAAACTCGATAGCCATCACGAACTGCCAGTGATTGAGAAGCCGATCAAGAAACTCTGGGCTGAGGACATGGTTCCTTATCGGACGCTCGGCCGACAGTTGCCGCTGGTGATGATCTCGCACGCGGCCTATCCGCAGGTTACACGCGACCAAACACCGGCGTCGCTTTCGAGTATTTGGATCACGGATATTCTGCGCAAGCGCATGGGCTACCGCAATTTGATCGTGTCGGATGATCTGGAAATGGGCGGGGTCCTGTCGGCAGCGCCGATCGGCGAGGCGGCCGTAGGGTTCGTCCGGGCGGGCGGCGACCTGTGCCTGCTCTGCCATCGCGAGGATTACATTCTTCAGGCGTATGAGGCCTTGGTCACGACGTCGGAACGAGATACAAAATTCACTCGGCGTGTGGTGGAATCAGCGCGTCGCGTGGCGGCGTTCAAAAGGAAATCTGCAAAGACTCTACGTCGCGCGCACACCCCTACGAGAGCCACAGTCGAGAAGTTGACACGGCGCCTGTGGGAGTTCGGGGAGCGGGTGCGGCTGGAGCCGTTCAGCCGCGAGGCGGACAAGCGGCGGGCGCGCCGATGAACGACAAGGCCTTGATTGTCGCCGGCGTGATGAGTGGGACTTCCGCCGATGGGATTAATGTTGCGCTCGTGCGACTCGGATCCAAGGGCGGTTCCGGCTCGGGGGAGAAGTTTGTCTCGGGCGCAGGAAGTCGCGGGCGAGTCGCCCGCTCCCACACAATCAAACTCTTGGGACATGCGGAATATTCTTATCCTGCCAAGGTTCGGTCGGCCGTGCTTTCCGCTATGAATGCCAAACAGGCCAGAGTGGCGGATCTCGCGCGCCTTAGCTTCGTATTGGGCGAGTTGTATGCTGACGCGGTGCTGGCGGCACAGCGGCATTTTCGTGTGAAAGCTGATCTGGTCGGCTGCCACGGCCAGACGCTCTACCATCAAGGCGAGTCTCAAATATTTCTCGGCCGAAAGGTAGTCGCGACCTGGCAGACGGGGGAGGCTGCGTTAATTGCGGCTCGGGTAGGTGTTCCGGTCGTATCAGATTTTCGTCCGGCGGACATGGCGGCGGGCGGTAAGGGAGCGCCGCTTGTCCCTTATCTCGACTATCTTCTTTTCCGCGACTCCAAGACCGGACGCATCGTGCAGAACATCGGTGGCATCGCGAATCTCACGGCGATTCCTGCGGCCGCCGACGCGAGTCGCGTATTCGCGTTCGACACCGGACCGGGCAACATGGTGATCGACGCGGTAACTGATGCGCTATGCGGGCGGCCGTTTGATCGCGGAGGAAAGATTGCGGCCTCAGGAATGGTGCTGGAGCCCGCCCTGAAACAAGTATTGAAACACAAGTTTTTTAATACCGCGCCTCCGAAGACGGCGGGCCGCGAAGAATTCGGGCGCGAGTTTGTGCTTGAGTTCTTGCGCGCTTGTGCAGGCGCTCGCAAGGAAGACGTTGTAGCGACGGCCACTGCGCTGACGGCGCGGTCGATCGTCGACGCAGTGCGGCGATTCGTCGTCAAACAATCGGGCCCGTCCGCCAAAACCTCTTTTCGCGAGTTGATTCTCTCTGGAGGCGGCGCGAAAAACGCCACTCTCGTTGCCATGCTGGCAGATAGCCTCACGACGCTGGGAATCGAGTTGCGATTTTCCGACGAGTTCGGCTTGCCTTCGGAGGCGAAAGAGGCTGTGGCGTTCGCGGTGCTCGCCCATGAAACCTGGAACCGGCGGCCTTCAAATATGCCGTCCGCCACGGGCGCGAAACGGGCAGCGGTGCTGGGGAAGATCTCGTATGCGTAGGCCCGTCCGATGGGCGTGCGCTCTGTTCGGGTCGCTGGCGCTCTTCCCGCTTTCTTCCTGCTCGTCCAGGCCCGATCCCAACACGCTGGTCATGGTCATCGAGTCGAGCCCGACGAACCTCGATCCGCGGGTTGGAATCGATGCATTTTCGGAACGGATTGACAACTTGATCTTCGACGATCTGTTGTCGCGCGGGGAGGACCTGAATGTAGCGCCGGGACTGGCAGATCGCTGGGACATTCCCGATGCGCTTACCTACATTTTTCATCTGCACAAGGGCGTTAGGTTTCACGACGGGCGTCCACTGACCTCGCGCGATGTAAAGTGGACGTTCGATTCTCTGCTGCAGGGGAAGATTCGCAGCACCAAGGCGGCGGTGTACCGTTTCGTGGATCGCGTTGAGGCGCCGGACGAATACACGATTGTCTTCCGAATGAAGGAACCTTTTGCCACGCTGCTTTGGAATCTGTCGGACGGCGCCATGGGGATTGTCCCGTACGGGAGCGGGGACGAAATGACGCAGCACCCTATCGGGTCGGGGCCGTTCAAGTTCGTGAGCGCTGAGACCGACCGGGAAATCATTGTCGAACGCAACGACGACTACTGGGGCGAGCATGCCAAACTATCGCGCGTGCGCTTTGCGGTTGTACCCGACGCCACCACGCGGGCTCTCGAACTGCGCAAAGGCAGCGCCGACGTGGACATCAATTCGCTGACGCCCGACAACGTGTACACGCTGTCGCAGAATCCAAATCTGTTGGTGGAGCGCGCATCCGGAACGCGCCTGGCGTACATGGGATTCAACCTACGCGATCCCATTCTGCAGGATGCGCGAGTGCGACAGGCGATTGCGTACGCACTTGACCGTGGCCCGATGATCGAATACTTGTGGCGGGGAGAGGCACAGCCGGCGCGGAGCGTGCTACCCCCGCAGAGTTGGGCGTATGACGGAGACGTGCCGGTCTACAATCATGACATCACCAAGGCGAATCAGTTGCTGGATGCGGCGGGCTATCCGGCGATGAACGGCGTGCGCTTCCACATCGCGATGAAGACCTCGACTGACGAGAACACGCGTCTGATGGTGGCAGTGATGCAGCAGCAGTTGCGCGAGGCGGGGATTGTGCTCGATATCCGCAGCTTCGAGTTCGCCACGTTTTTCTCGGATGTCCAGCACGGAGCGTTTCAGATGTATTCCTTGCGCTGGATCGGCGGCAATGAAGATCCCGACATCTTCGAATATGCATTTCACTCGGCAAAATTTCCGCCGAATGGGGCGAACCGCGGATATTATTCGAATCCCAAGATCGATGCCTTAATCGACAAAGCGCGGCGCGAGGTCGATCCCAATGTGCGTAAGCCGCTGTATGCCGAGGTGCAACGCATTTTGGCGGACGAGTTGCCCTACATCGATCTTTGGTACTTTGACAACGTTCTGGTGCACACTCGCCGGGTACGGAATCTAAGATTGAATCCTGCCGGCAACTACGACTTCCTGCGCACGGCGGAAATGGAATCTCAAAACTGAAGCGACAACCACCTCCCGCACATTTTTTCGTTGCACACTTCCACAATGGGCGCATAATCAGCAGCAAGAGCGGTTCTCCGCGGAGGAGCCCTCGTGGAAAGTGGCGTGGTCAAGTACGTTTGTTCCTTCGCGATCGGCCTTGGTTTGCTGTGCGCCGCTGCAGTGACGGCTCAGCAGTCTGGTGACCTTCCTGACGTTCCCTCCCAGTTCAAGCTCGACACGACGACCGCGGCGCGCCTGAGGCCTCAACTGATGGCGCAGAGTTCCCCCGCATCGGGACGCTACAACATGGGCCGCATCGTTTTCGACCGCCTGATCGCGCAGATTCGCGATCCCTACCACGGCAAGATCGAGTGGCAATTACGGATTGTCGACGACAACCAACTGAACGCGTACTCGTCGCCCGATGGGAGCGTTTATGTGGAAAGCGGGCTGGCGAGCCTGGCGGGTTCGAGCGCGGGATTGTGGGCGGCGATCCTATCGCATGAGATTGCACACGTCGTACATCGCGACTGGGCGCGTCGATACCTCTACCAGAAATATCTGGAGAAGGGCGGCGGAGCGGCGATCGTGCTCGGCGATCCCAGTCTGCCTTCAATCTCATGGGAGACCTCGGAAAAGGCCAGCGCGGATATGGGCCGCTTCGGCCGGCAGATGGAACTCGAAGCCGACCGGGAAGGCCTCATGATGATGGCGCATGCGGGCTACCATCCTGACTTCGTCCCCGCTATGCATCATCTGTTGCACGCTCGAGGCATGGGCGCAAACAAGCGGTCGATGTACGCAATGCATCCGTGCTGGCAGGAGCGCGACCGTGAGTTGACCCATGCGTACGTGGAGGCAAGCATCGAATTTGCGCGCGAGTGGCCGGAATGGTATGCATCGCCAGGAGGAAATCCCCCGGTGGTTGTGTTTGCCGACGAGCCTACGGTCCGAAAGACCTCCGGGAAAGAATGGCAAATCCAAGTTCCTATGCGGTGTCAGAACCTAGCCGGCGCCGTCGAGGTGGTTTTGGGATCCGCTCCTCCACGCCCGGGGGCAGCTAATCCGGATCAGCCAAAATTTGACGGCGAGGCGGATCCGAATCTCCGGCAATTGACAGGTTGCACTTCCCCTAAGACAACCATCACATTCGCTCTCGGGGAGGCGGCCCTCCGCCAGAAGCCAGGCACGCCGTGGACCGACATCTATGTTCTAGACTCGCGGGGATCAGTTCTCGCACGAGCTGAACTTCCCAAGCTGCCGCACTGATCTGGTTGCCCCAGAATTCACCCAAAGCATCAAAGATGATCGCCGAGCACGTGTTACCATCAAAATTCAGCTGAAACTCATGCGAATTCTTTTTATTGGGGACATTTTCGGGAGGCCAGGACGCAACATTGTCAAAGACAAGCTGCCGGGGATCGTCCGCGACCACGCTATCGGTCTCATCATCGCGAATGGGGAAAATTCCGCTGCGGGTTTTGGCATTACTCCGGCGTTGGCCGAGGACCTTTTCGAGCTGAATATCGATGTGATCACGACCGGAAACCACGTCTGGGATAAACGCGAAATCGTCGACTACTTTCAGATGGTGGAGGGCAATGGACACGGTCCGGCTCGGCGGGTGCTGCGTCCGGCGAACTATCCCGCGGACATGCCGGGATCCGGCGTGTATGAGGGAACGAAGGGAAAGATTCCCTACGCGGTCATCAACCTGCAGGGGCGCGTGTTTATGGCCTCGAACGACGATCCCTTCCGCACGGCGGACAGGCTTCTGCAGAAGATTCAGGCCAAAGTGATCCTGGTGGATATCCACGCAGAGGCGACATCCGAGAAGATTTCGATGGGATGGTATCTGGACGGGCGCGTCACTGCCGTAGTCGGGACGCATACCCATGTGCCGACGGCAGACGAGCGGGTTTTGCCCAACGGAACCGCTTACGTCACCGATGTCGGCATGACCGGGCCCTATGACGGGGTGATCGGGGTGAAGAAGGAACTGGTGGTGGGGAAGTTTTTGAACGGAATGCCGGTACGGTTTGAACCCGCCACGGGCGATGCTCGTCTCTGCGCCGTGGTGATCGATTGTGATGAGGACACGGGTAAGGCCCGTACCATCGAACGCCTCATGCTGTCGTAGTCCATGCTTGCGATCGCAGAATGCAAGGCCGGCGTAATCCCCCGTTCTAACCCAGGTAAGTTATCTGGGCACACCCACAGCCGTTGAATCCGAAGGTACTAGGTCCTCTTGGCCTGTGCCCTTCCTGGGGAAAGCACGCTAGAATCACGATACATGCGGCGAACAGCCTTGATCATGGCGGCGGGACTTTTAGCGGCGAGCCTTGCCACGCCTGCATTTGCCACGGGAGACGACGCGTCGGCTGCTCCACCAATTTCGTGCGGAAATGGGATTCCGGGCGGAGTGAACTGCATCGCTTCGAAAAAAGAACTAAAGGAAGCACGGAACGCCTTCCGCGAGGGTGTGAAGCTGCAAGATCAAAGGCAACTGGAGAAAGCCTTCACGAAGTTCGACACGGCGTCTCGTCTGGCACCACAGGATGTCCAGTTTCTGACTGCGCGCGAAGTAGTGAAAGCACAACTGGTGTTCGATCACGTCCAGCATGGCAACATATTGATGTTGGAAGATGCGCGTGCCCGGGCGGCAGCAGAGTTTAGTGCGGCTCTTGATCTCGACCCGGAGAACCAGTTCGCTCGGGAACGACTGGCCGAGGCGACCCGCCAGGCGGCGCCGGCTCTGCCGCGAGCCTTGCCCATCCGAATCGCGGATTCCGGCGAAATCCATCTCGAACCCAAAGAGGGCCGGGCAACGTTTCATTACAGCGGGGAAGTTCGCGGCCTATTCGCCGAGTTGGCGGCGGCATACGGAGTAACCGCGCAGTTTGACGATTCGGTGCAGGCCCGGCAGGTTCGGTTCAACGTCGATGACGTGGACTTTTTCACGGCGCTAAAACTGGTTTGCCAGGTGAGCAAGGCAATGTGGGCGGCACTCGACTCGCACCAGATGCTGATCGCCGCCGACAATGCCGAGAATCACAAGCAATTTGACCGCATGTCGCTGCGGACTTTCATTCTGCCACCCCACTCCACACCGCAGGAGTCAACGGACTTGGTAAACACGATGCGGAGCATGTTCGACCTGAAGTTTGTCAGCTCAGGACAGTCCTCGGACACGGTGGAAGTGCGCGGGCCGCAGCCCATGCTGGACGCGTGTTCCAAGCTGATGGAACAGCTCAGCAACGAGCGGCCGCAGGTGATGCTCGATATTCAGGTGTATCAGATCAACCACCAACTTACGCGCAATATTGGAGTGCACATTCCCAACACCTTCAACTTGTACAACATTCCAGCGGCCGCCCTGGCCGGCCTTGGTGGAGCCAGTATTACGAATCTGATCAACCAGTTGATCGCATCGGGTGGGATTAATCAGGTGGGAAGCACGGCTCTGTCAGGACTTTTGGCGCAACTGGGGGGACAGGGCAATTCCATCTTCAGCCAGCCGCTGGCTACGTTCGGCGGCGGCCTCACGTTTATGGGACTGAGTCTCGACCAATTGTCCGCGGCACTGTCCGTCAACGAATCTTGGGTGAGCAGCCTGGAGAACATGAGCATGCGCGCCAGTCAGGGCAACGATGCTACATTCCATCTGGGGGAAAAGTATCCGATTTTGAATGCGAGCTACGCCCCGATCTACAACTCGCCGGCGATTTCCGCGGTTTTAGGCAACCAGACTTATGTTCCGCCCTTCCCTTCTGTCAGCTACGAAGATCTGGGATTGAACCTGAAGGCTAAGCCGACGGTGCACAGCGATGGGTCGGTCAGCCTGCAGCTCGAACTGGAAGTACGTTCGCTCACAGGGCAATCGAGTAACGGAGTTCCGGTCATCTCGAACCGCGAATACAAGGGAAGCATAAACCTCAAAGATGGCGAACCGGCGGTGGTCGCCGGCCAGGTCTCACAGACCGACACGCTCTCCATGAGCGGAATCCCGGGACTCGGATTCTTGCCGGGATTGAATCAGGCGATGGTGACCAACACGAAGGAATCGGACTACGACGAGCTCATGATCGTCATCACGCCGCATGTATTGGCCAACATTGACCGGAGCGCCAGAGAAATTTGGATCAGCCAAAAGTAGCTTCCGGGCTTCCGCACTCCCACTGCTGGCTTCCGCCCCATATTTGCAAACCCTCCGATCGCTCTCGCGGGTGAGTCGTTCCGGATGCCGCGGGCCGGAAGCCGAATGCCGAGCTATTTTCCTTGCTTCGCGGCAAAATCCACAAGCGCCTTGTACACATCGGACATGCGCGGATCCAGACTGCCGATTTTACGTCCGTTAATGAAAATTGTGGGGGTTCCGGTGACGTCGACGGACTTGCCCAAAGCGATCGAGGCATCGACATGAGCTTTGGTCTCTGGCTTGACGGCGCAAACTGCAATCTCGGAGCCCTTGACGCCAGCACCGTCGGCAAGGGCGGTTAACTTTTCGTCAGCATTTTCGGCAGTTATGTCGGACTGAGTCTCGTAGGCCTTGGCGACAAACTTCCAGAAGGCATCGTTGGAAGCCCGACCGACGCAGTCGGCATAAGCCGCGCCTTTCGCCGCCCAGTTGTGCATCTCGAGCGGAAAATTCTGAAACACGAACCGGGCTGTGGGCTCGGCGGCTACCAGCGCTTCAATCGTCGGCTGCGCGGCCTTGCAGGCGGGACACTGCAAATCGCCGAATTCAACGATGGTGACGGCCGCATCCTTCGGTCCGCGCTCAGGGCCAGTGATTCCCTTCTCCAGCTTTTGTTTTGCCGGATCGAACGGGTGGGCCCCGAAGGGAATGATCTCGCCGACGAGAGCATGCTGGCCGTCTTGGGCGACATAGAACTTCGTCAACTGCTGGCCTTGCGGGCTCGCGAGTACAACGGTGACCTCAGCCAATTCGGGGATGGGAGACGGCCGGATGCCGGAGATTTTCCAGGTGAGATCGGTTTGATAGCCGAATTGCTGGTGCAGAAAGGAATCAACAGTAGCTTCCGATGGAAGGTCTGCAGTCGCGTGCGTTCCGAGCTGTGTGGCCGGCTTGGTGGGAGCAGGAGCTGACGCCGGTTTGGTTTGAGCCGTGGCCAAACTGCCGGCCAACACAAGAATACAGACCGAGTTTAAGAGACAGCGCATTGGTTCCTTTCGCGTTAGCTGTGGCTTTAGGAAAGCGATCTATCAGGATACTTGAAAACCGTGTTTCAAGCTTCGGACTTGGCGGCGATCGGAAGACGGCGTCCGTAACCAAAGGCTTTCGGAGAAATCTTCAGACCGGGCGCAGCCTGTTGCCGTTTGTACTCGGCGCGATCGACCATGCGGATGACGCGCTTCACGACTTCGATGTCGAACCCGTGATCCGCTGCAATTTGTTCGGCGGGATGGGAATCCTCGACGTAGTCCTCCAGCACCGCATCCAGAACGTCGTAGGGTGGAAGCGAGTCGCTGTCTTTCTGATCGGGGCGCAATTCGGCGGAAGGGGGCTTCTCCAGCGTGGCCTGTGGAATGACCGGGCGCCGCGAATTTGCATATTCGCTGAGGCGATACACCAGCGTTTTCGGTACGTCCGAGATAACCGCGAGCCCGCCCACCATGTCGCCATAAAGAGTGCAGTAGCCCACACCTAATTCGCTCTTATTGCCGGTGGAGAGCACGATCGCGCCGAACTTATTCGACAGAGCCATCAGCATCGTACCGCGTGCGCGGGATTGTATGTTTTCCTCGGTCACGTCTTCTTTTTGTCCGGCGAACACATCTTGCAGGGTCTTGCGGTAAGCCTCATAGGCAGGATTGATGGAGAGCAACTCGAAACGGATCCCCAGATTCTTCGCCAGAGAGCGGGCATCGTCGATGGAACCTTGCGACGAGTAGGGGCCGGGCATACCGACTCCGATCACGTTTTCGGGGCCAACGGCGTCGGCAGCGACAACTGCCGTGAGAGCGGAATCGATGCCGCCGCTGAGCCCGATGATCGCCTTGCGAAATCCGCACTTCTGCATATAGTCGCGCGTGCCCAGAACGAGCGCGGAATAAACGCTGGCTTCCTCACCGGCCATCTGCGCGTGCATTTCGCCGGACAAGGTTTGCGAATCGAAACAGATAAGGTCTTCTTCGAACGACCGGCCCTGAGCGATGATTTGCCCTTCTCGATTCAGAACCAGGCTGGAACCGTCGAATACGAGGCTGTCGTTGCCGCCAACCTGATTGACCAGCACGACCGGAACCTTGTGCTGGCGCGCGATGCTGGCCAGCATGTCGCGGCGAAGTTCGCGCTTGCCGATCCAGAAAGGAGACGCGGAAATATTCAGCACGAAGTTCCCGCCGGCATGAATCAAGGACTCCACAGGGTCGACCGTGTACAGTTGCTTGCGCCAGAAGCGCTTGTCGTTCCACGCATCCTCGCAGATGGTTAGCGCCATGCGATTGCCGCAAAACGAAAACAGGTCCTGACTCTTGGCTGGAGCAAAATTGCGCATCTCGTCGAAGACGTCGTAGGTGGGCAGCAACATTTTCGACTGGATGAAGGCGACCTTGCCATCCATGAGCAGGGCGGCTGAGTTCATGACGGCCTTGCCGGTGTCGGAGTGGGCCGGGGTGACCAGACCGCAGATCACGGCGATTCCTTGGGTCTCCGCGGCGATCCGCTCGATGGTTTCACGATTTCTCGCCACGAAAGAGGCGCGCTCCACCAGGTCGCGAGGAGGATAGCCGCACACGGACAACTCCGGGAACAGAATCAGGCCGGCGCCGGACGCTTGGGCGCGGCGGGAGAACTCAATGATCTTCCTAGAGTTGCCGGAGAAGTCTCCGACCGTGGGATTGATTTGACCGAGCGCAATCTTCACTCTTTTAGTGTAAAGCCGCGGACGATAAGCGCCTAGTTTCGCCTCATGTTCGCCTATACAAAGGGACAGTTCAAATCGGGATACGCCGAAATTAACTCGCTAGAATCTCGCAAAAAGGCGTAACATTAACGATTTGGCAGTCACTTTGGTACGAGGAGCCACGATGCCCCTGCAAGGAAGTCCCCTGCTAACTCGATTTTTCACATTCACCACAATCATCATAGCTTTTTCTCTCTCGGTTTCATTCGCACAATCCGCGGGCAATCACCCCTGGTCGAATTCCAGCCTCTCTCCCGACGAGCGTGCCTCGCTGGTGGTCAAAGAGATGACCATTGATGAGAAGATCAACATGCTGCACGGGACCGGCATGCAAGGGCTCAGTCCGATGAGCCCCTTAGCCGTGTCGTCGAACGGAGGCGCGGGCTACGTTCCGGGCATTCCACGCCTGGGGATTCCGGCTATCCAGATGTCGGACGCGGCTTACGGAGTGCGGAGCAGCGGGGAGAACGGGCGTTATTCGACTGCCCTGCCCTCTGACCTGGCGGGTGCGGCGAGTTGGGATCTCGATGCGGCCTACGAATACGGAGCGCTCATTGGCCGCGAGTTGCGCGCACAGGGCTTTAACATGACGCTCGGTGGCGGCACAAATCTCACCCGGGAGCCGCGGAACGGACGCACCTTTGAATATTTGGGTGAGGATCCCGTGCTGACGGGAAAGATGGTCGGATCGGTGATGAAGGGACTGCAGGCGCAGCACGTGCTTGGCGACATCAAGCATTACGCGCTCAACGATCAGGAGAGCGGCCGTAACGCGGTTAACATCACAATTGATAAACGGGCGGCACGCGAGAGCGACCTGCTCGCATTTGAGATTGGACTGCAGGAATCTGACATCGCAGCCGTGATGTGCTCCTACAACCGCCTGGACGGCGTCTATGCCTGCGAGAACAAGTACCTACTCACCGACCTCCTGAAGAAAGACTGGAATTTCAAGGGATTCGTGCTCTCCGACTGGGGAGGGACGCATAGCACCGAAAAGGCTTCGGCGGCAGGACTGGATCACGAAGAGCCCGGCTGGATTTTCTACGGCGACGATTTCAAGAAGGCGGTGGAGTCGGGCAAAGTGCCGACGACGGAACTGGATGACCATGTGCATCGCATTCTGCGGGCGATGTTCGCGACGGGAGTGATTGACGATCCGCAGCAGAAAAGCGTGGTTGACGTGGCGGGGGGCTTCGAAGTAGCGCAAAAAATCGCCGAGCAAAGCATCGTGCTGTTGAAGAACGATCGCGGGCAGCTTCCGCTCGATGCTTCGAAGATCCGCAGCATCGCTGTAATCGGTCCGCATGCGGATGTGGGAATGATTTCCGGCGGCGGCTCAGCGCAGGTCGATCCTCCGGGGGGAAACGCGATCATGCCTCCGGGCAAAGGACAGACACATTGGCTGGAGAAGATATGGTTTCCGACCTCGCCGCTGAAGGCGATTCGCGCGAAAGCTCCAGGAGCAACCGTTCAGTTCGCCTCCGGTTCCGACCCGGCCGCTGCCGCAGCCCTGGCCAAGTCTGCCGACGTAGCCATCGTCTTCGCCTACCAGTGGGAGAGCGAGGGGATGGATCTGGACAGCCTGTCTCTACCCGAGCATCAGGATGAATTGATTGCGAAGGTCGCGGCGGCGAATCCGCACACGATCGTCGTCCTCGAAAGCGGCACTGCCGTGACCATGCCATGGGTTGATCAGGTGAGCGCCATTCTTGAAGCATGGTATGCAGGCAGTCGGGGTGGGGACGCGGTGGCGAACGTCATTTTTGGAGACGTGAACCCGAGCGCTAAACTGCCGATGACTTTCCCTAAGAGCGAAGCGGACTTGCCACATCCAACACTCGTCAAACCGCCCAAGGTTACGGTGGACGCAGACCGGCAGGGTTGGAAGCGGATCGCTGCAGGCTTGCCGGCGTTTCCGGTCACGTACGACGAGGGCGTCAAGGTCGGATACAAGTGGTATGACGCGGAAAACAAGCCGGTGCTGTTCCCCTTCGGTTACGGCTTGTCGTACACAACGTATTCCTATTCGAATCTGAAAGTGACGCCGGGAAAGAATCCGCGGGTGACTTTTACCGTCACCAACACGGGCAACCGGGCGGGCGCAGAAGTAGCTGAGGTATACGCCTCGCTTCCGGCCGCCGCTGCGGAACCGCCGAAACGCCTCGTGGGCTTTAGCAAAGTCAAACTCAACGGCGGAGAGAGTAAGGCAGTGACGGTCGATGTCGACCCGAAATATCTCTCCATCTTCAACGTTGAGCGCAACGCCTGGCAGTTACTGCCAGGAGAGTACGGATTCATGGTGGGAGGCTCTTCGCAGAGTCTGCCGCTGAAGGAAACCGTCACCCTGAAATAAGATTGATCTTGTAGAACTTCATTGGCGGCGTGCAAGGACTCTAGCTCAGTTCCCTTGCCGCCGCCATAACTTCTGAGATGACGCTGTCGATGTCCGCATCTTTCGTGCGGTGGTTCACGATGCACGCTCTCAGACAGAACTTGCTGTGCAGAGATGCGTTCGACAGGTAGACTCGTCCGCGGGCGACGACGCGCTTCAGGAGCGCAAGATTAAAGTGGTTCAACTCTTGTTCTGACATGCCATCGGTTCCGCGATGGCGGAAGCAGACTGCGCTCAATTCCACGGGCGAGAGCAGTTCGAGTTCGGATTCGCGCTGAATTGCGGTTGCAAGACGGAGAGCCTGCGCCAGATCCTTTGCGATCGACTGTCGAAACGCAGCCACTCCGTGGTAACGCAACGATAGCCACAATTTCAAAGCTCGAAACCTTCGCGACAATTCCATGGACTCTTCGAAGAACACGAATCCCTCAATGGGATCGGCGCTGAGAGAGCGCGCGTAATCGCCGCTGTGCGAGAAGGTCTGTTGCGCGGCTTCCGGAGAACGATAAAGCAGGCAACCGCAGTCCAGCGGCTGATACAACCACTTGTGCGGGTCGAGAGAAATCGAGTCGGCGAGTTCCAGGCCGCTGAATTTTTCGCGGTCTGCGATTGCTGCCAGAGCACCGTAAGCGCCGTCAATGTGAAACCATGCGCCATGCCGACGAGCGATCTCGGCAATATGTGGAAAGGGATCGATGGCGCCCGTGCTCACCGTGCCAGCCGAGGCGACGACGGCGATGGGCGTTTTCCCAACTGCCTTGTCCTCCAGGATCCGAGCCTCGAGCTGTGCGGGAATCATGCGTAAGCCGGCGTCAGTCGGGATCAGCCGCAGATTGTCGCGTCCGATTCCGAGCAGGGCGATGCTCTTGGGAATGGACATGTGTATTTCGCTGGAAGCGTAGACGAGTCCGCCTGGCGTGGTTCCTTTTTCGTTGGCAGGTACTCTGGTCTCTCGAGCCATGGCCAGGCCCATCAGGTTCGCGGAAGAGCCGCCGCCCGTGAGATGGCCGCGGAACCCGGGACAGCCGATCGCTTGCGCCAGCCATCCCACGACGGTTTGTTCGATGATTACCGCTGCGGGTCCGGAGCGCCAGGCGGTCACGTTTTGATTGAGGACGCTGGCGAATAAATCAGCCACGGCGCCGACGGGCTCTCCCGAGCCGAGCACGTAGCCGAAGAAGCGGCCGTTTTGCACTCGAGAGCCGCGCATCACGTCCGGTAATGCGTTCAGCGCGTCTTCGCCAATACCATCTTCGGGTATGGGAGTACGAAAGAGGCGAAGGGTCTCTTCGCCGTTGATGGCGGGCGAGATCGCCTGTTCATCGATGTTTTCGAGATAGGAGGCCGCGACTTGCGTGACGTGTTCGGCGAGGCGGCGGAATTGATCGGTGGAAATCTCGACTGGGTTCATAGGCACGTCAGTCGCCGCCTGCAGGGAGCACAGTGTGTTTGGGGGCGGGCATGGGCGCTGTGCCCTTCTGATCCTGCCAGAGCACGCGATTCAGGCGCGCCGCTCCGGCCGCATCGGGACGTGAGAAATCCATTTTCTCGGAGATCTTCGCACCCGGTGCTTCGCGTCGGTTGGTCTCGTAGATCAGGCCATTTTTCAGATTCCGGTAGTCCGCCTTATAGGCAGGTTGATCGCCGGCCCCGGAGAACAATTGCCCCATCACTGGCGCGTAGGCATCATTCTGGTTCATGGGCGGAAGGCCGAGCAGCGTCTCCATGGTATGGATCATGTTCACCGTAGTGTAGAAACGGTGCTCCACGTTGGGTTGTGCGGCTGATCCGGGCGAATATTTGCTGATCACGAAGGCGATGGAGCGGTGTGCGTCCACGTGGTCGGCGCCATCCTGAGCGTCGTCCTCCAGAACAAAGATTGCGGTATCGTCCCAATAGTCACTGTGCGAAACGGCGTCTACTACGCGGCCGAGAGCGAGGTCGTTGTCGGCCACCGAGGCTGCCGGGCGCGGCAGGTTGGGACGCGTGCCGCCGGTGTGATCGTCGGGCAGGTACAGCAGAACGAAGGACGGCAACTCGAACTCCGGTCCCTCATCCGCTTCGCGGGCGCGAACGTAGGCGTCGAACTCATTCATGAATTCGTCAGCACGGAGTTGGTCGGGATAGTCGGTATTGAAATCAGGATAGAGCGGATCAAAATGTCCGCGCAAAACCGCTTTGGTCGGCTTGACTCCGCCGAACAACGGAACCGGCCACGGCCACGGACTGGGCCCGGCATGCGGGTCGCCGACGTTGGGCGCAAGCATGTCGCCGCGATGGACCTCCGTCCGCGGACAGAGCGCTTGTTGTCCGGAAGGAGTTCCCTGCTTGGGGCTGGCCGCTTTGACCTTCTCGTTGCACCACTCGGCATTCACGAACTCGCCGTAATCACGAAAGCTGACATGGTTGCGCGCGAGGTTATCCCAGAGGAAACCGGTGGAAGGATCGTCGACGTCAGGTTGATTGTGCTCCAGCGGAAATTCGTCGGCAACCTGACCCTGGAAATCGTAAGTGCGCTCTTTGCCGCGGTAGGCGATCTGCCAGGTCTTTTCGTTGTAGTCGGACGTGATCGCTGCGGTCGACCAGAGATGGCCGTCGCCAGAGACTTCCCCGCTATCGTAGAAATTGTCGAGCACGCCGAACTGCAGAGCGAGTTTGTGCTCGTTGGGAGTAACGTCCTCGCCGTACATGGTGAGCTCGGGATCGCCGTTACCAACTTGCCTATCGCCAATCTTCAGGTCGCCGAGGATCTGGTCGTAGGTGCGGTTCTCCTTGATGACATAAATCACATGTTTGATGGGGTTCTGCCCGCTGGAAAAGGCGATCGTACCGGGATCGCTGTGCAGCAGGTTGTCTCGTTCGACCATCTGTGTCAGCTGAGGAAGTTTTTCGAGTGTCGATGGAATGTTGAGGCGGGCGATGGAGCCCCGGAGAAGCGTGGGGATATAGGGATGATCGTGATGCTTGGTCTCGTACGCCGTCTTCCCCATGTCTTTGTTCGCGCGAGAGCCTTCACCTTTGGCGGTGGCGATGAGGAGATCGTCGCCATGAAGGGCCAGCGCGCTCGGGTACCAGTCAGTCGGGATGAGTCCCATCGGCTGCTGTGAGATCTGAACGTTCGAGGTGGCCACCGGCTGCGTCAGGTCGAAGATGGCAATTGCGTCCAGCGAAGAGTCCGCCGCGAACAAGAACTTGCCGTCGGAAGACCGTGCCAGCGCCGTCGGATAACTGCCAGCATATTTTTGTCCCGTTGCCGTAGTGGAGAAGAAGTTAGAGAGTTCGCCCGACGCCGTGGCGACGGCGGCCACCAGATCAGAGTTGGAGAGAGCGACGTACAACGTTTTCTCATCCGGAGTCAGCAGCATTGCGGTGGGATGCGAGCCGGGAGCCAGCAAGTCTTCCGGCGGGTTTAGCTTGATCCAGCGGGCGACCTTGCCGCCGGTCAGATCGAGTTCCGCCACCTGCGATGCATTCCACAGGCTGCACCAGGCGCGGCGGCCATCCCGCGTGGCCACACAGGTATACGGGAACGAAGACGGCACCAGATCGCTGGTGCTGAGATCGAAATTCTGTAGCGACTTCCCCGTCGCTGGGTCGAGCAGCACGACATTGTCCGAAAGATTGTTAGCAATCAGGAGTTTGTCTCGGTCTCCATCGGCAATCACAGCCAATCCGGCCGGGTACGGAATGGCAGAGTGAGGAGGCGCCTTCAGGCCAACCGCCAGTTTCTTCCCGGTTGACAGCGGCTGCAGGGCGATGGGAATGAAGCGCTCAGGCGCGACCTTGCCTTCGGTGAAGCGATAAACGGCAATGCCATTCCCCGTGTTGCCAGCCTTTGCGCCCGTGGAGTCAGTCAGCGAACCCATTGAAGCGTACAGATGCTTGCCGTCCGAACTGAACGCCAGACCGAGGAAGTAGCTCTGGTACGACATGTCGCTCAGGCGCGCGTCGGGATAGTCGGCGATCTGGTTACTCTTGAGATCGAGCACCGCGATGGACTGATGGGCCCGCGTTTCTTGGGTGCCGTAGCCGTCGTTCAGCAGCGCGGCGAAGCGTCCGTCGGGACTCAGCACCATCGTCGCGGGAAAGCTGTTCGTGCTGCCAATGCGGCCGGGAGACGGAACCGTCAACATCTTGCTGGTGGGCAGCATGATGGGAGGGCGATCGGCGGCAGGAGTTTGCGCAAGAACCACGGCAGTGCCCAGCAGGACAAAGACGGGAAGACGGAAGATGGAACCAGTCAAGGAGCCTCCGCGCGAAGAATAGTCTTGAGAAACGGTGGAGGTGATGAGCGTAATTCAATCGGGCGGGTACGGTCAAAGTGCCTGCCCAAGCGTTTCCAGCTAATTGATTCAGGGGCAGCACCCTTATCGAGCTTCGCTCGACGGACAGCCGATGGCGGCTGTCCCCACACCTTACAGGCCTGAGGCTCTCGACGTTGGGCGGTCGGAGACCGGGCCTTCCGAATCATCCGGATGTACGTTGTGGCGGACGTCGGCGCCTTGGACCCAGAAGATGACGTCTTCGGCAATGTTGGTGGCATGGTCGGCCACTCGTTCCAGATTGCGGGCTACGAGCAGCGCATCGAGAGCCTGCCGCACGATTTCCGGGTGGTCGTTCATGGTTTTGACTAGTTGGATGAAAGCATCGTCACGCATCCGGTCGATCACACTATCCATTTCGAGCACGGCTTGTGCCAACTCGGCTTTGCCCTCGATGAAGGACTCGAGGGCCCGGCGCACCATCGCGCTGACGGCTGCGCCCATGCGGGCAATATCGACCGGCAGATCTGCCGCAGGGAGCTCAACCATATCCATGACGCGCTCGGCGATGTTCACGGCCTGATCGCCCACGCGCTCGAGATCGGAATTGATCTTCGTGACGGCCAGAATGAAACGCAGGTCAACCGCCATGGGCTGCTGCATGGCAAGCAAGTCAAACGCGGCCTCATCGATTTCGCGCTCCGCCGTATTGATCAGGCTCTCGCCTTCCAGCACCATCTGGCAGCGCGTCAGGTCGCGCTCTACATACGCCTGGCGAGCGCGGTCCACCGCCTGCTCCGCGAGTCCTCCCATGCGAAGCAACCGTTGCCGCAGATCGTCGAGCCCTTGCTGAAAACGCGTGCGCATTCTACGAACCTTCCTTCGCTAGTCTGCCTTATCCAAATCGGCCGGTGATGTAGTCTTCCGTCTTCTTGTCGGATGGCTTGGTGAAAATCTTTTCTGTCTTATCGAACTCAATCAGCTTGCCCAGCAGGAAGAAGCCGGTGAACTCAGCCACACGTGCCGCCTGCTGCATGTTGTGCGTCACAATCACGATGGTATACCGCTCTTTGAGCTGAAAGATCAATTCTTCAATTTTTCCGGTCGAGATCGGATCCAGCGCAGAACACGGCTCGTCCATCAGCAGCACCTCGGGCTCGACCGCAAGGGCGCGTGCGATGCAAAGGCGCTGCTGCTGACCGCCGGACAGGCTGGCCCCTGACTTTTTATGTACCTGGTCCTTCACCTCGGTCCATAGGGCGGCGGAATCGAGTGAACGCTCGACCACTTCGTCGAGCTTGCGTCGGTCGCGAAATCCGTTCAACTTCAAGCCAGACGCCACATTGTCATAAATCGACATGGTGGGAAACGGGTTCGCCTTCTGGAATACCATGCCGACGCGGCGACGGAGTTGGGTCGCAGAGGTTCCGTTGTAGGCATCGATTTCGCCGATGCGCACCCGGCCTTCGACGCGTGCCTCCGGAATCGTCTCGTGCATGCGGTTAATGCAGCGGATGAACGTCGACTTGCCGCATCCCGAGGGACCAATGAGTGCGGTGGCATGGTTCGCCGCCACCTTTAGATTGATGTCGTACAACGCCTGGCCTTTGCCGTACCAGGCATTCAGCTTCTCGACCTGGATTCCAACTCCCATAGATTATGCCGCTCCAAAGGTGCCACGGCGCACGACATAGCGGACGGCGGCGACGGAAGTGACGATAAGAAGGATCAGCACAAACGATCCGGCCCAGGCTTGGCGATGCCAATCATCGTACGGCGAGTTGGCATAGGTATAGATCTGTAGCGGCAGCGCGGCCGTCGGCTGATCGTACCGGAGACTCCAGAACGTGTTGCCGAGAGCGGTAAAGAGCAACGGCGCGGTTTCACCCGCCACTCGGGCAAAGGCCAGCATAATGCCAGTGATGACGCCAGACGTCGCCGTGCGAAGGGTGATCGAAAGAGTCGTCCGCCAGCGCGGAACGCCCAACCCATACGCCGCTTCGCGCAGCGCCTGAGGCACCAGCAGAAGCATTTCTTCGGTGGTTCGGCAGATGGTCGGAACCATCATGATCGCCAATGCCACGCCGCCCGCAAGTGCGGAGAAACCGCGACCGCGAACCAGGATCGCCCAAGCAACGATGCCAATGACGATGGAGGGCACACCATTTAGCACGTCTGCAGTGAACCGGATCGCACTGCCGAAGCGATTCCGTCCAAACTCGGCCAGAAAAATACCGGCGCCGACGCCGAAGGGCACGCCGATGATGCTAGCGATTCCGAGAATCAACATGGATCCCACGATCGCGTTGGCCATGCCGCCGCCGGCTTCTCCGACGGGCTTGGGAGTTTGGGTCAAGAACGCCCAGTTGATGGAACCCAGGCCGCGATACACGAGGTAGCCAAAGATCGCAACCAGTGGAGCCAGCACAAGCACGACGGTCAAGATCGCTACGCCCGTCATGAGGTGATCGGTCGCCCGACGGCGCCAACCGATCGAAGCCATGGCTTGTTGCGTGGAAGGGCTTGCGGAGAGTTCAGGCATGTCCCCTCGCAGGCTGGCCACGGGTCACACTCCAAACCATGACCTGTGCCAACGCATTCACAATGATGGTGACCAGGAACAAGGCCAGACCAATCTCGACCAATGCCGAGAGATAGACGTCGCCGGTAGCCTCGCTGAACTCGTTGGCGAGCACGCTGGCCATGGTGTAACCGGGAGCGAACAAAGATTTCGCGATCTCCGGACGGTTGCCGATCACCATGGTGACGGCCATGGTTTCTCCGAGCGCGCGGCCTAATCCCAGAATGATTCCGCCAACGATTCCAGCGCGGGCGTTGCGCAGCACACCCATGCGGATCATCTCCCAGCGCGTTGCGCCCAAGGCCAGCACGCCCTCGCGCTGATGCTGCGGCACAACCATGAGCACTTCGCGCGTAATGGAAGAAATAATGGGAATAATCATGATGGCCAGAATGATTCCGGCCGCGAGCATGCCGATTCCGTAGGGAGCGCCTTCGAAGAGGCCGGTCCAGCCCAAGGTCTTCGATAGAAAGGGCTCGACGTATCCACTCAAAAGCGGGACCAGGATAAACATCGCCCACAATCCATAGATCACGCTCGGAATCGCGGCGAGCAGCTCAACGAAGAAAGACAGCGGAGCGCGCAGCGCCTTGGGACACATTTCCGTGGTGAAGACGGCGACTCCGACCGCCAGGGGAACAGCAATGACCAGCGCCACCAGCGACGAAACCAGCGTGCCGTAGATGAAAGGCAGCGCGCCGAACTGCTCGCTAACCGGGTTCCAATCGCTACCACCGAAGAACTTGAAACCAAATGCATGCCAAGAGAGGCCCGAGCCTGAAACCAGTTCGTAGATGATCAGAACCAACACGCCAAGGACAGCCAAGGCGCACGCGGTCATTGCGGACTTGAAAATACGGTCCGGAACCTCGCCACTTGAAGCACGCAGCAAGGGTGCAGCCTCAACTACCGATGCGGGTGTAACCTTCGTCCCTTCAACGGGTTGCGGTCCTGGCATATCAGGCCGTGGTAAAGCAGGGTTGGCCATTCCGCTCAACCGTAGCAGACACGTGTTACAAAGGTGTTAAAATCAGTAAGGCTTTTTCCGCTGGAGTTGGGACCATGAGTCAGCCGCTGAACTCTTGAGCTGCTGCTCTCTGTAAGATCAAACTTTGCCTTCGTGCAGTATTGCTCTATCCTCATCCGCTGCCAGGAACTGTTTCTTTATGTCGATTGCACCCGAATCTAGCCAGCTTCTGTTCCGCAAGACGGAACGGGCTTTGCTCAAGCTTTCCGCGGCGCAAGACGTGGAAAGCGTCCACGGCTTCCGCACCACCAGCCGGCGACTGCAAACCTTGCTGGAGGAAGTCATTCCTGATCGGGACCGCAATCAAAAGAAGCTCCTGAAAACGCTGGACAGGATTCGCAAGCGTGCGGGCAAGGTACGAGATCTCGACGTACAACTTAGCGCTCTGCGCAGTCTGAAAGTTCCGCAAGAACCGCGCCGGAAAACGCAACTCATGCACGGCTTGATTGAACTTCGCACGAAACATGAGAAAAAGCTTCGGAAGATGTTGAATAAAGAAATGATCCGGCAGACCAGCAAGCGCCTGAGACGAGCGTCCAGAGAAGTTGCATTGGAAGCCAGCCGTGATCCCCTGAATGTTGCGCGAACCATGCTGGCCAGGGTCGTGCGCCCGGCTGGCCCGGTAACAGAAGACGTGCTGCATCAGTACCGTATCGCGGTAAAGCGGGCTCGCTATGCAGCTGAATTTGCGCGCAAATCTGTCGAGGCGGCACAATTTATCGCTCAGCTGAAGCGACTTCAGGATGCGATCGGCAATTGGCATGACTGGCTGACTCTGACTCAGACCGCCGCCAAGCGGCTTGGCGATGTGAACCAATCGTCGCTGGTAGCGGCGCTCCACAATGTAACGGGAGGCAAATTCCGTCAGGCTGTTGCCGCTTTATCGGTATCTCCCACGATTCAGAATGCGCCGAGGCCCGTGTCTGCTGTCCGCGAGCACTCGCGCAAACCCGACAGCAAAACTCCTACGATAGTGGCGCGCATCGAGACTGCCGCGTAGTTTCTTCTAGTCTGACCATTCTCCCCAAACGTCGGTGACGATCCTGCCGCGTCCGTGTACACTGTGAGGCTTCCCCATGCCCACGTTTGCCGCGGTCGATATCGGTTCGAACTCCGTCCGGCTAAAGATTGCACGCCTGCAAAGCGGCCGTCTGCACGCGCTTCACGAGGACCGCGAGGTGACGCGACTGGGCGAAGGCGTCTTTGGTTCCGGATTTCTTACTCCTGAGTCGATGGCCGAGACGGTGAAGGTTCTCCGGCGTTTCCATCGCGCCACGCAGCAGATCGTCACCGACAGCGTGCGCGTAGTTGCGACCAGCGCACTTCGGGATGCGCGCAATTCTCAGGCCTTCCTGGAATGGGTACGGTCGGCGACCGGCTGGCGAGTGGAGATTGTCTCCGGCGTGGAAGAGGCGAGACTGATCCATTTGGGACTTGTCTCCAGCCCTCGGGTGGACCGCTCATCGACATTGCTGATGGATCTGGGTGGCGGTAGCTGTGAACTGACCGTTACGCGAGGTGGGCATATTCGCGATGCGGTGAGCCTGCCTCTCGGCGCAGTTCGTCTGACCAATGAATTTCTGCGCCATGATCCCACGCGGAAGGGTGAACTGAAGCGCCTGCGCGGATTTGTGACTCGCGAAGTCAACCGCATCACCGGCCGGATCGCGAGCGCGAAGGTGAAGAATGTAATCGCGACATCGGGTACGGCGGCGGCGCTGGCAGCGGTCGCGAGTCACCTGCGACGCGGCGTGAACCGGCAGCGGTCCGTTGTCTCGCGGGCGGAAATGACGCGCATCGCCAAGCGCCTGTCGCGCCTGCCAGTGGCGGAGCGCCGCAAGATTCAAGGAATTGGCCCCCGGCGCGCGGAAATCATCGTGGCCGGTGCCACTGTCTATCACGAACTGCTCGACCGTCTCCACCTCAAGAGCTTCCGCTATTCGCCGCTGGGGTTACGTGACGGGATCCTGGCCCAGATGGCGGCGGACTATGATCGCAGCACGCGTTCCGGCCGGCAGATCGAATCAGAACGGTGGGAATCGATTCTGAAAGCGGTTGACCATTATCATATCGACCGCAAACATGCCTTGGACGTGCGTGACGCCGCCAGCCAGTTGTTCACTGGATTGCGCACCCTCCACCGGCTGCCACCCGAGTATGGGGAGTGGCTCTCGGCAGCCGCTATGCTTTATGAAGTAGGCGATTACGTGAACCGGAACGGACATCACCGCCATACGCATTACATCATTTCTAATTCGGAGATTCTGGGCTACACGCCACAGCAGCGGCGCCTCATTGCGGCGATTGCACGCTATCTGGGAAAGTCGAGACCGACCATGGAGGACGGCCCCATGAAGGTGGTCGATCCCAATGATCGCGCGAACGTGCAGAAGGCGATCCTGTTGCTGCGGCTGGCACGCGCCCTGAACCTGGGTCGGAGCCGTGCCGTCGAGAAGGTGCGCATCGGAGTTCGCGCAGCTGAAGTGAAGTTGACGCTGGTTCCACGGCGGCGCATGGGAGTCGATCTGGAGCTCTGGGCGATCGAGAAAGAGTGCGATTATTTCCGGGAAGTGTTCGGGCGTGAACTTTCTACAGCCGTGTCGTAAAGGGTGCGCAGGACCTTCGGCGTGACGCACCATTGCAGAGTGCCGGAGCTGCGCCGCATCTCGACCTTGGCCACCGCGCCCTTCTTCAGTTCGAGCGAGGCTTCGCAACCGGAATCGCTGATGACCGCTCCCAAGAACTGGCTCAGGTTCGGATTATGTCCCACCACCATGATGGCTTCCTGGCGGGCATATTTTTCGAGAAGCTTGCGGAAGTCGGCGAGTCCAGCCTCGGGGCGCAATCCCGTGTCGATCTGTAATTTTCCTTCGTAGCCCAGTTCATTGCCTACCAGCGAGGCGGTCTGAGTGCTGCGCTTCAAGGGGCTGGAGACGATGGCATCCACCTGACAATCAAGCGCGGCCAAGGCGCGCCCGATGTAGCCACACTGTTCGATACCCTCTTTGTCGAGGGCGCGTTTCTCGTCCTTTTTCGGATTGGCGAAGTGCTCACCCGCGCTGGCGTGCCGCAGAAAATAGAGGATCATCAGAGGTTATCGTTCCCTTCCTGCTAACACTTTACGCTTTCGCGACGCCGGGGGCACCGGGAGCATGGCCGGAGACTTTCCTTCCGCAACCCCGATCAGAAAATCCTGCGCGCTGAACGCGGCAGAACCCGTTGGAGGACGGCGGTTGCGCGTGCCGTGCAATGGCTGCCACGCTCGCATATAGGTTGCGTCCTTCAGCAGGACGCGCCCCTTGCGGTTGTCGGCCAGGTACGCATCGAGAATTTCGTGCCGCACGCGTTCCCTCAGCATTTCATCGCGGAGCGGCACCAGCACCTCGACGCGCTCATATAGGTTGCGCGGCATCCAGTCGGCACTGCCGATATAAATCTCTTCTTCGCCGCTGTTGGCAAAATAGAAAATGCGGCTGTGTTCGAGGAACCGCCCCACAATGCTCCGGACGCGGATGTTGTCGCTGACACCGCGCACTCCAGGACGAAGCGCGCAGATGCCCCGCACCAGCAAATCGATCTGCACTCCCGATTGAGAAGCGCGGTACAGCGCCTGCACGACTGTCTTGTCGAGCAAAGCATTCATCTTGGCGATGATGCGAGCCTCTTTCCCCTGACGCGCGTGCTCCGCTTCGCGCTCGATCAGCGCTATGACTTTCTCCGCCAAGTCGAGGGGCGCCACCAGCAACGGTTCGTAGCTGGGATTCTCCGCGTAGGCCGTCAGGAAACTAAAAACGTCGTGTACGGCACGCGTGATCTCAGGATTCGCGGTGAAAAGACTCAGGTCGGTATAAATCCGCGCGGTGGTGGCGTTGTAATTTCCGGTGCCGATATGAGCATAACTACGGGTCGCTCCATCAGGATCGCGACGTACCAGCAACGAAAGCTTGCAGTGTGTCTTGAGTCCGACCAGACCGTGGAAGACTTGAACTCCGGCGTCCTCCAGATCGCGCGCCCAGCGTATGTTTGAAGCCTCATCGAAACGCGCCTTCAACTCCACCACCGCCGTAACTTCCTTGCGTGTGGCAGCATCCATGAGCGAAGGGACAATCAGGGAATGCTCGCTGGTGCGGTAGAGAGTTTGCTTGATGGAAAGTACGTGCTCATCTCTGGCGGCCGACTCAATAAACGAAATTACCGCGTCGTACGAGTCGTAGGGATGATGCAGCAGAATGTCATGTCCGCGCAGTTCCTCGAACAAGTCCTTCGACTTTGAGGTCAAGCGCAACTCACGCGGAGAAAACGACCGGTACTTGAGGTCGGGACGCTTCACCTGTTCGTAGACGTTGAACAGGCGTGAAAGATTGACAGGACCGTTCACCGGGAACACCTGCCACGGATCCAGTTCGAACACCGTGCGCAATCGATCGATGATCTCGGGGTCGGCGTCGGCTTCAATTTCCATGCGCACGGCGTCGCCTTTGCGGCGGTTATGCAGTTCGGCGCGCACCGACTCGAGCAGGCTGCGGGCCTCTTCTTCCGCCAGATACAGATTGCTGTTTCGGGTCACCCGGAAGGGGGCGGAAGAAACGACGTCGTAGCCGTGGTACATCCGTACGGCATGGTGCGCGACCAGATCCGCCAGGAAAATAAAGTCCGCGGTGCCCTCTGAGGGCAGGCGCACGAGACGCGGCAAAGCCCTGGGGACCGACACTACGCCCGTGTAAGTCAGCGCCGAGCGCCGCCGGCGCCGCAACAGGAAGCCCAAGGCACAACGCTTTGTTAATGACGCGCGGAAAGGGATGCGCCGGGTCCACCGTCACCGGCGTCAACAGCGGGTCCAGTTCCTTCTCGCAGTACTCGTCGACGAAGCGCAATGCCTCGGAGTCCAGTTCGTGCAATCCCAGCACGCGAATTCCGTTCTCGGAGAGTGCGGGACGCAGGCGGGCATTCCAGCAGTCGTATTGGTCGTCGACGAATTCGTGCGTCAACTTGTTCAGCACATCTCGTTTTTCAGTGAGCGTCAGGCCGTCGGGACCAGCCTCGTTGTAGCCGTCTTCAATCTGCTGCATCATGGCGGCCACACGCACTTCGAAGAACTCGTCCAGATTACTGGCCGAGATGGAGAGAAACTTCAGCCGCTCCAGGAGCGGATTGCCCTCGTCCTCGGCCTCCTCGAGCACACGGCGGTTGAAGGCGAGCCAGGAGGTGTCGCGGTTGAGAAAGTATTCTGGATTGTCGAGCGAAATACGAGCCATGGTCGACGCACTTAACGGCTGATTCTTGCGATTCGTTCTTGCTGGTCCAAATCCACCCAATAACGATCCGGATGAACAGGGGAACCTTAGTATAAAGCATTCGATTGGACGGAGTGTGACGCCGAATCAAAACTGGCAGTGCAGACTCTTCAGGATCAAAAACGAGCACCCGGACAGTGTTTGTTCTGTCCGGGTGCCGAAGTGTGTGCGCTGGTACAGATACCAGCCTGCGTTACGGCAGGTAGTACCGGAACGATGTAAAGATCATATTGTCGATCCCGTGCGGCTCGTTGGGCGAGGAAGAACCCGACCAGGCGTTACGGGTCACGTAGGAGTACTGCGGACCAAACTGAATGCGGCCCCGGTTCACTTTTTCCTTCGAGCCGTCATACAGCTTGTACCAGAAGCCGGCGGTGCCCTCGATCAGAACACGGGTATCGCCAGTGCAACTGGACAGCCCGCCGGGTAGGAATCCGCCTGCGCCCGGTCCGGTCTCGGTAAAGCAGCCGGTATTGTTGAAATGCGGTGATCCGTATCCGACGTATTTATTCGTAACCGGATCATAGCTGGCAGCACGACTGGCGTACTCCGCGCCCGCGTTCAGATAGATATCGATCTTCGGCCCGTGCCACTCGAGAGTGGTCAGTCCCTGCAAGCTCTTAATCAGATCAATCGTCCCGTTGGAACGCACGGAGGCGTCGGCTAGGCCGCTCGCTCCATAGCGGCCGATTCCGCTTCCACCGAGACCATGCAATCCGAAGTCGAGTCGTTTCTTGTCAAACGACCAGCGGGCATTGGCACCGAGCCCGCCGCCGCTCGTAGTACTGTTAAACGCGCGCGACGCATTGGGGCCCGTCCCGGTGCCGCAGGGAGTGGTCGAGGCGACGTCTTCGCACGGGAAGACACGGTCGCGGAAATCGGTATAGATACCGAAAATTTCGTAGTGGCCGAAACCAGGTTCGAAAGCCAGCTTCGCGATAATGTCGGGCGACGGATTGAAGGAGTAATTGGCGGCATTGGTACAAGTGGTCACGGGTGAGCCGCTGCTGTTATTGGCTGTCGTGCAGGTTGTAATGGCGCCATTGTAAACGCCACCGTTTGCACCGGCCGAGCCGAACAGAAAGTTCGCGGCGTTATTGTGGGAGGTGATCGTCTCTTGTGAGTTTTCCACCGCAACAGCGAACCAGACCTTGTTTCCAAAATTCTTCGACACACGGAAGCCATACTGCCGCGCCCAAGTGAAGCCCGCGGTGTACGCCGCATCGATGGTCATTGGCAACGCTTCGGTGCGATTGTCCGTGCCATGCTTGGTTTCTGTGGCCAGGCTCCACATCTGTCCGCCGGTCACAGTCCAGCCGTTGTCGAACGCCGCCTGACCCCAGATTTGGCGCTGGCGAAGAGTGTAACTGTTGCTCTGGTTGTTATTCGAAGTAACACCGGCCGAGAGGAAGTCTGACTCGTAGTAGCCGGAAAGCTTCACACTACTGAGGCGCCCCTCTGCCAGCATGGAAATTCTCGACTGGCGTCCAGAACCGAAGAACTCAGCCATCCTGTTGGCCGAAGCGCCCGGCATGGTCACAGAGTTGAAGGGGGTATTGACGTCCGCGGCAAGAGCGCGCGAGCGCCACGCAGTTTCTGCCGCCAGGAAGCCGCCGGGAGTAATGGTGATTCCCTTCACGTGAATCGCGGTTGGAGGCTCGGAAATGCTCTTTTGCGTTTCCTGGATACTGACGACCGTGCTGGTCATGTTGGTCTTCAGGTCGGTGACATCGCCTTTGAGTTCGGTGACCGCCTGCTGATCCTTGTTGGATTGCGCCTGCACGGCATCCGCTTTGTTGGCGGCGTCGGCAGCAGCGGTCTGCGCCTGCTGCACGGCTTGATCCTTGCGGTTCAGTGCATCCATGAGTTGCTGAATTTGTTTTTGCTGCTGGGCGAGAGCGGCCTGCTGGGCGGCGATTGCGTCCTTCAGCGACTGCACATCCGCTGCGGTCACGGCAGCCGTCTTCTTGGGTTTGGGCGGGGTGCTGGTTTGCGCGACCAGTCCTGTCGCCAGAAAAAGAATGGCACACACTTTCGACGCAGACTTCATTGTTGTCTCCTTTTGGGTCCTGCGGTGAATGAACTTTTCCGTGACTGCGGGTTCTACTTGACCTGCTTGATCGCTTCTTTCACCTTTGCCGCAACGTTATCCGGCAACGGCGCGTAGGACAGCGAAGAAGTCATCTTCTGGCCATCCGAAATCATCCAGCCGAGAAAGTCGGCCAGCATCTTACCCTTGGCCGCATCCTTGGACTGGGCTGGAATGAGCAGCCAGGTAAAACTGGAAATCGGATAGGCATCCTTGCCGGGAGCATTTGTAATTGAGACACGGAAATCCGCAGGCATCTTCGGAGCCGAGGCGGCGGCTGCGGTTACGCTATCCAAAGACGCTTTGACGAACACGCCTGCTGAATTTCGCACGCTACCGTAAGGGATGTTGTTCTGCACGGCATAGATCAGTTCGACGTAACCGATCGAACCAGCCATCTGACGAAGCGACCCGGCGACGCCCTCGTTGCCTTTTTGCCCCAAGCCGACCGGCCATTTTACCGAGGTATCGCTGCCGACCTGGCTCTTCCACTCTGGACTAACTTTGGAAAGATAGTCGGTCCAGATGAAGGTGGTACCACTACCGTCGGAACGATGCACTACGATGATGTCTTTGTCGGGGAAATTCACTCCTGGATTTGCCGAGGTGATTGCCTTGTCATTCCACTTGGAAATCTTGCCCAGGAAAATTCCTGCCAGCGCTTCAGGCGTGAATTTCACTTCCCCGGTGACTCCGGGAATGTTGTACGCAGGCACGTCCGCGCCCAGCACGGTTGGAAGATTCAATATCCTCGTCTTGACTTCCGACAGTTGCTTGTCGGTCATGGGCATATCGCTGGCGCCGAAGTCGACGGTGCCCGAGGTCACTTGGCGGATTCCGCCACCACTTCCGATGGACTGATAGTTGATCTGTACGTCGGAATGCACCTTGTGGTATTCACTGAACCACTTCGAGTAGATGGGATACGGAAACGTAGCGCCTGCTCCAACAAGCGTGGTCTGCCCCACTACCGGCACGGCCAGAAGGACACACACCAAGAGCACGATTTTGCGCATCACCAGATGACTCCTCCTTGAGGATTTAATATGTCCCCGTTCTATCGGCACAGTGTTACAGGACGGTTACAAACGGGTGAATTTCTGATGAATGGGCCGGGGATGAGATTGCCTCAAGCTGAGAAATGAGGAAAGCGTTCGAATACCGGCGGCGGTTTGCGCTCGAAGCTAATGTGTTGATTGCAGATGCGCGATTTCCCTCGGAAAGACTGTGTTCGCAGGAAACTCGCTCTGCAATCCGGTCAGCAACTGCAGCGCTTGGGCTTTGTTCTTCTCACGCACATATGCAATCGACAGCAGGATCCGCGCAAAGGGAGCGAGATAGTGTCCATGTTCGGCGGTGGTTTGCAAGTCGGCGATTCCGCCTTGCTTGTCGGAGGGCAGGCCGCCGATGCGAAGTATCCAGCGAACCGGGGCCGACATGCTCCCGATGATGTATTTGCTGAAACCCGTCGCCAGCAGGGCGTCGTAGCAATTGGGACAAACCGCGAGCAACTCCTGCGCTGAGGCAGAGGCTTGTTTGGTGTAATGCAGGGAGGCTACGTTGCGCTTTTCGATGAGTGCCGCATAGTCCGCTTGCAGTCCCGAGGATAGGGTCTGGGCAAAGAGCGCACCCCGATCCTTAGAGTTCTTGGCCAGTCGGGCATGTGAAAGACTCTCGGCGCGACCAATCGCATCCATGAAGTGTTGGCGTAATGCGGGATCAGGGGTCAACTTCGGGCGCCCGACGAAGGCGTTGTCATTCTCGTAGAACTGAGCTTCCAAAACGCCCAGGCGGTTGAATTCGGAAAACAGAAAGCCCGCCGCTTCGCTGACTGGGCCCATCGGGTCATCGGGATGCAGTTGCTGCCACGTTGCAAAATCCCTTTGAGCGCCGGCAAAGTCTAGATTGTAGAGCCCCAAAAATCCGCGGTCGAGGGCAGGTCCACGGCTCTCGCGTTCAAGCACAGAGCGCACCATGCCGTCAGGACTGCTACTATTCTCCACGCTCGTGCATCTAAAAGCCTTAGCGTGTCGTTTCGTGTATGTGGTCTATTATCGTCGTTCATCTGAGCTGGATCGCAATTTACTTTTCTCAAGGCCGCTAATAATTTGATGACGATTTTCGAAGCCGCGGCAGTCTCGCCTTGTAATCAGTTTGTCAATTCCGATGACATTATTCCGGGTCTGAGGGCCCACCGTTCATGAGTGACCCCGCCACACGCTACGCTCCCGGCTGGCCCGGGATTCCCCCGCGCTGGACCTCGAGCGCCAAAATGGGCTTCGGCACTGCCCTGAACCAGCACAGCAAGGTCTGGTTCACTCTTAGTCACGGCATCCTGAACGAAGTTTATTTTCCTCGTGTGGATCAAGCGTGTACGCGCGACATGGGGTTCATCGTGACGAGCGGCCACGATTTTTTTTCCGAGGAGAAGCGGCACTGCACCTTTGAGAACCGGGCCTTTGAGCCTGGCATCCCAGGTTATGAGCTGACAAACACGGAGATCGGTGGTCGCTACCGGATCCACAAGGAAGTCCTGACCGACCCGTATCGCAACGTCGTATTGCAGAAGGTGCGCTTCGAGCCGTTGCAAGGAAAGCTTTCCGACTACCACCTTTACGCTTTGCTTTCACCGCACCTGGCAAACTGCGGATATGGCAACACCGGTTGGATCGGCGACTACAAGGGCTACCCTATGTTCTTTGCCCAGCACGACGGGGTCACGCTGTCGTTCTCGTCGTCGGCTCCATGGAAAAAAACGTCGGTGGGATTTGTCGGGGCCTCCGATGGCTGGCAGGATCTATCGCAACATTTTCAGATGGAGTGGGAGTACACGCGTGCGGAGAACGGGAACATTGCGTTCACCGGAGAGATCGATCTCGCCGCCTGCAACGGTGAGTTCGTTCTGGCCCTCGGCTTCGGAGCGATCTGGACCGAGGCCGGACAGCAGGCGCGATCCACGCTCTTCGAGGACTACGCCGAAACGCGCCGGCATTACGTCGCACAGTGGAAAAACTGGCAAACCACGTTGCTTAAGCTCGATGAGCCGTTGCGACAGCATGATCTATACCGTGCATCCACCGCCGTCATGCGAACCCACGAGTCGAAGGATTTTCTCGGCGGCATTATCGCCAGCCTTTCGATTCCGTGGGGTTTCAACAAGGGCGATGAAGATCTAGGCGGCTACCACCTGGTGTGGCCGCGGGACCTGGTCGAAACCGCCGGAGCTCTGCTGGCCGCCGGAGCGGTAACGGATGCGATACGTGTCCTGCGATACCTCGAAACCACGCAGGAAGCCGCGGGCAACTGGGCGCAGAATCTTTGGCTCGACGGACGCCCCTACTGGAGTGGCGTCCAGATGGACGAGACGGCGTTCCCCATCCTGCTTCTCGATCTGCTGCGCCGCGAAGCACCCAAAGCCCTGGGTAGGCTCGAGCGCTGGTGGCCGATGGTGCGCAACGCGGTCAGCTTTATTCTGCGGAACGGCCCGGTGACACAACAGGATCGCTGGGAAGAAGACGCCGGCTATTCACCGTTCACGTTGGCTGCCGAAATCTCTGCCCTGCTGGCTGGCGCCGACCTCGCGGACCTGACTGGGCACAGCGAACAGGCCTCCATCATGCGCGATGCCGCCGACGCCTGGAACGACAACATCGAGCGCTGGGTTTATGCGACGGGCGGGGATCTGGCGCAGCAACTCGGCATCGATGGCTACTACGTCCGCATCGCCCCGCCCGATACCGACGGGGCTGCATCGCCCACACAGGGTTTTGTTCCCATTAAGAATCGCCCGCTCGGTCAGGATGGCGAGCGCTCCTATCACATCATCAGTCCTGACGCGCTCGCGTTAGTGCGGTTTGGGCTGCGCGCCCCCGACGATCGCCGCATCCTGAACACGCTACGCGCCATTGACGCGCTACTTGCGGTCGAGTTACCGCAGGGCCCCTGCTGGTATCGCTACAACGGCGACGGCTACGGCGAACACAAAGACGGCTCCGCGTTCGATGGAACGGGCATCGGCCGCCCATGGCCCCTGCTCGCCGGCGAGCGTGGCCATTATTCTCTCGCCGCCGGTCATCGTGACGAGGCTGAAGCCATGCTCACTGTCATCGAGAACTCGACTGCGGGATCGAGCCGGCTACTTCCGGAGCAAGTCTGGGACGCCGCTGATATTCCTGCCCTCGAACTCTTCCGGGGTAAGCCCACGGGCTCAGCGTGCCCGCTCGTTTGGGCGCACTCTGAGTACGTCAAATTGCGCCGCTCGATTCGCGACGGCAAGGTCTTCGACCAGCCTCCGCAGACGGTGAAGCGCTATTTAGTGGATAAACATGTGCGGCAAATCTTCGGGTGGAGGTTTAATAACAAAACGCGTAGCGTTCCGCGGAACAAGACTCTACGCATTGTGCTTCTTACACCGGGCCGGGTGCATTGGAGCGTTGACGGCTGGCAGACGGCGCATGACACCGACGCGCGCGATAGCGGTCTTGGCATCCACACGCTCGACCTCCCGACCGCGTCCCTACCCGCAGGGGCGCAAGTGGTCTTCACATTTTTCTGGCCGCAGCAAAATCGTTGGGAAGGTACTGACTATACCCTCACCGTGGAGAATGGCTGATTCGAGCTGCGTGAAAGCAAGGACTCGGTTCGACGGCTCAGGCTTCGTCCACGCAGGTGTAACACAACTCGACGACAGTGCAGTCGTCGCTCAAAGGATTCCCGGCGCAGAATTCCGCCACCGACGAAAAAATCCCTTCGAGCGTGGGAGATTTGGCCGCAGCCGCCTCCAGCCGGAAGTCTTCATAAAAATCGCCCATGGCATTTTCCGCCTCGGTGACGCCGTCGGTCACAAGAATGAAGCGGTCCCCCGATTTCATCTGGCATTTCGCACTTTCGAAAGTGGCGTCAGCCAGCAGACCCACTGGCACATTCCCATGCGGGGGACGCATCACCTCTCCGCCGCAAACCAGAAGAGGCTGTACGTGGCCGCAATTCACGTATTCCAGTTCGCCATCGCGGCGCAGCCGCACCAGCAGCACAGTCGCATACTTTTCGCCGACCAGCTTCTCGGTGAAGAACCGATTCACGGCCGACACCACATCGAGCAGAGGCACGCCTGCGCTCAAGTGCGAATAGATCATTCCCTGCAGCGTTGAAGCCAACAGCGCAGCCGAAACTCCCTTGCCGCTGACATCGGCTAATACCACTGCCAGGCCTTCTTTCGTGTTCACTGCGTCAAAGAAGTCTCCGCCAATTTCCTTGCAAGAGAGATTTTTTCCGCGGAGCTTGGCAAATGGAACTTCAGGAATTTTCACCTGCATCAGCCGCTGCTGGATGCTGGCGGCGATAGCCAACTCCTGCTGGTAGCGTCGGGATTCTTCCTCGGCCTGAACGAGTCTTGCATTCTCGATCAGAGACGCGGCTTCTGTCGCGATCACGTGCAAAATGTCCTGGCCGACGCCGCTGATGTCGCGGGAGGCAAAGCGCGAGTCGACGTAGAGTACTCCCATGGCCTCGGCGGATGTCGCGGCGTTCACAGGCGTTTGTGCGTCGCGGGTCGCTTGTACCACCAACTTGCGCAGAGGGATGCAGACCACAGTTCGAAGATCGTAGGCGACAATGCTCTGGCGGCCTGCGAGATCGAGCGACTGGCTGGTATCGGTCAGAAGAAACTCCGAGTTCGAACGTATCGATTCTTCGAGGATCGAATGGGAAATCGTCTTGTCGTCGAGCAGCGGCTCTTTCTTGGAGTTGCGCCCGGCGGCGAGGCGAAGTTTCCCTTCCTCGTCCTTCAAAAAAACATACGCGCGTTCGGCCCGCGTCAATTGCAGCGTGACGTCGAGCATGGTCATCAAGATTTCGTCGAGTACTCCTGCCGTGTTCAGCTTTCGGGCAGCTTCCAGAAACAGCGTGAGCTTCTCCAGGTCGGTGGCTTCCTGCTTGATTTGAATGCCGGAAATCTGGCTGAGGAATTCCCTCGCGGTGTTGGAAGTAGCGTGGGCGGGATTGAACAGGATGTAAGCTGAATCGCGCGCCCCGAACTCCAGGCGGTCGCCGCGCTCCAGTTTCTGGCGCTGAATTCGTTCTCCGTTGACGAACGTGCCGTGCTTGCTGCCCAGATCGACGAGGAAGAATTCCTTCCCGTCCTGCATGATCTGCGCATGGTCGCGTGAGACCCGCGGGTCCGCAATCACCAGATCTTTATCGACTTTCCGTCCCACCGTGAACGGCGTGCGGTTCAGGACGATGTTCTTCTGCTCGCTACCCTGCACAAACACAAGGGCGGGAAACACACCGGAGCCGGAACTGCTATGACTGATTGCGCCAAGGGCCATGAATGGTCGTTTCGCGTGCCGTTCGCCTTCTCCCGGCGACGGCTTAGGGCATGCATTGCACGCGTATCCCTGCTGCAACAGACTACTCTGCGGGTGCGTTCTCCCGCAAGGTACGGGCGTGGCTCCCCCAGGAATTGGGCAGCGCCAATCCGAACAGGAACACCGGCACCATGAAATTGGAGTAGAAGGGCATAGGCCAGACCCGTTCTCTGATGGCGGGCGTCAACCAGACGTAGGCCAGACTCAGTCCTACTGTGGCAATCCACGGCCACACCAGCAAGAGTCCCCCGACGAGGCGAGCCAGTTGCATCGCCGGAAGAATGGGGTCGTGAGACGCCTCACTCATCAACAGCGCCAGAATTGCGGGCGCCAGCAGCACCTGGTTGTATGGAGCAAACATCGGAACGATCAGCACGGTGAGAGAGAGCACGAGGGCAAAGGCTCGTCCAAATGCCGGATTCGTAGACGGTTCCTTGCGCACCGGGCAGATACACACCGCACCGAGGACCGCGCTCACCGCCTCCAAAATTCTGCCCACTATGGAACCGAACAACACAGCCAGCACCGACTGGTTCTGCGTGTAATGGTGATACTGTCGAATCGCCTCGACGAACATGCGCAACCATCCGGGCACGAGCAACTGCGCCCCCCCGAGGAGGGGCAGCATGACCAACCCAAACCCGAACACGAATCGCCGCCGCGACCGCCAGTCACACGCTGCCCAGAACAAGAGCCAAAGAACCAGTGGCCACGCCAGTTGCGGCTTGATCGTCGCCAATGCCAACAGACCTCCGGCTAAAAGAAGCCACCCGCCGGCCAGGCATGCTCCACAAGCTGCCAGCAAACCCGCGACCAGCAATGTGAGTTGCTGCAGCTTGATCCCTTGCACCATGGGCAACCAGCCAAGCATCAGCGCGATAAAAATGGCCGCGGTTCCAACCGATGGCTTCCACCGCAGAACCGAGAACCAGAGCAAAATGCTTCCCGCCGCCAACGCTATTAAGAACCAGCGGAACCCGATCTGTACCGAATCGAAGGGAAGATTCACCGTCGGCGCCAGCAGAAAAACGACATAAGCCGGATACGCAAAGCCCTGCTGATCTTTGGGATCATTGGGGAGCGTCGGGTCGAGCGGCCTTCCATAGTATCCCTGCTGAATTTCCCGAGTGATGTCCGCGCTGTAAGGGTTGCGCCCATGAAGCAGCAGTTCGCGCGCTCCCAGCCACCGAGGGTAGAGGTCCGATAGATTGCCGCGTGGCCGGCTGTGCGCAGCCGCCTCGGCGATCTGTTGCGGTCGGAGAATCCGATTGACGTAGAACCACGTGCTCGCCGAGGCTAAGACGGCTAGCACAAATCCGAGAATAAATGATAGGCGCCTCGGCAAAGTGAAAGTCTTTCTCTTAGTCATCCAACAACGAATCTAGATTTACGCTTCATGTTACAACTGTGTGGGCACGACCCATCTCATGCGCTGGCGCATCGCAGTCTCGGCCGCAATCGGCTTTGCCTCGGGTGCAGTGTGCTGGTTCCTGATGAAGCATTTCCATCAGGACGCCGCCGACTTCCGCTGGGCTTTACATCTGGCGCATCGCCTGCTGGCCAAACAAAATCCCTACGATACGCCGTTCGAACAGTATCCGCTGACCGCCGCGCTGTGGGCAGTTCCCTTTGTTCGCTTGCAGCCTGAGTTGGCCGCTGGACTCTTCTGGGGAATCAGTTCTTCCCTGCTGGCGTTCGGGCTCACTCGCCACGGCTATACCAAGCTCCTCATTTTCTTGGCATATCCGTATTGGGCCGGCATTCTCACGGTACAGTGGTCTCTCATCATCGCCGCCAGCGCGTTCTTTCCGTTGTTGCTTCCGACCACGCTGGCCAAACCGCAAGTCGGACTGCCCGTTTTCCTGACGCGCCTGAGCCGTCGCGGCCTGTTTGCGTGCGTCCTTGTGATATTGCTGAGCCTTGCAGTTATGCCCAACTGGCCGTTGCTTTGGTATCGACAGCTGAGCAACTACGAGCACTTCTTCCCGATCCTCATTTTTCCGGGACTGCTTCTTCTGCTTACGCTGCTGCGGTACCGCGATCGCGATGCGCAACTGCTTTTCATATCCGCACTCATGCCCCAGCGCTGGTTTTTTGACAGCTTCATCCTGTGGCTGATTCCGCAATCGCGCCGCGAAATTGTCTGGACCGTTTTTTTCAGTTGGGGAGCAGGCATTTGGCGCTGGTATCACATCCCCTCGAGTTTCGCCGAAGTTGGTCGTTACACTGTGATCTTCCTCTATTTGCCCATGCTGGCGGTCGTGCTTCTCAGGAAACCAGAGGGCAAGACTCGCGTCACAGATTCTAACGGGAGGATGGCTGCTGCTGCGTGATGGTCTCTGCACCCTTACCGCCATGAAAAAATCGACGGACAACCCAATGAGACCATGCTATTGGCACTACTGGATCGGCCTGCTGCTGTGTCTGGCGCTCGTCCCGGTTCGGCGAAGCCAGGGTCTGCCACTCGAATTTGATTGGATCACGCTCGGAATCGCATTCTGGTTTCTTCTGACGGCGGAGTCCATCTTCGTCGCCGTACTGTTGTCGCTGATCGGCCTGCCTAAAGAGGAGGTAGCGAGGCCATTCCTGGCGCGCTGTCGTCAGAACCCGCTTCGAAGCGTGGCTTTGATTTTTTTCTTCGCCATTCTGGGCTGGCTCACAACTTGGCCGAAAGCCCTGGTGGTGGGCGTCGATGTGGTCGCTCTGCTTGAACTCAAAGATCGGCAAGGCGCAAAAGGGCTCCGCAACGCCGCAGCTTCCGTGTTCGCGCCCGCCGCCTACCTGTTCTTAGGATTTCTGATGGTCCTGGCATATAACTGCGTCATCGTATCGGTGCGCTTCAACTTTGCGACCGATCCTGCCTTCGCAGCCATCGATCGCTGGCTGCTCATGGGACATTCGGTTTCGGAATTTGCCCATTGGTCAGTCCAGACCTTTTCCCTTTCCTTCTTCAGGGTTCTGGAGTTCATATATTTTGGAATGTTTCCCCAGATTGGAGCGGCTCTGATCCTTGTCGCCCTGTGCGATGGGCGAACGCAAGCCTTGCAGTTCGTAGGGGCGATCCTTGTGTCCTACTACGTCGCGCTCGCTATGTTCTACATCTGGCCGTCCCAAGGGCCTTACTACCTGTGCCCGGCACATTTCTCGCGATTCCCATCTAGTCTGCAGGTTTACAACCTGCAAAAGACGTTGATCCGTGACGCACTCGCTCTCTGGCAGCATCGGCCGATTTCTCGCATTTCCACCGACTACTTCATCGCCTTTCCGTGCATGCACATCGCGCAGCCCATGGTCGTAATCTGGTTCTTGCGGCGCTGGCGGCGGATCGTGCTGGCACTCGCCATTTACGACTTTCTGCTCATCGTCGCCGTGCTTATGCTGGAACAGCACTATGTAATCGATATCATTGCCGGCTTCCTGGTGGCTGGACTTGCCATCGCAATCAACGGCGGCCCATTTCACCGTGGCAACATCGAGCCTGCCACGACGCAGTCCGGGGGCACGGCGTGAAGGACGCTTCATCGATCAGGAGGCAGGGCTGGTGGTTGTTCCTAAGCGTTCTCTCCGCCGGGAGCATGGCCTTTTACGTGGCGGCGATCTGGGGTGCAAATCAGACGCCGGGCTTCTCCGACCTCTACGCCGGATGGTGGGGGGCCCACGAACTGCTGCTCCACGGCCGCAACCCATATTCCACGGCCGTGGCGCATGAAATACAAACCGTAATTTACGAGGCTCCGCTCGCGCCCGATACGCAAGATCCCTCTGGCATCGGAGGAGGATTCGCTTATCCTCTGTATGCTGCGATCTTTTTATGGCCCTTGGTCACCTTGTCATTTTCTGCCGCACAGACAGTCTTCATTTCCGTCTCAATCCTCGGAACTCTGATCAGCCTTGCGATCTGGTTGCGACTCATCCACTTCGCCTGGTCCCCTATCCTCTGGCTCACTCTGGGTACCCTCACCATGGGAAGCTTTCCCGCTCTGCAGGGAATGAAGCTGCAAAATCCAAGCCTGCTCGCTGCCTCTTGTATTGCGATTGCATTTTTTCTGCTCTCTTATGAACGGTTCGCGCTTGCGGGAGCGGTGTTCGCGATCGCAACTTCTAAGCCACAATTCATGATCCTTCTGGTTCCATGGCTTGCCGTATGGAGCATAGGCGACTGGCGACGGCGAAGGCCAATGGCCTGGGGCTTTCTCGCCACGATGTGCCTGCTGGCCGCAGTCAGTGAATGGCTATTGCCGGGCTGGATAGGCAGTTTCTTGAAAATAGTTCGCGCTTATCGCCACTATACCTACGGTCACTCTTTGCTCGACGTTTGGTTCACGCCCACATGGGGGCGGGTGATTGCCACATTTGTTTTCCTGGCGGTCCTTGTCGTCGGCGCCAGGCTCCGGTCGAAGGGGGTAGACTCGCCACAGTTTCTACAACTCACGAGTCTGGTCATGGCTGCAACCGTGGTCGTGATCCCGACCCTGGCACCTCACGCCCAACTTTTGTTGTTACCCGGCGCACTTTGCTTGTTTCGTGATCGGACTTTGCTGGCGGCGTCCAGTACGCTCAAACGGCTCGTTCTGGTGGCGACATGGTCCTTGCTGTGTTGGCCATGGATCACAGCCTTCGGCCTTCTCTTGGCGAGGACGCTGCGCCCCACTCGCGAATTACTGCACTATTGGGAGGTACCTCTCGTTACCAGTCCCCTGCTGCCGCTAGCGGTGCTCATGAGTTTGGGATGCCTATTGACCGTTTCTCCAGGTCGCATGGACGCCCATCCGGAGGTAACAGTTTTTCCCGCGAATATGTAAGAAAATAGCTCTTTTTCCTCACTATGCAGGGTATGATTAGCGTTAGTCGGGTGGAAAATCTTTCGCGGATCGGGTCTCGGGAAGTCGCGAGCGGCTTTCCAGTCGGTCGAGCAAAAAACGAAATTCAAGGAGCCGTCTATGGGATTTGTATGCAGACTCTGGTGCGAACAGGAAGGGCAAGATATCGCGGAATACGCCGTCATGCTGGCTGTAATCCTCGTCATTGTCGTCGGAACCATCCGGCTCATCGGATCCAACGCCAACAACGTGTTCTCCTCAGTCGCGAGTTCTATCCAGTAGTGCATAACGGAAGAACGACGGAATGCTGGAGCTGGCCTCGAAAAAGAGGCCAGCGGCAAGAGTTTTCGGTTTTTAAGGGAGCAGCATGAACCGCACACGCTTGTTGATGATCGGAGTTCTGGCACTTGCGCTTGGCTTCTTTGCAAGTGTGTATGTCTACAGAAACTTGCAGTCAGGGACGCACTCCGGCGCCGATGCCGGGGTCGACGTGATCGTGGCCGCCGACGATCTGCAGGTAGGGGCGAAAGTAGAAGAACGCGATATCAGGATTATTAAGATTCCGGGTGCCGATCTGCCTCCGACTGCGCCCCGCAGACGGGCGGACGTGATTGGACACGGTGTCATCATCCCCATTGCCAAGGGCGAATTCATTCTGCCCAACCGGCTGGCCAGCGAGAATGCCGGGTCCGGCCTTCCTGCGCTGATCCCTCCGGGCATGCGCGCTGTTTCGGTGCGAGTCAACGAGGTCGTATCCGTGGCTGGATTCGTGACGCCGGGAACCCGCGTCGATGTCCTGCTGACAGGCGCCCCGGGAGGTGCCGGCGAGCAACAGACAACAACTGTTTTGCAGAACGTCGCGGTGCTCGCCTCAGGCCACACGCTGGAGCGAACCTCGACGGGTGAGGCCCAGACTACTGCCGTGATCACGCTTCTGGTTTCGCCGGACGATGCCCAGCGCCTAACGCTCGCAAGTTCCGAGGGACACATCCAACTCGCCCTGCGCAATCCACTCGACACCAAGCAAGACGAGGTGGCCTCCTCCAATTCCCGAGGTCTTTACCGCGGAGTCGCAGCGCCGCCTACGACGACGGTCGTTCATCACGCTGCCGGGGCAAAGAAAGTTACACCGCCACCACCGCCAGGATCTACGGGGATCAGTATTGAGGTCTATCAGGGCGACAAACCGAAGCAAGAGGTCAAATTCCCAGACGAGAGTTCCGAGGCCAAGTGACGGGAATATCTTCGATTCTGCCAACAGTCTTCATGCATACCACCAAGTTTCCTCGCAGGGAGAGGAACCTGAAAATGAGAGCTCGCACGACGTTGCTTCGGGCTTCGCTGGTGGCCGTTGCCTTCTCGGTTCCCGCGTCCTCCGCAATTTTGCAGCAACCAGATACTCCGGCTCAGTCGAGCCAGGCGCCGAACAACACACAGACCACGACGTTGCCCGCGCAGTCGCAACAACCTCAAGGATCGGCACCGTTGCGCGTCATGGTGGGTAAGTCTCTGCTGATTAATACGACGGAACGCCTCAAGCGCGTGTCTGTCACCGACCCGGCGATCGCCTATCCCCAGGTGATCACGCCCACCCAGATTTTGGTCCACGGGAAAACTCCAGGGGAAGTTTCGTTGCTGATTTGGGACGAACTGGAGCGCTCACGCAGCTTTGACCTTCGCGTCGATGTGGACGTCAGCGCCTGCGCCGACGAAGAGCGCCGCGTATTCCCTGACGAACAGATCACTGTTACTCCTTCTCGCGCCGCCATTGTCCTCTCCGGACACGTTTCCACGGAAGACGTCTCCAAGCGCGCCGGAGAGCTCGCCAGCGCCTACTCTCCGAAAGTCGTGAACGTGCTGACCTTCGGGCCGGTCGGTTCGCAGGAAGTGTTGCTGCAGGTAAAGTTCGCGGAAGTCGACCGCACCGCCCTAACCCAGATGGGAATCAACTTTATTTCCACGGGGGGAGCCAACACCATCGGCACGGTGACCACCGGACAGTATGGCGCTTTCGGAACTCAAACCTTGACGCCAGGCACGGCTGCCACGGGCACAGGTACGGGCACCGTGACACCCTCGACCACGATCAATAACGTCTTAAACCTTTTCCTGTTCCGGCCCGACATTAATTTCGGCGCGGTCATTGAAGCTCTGGAAAATAAGAGCCTGCTGCAGATTCTGGCCGAGCCCAATCTGATTGCGGTCAATGGTAAAGAAGCGAGCTTCCTCGCCGGAGGCCAGTTCCCCTTCCCCATCGTGCAACCAGGCGCGGGCTTTACGGCAGTCACCATCTCGTTCAAAGATTTCGGCGTACATCTGCAGTTCACCCCGGTCATCATGCCCAACGGGAATATCCATTTGAAAGTGGCGCCGGAAGTCAGCACCCTGGACTTTTCGAATGCTCTAACCATCTCCGGATTCACCGTGCCCGCCCTGAGCACGCGCAAAGCCGAGACTGAATTCGAGTTACAGGATGGACAAAGCTTTGTCATTGCAGGCCTCATCGATAATCGGGTGACGGACATTTGGAACAAGATTCCCGGCATTGGCGACATTCCGATCCTGGGGAATTTGTTTCGCAGCAAGAGTTTGCAGAAAAGTAATTCGGAATTGATGGTGTTGTGCACGGTGCGCCGTATTTCTCCTACGATGGAGACGCCCCCGCTGCCCAAGAATCCGAAGCCGTTTATTGATGACGGCAAGTTCGACAAAAGCAAGTAGGCTGCAATTCAGCCGAATGAAGTTGTTCTAGAGCTTGAAAGCCGCATTAGGGTGGTTATGCCAGAACTGTCAGTCGTCATCGTCGCCACCGACAACGAACAGCGCGCCGTAATGCAGGTGCTGGTTGATGGGACCAGTGTGGCGCGCACGGTCCACACATGCGCAAGTTTCCCGGTAGCTGCCTCCGATCCGGTCTCGCGGCGGGTCCGCACCGCCAATCCCGATGTGACTCTGGTCGATATTCCCGCCGACAATCCACAACAGGCGCTGCGAGCCATTGAACTCCTGCACCAGGAAATGCCCGAGGGCGCAATTTTCGCCATCGGCAACCTGAATCAGCCCCAGATCATCGTGAATGCCATGCGGGCGGGAGCCCGCGAATTCATTGAGCGCCCCACCAACACGACCGACCTTCTGGAAGCCTTCGTGCGCCTTACCACGGCGCAACGCCGAGGACGGCAGGAAGGAATTCGCGGCAAAGTGTTTTCGGTCATCAATGCAAAGGGCGGGAACGGCGCTACGACCGTCGCGGTCAATTTGGCTTTGGCTCTGCAGTCCTCCGCCGGACAAACTGCACTCGTCGATCTGGCGCCCCTCGGACACGCAGCGCTGCACATGAACCTCAAGCCGGTTTTCAATGTTGCGGACGCGACCCGCAATCTTCACCGCATGGACGCTTCCCTACTTGAAAGCTTCATGACGCGTCACAGCGGAGGTCTGCAATTGCTGGCCGGAACCAACGTTCCGGCGGCCGTGGATCCTTCTACGGCAGAGTTCGTCCGCCTGTTCGACATGCTGGTGACGCACTATCGGTATGTGGTGGTCGACGCCTCGTCACGCTTCGACGCAGCCAGTCGCCTGGTCGCCAGTCTTTCCGAAACCGTTCTGCTGGTTGCGTGTAGCGACGTGGCTTCCCTGTGGAGCGCCGCCCGCGTGCAGCAGTATTTGGGAGAAACCGGGAGCCGCGAACGCGTTCGTCTCGTGTTGAATCGCTTCCGCAAGGTGCCGGGCTTCAGCGAAGCCGACGCCGAAGCGGCCGTCGGTGCGAAACTGCTGTGGCGAATCCCAAACCAGTATTTCGCGGTCTCCGGCGCGATCGACCGCGGAACGCCGGTGATGGACCAGAGAAATTCTGAAATCGCCCGCTGTTTTACTGGACTGGCACAAGAGTTGACGCGCAATGACGCCGACGTCAAACGGGCCGCGTGGTCGTTATTCAAGTCGGTTTAGTAATTTCGGGTAAGAATTAGAAACAACGGATTTAGGAACCCATGGCAAATCTTCAATCGTTCGAGCGCACCGATTACCAGCAGGTAAAGGCCGACCTGCATCGCAAGATCCTCGATCGTCTCGACCTGGAAAAGTTAGGCAAAGCTACAGGCGATTCGGCACGCGACGAAGTGCTGGTGGTCATTCGTAGTGCAGTCAACAGTGAGGTTGTGCCTCTCAGCTTTGCCGAGCGCGAACGCCTCTCCCGCGAAATCCTCGACGAGATTTTTGGTCTGGGCCCTCTCGAACCGCTGCTCAAAGATCCAACCGTCTCCGACATTCTGGTTAACCGTTTCGACCGAGTTTACGTGGAGCGTGCTGGCAAGCTCGAACGCACGGCGTTGTCCTTCAAAGACAACTCGCATCTCATGCAGATCATTGAGCGCATCGTCTCGCGAATCGGACGCCGCGTCGACGAATCCTCTCCCATGGTCGACGCCCGCCTCGCAGATGGATCGCGCGTCAACGCCATCATCCCGCCGCTAGCCATTGACGGGCCTTCCCTCTCCATCCGTCGCTTTGGACGTGAGCCGGTCACCGCGCGCCAGATGATCGAGAATCTGACCCTCACGGAGTCGATGCTCGAACTGCTCTCGGCCATGGTGAAAGGGCGCCTCAACATCCTGGTCTCCGGCGGAACTGGCGCCGGCAAGACGACTCTGTTGAATGTGCTTTCGGGATACATTCCCAACTCAGACCGTATCGTCACCATCGAAGACGCCGCCGAATTGCAGTTAAAGCAGGAGCATGTGGTCCGCCTCGAGACACGCCCCCCAAACATCGAAGGCAAAGGCGCAGTTCGCCAGCGGGAACTGGTGATCAACAGCCTGCGTATGCGTCCCGACCGCATTGTGGTCGGCGAGGTCCGCGGCGAAGAAGCGTTCGACATGTTGCAGGCCATGAACACGGGTCACGAAGGATCACTGACCACGGTACACGCCAACTCTCCGCGCGACGCCATGGCACGCGTGGAAAACATGGTGTCGATGGCTAACCTGAACATTCCGGAGCGCGCCGTGCGCCACCAGATCGCATCGGCCGTGCATGCAGTCGTTCAGATCGCCCGCCTGTCCGACGGCACCCGCAAGGTCACCACCGTGTCGGAGATTACTGGCATGGACGGAGACCTTATCGGCATGCAGGATATTTTCAGCTTCGACCGCACCGGCACCGATGAGAGCGGGAAGGTTCGCGGCGCATTCCGGGCGACCGGCGTGCGCCCGCAGTTTGCCGACCGCTTAGCAACCTCCGGAGCACGGCTCCGGCCGGCGCTGTTCGAGTCGAGAACGGAGGTCTAGGGACGAATATGCCAGCAGGTCTGATTGCTCTTCTCGTGTTCATCGTGGTCGCGCTTCTGGCTTTCGGTATGGGCTCGATTCTCGACCAGCGCAACGCACGCGCCCGACTGATCAAGGAACGCCTGTCCAACGAGCGCAAGGCGCCTGAACTTGCCCCTGACGAAGAACTCGCCCTCCTGCGGGATGAACAACTCAGCCAGATTCCTGCTTTGGATGAACTCCTGCGGCGGTCCGGACGCGTCACCGAGATCCAAAAGATGCTGGCACAGGCGGGAATGGCCACGCGTGCCGGAAATTTTCTCGGAATTTCGATTCTGGCCGGTGTGGTTGCCACATTCCTGGCTTATGTCCTGAGCAAGCGGGTCGAAGTCGCATGGGTAGCGATGCTGGTTGGTTTCGTTCTGCCTTATTCCTATGCCTCGTATCGACGTAACAAGCGCTTCGAGAAATTCGAGGAGCTTTTCCCGGAAGCCATCGACACCCTGGCACGCGCCGTCCGGGCTGGACACGCGTTCACGACCGCGCTCGAGATGATTACCGACGAAGTCGCCGAACCCGTCTCGGGTGAGTTCCGCCAACTTTATGAAGAACAGAAATTCGGCATGCCCGTCCGCGATGCTCTTCTCAATTTGACCGAACGGATGCCCCTGGTTGACGTGAAATTCTTCGTGACCGCGGTGATGCTGCAGCGCGAAACGGGAGGCAACCTGGCCGAGATCCTGGACAACCTTTCTTACGTGATCCGCGAACGGTTTAAGATTCAGCGTCAAGTGCGCGTCTATACCGCTCAAGGGCGTCTGACCATGGCCTTGCTGATGGGGATGCCACCCATCATAGTCGCTTTGATGCTTGTCCTGAATCCTGCTTTCATCCGCCCATTGTTTTCTGACCCGATCGGCCACACGCTCCTGGTCGCCGGGATTACGCTGCAAACCATTGGATATTTCGTGATCCGCAAGATTATCCGGATTCAGGTATAGCTATGCTGCCTCTGATCTTGGTCGTCGTTGTATTCGTCACCGTCGTGATGGCGGTGTTCACCTTTGGAGCAGCGGTGGTGACTCCCAGTTCGATGCTAGGCGCTCGACTGCGAGCGCTGGGAAACCAGCAGCAACCGGTTGCGAACAAGCCCGCCATGCGGGAGCGCATTGAGCAGGCTCTGGACCCGCTCAGCAAGGCTATCCCGCTTTCGCCATCGGATGTATCGCGCACGCGCGCGTGGCTCATCCAGGCCGGATACCGCGATGCCATTGACGTCAACTACTATTTCGGGGCGCGCCTTTTGATGGCCGGCGTTGGCTTTGCCGGCGTCGTGCTGTTTTCCGGCTTCGATAACCTGTTCCTCTTGGCAGGCATTCCGGGCCTCGGATTTTTCCTTCCGCGCTTCATTTTGAAGCGGATGATTAAAGACCGGCAGCATCGCATTCGCGTTGGCCTACCGGATGCACTCGACCTCACCGTAATTTGCGTGGAAGCCGGTCTCGCTCTCGACCAGGCTCTAACCCGCGTCGGCCAGGATCTGCACCATGCCCACCCGGATTTAAGCGAAGAGTTTCACCTGGTGAACCTCGAGATGCGGGCCGGCAAGCCCAGGGCGGAAGCCCTCCGTAACCTGGTGGACCGCACCGGGGTTGACGATATCCGTTCGCTGGTTGGTACACTGATTCAAACGGATCGCTTCGGCACCAGCGTGGCCCAAGCTCTTCGCGTGCATTCCGACTCCCTCCGCACGGAACGCCGGCAACGGGCCGAGGAACAAGCTGCAAAAACCACCATTAAAATGGTCCCCCCACTGGTGATATTTGTTCTGCCTTCGATCATGTTTGTAACGATTGGTCCGGCCATCATTGAATTGTTCCGGCAGCTCGGGCCGATTTCCGGCGGCCGGTAGAAGGCGGCGCAGACCGCGAGACAGGACTGGGGAGCATAGGCAATGGCGGTTTTTTCCTCTCAGGGACAGGCCTTCAATCGAACCCGCCAAGCCTACCTCGCGACAGCCTTGGCGGTGGCCGACACGCATTGGACCCGGTTGCGAGGACTTCTGGGATTTCGCTCCGGTGACTTCCGTAATGGTTCCGGCCTCTGGATTGTCCCCTGCCACGGTGTTCATACTCTGGGGATGGGCTTCCCTATCGATGTGGTTTATCTGGACCGGGTGATGACTGTCATTCACATTCAGCATGACTTGCAGCCCTGGCGATTTGCGGTGGTCCGCACGCAAGCGGCGTCTGTGTTGGAACTCCCCTGCCGCACCGCGGCGGAAACCAAAACGGCGGTCGGCGATAAAATTGAGATCACGATCCGTGAAACAAAGACCGGAAAGGATGGTCAGATACCGCGCTCGTGAGTGAAACTCTCCAACTCGAAGAGACCGTCGAACTTCATGACGCGCCCAAACTGCTGGTGGAGTGGTCGCCGCGCTGGCGCGAGTTTGTCGGCTCCATCCGGCCCGCCATGGCGCGCTCGGAGCGTCGTCTAGCTGGAGAGGCTCCCTTCGGACTCCTCCCCTTGCGCATCATGGTGCCTTCCTATTTGCTGGAGGCCTTTTTGATTTTCGCGGCGATCGCGATCCAAGTAAAGATCACGCAGATGCGACCGTTCGTAGTGCCCAGACTTTCGCGGCACGATGTCATCTATTACAGCGGCGAGGAATTGCCCCGAACCGAAGATCTCGGCGGCGCTGAGGCCGGAACGGCTGGCCGCGCGGGCGGCGACGAAGCGCACCATCGCACTCAGACCATCAAGGTTGCCCGTGGCGGCTCTCTGGTCTCGAAGGTTGTGGACGCGCCCAACCTTAAGCTTCCTGCTTCGCGTGACGCGGTAGCGAACCTGCTGGCCATCAGGCCGAATCCAGGTCCTCCGCCTTCGGAAGGGTTGCGCTCGAACCGTAGCACGCCGAATCTCGCGGCCGCACTGGTCGCTCCGCCTCCGAATGCCGTCCGCGATTACACGCGCAACGGAGTTCAACTCGACGCGGTGATCGCTCCGGCGCCATCGGTGTCAGCCGACCGCACACTCACCGCGCCCAATCTTAGCGCCATACTGATTCCTCCGGCGCCCAACGTCGCAAGCGAGCGTAAACTGGTTGCGCCGGCGCTGGCGCCAGCCATCGTTCCTCCAGCACCTAGCGTCTCCCGCGACAGTGCCCGGACGGCACCCTCTCTGAATGCGTCAGTAGTGGCGCCCGCTCCGAGCGTCGCGCGCGCGCAAGCACGATCGACTCCTGCCCTGGCCGCCAACGTGATTCCGCCCGCTCCTGGCGGTGTGAACCGGGAGACTGCGAGTACACCGGTGCAGATGAATAACATGGCGGTGATCCCGCCGCCGGTGTCGGCGCCAGAGCGCGCTGGCATTCGAAATCCGAAGCTGACTCTGCAGGCGCCGTCCGTCGTCGCACCACCGCCCTCAGCCGACGTTTCGCAAGATCAGCACCGGCTCGCCGGCGGCAGCATTCCGGATCCCTCAAGGGCGGTCGTGCCACCGCCTCCGACGCAGTCGGGTAGCGGATCTTTCATGAGCAGCCTGATGGGTAAGATCTTTGGTGCCACCGAGGTCGTGCCACCGCCTCCGGCCGTGCAAGCAAACACGCCGACTCGCGGTACCGGAGCTTCACTCACTGCCAGTGTCGTCGCGCCTCCACCCACTGTCAGCGCGGGCACGGCTGGTGGGAATCCTCACGGCGCACGCAACGGCATGGCGACTTCCCTTGGCGTAAACGTGGTTGCTCCACCGCCTTCCGTTGGTATGTCCGGTGGCGCTGGTACACGAACTCGGGAGACAGCTTCTGGATCCACGCTCGGAGCGCCCAGCGTTGTTCCGCCACCGCCCTCACTCTCTGGAGCTGGTGGCGGTACGGGTACCACTGCTGGTGGCGCGGGAGTTGCCGGCGGAACATTGCTCGCCAACAACATCGTTCCTCCGCCGCCCTCTGTCGGTGGGGGCTCCGGACCGACTGGTTCCGGCTTGGGCCGCGAAGGCACTGGTCTCGGGAGGCCACTCGACGTTGGGGCCGCGCCGGCTCCTGCCAACAACGGTGGGAGCGGAGCCAACGCAGGCGCGGTAATTACTACTCAGCCGGGTTCTAAATTAGGTTTGCCCAGCGGTGGAACTGGTGCGCTTGCGATGTCTCCCTCGGGCGGAGAGAAGCCGGGCCTTGGCGGCGCCGGCGGAGGCACTAGCATTGGCCGCGGAAACGGTCCGGGCAGCGGCATGACTGGTTCCGGCACGGGCGCTGGCAAGTCCGACTCGGGACACGGTTCTGATCCATCTGCGCACGGCGGCATCTCTCCCTCGCCCGGATCAGGGGGCGCCGGGAGCGTACCCTCCGGCAGTCCAACCGTCCGCGGTGTAGACATCAGCGGCGGCACCAGCCAGATTAACCTCCCCGCCTTTGGTTCAGATTCTTCTGCTAGCGCTCCCTCAAACCCGGGACGTTCCTCGGTCAAGCAGCGGCAGGCGTTTGATGTCGAGATCGTCGCTACCGCGAGTTCCGGCGGAGCGTTCGAGCCTTACAAGAATCTCTTGCACGGTGAGAAGCACACAATCTATCCAGACACCTCCAGTTCGTTGGGAAGCGCTGTGATGGAATACGCGGAGGAAACGGCATCGGCACGAGGATCTCTGTCGCCGCCGCAGTCCATACGTACGAATCTGCCTGAGGGCTTGCCGCGCGCCCGCATAGTGCTGACTTGCACTTTGGACACTTCCGGGAACCTGAAAAATGTTCGCGTCCTCGAAGCTGGTCCCGCTGACATGACCGCGAAGATTCTGGCTGCTCTGCGCAGTTGGAAGTTCCAACCCGCGATGCGCGGCACCCAGCCGGTGGAAGTTGTCGCTATTCTGGGCTTCGGCATCGACACCAACGACCGATTCTAAGACAAAGCTAGGACGCCCGAGTGTCCACGTCACTGCACGGGTTCGTACTCCCCTCATGCTTCCGAACATTTCTGCCGATACCCAGAAAAGGGCATTGCCCGCCGTTTTCTAGGGGAACGCGAATGGACTTCGACGACGCTGTCGGCACACACAGCAAGTGGAAGCGCAAGCTGCGCCACTACGTGGCCAAACATGACGGCAGCCTGCGTCCCGCAGACGTCAGTCTCGACACAAATGTGTGTTGGGCCAATGGATCTATAGCGAAGGCGCGAGTTACTCATCGCTCCCGGAATACATCCGGCTGAAGTATGAACACGCCCGGTTCCACTGGATCGCTGCGGAACTGGTCCGGAAAGCGAATGCGGGGGAATCCCTCAGCGGCCAGATGGCGCCGTGTTCCAATAGCGCGTTCTCAACCGCCTCCGCGGCCATCGTGATCGCGATCGTCGCCATGAAGAAGCGCTTGTCGGGCTGAGCTCGAAGCGCGTGCGCTCGATCCAATTACTTCACACTTCGGTTGGCCTTGCGCTGCGACGGTGGAATCACCCCCTTCTCGGGACGCTCCTTCTCGATCGGATCCGACAGCCTATGCAGCGGCCTGTCTCCAGCCGACGACAACTGCCGCCCGGAAGCCTTCACCGTCAGCCCTTGGCCGGTGTACATCGCCTCGTTGAAACTTGTTCCCGAGAGCGGCGATGCCACCGCGAACACTCCGTGCGGCACACCATTGGTGAAAACGGTGGCAATGTAGTCTCCCACCATCAACCCGTTCTGCGAATTAGCAAGCCAGTTCAGAAGCATCGGCCCGGTGAGCGGGACTGGAGTATTCCACGTTGAGCCTCCGTTCGCTGACGAAATGTAACCCACGAAGAGCTGACAGGTCGTTATGGTGCAATTGCTCTGCGCATAGTAGTAGTAATGAAGCCCCACATGTGCCGAGGCGCCCGAGGTCGCAGGATCGATGCCAATGCCCGGAATAAAATGATCCACCGTGCTGGAAGTATCGTCGATGGGAATTCGTGTGACCGGACCCCAGGTCACACCGTCGATCGAAGTGCTGTAAACCAGATCGTTGGTGGAACACTTGGAGCGAAATCGGCAATCCTGCCAAACCGTCCAAACGGTTCCCGCACCATCCACTGCAGCCGAGGGCAGCGGTCCACTGCGGATTCCTCCCGCATCGCCGTGAAACTGTATGCTCGAAATGGGCACGGACGCGGTCCAACTTAGACCCCCATCATTCGAACTGAACGCCGACATCACGCTGGTCTCAATCGGCACGACCACCGTCCCATTCGGCTGCACTAGCGGCTGGCCGCCGATCCCCTGCGCCAGATCGGCCGTTGGCAACGGCGACGCCCAGGTCAACCCTCCGTCCGTGGAGGTGCTCATCAGGATCTCACCCTTGTTCAGGGGATCATCCCATTCCAGATAGCAGTTGCCGTAATGCGGGCTGCTCGCCCAGCTGTCGCACACAATCCAATTCTTATCGGAGCTTGCCGAGGTTGTGTCGGCGCTGATCGGATTCTGCCACGTCAATCCATCGCTTGACCGGCTCACGACCACGGCCGGCGTCTGGGAAGTATTCGAAATTGGCAGCGATGCGACCATCCATACGCCATGCTTCGCGTCGTAAGCCACCACCGGATCACTGGCCGCGTCGTACGGGCCTGTCCCCTCACCCGTCGTCAGGCCGGGCAGAAATCCGTGGCTCCATGTCGCTCCCCCATCCGTGGAGGTCGCCCATCCGATATCAGTCCCGCCACCGGGGACGATGCGTCCGGTCTGAAACGCCGCCACCAGCGTATTGCCGTTCGCCAGCATATGCGGTTCAACTTCGGTCGCATGCTGACCTGGTGCCACTGTATAAGGATCAGAACTGACTTGCGTGAGATTCGGCCCAACCGGATTCCCGGGTGTGATTGAGGAAGTAAGAGTCGACGAAGATCCCGAGCAGCCGGCGAGCGCGAGCGTAAAGGCAAAGATGGCACAGATAGCCCATCCGTCAGAACAAGGCCTTAGTTTCTTAAACATGTGATCGGATCATGCGATGCGGCGTGAAACTTCTGGGACCATCTCATCATCTTCGGAATCGGCGCTATGCGCAACGGAATTCACCGGCTCGGAAGCTGATCCGCATCTTGCAGGTTAGGTCCGGTTTTCATAAATACGATCGCCACGTCATCGGAGTAGATCGGTTTCCATTCTGGCATTTGGCTGATGACGGTCGCAAGCGCCGCGTTGCTCGGCAACAGCAGACAAGAAACGCCGTGCAATTTGAGGAACTCATCCCAGCCAGGTTCTACATGAATCATCTTGAGATAAAGCCGGAGGAATTGCTCGCCGTAGAAGTCATGCCGATCGTCGATCACAACCCCGTAGGAAGAATATCGCCGGTAGATCAGATATCCGCCCCAGTAATCCGGACTGAGAATCGGGGCGTTTACTCGACCCTGTTGGAGATAATTCACGGCCTCGATCGGCATGCGCTTTGGGTCGAAGTGTGCATTCATCCACTGGCTCGAGCCGACTCGCCCGCCGTTGGCAGCGATCAGAAGTACCACCGCAGTCGCGAAGATTGGCCAAAGGTGACCACGTTGTTGCCCATCGACCGCACTCATTCTCTGCACGAATCCCCAGGTCTTCAGCGAAGGCAACAGCGGCCCGACGATCAGGACCAGCAGAATCGAGGAGACAGGGATATTCCGCGAGGCATACAGCCCGGCATAGACCGCGAACAGCAGCACCAGAATCTCGCTAAGTCTTAGCTTGCGGCCACGGGTCGCCAGAGCCGCGATGGCGATGAGCAATAGCGCGAGAAAGCATTTCTGCGCGATGCCGTGAAAGTTGGGCGACTGGAACTCCTCGATGTGATCCATCAGGAAAGGGTTTGAAAGGTAGGAGTAAACGTGTGCGTGCAGATTCCATCCGTACGGATTGACAAAGCTGGCCGCGATCGAGAGCAGGCCCACGCCGGTTACTTGGCGCACGCGTTGACCGGACGCGATCTTTTGCAGCGAGTCCTCGAGGCGAGTCTCCTTCGTCGTAAGCCATGTCCAGAGCGACCCTAGCCAATAAATCCCCAGCAGCACAAACCCAAGGAGAAACCCACCATGCACATTGACCCACAGCAGCATCGACATCGGCAAGGCCCATAACCATCGAGCGCGTTGACGCTGCAATCCATCCCTCTCTGTGGAATCGAGGATCCAGAACCAAGCGAGAGCGAAGAGCCAACTCCACACATGCGGACGCGCTAGAAAATGAATCATCGACGCCGACATCGCGAGCAGCGTGAGCAGCAACGCCAGTACCAGGTTCGTGCCACGCGCCACTGCCAACCGAAACATCCAGGCAAAGACTGCGGCAATCACAATCGCGGTGAGCCACACCACGCCATTCAACCCGCACCATGCTTCCAATTTGCCCACCAGGATGTCGTACAGCCATTCCCAGGCAAACCAGGGTTGCCAGAGCGAAGAAGAGAACGAATCGAATCGCGGGATCGCGTGCGTGGCCAAAATCTGCTGACCGTTGCGGATGTGCCAGCCGATTCCCGCGTCGCCGAGCAGTTTGATGGAAAGTGGCGTAAACACGAGCGTGCCCAGCAGCCCAATAAAAATCAGGTCAGAGATCGATGGCATGACCCAACGGAGCCACTCAGGGTAAGAGCTTACCTCAGGTGTCCGCGGCGAAGAACTTCTGGAACCATCTGCCATCGCGGTGAATCTTATAGAGGTGGAACAGGAACAGCAAGATGACTAGCAAGGCGACACCCCGGATCGTAGTTGTCGGCGCCGGCTTTGGCGGCTTGAACGCCGCACAAGCCTTGGCGAAGGCGCCCGTGAAGATCACGATCATCGACCGCAAGAATTTCCATACGTTCCAGCCGCTGCTCTACCAGGTGGCCACCGCCGGCCTCTCTCCGGGAGAGATTGCGGCGCCGATCCGCTCTATTCTGCGCTCGCACAAGAACATCGAAGTGCTGATGGCGGAAGTCACTGGGTTTGATCTGGTTCGCCGCATTGTCGAAACCTCAGATACCGCGCTCCCCTATGACTACCTGATCCTCGCCGCAGGTGCAACCCACTCCTACTTCGGACACGATAACTGGGAGCCCTACGCTCCAGGCCTCAAGACGATTGAAGACGCGCTCGAAATCCGTCGTCGAGTACTGCTTGCGTTCGAATTAGCGGAACGTCACGCTGCCGCCGGCGAAACCGCGATGCCCCTCAACTTTGTGGTGGTGGGCGGCGGACCCACGGGAGTCGAGCTCGCGGGCACTCTCGCCGAAATCTCCCGCCACGCACTGGCCCATGAATTTCGTTCAATCGATCCTGCCCGCACCCATATCCTGCTGCTCGAGGGCGGCCCACGCGTGCTTCCCGCTTACGCGGAAGATCTGTCCCGCAGCGCGCAGGAGCAACTCAATCGTCTGGGAGTCGAAGTCCGCACCTCGACCGTCGTGACGCAGATTGAGCCCGGCGCAGTCTATGCAGGACAGACTCGTATGCCAGCGACCGTTGTGCTGTGGGCGGCCGGAGTAGCCGCCTCACCGCTTGGCAAGTGCCTGGGCATACCCCTGGATCGCGCCGGTCGCGTGCTAGTGCAGCCCGATCTCAGCATCCCCGGCCATCCGGAAGTATTCGTGATCGGCGATCTTGCCGCGTTGAAAGATGAGCAAGGCAAATTCCTGCCCGGCGTGGCCCCGGTTGCGATGCAGGAGGGAACGTTCGTCGCCAAACTCATTCGTAAAGAACTGGGCCGTGCGGGTGCCCCAGCCTTCTCGCGTCCTTCGCGAGGGGGCGGGGATTTAGACCTGCTCCCGAAGTTTCACTACTGGGACAAGGGCAGTCTGGCCACCATCGGCCGCTCAGCAGCGGTCGCCGAGTTCGGCCGCATACACATCTCCGGCTTCATCGCTTGGCTGTCATGGCTGTTCGTCCACATTTTTTTCCTTATCGGTTTCCGCAACCGTTTGTTGGTCTTCATCCAATGGGCGTGGTCATACGTCACCTACGAACGCGGCGCGCGCCTGATCACAGGAAGCACCTACTTGCCGGGATGGACTCCCGATCAACCTGCTCCTGCCAGCACGGCGCAGCCCGCGCACCAAGAAATCCACGCCGGTCCCGCCAAATAGAGGGACAATAGAGGCATTGTCATCCTGAGCAAAGCGAAGGACCTATGCAATCCTCGTCGACCACAAAAAACTCGAAGCTGCGCCTGATCATCAGCATTGCAGCAGCCATTCTCTTCTCCTTGCCCGCTCAAGCCGAAATCCTGAAAGTCGTCGTCAACGACACGATCCAGCCCATCAGCGAGGAGTACATTGCTCGCGCCATCGACGAGGCCCATCGACGTGGGGATCAAGCCGTATTGATCGAGATCAATACACCTGGAGGACTGGTCAGTTCTACGCGGGGGATCATCGAAAAGATCTCATCTTCTTCGGTGCCCGTGATCGTCTACGTCACGCCTACTGGCGGTCACGCCGGGTCTGCCGGAATATTTATCCTCGAATCTGCGGATGTCGCAGCCATGGCTCCGGGAACGGCGGCAGGAGCCGCTCATCCCGTCACGCTGATTGGTCCGGTCCAGGTCAAACCGGACGATGAGATGAACCGTAAGATCGAGAACGACGCCGCCGCTCTCATGCGGTCCGTTGCGTCTAAACGCGGGAGAAACATCGAGAGTGCGGAGAGTGCCGTACGAGAATCGAAATCGTTCACCGAACAAGAGGCTCTCGCAGGACACCTGATCGACTACGTCGCATCGAGTCCCGAAGACCTATTCCGTCAAATGCAGGGAAAGACGTTCAGACGGTTCGACGGAGCAACGGCCTCACTGAACCTTACGGGACAGCCGATCGTTCCTTTTGACATGACTCTCAAGGAGCACATCCTCGACGACCTCATGGACCCGAACGTGGCCTTTTTGCTTCTCGCGATCGGAGCGCTAGCTCTCTACGTCGAATTCAACCATCCCGGAGCAGTCATCCCCGGCACTGTCGGTGTTGTCTTCATACTACTTGCCGCCTTCGCTCTTAATTTTCTTCCGACACGTTTTGCCGCACTCGGACTGATTCTTGGCGCATTCGCACTCTTCGCGGCCGAGGCGAAGTTCGCCACACACGGAGTCGCCACCATCGGAGGCATCGCTCTGCTTACGTTGGGCGGATTGCTCCTGGTGGATTCACCTATTCCGGAAATGCGGGTCCATTTGCTCACCGCGCTGGCCGTCAGCATCCCGCTCGGATTCATCACAGCATTCCTGATGACGATTGCTCTCAAAGCGCGGGGCAATAAAGTCGTCACTGGAGCCCAAGGCCTAGTCGGCGAAATGGGAGTAGCGCAAACCACGCTCTCGCCACAGGGCAAGGTTTTCGTTCACGGCGAACTGTGGGACGCCGTCGCCTCCTCGACCTTGCCTCCGGGCCAAATGGTGATTGTGCGGAGCATCGACGGACTGACGCTCCAAGTCGATCCGCTCGCGGCAACTCCCCCTCCAGCCAGTCCTGCGCCAGCAATTCTGTAAGCCCTATTGGAAAAGACGAACCATGTGGGGACAGCCGCCCTTCGACTACGCTCAGGGCAGGCTCTCGGCGGTCCCGCCAGGGCGGAGCCCGCCGGAACCGAGAGGAATGCGGCTGAAGACTCAGACGGCCTACTTCAAGTTAAACAGCGCATTCACATGGGCAGTAACGGTCACCATCTGCGGGGTGAACTCCTCCGTCGGTGCCGGAGGCGCTGCGGCCATCGCGGTCATCGCGTGAGCCATGCGCGGCATCGGCAGTCGCGGATTCTCAAAGGTGTCAATGGACGCGTAGGAAAGCTCTCCCACCGACCTACCCGCAGCGCGAGCAAGAGCCTCAGCCGAATTGCGCGCCCGGCGGTAGGCGTCTTCCACCGCTTTGTTCTTGGCGTCGTCGACATTCTCAAGCGTGTAGTTCAGAGTCTGGGTCTCGCTGACATTGGCGTCGGCAAGTTGCTGCGTGATTGGCCCGACCTTCGTAAAATCTTTCAGCTTCAGCGTGACGTCGGTCGTCACCCGGTATCCAATCACTCTCTGCTTCGGCTTCCACTCATAAGCGGGCTGCACGGAAAGAAATCCGATGTTGGCAGCCTTGGGATCGATTCCGTTGTTGCGCAGCACCTGACGCACCTGCTCTACGTTCTTCGACGCATGCTGAAACGCTGCCTGAGACGTGTCTTCCTGCACTGATACGTTGAATTGAATCTGAGCGGTGTCTGGGGCAGATTCGAACTTGCCGTCCGCGCCCACGTACACCGTGTTCGCCTGCGCGCTAACCGCGGGATGCTCCTGGCCAAACGCGGCTGTGGCTGAGAGGAGAAGAAGTGCAACCCATGCGAGTTTCATGGCGACCCTCTCGGAACATTATTCCATCAGGCCACGAGGACAACAATCTATCGCGACGGAACTCCGAGGTTGCGATCCAAGCGGATCTCGAGTGCAGTCCCCTTGTCCAGCACCAGGTCGTGTCCTGCTTCAAACGCCGACATGGCCCCAGCCGCGGCGCCGGAACCCGCACCGGTCGCAGCGCCCCGCTTCCCGCCAGTCTTTTCGCCTTGCGCCGCGCCTTCGCCAGCCCCCACCACAATCGCTTCGGCAATCTGCTCTTTGGTCATGCCTTGGCGACCGATTTCTCCCTCTTCACCAATCTGTCGCAGTCCATGCTCGCCGGGGACTCCAGTCACAGTGGCTATCAGCGGCACCCATCTGTGAGCCGTTTCAATCTCTTCGAAACTCAAGATGATGCGCGTCCGCAGCCCGGGTTCGACCGCGCTGACATGCCCTTTGATCTTTCTTCCTGAGTCGATGGTCTGTCCGTTCGCGGCGACGAGAGGCTCAGCTAAGCGCGCACGAAAATGATCGCCCGCTTTCACGGTCCGGGTGTCAAGCCGATCTGATAGCTGGATCAAGAAGACGGTGCCTTGCGGCACGACATTGGCCGGAGCGGGAGGAGTATCTTGTGCAACCAACGGAAGGCAGAGCAGAGCAGTCAGCAAGGGCGCACCACCAATCCGAAAATGCAGCGTTCGAATGGACATTGGAATCTCCCTCAGCTTGGAATCTTATGCGATTGGATGGGAGAAATGACGAAATTGATGCCTGCAAGGAATAGAGATGCCGAGAAACACAAAAAACACTGCTTTACGTGTGTCCACTCGCAGGTCCCGCCACCGCCAGAAGGTCGACTTGCAGCCCCGTAGTGTGGAACCCCTCAATCGTCGTGGCAGGATGTTTTCCCGACGCCGGCAGAATGCCCACCGCGCGGTTCTTCCCTGCCTGCTTTGCCTGGCGGAGACCTCGGTCGGCCAAAGTGAGAACTTCTTCGTAGCTGATCTCCCGTGGGTTGTCGAGAAACCATGGGAACGCGGCCCATCCTAGCGAACACGTTCGGTACATGCTTTCCCCCGATCCCACCATGCTGAACGGTGTGTCCGCCACGGCCGACAGAACGCGTTGCGCGAGCAACTCAGCTTCGGCGCGATCCGTGTAGCGCGATACGATCAGGAATTCTTCTCCGCCCCAGCGCACCAGCACGTCCGAGTGGCGAATGGACGAACTGAGACGATGCGCCATCTCGACCAGGACCTTGTCGCCAACGTCGTGTCCATATTGGTCGTTGACTTCCTTGAAATTGTCGGCATCGATCAAATAGAAAACCAGATCGCGGGTGTGCGGATCACGCCCATCGGCGTGCGAGCGTAGAGTCTGGCTCACGTCCGATTCGATGGTCGCCGAGAAAAAGCGCCGGTTGCGCAATCCGGTCAGGGGATCGGTAAGGGATGCTTCCTGTAGGACGATGTTGGTGCGCCGCAACTCTTGATTCAGCCGGCGATGCTGGATGAATAGGAGAAGCGCCATCAGAAACATAGTGGTCAGCGTTACTAGCACCCGGAAATCGGCGACTCGGTGCGGGAGATGCGGGTCGAGCAGCGCATAGAGCGCAATGATGGGCAGCGAAAGCACCGCCATCATTGCCAGGTTGGCCATCCAAGAACCGTACGACTCGTCGGCCGCCGTCTCGGGAGTCGGCAGCAGGCCTGGTCCCATCAGGGCTACTGCGGTGAACACGGCAAAGGAACCGGAGTAAGGAATGTCGTACCAGCTGCCGGTGAAGTAGAGGTTTTTCTCGAGGGCATCGTTGAGCACGTAAAACCAGACACCATTAAAAACGAATGCGCCGCAAAGACATGCGTAGAATGCCTTCCACCGTCCCGAACTTTCGCGCCAAAATGCCAGCAGGACGCAGACGATCAGCACCGTTTCCGCAATTGAAAGTAAATCGAAGTTCAGGTTGTACGCGCCTTCATTCGGCGAAATGTACTGCCAGGAGACAACGAACGAAACGTACAAGTAGAGCCACCAGAGCGCCAACAGAGCAAAGTCCAACGCCCCGAGCCGCATGCTGCGTTCTGAAGGCTGGCGATGCGGCCGGAGCAGCAGTCCGGCCATCATCGGAGCTCCCGCTAGAAACAGCAGAGCGTCCGCTGGATACATGCTGGGCATCTTCCGTCCCAGGAGGAGGTCGAACGCAATCCAGACGAGCTGGTCGCTCAACCACAAGGCCCATCCGGCGGCCTGAAGCATCCAAAACCAGCGCGTGCGGCCTTTGCTCTGCAAGCCGTTCGAAGCGAATGCGAGCAGGGCTAACAACATCAGCAGCGCACCGACGATGTCGCTGATCGCGACCCTGGCCACACCTGGGGAAAGGAACAGGCACCCCGCCGTCAGCACGGCAGTGAGTGCCACGGCAGCCCCGAACAGAAATTTTGATTGATTACGGCCGTTCAACGGTCTCCACCTTCGCGAACGGATTTAGCCTTTAGCCCCTGCGGAATGCGCTACGCGGTAGATCTGGTTGTGAATTTCGTTGCGCAGATCGTCCCAAATATTATCGGGCATTTCGAGAAACACGTTCACCACCTCGGGATCAAACTGTCGGCCCGACCACTTCGCGATCTCTTCCCGTGCCGCCTGCAGCGTCTGCGCCGCCCGATAAATGCGATCGGAGGTAATCGCATCCAGCGTGTCCGCTACGGAGAAGATGCGCGCGCCCAACGGAATCTGCTCTCCTTTCAGGCCGCGCGGATATCCCGTGCCATCGAAGCGTTCCTGGTGCGAGTACACAATGTCGGCTGCCTCGGCGAGAAATGGGATCTTCTTGACGATCTGATAGCCGTGGTAGGCATGCTCCTTCATGATCATCATTTCGTCGGGTTCAAGTTTCCCCGGCTTATTCAGAATCTTATCCGGAATTGCTATCTTTCCAATGTCGTGCAGGAATGCTCCCCGCGCGATCGTATTGATTTGTTCCCGAGGCAGGCCCATGGCGCGAGCGATTGCGATGGTAAAGGCAGTCACGCGCTTCGAGTGACCCTCGGTCTCGCGATCTTTCAAGTCCAGCGCGTCGCCCAACGTCTCAAGCGTGATGTCGTAGGAACGCTCCAGGTTTGCCATCGCCGCCTGCAGTTGATCGGTGCGGGCTTTGACCAGCGACTCCAGATTCGTCTGGTACGTCCGGTTCTCAACTTTCAGGCGCCGGTTCTCCAACGCGCGGCTAACCGTATTGAGCAGTTGCTCGCGCTCGAACGGCTTTAAGAGATAGTCGTAGGCTCCGTTTCGGATGGCCGCTAGCGCCACCGATATGTCGTGCACGGCGGTAACCATCACGACCGGCATGTCGGGATACTTTTCCTTCGTGCGCTCCAGCAGGCCAATGCCGTCCAGGTCCGCCATCATCAGGTCCGAGAGCATCAATTCAAACTCTTCCCCCGAAGTCAAGACCGAGAGGGCTTCCATACCGGAAGCCGCCTGTTTACAGGCATATCCGGCAGTTCCGAGCATCGAGGCGACGATTTCCCGAATCGGTTCTTCGTCGTCAACCACAAGAATGCGATCTGGCATGGGATTTACACGAAAGTCTATCGGCGATTGTAACTCAGCCGCGAGATGCCGAAAGTAATCAGTCAGGTCCCGAAAATCGCTCGAGAATCACGCGGCGCGTGATATTCAAAAGCAAGGAAGACGTACGTCCGCAAAGCATGAGCGCATCCCTGTTATCGATTTGGAATACGGTCGCCAGACTTGGCTTGGCCCGCCCCACGCCCGCAGAACTGGCGCTGCTTATCCTGCTGGGCGCATCTTTGCTGGCACTCCGCGCCTTCCGCGAGAACTATTTCAAGCTTTGGATACTGGGTTGGGCGGCCTTAGTCGGTTCTCGATTGGCCGAGCACTGCTTCGCAGCGAAAATACCCGCACCGTTTGATTTGGTCGCAGTGCAGGCAACCTTCATGCTCGCCGTGGGATTGCTGGCGGGCGCGGTTCTCGTCTACACCCGCAGTCGCGACCTCATCCTTCCCTTGACCGTGATCACGCCCGTTCTGGTTGGGTTCGCCGGCGTCAGAATTCTTTTGTGGCCCGATTCCCTGCCCTTGCGCGTGGCCGTGGAAGTTGGATTCCGCATCATTCTTCTCACGGCGTCGATCGCTCTGCTGCGCGCTCGGCGCGGTCGTTGGGAACCCTCGGCATGGCTGTTGGCTTTGTCTTTGCCCTTCCTTCATCTTTCCTGGTCGCCTTTCACCGATCACGTGCCCGCGGAGATTTTCCTCGTTGCGGAAATCACGCTTTGCCTGAGCATGCTCCTCTTGGTGATCGAGGAAGCGCGGACCCGCACGCGACGGTTGAACGCTGTTCAGGCCATCACCGCCAGCATCGCCAGTGCTCAACAGTACGGAAACGTGGTGCAGTGCGCCGTGGAACAACTACAGCATCTAATTCCAGTGAAGGCGGCATGGTTCCGATTGCTCGAAGGTGGGCACTTGGTGGCAACGCATGCTGTAGGACTCTCCGCAGATTTCCTGCGCGACGCCGGATTCGCTGAGATTAATGACGAGATTCAGAAACTGCTCGCACAACCTGCCCCGCTGGTTACCACACGAAACGCCGCTGGGCCCGAACCCGCAGCATGTCTCGCGACCGAAAAGATTCGCGAGCTTGTCATCGTCCCTGTCATAGGGAATAAATCGCCCATCGGACTGCTCCTGCTGGGGAGTTCCGGGAGCCGCGAGTGGACTCCGGAAGAGCTCGAATTTCTCCGCTCGTGCGCCAAGCAACTGGCCGTTGCGGTCGAAAACTTCCGCCTGCTCGAACAGGTACTGCGTTCGCAACGGCAGTGGATCAATACCTTCGACTCCATTCACGACATCATTCTGGCGCACGACGCCGATTACCGCATCATCAAGGCCAATCAGGTTCTGCTGGAACATCTCGGCCAGGCCGCCGCAGACGTGGTCGGCAGTTCCTGCGATTCCGCGTTGCCTCACACTTACGGAGAATGGACCGGCTGTCCGTATTGCGCCCTGGGCGGAGACGAAGAATTCACGGAAGGCGCCGACCCTTGTTTCGGCGGCTATTCCGTCGTTTCCACTTCTTCCTACACTGAGCAAGGCAGCCCGCAAAAAGGCACGATTCACGTCGTCCGCGACATTACCGACCGCCGTTCCGCGGAAGAGAAATACCGCCTCCTGTTTGAGCAAGTGCAGGAGGGTGTTTATGTCGCCAACCCTGCCGGTCAACTCATCGATTGCAATGACGCTTTCGTGCACATGCTCGGCTACAGCAAGCGCGAAGAATTGCTGGTCCTGAATCTGGATTCTGAAATCTGTGTCGATCCCAAGCAGCGCGAAGCCTTCCGCAAGGAAATCGAAGGCCAGAACTACGTAAGGAATTTCGATGTTACCCTGCGCCGCAAGGACGGCACCCTGCTTCTCGCAGTCGAGAGCAGCTTCGCCACTCGCAATGCCTCCGGCGACATCGAACGCTATCAGGGTTTCGTCCTCGACATGACCGAGAAGCGCCGCGCCGAAGACGAGATGCGCCGCCGCAACCGGGAACTGAATGCGCTGAACGCTATGGCGGTGGTCGCCGCGCAATCCTTCGATCTCGACGAAATTTTGAACTTGACGTTGCGCCAAGTCGTCACTCTGTTTGGCGCCGAAAGCGGAACCGTCTATCTCTCCGACAGCGATACCACCACCTATCGTCGGCGCGCTGCCTGGGGACCGCGCAGCCGCGACAAGATGCGCACCGCCGAAGTTTGTTTTACGGAGGGTTTTGGCGATCTGGTGATGCGCTCGCGCACCGAGGTGATCACGGCGGAATATCTGCCGCACGTGCCGCCCATGGTTGCGGAATTTGTGCGCTCTGACATCGATCGTTCCTGGATCTGGGTCCTGTTCTGGGGCAAGGACGCTCCTGTCGGCATCATGGGCTTGTGTAACCATCTGGGATACGAATACTCCAGCAACGACGAAAATCTCATGGTGGCGATCAGCCGGCAACTCGCCACCACCATCGAAAAAGTTCGTCTCTACGAAGAGACCTGCCGCGCCTACGAAGATCTGCGCAAAACGCAGGAGCAACTGCTGCAGAGCGAAAAGATGTCAGCCGTCGGACAGTTGATTGCCGGCGTAGCCCACGAACTGAACAATCCGCTGACGGCAATCCTAGGCTATGCACAACTGCTCGAAACCGAGGGCCTCAACACTCGCGCTCAGGACTACGTCGGCAAATTATTCAAGCAGGCGCAGCGAACACACCGTGTCGTCCAGAACCTTCTATCCTTCGCTCGCCAGCGGAAACCGCAGCGGGATGAAGTCGACATTCGCAAAATCCTCGACGAGACCTTGGCTCTCCGCGACTATGACCTCAAGATCAACAACATCAAGGTCGAGCGCGACGTTCCCTCGGAACCTGCGCTGGTCGTCGCCGATCCGCATCAGATCGAACAGGTATTCCTGAATATCATCAACAACGCGGTCGATGCCATTCTTGAGACCGGGCGCAACGGCCAGCTCAAGATTCGTGTGTCGACAGTGGGTGGACACGTTTGCACGCAGTTCACCGACGACGGCGCCGGAATCAAAGACGCCAAGCGCATCTTCGATCCCTTCTACACCACCAAGAGCGTCGGCAAAGGCACCGGACTCGGACTGAGCATCTGTTACGGCATCGTGAAGGAGCATGGCGGAGATATCACCGCAAACAATGCTCCGGAGGGCGGCGCCGTCATCGAAGTACGGTTGCCCGCGGTTGCATCAACCAATATGGAGCCCGAAGCTCCGAAAGCAGCACTCCGTCTGCACGAAGGCGCAATCCACGGCCGCGTGCTACTGGTCGAGGAGGAGGAAGCCGTCCTCGAATTTGAGCGCGACGTGCTTGCGGGCGCGGGCGCCACGGTCGTCACCGCCAGGAACAGTCAGGATGTGAAGACTCGCCTGCTCTCCGAGCCCTTTGACGCCATCATCATGAACGGCAGGATGCCCGGCCAGTGGAGCGCGAAAGAGTCCTACGGATGGCTCAAAGAGAACTGCGCTGGAATGGACGCACACCTGCTTTTCACCTACTCCAACGGCCCGAGCGATGAAAAAGCCTTCCTGCAGGAAAACAATATCCCATACCTGGTGAAGCCCTTCGAAGTCGCAGAACTCATCGCCCAAGCCCGCCGCCTGCTTCAGAAGGCACAGGCTGCAGGCGCCGGGGCCGACTAGAAGCCGCAACATCACACTTGATGGGATTTCCTTCCTGCTCTCGTATTCACGGGCCGGGGGTTTGAGCGCTACGGTCTGTTAGTGACAGTTTCGCGCAACCCCTGTCCCTGGCCATTACCTGTTAATGCGAATCGGCGGCGTGAAGCCTCGGGCTCGATGCCTGGTCGCATGGAACCTCTAGCATCTCGACTTTCTTGATCGAGTAAGTTCATATCTAGTCCTTCGACCATCGAATCCTGAGTACCCATAATCTAAACTCCCTTAGCGCGTAGGAACAAACACGGTTTGGTGCCATTCTCGGACGCGTCACTGGTGACAAATACCACAACGCTCACTGACAACCACGTTGCCGGTCTGTCTGCGAAACCCACAGAAACTACCACTTTTCCTCTGCCCCTACTGCGGTAGACTAAGCACACAGACCCATGTCCCAATTCGTCCACCTGCATCTCCACACCGACTATTCAATGCTCGACGGCGCCTGTGACGTCGAAAAACTTTGCCAGCGCGTGAAGGAACTGGGAATGCCCGCTGTGGCCATGACCGACCACGGCAACATCTTTGGCGCGGTCCACTTCGTGAACGCAGCCAAGCATGCGGGCGTGAAGCCCATCGTCGGCTGCGAACTCTACATCTGCAAAAAGGACGACCACCGCGCCGCGCCCGAAGGCGACTCCTACAACCACCTGCTGGTGCTCGCCGAGAACGAAGAAGGCTACCGCAACCTGGTCAAGATCACTTCCGAGGCTTCCCTGCACGGCTTCTACTACAAGCCGCGCGTCAGCAAGAAGTTTCTCGCCGAACACTCCCGCGGACTGATCGGCCTCTCCGGATGCCTCAAAGGCGAAGTTGCCGAGCGCCTGACCGAAGGCAAGTACGACGCTGCCCGCTCCGCCGCCGGCACCTTCGCCGACATTTTCGGCAAACAGAACTTCTATCTCGAGATTCAGGATCAGGGTCTGGAGATGGAACACCGCATCCATCCGGGGCTCTTCCAGCTCGAAAAAGATCTCGGCCTTCCCCTGGTCGCCACCAACGACAGCCACTACCTCTGCGAAGACGACGCCCACGCACAGGACGTCATGCTGTGCATCCAGACCGGCAAATCGATTCACGACACGGCGCGCATGAAGTTCGACGGCAACCAGTTCTTCGTCAAGAACCACGACGAGATGGCCCGTGTGTTCAAGGATTCGCCCGACGTGCTAACCCGCACGCTCGATATCGCCGACCGCTGCAGCCTGCGCTTGGAAAAAGTCGCCAATCCATTTCCCCAGTTCGAGGTCCCCCCCGGCTACACCATCGACAGCTACTTCGTCCACGTCACCCGCGAAGGCTTTGCCCGCCGCCTCGACACCCTGCGCCCGCTGCACCAGCAAGGCAAGCTGAAGCATTCCATCACCGACTACGAGCAGCGCCTGGAACGCGAACTCGGCATCATCCAGCAGATGCAGTTCCCCGGCTACTTCCTGATCGTCTGGGACTTCATCCGCTACGCCAAAGACAATGGTATTCCGGTGGGCCCCGGCCGGGGATCAGCCGCTGGCTCTCTCGTCTCCTACGCGCTCGGCATCACTGACATCGACCCTCTGCAGCACGAACTGCTCTTCGAGCGCTTCCTGAATCCCGAGCGCGTGTCCATGCCCGATATCGACATTGATTTCTGCATGAACCGCCGCGGCGAGGTCATCCAGTACGTCACGCAGAAGTACGGCCGCGACAACGTCGCGCAGATCATCACCTTCGGCACCATGGCCGCGAAGGCCGCGATCAAAGACGTTGGTCGCGCCATGGACATTCCTTACGCCGACGTCGACCGCATCGCCAAGATGGTTCCGACCCAGCTCAACATCACGCTGGAGCAGGCTATCGAAGACTCCGCTCAACTGCGCGAGGCGATCGAAAAAGACGGCCAGATCCGCGAACTTTTCGAAACCGCAAAAAAGCTGGAAGGCATGGTCCGCAATTCGGGCGTGCACGCCGCCGGAGTCGTGATCTCGCCGCGCCCGCTCACCGACCTCGTCCCCCTGCACCGCACCAAGAACGACGAAATCGTCACCGCCTTCGACATGGTTGCGATCGAAAAGATGGGCCTGTTGAAGATGGACTTTCTCGGCCTCACCACGCTCACGATTCTGACCGACGCGCTCAAACTGATCGAGCAGACGCGCGGCACTAAGATCACGCTCGAGCAGATTCCCCTGGAAGACAACGAGACCTACGAAAAAGTCTTCCACAAAGGCCTGACTTCCGGCGTGTTCCAGTTTGAATCGAATGGCATGCGCGATGTTCTTCGCAAGTATCAGCCCAATTCGATCGAAGACCTCACGGCTCTGAACGCGCTCTACCGACCGGGCCCAATCCAGGGCGGCATGATCGACGATTTCGTCGACCGCAAGCACGGCCGCAAGAAAGTCGAATACGAACTGCCGGAACTGAAAGAAATCCTGCAAGAGACCCTCGGCGTGATCGTGTATCAGGAACAGGTGATGCAGATCGCCAATCGTCTGGCAGGATACTCTTTGGGTGAAGCCGATCTCCTCCGTCGCGCCATGGGTAAGAAAAAGGCTGAGGAAATGGCGCAGCAGCGTGAGCGCTTTGTCGAAGGCGCCGCGCGACAAAAATATCCGCCGAAGAAGATCGAAAAGATCTTTGATCTCATGGCGCAGTTCGCCGGATACGGCTTCAACAAGTCCCACTCTGCTGCCTATGCCCTGCTCGCGTATCACACGGCGTATCTGAAGACGCACTATCCCGTGGAGTTCATGGCGGCCCTGTTGACCTCAGTCACCGGATCGACCGACGACGTCGTCAAGTACATCAACGAATGCCGCGAGATGGGCATTGCCGTCGAAGCTCCCGACATTAACGTCTCCGACGCCAACTTCACGCCGCACGGAGAGTCCATCCGCTTCGGTCTCGCCGCCGTAAAGAACGTAGGAGGCAATGCGATCGAATCGATCGTGGCCGCGCGTAAGAAACTCGGCTGCTTCAAATCCATCTTTGAATTCTGCGAGAACGTCGACCTTCGCCTGCTCAACAAGCGCGTCCTGGAATCGCTAATCAAGAGTGGTGCCATGGATTCCATGGGGCGCCGCGCGCAACTCATGGGCGTGCTCGACAAGTCGATGGAACAGGCCCAGAAAACCCAGCGCGACGCCGAATCCGGCCAGCACGGCCTGTTTGGGGTCTTCCAACAGGAAGACACCGAAGCGCACAACGACAAGTTGCCCAACATCCCCGACTGGGACGAGCACACCCGCCTCACCGCTGAGAAAGAAATCCTCGGCTTCTTCATCAGCGGACACCCGCTACAGAAGTACAAAGACAAGTTGACCGACCTGCGGGCGCTCAGCATTGAAGAACTTGCCGCCATGACCAAATCGACCGGCAAGGACGAAATCATCGTGACCGCCGGCATCATCGGCAACGTGCGGGTCCTCAAATCCAAGCGCGGCGACTTCTACGCCCAGGCTGCGCTCGAAGATATGTCCGGCTCGATCGATATGATCGTCTTCCCCGAGGCATACAAGCGCATCGGAGAAAAAGTGAAACTCGAGGTTCCGGTCCTGGTGAAGGCCGGGGTGCGCATCGAGGAAGGCGCCAATCCGAAGATCACAGCGGCGGAAATCCAACCTCTCGAAGAAGCCAAGGTCCCGCTCCCGCGCGCGATTCGCATCCGCATCCCGCTCGAGAACTCTGCGGAAGCCACCGTCGACAATCTGCACACCCTCTTCCTCGAGCGCAAAGGCGAGGCTAAAGTGCTGTTTGACGTGGAGCGCCAGGGCGATTTCATGGTGGTGATGGAGGCGGAGGGCTATAATGTCATCCCGGACCGCAATTTCATCGCCCGCGTCGAACAGTTGTGTGGGCGGGGCAGTGTCCGCATCATCGCCTGAACCCACGCATGACACCGACCGAAAAAGCGCAGCAGGAACTGGAGCAGATCGAGCGTCAGGTCGCCGATCTCGAGTCTCCGGGCGCCGATGATGCCACCCGCCGCCAAATTGCCAAGCTACAGGAGCGCATCGAGACGCTGAGGCAGGAAATGAACGCGCCCCCTACGGCATGGCAGAAGACCGAACTGGCTCGGCATCCTCAGCGCCCCCAGTCGCTCGATTACATCGAGCGCATCTTCACCGATTTCAGCGAAATTCATGGCGATCGCGGCTTCGGCGACGACGCTGCCATCATCTGCGGCATGGCTCGGTTTCACGGCGACGAAGTCCTAATCGTCGCCACCCAAAAGGGCCGCGACATGAAGCAGCGCGTCCACCGGAACTTCGGCACGCCCCATCCCGAGGGCTACCGCAAAGCCATCCGTACGATGCAGCTTGCGGAAAAGTTTCGCCGCCCCGTCTTCACCCTGATCGACACGGACGGTGCTTATCCCGGCATCCATGCTGAAGAGCGCGGACAAGCCGAAGCCATCGCCTATAACCTCCGCGAGATGGCCCGGCTCGAAATCCCCATCATTGCGACGGTGATCGGCGTCGGCGGCAGCGGCGGAGCTCTGGCCATCGCCGTCGCCGACCGCGTACTCATGATGGAGAACTCGATCTATTCGGTCATCTCTCCCGAAGGCTGCGCTGCCATCATGTGGCGTGACGCCTCGAAGAAGGAACTCGCCGCCGAGGCCATGCGCATCACCGCCACCGATCTGAGCGAACTCGGCTGCATCGACGACATCGTCCCGGAGCCCGAGGGCGGCGCTCACCGCGACCACGAAGCGGCCGCCAATCTGCTCGATGCCAGCCTGCAGAAGCACTATTACGAACTGAAGAAAACTCCCCCTGCCGAATTGCTCGTGTCACGATATAATAAGTTTAGGAACATCGCCCAGTTCTACGAGACCGAATCCTGAGTCCGCGAACTTTTTCCTCGTTCCAAAGCAGGTTCCTCCGGGCTACAGACGGGCATTTTGACGGGACGCAGCGCGGCCGCCGCATTTATAATGATGTGTTTCCTCCTCTGCAATCCACAAATCACGGGCAACTGGGTTCCGCCCGCTAACTGAAGGAAGGTGTTGGGATGGCCACTACGGATGTCGTGCCCCGGGAATCCGCCGGAGGCCCCGGGCACAAACGCATCGTCAACGACATGAGCATTCAGGTCGCGACGGTCAATGGTTCCGGCTCTCAGAGCTCAAACACTGTGCTCTTGCGCAGCATTTTCCAGATGGGCGTACCGGTCTCCGGCAAGAACATGTTCCCCTCGAACATTGCGGGACTGCCGACCTGGTATACGATCCGCGCCAACAAGAACGGCTACATCGGCCGCAAGAAGGAAATCGATTTCCTCGTGGCCATGAATCCCGAGACCGCGCAGGAAGACACGATGTCGCTGGCTCCCGGCGCCGCCGTCCTCTACGACGAACCGCTCGCTCTCCACAGACTGCGTGATGATCTCATCTTTTACTCCGTTCCTTACGACAAGCTTGTGGCCGCTGTGTGTCCGGAAGCCAAGCTGCGCAAGCTGGTCAAGAACATGGTGTACGTGGGCGTTGTCGCCAGCTTGCTGACGATCGACATGGCTGAGGTCGAAAAGGCAATCCGCAAGCAGTTCGCCAAGAAAGTGAAGGCCGCCAATCTGAATCTCGCCGCAGCCCAGGCGGGTTTCGAATACGCCAAAGCGAATCTGCAAAAGCGCGGTGCCTTCTACATCGAGCGCATGAACGCCACTGCTGGAAAGATCATCATCGACGGCAACTCGGCCGCCGCCCTCGGTTGCATGTTCGCCGGATGCACCGTCGTGACCTGGTATCCGATCACGCCATCGTCCTCGCTCGTCGAGACGATGATCGAGTACATGAAGGAGTACCGCATCGGTCCCGATGGCAAAGCTACCTTCGCCATCGTGCAAGCCGAAGACGAACTGGCCGCGATTGGCATGGTTATCGGCGCAGGCTGGGCGGGCGCCCGCAGTATGACTGCGACCGCTGGACCGGGCATCTCGCTGATGTCGGAGTTCGCTGGACTTGCTTATTACGTCGAAGTCCCCGGCGTCATCTGGGACATCCAGCGTGTCGGCCCCTCTACCGGCCTGCCCACGCGCACTTCGCAGGGCGATATCCTCTCGACCGCCTTCCTCTCGCACGGCGACACCAAAAACATCATGCTGTTCCCCTGCTCTGTCACTGAGTGCTTCAGTATGGCGCCCGAAGCCTTCAACCTCGCCGAGCAGTTCCAGACGCTGGTCTTCGTCATGTCCGACTTGGACCTTGGCATGAACAACTGGATGTCTGATCCGTTCGAATACCCCACCACGCCGATTAAGCGCGGCAAGGTCCTCGGCAAAGAAGACCTCGACCGCCTCGGCGGTTTCGCCCGTTACAAAGACGTCGACGGCGACGGCATTGGCTACCGCACGCTCCCCGGAACCATTCATCCGGCGGCGGCCTACTTCGCGCGCGGCAGCGGCCATAACGAGCGAGCTCAATACAGCGAACGCGCGGACGACTTCGAAAACAACATGGAGCGCCTGAACCGCAAGTTCGAAACCGCGCGTTCGTTCGTTCCCCGTCCCGAAATCACGAAGGGCAAGAAGGCGAAGATCGGGATCATCGGCTACGGCACTTCGCACTGGGGTATCACCGAGAGCCGCGATCAACTCCGCGATGAATACGCTATCGAGACCGACTACCTGCGGCTCCGGGCGTATCCCTTCACCCGCGAGGTGCATGAATTCGTCGAGCAGCACGATCGCGTTTATCTGGTCGAACAGAACCGCGACGCGCAAATGCTCACGTTGCTGAAACTCGACCTCAAGCCCGAGTTGACCACACGCCTGCGCAGCATCGCCCACATCACCGGACTGCCTCTCGACGCGCGGTCCATCACCGACGAACTGACCAGCATGGAGGGTAAATAGATGGCCACCACTCCCGTTGAGCCCGGAACAGCCGCACCCGGACCCGGATCTTCCGGACCAAAGACCAACCGCATCGGCCTCACCGTCATGGATTACAAGGGCGGCAAGACTACGCTGTGCGCCGGATGCGGCCACAACGCGATCTCCGAGCGCATCATTGAGTCAATGTACGAGATGGGCGTGCAGCCGGAATTGCTGATCAAGCCCAGCGGCATCGGCTGCTCCTCAAAGACTCCCGCATACTTCATGAACCGATCGCACAGCTTCAACGCCGTGCACGGCCGCATGCCCTCGGTCGCCACGGGAGCCCTGCTGGCGAATCGCAAGCTCTTGTGCATCGGCGTGAGCGGCGACGGCGATACCGCTTCCATCGGCATCGGGCAGTTCATCCACCTGATGCGCCGCAATCTGCCGATCATCTACATCATCGAAGATAACGGCGTCTACGGCTTGACCAAGGGCCAGTTCTCCGCCACCGCCGACTTGGGATCAAAGCTGAAAACCGGCGTCGTCAACGATCTTCCGCCCATCGACACCTGCGCCCTCGCCATTCAACTCGGCGCTACCCTGGTCGGCCGCTCATTCTCCGGCGATAAGCGCCAACTCAGCGCCATGCTGAAGGCTGCGATTGCTCACAACGGTACAGTCATGCTCGACGTGGTCTCGCCCTGCGTCACCTTCAACGATCACGAGGGCTCGACCAAGTCTTACAAATATGTGAAGGAGCACGAAGAAACTCTGCAGGACGTCAGCTTCGTGCCCCACTTCGAAGACATAGCCGTCGAATATGATCCCGGTTCGACCGTTGAAGTTACCATGCACGATGGTTCCCGCCTGCACCTCCGCAAGCTGGAAGAAGACTATGACCCGACCGACAAGATTCGCGCCATCACCCGTCTCACCGAAGCCCACGACAAGGGAGAAGTGCTGACCGGCGTTTTCTACGTGAATCCGAAGGCTCCTAGCTTCATCGACATGCTGAACGTCGTAGATCAACCGCTGGCCACCCTGCCCGATTCCATGACGCGTCCGGGCAAAGAAGTGCTGGACGCAGTGATGGAAGAATTGCGCTAGCATCGGATTCACCCCAAAATCGGCATAGGGGGACGGGTCGCCCCGCCTCCCCTGCCACACCACCGTACATGCGGGTCCGCATACGGCGGTTCGGCGGATTAAGCTAAAACCGCACGACCATGGGTGGAAGGCCGAGCTGGGCAAAGTAGACATTGGGCAAAGCCATGGTCAAGGCGGGCGAGTTGGCGATGCGCCACGGGCCGTGAGGACTGCCGGCGGTTTGCGCCGCCAGGTCCTGGCTCACATTCCGTTTGCGAAGTTCGCGAAATCGCGTCCGTCCCCGTTTCCATTGCTTCCACACCACCGACCGAAGTCGACGGCGTAGCCACGATTCAAGGGTTTGCAACACCGAGGGGGTTTGACAATCGTCGAAGTATCCGAGCCATCCCCGCAGGTAGGTCGCGATCTGTGTGACCATCTGCGTCAGACTGATGCCGCGGGTTCGACGTGTCTGTTCCCGGATCCTCTCCTTAAAGCGAGCGATGGCCTTGGGGGCGATCCGCCTCCGAGGTTCTCGTTCGCTCGTGAAGCTAAATCCGAGAAATTTCCTTTGCCTCGGTTGGGCCACGGCGCTCTTCGCCTGATTCACCTTGAGCTTGAGTCGGTGCGTGATGAAGCGCGTAATGCTCTCCATCACTCGCTGTCCCGCTCGTTCGCTGCCCACGTAGATGTTGCAATCGTCGGCATAACGCACGAAGCGATGACCGCGCCGCTCTAACTCCCGGTCCAGTTCGTCCAGCACCAGATTACTGAGCAACGGTGAAAGTGGACCGCCCTGAGGCGTTCCCTCATCCACCGCACTCACCAACCCGTCCTCCATCACTCCGGCCTCCAGGAAGGCTCGAATTAGTTTGAGCATTCGTTTGTCGGCCACGCGCTTGGCTACCGCCGCCATCAGGCGATCGTGATTGACTCGATCGAAAAATTTCTCCAAGTCGAGGTCCACCACCCAGCGGTACCCTTCGGCGATGTACTGCTGCGCCTCGTGCACCGCTTGCCGCGCACTGCGCCCCGGTCGAAAACCGTGGCTGTGTTCGGAGAACGTCGGGTCCCAGCGCTTCTGCAGAACCTGCAACACCGCCTGCTGGACGAACCGATCCAGCACACAAGGAATGCCTAGCTTGCGCGTTCCACGTGCCATCCGGCTTCGGGATTTCCACCCGTCTTACCGGCTGCGGTTGATAGGTTCCGTTTCGTAGCTGTTCCCCGATTTCCAGCCCATGCTGCTTCAGGTATTCCGGGAGTTCGTCGACGGTCATCCCGTCTATCCCCGGACTCCCTTTATTCCCCTTGACTCGTTGTAACGCCTGCTTGCAGTTTTCCAGCTCGCAGACTTCTTCCATCAGTCGTTCGGTTCCAGCCAGGCTTTCGTTCCTGTGCTTCGCCATGAGCGTTTCGGTCCCTTGCACGGCGGCCCTCGGAGCATCACTCCTACTTTCCGTCGGAAAGGCCAGCACCCCTTGTTCGGCCTGGTTTTTCTGCCGCTGTCCGCTCATGAGTCGCACCGCTTACTTGCCCTTCCCTTTATTCCCCTTGCGGGGTACCGTTCGGGCCTTCGCTCATCGTTCCCGGCGTGGCCTATCTGTTTCTCCGCCTTTCGGCATTTGGAGTGCCTCAATATCCTCGCCGACTGCATGACCTACTACGCCCTCTGCTGACTTCTGCGACACGGTCAGGGTGAATCGCTTCATCCTCAGTCACGTTGTGTGACATGCCGCAGATCTCCCGAGGTAAGTTCGACCACCTTCGACGCGCAACCGCCGGATTTACCACCAGTGAGCTTGATGGATATGGGCTTCGCAGTCACCTGCCCGCTCGCCCGCCACCGTAGGCCTCGTATCCGGTTCTTGTTCATCGGCTCGCGTCTTTGCTCTGCGCTTCTTTCAGGCCTCGCCTCGCGACGAGTGTTATTTCACCCTTGCGCTTTGCTATGACTTCACCTCCATCAGGCTGTCAAAGGGACTTTCACCCTCAAGTTGTCGAACATGCTCGGCACACAGGAAAAGGCCCTCTCGAAAGAGAGGGCTTTCCACTTTGACTCCTCGGCAAGCGGTTCTACGCAGTTTTTCGTTCCGGTTCGCCGCTGTGTTCTGGATTTTGCCCAGGTTCGGGAAAATCGGAGTCCGCATCTTTCAGCATCGGGTCTTGGTCGCGATGCCCTAGCTGTTCCTGAAGGCCGACATTGCCCGGGATCTTGTGATCCTCGGTCTCTGTTGCCCCCTTCGCGGTATCCTGATCGTTCGTGCTGTAGGTCATGAAGTCTACCTCGAACTATAATTCCGACGGAACCAGTCTAGTCCTGTAGCTTTTAGAAAAATATAGTTATAAAGTAGGAGAAGTTCGCCGGAGAGAGGGTATATGAAACGGTGGTTTTCAGTACTGCTGCTTTGCCTCTTGTCGACCGCGTTCGCTCTGGCAGCGACGCCTCAGGCGACGCTCACCCCGGCGAAGTGGTGGGGCCACCGCCACGACCCACGCGTGCAGCAACACCATGCCCACAAGGCCGGCAAGCATCACACGCCAAAAAGGGCCCACCATCACAGCGTCTAGTCTCAAACCGGCAAGAGCTTGAGCCGCGGACGCAAACTCACATCACTTGAAATCTACCTTCCGGTCCCGGTGGTCGCGACTCCCAGTTTCCGCAGCCGGTCCCGTGCCTGCAGCGCCTCCGGTGAATGCGGATAACGCTGAATCACTCGACGTAAGTCACTGACTCCGTCATCCTGTTTGCCCAACTCAATCAGCGCAAATCCCTTCTTCAGCTGCGCCGATGCCGCTTTGTTTCCGCTGGGAAAGTTCTGCAAGACCGCGTCATAGCTCTGCGCCGCTTGCTGGTAGTTGCCTTGCCGGAATTGAATCTCGCCTAAATAGAAATAGGCGTTTCCCGCCAGATCGGTGTTGGGATAGAACTTGATGTAGTCCGAGAACTCCTGCAGTGCCAGATCGTTCTTGCCGCCGTTGTAATCGCGCAGGCCGTTGTTGTAGAGCACATCCGGCGGCGGGGCGTTCTTTGCAGCGTCGGCCGCAGCGAGTTGGGTAGCCTGTTGGGCCCCGAGACTCTGCTGCGTAGATTGCATGTCTTCGAGCTGCTTGCTTACCTTGGCCAAGCGTGCCTTGAGTTCATCCATGGTGTCGTTGAGCGCCTGGATCTGCCCCGACAGCTGGTCGATCTTGCCGCCCGAGTCGCCCTGTTGTTTCGCCAGCGTCTGCTGCAACGCACTGAGGGCGTTGGCGACCTTGTTGACGGCGTCGGTGTCCTGCTCGACCAGGTTCTTCATGACCCCCATGCGCTCGTCGAAGCTGCGCTGCATGGCCGTCATTTGCTCCTGCAGTTGTTGCACCTGGGTTTGCAGTTGCACCATTTCTTTACTCACGCCCCAGGCCGGAGCCACTCCGAGCCCGAGCATCAGCACTACTGCGAAAAAGGAGGAAACGCGATGTGATTTCATAAGAGATTCCCTAAAACTGCCGCTAGTTTAGATGCCTTGATTGTCCCACAGGCTGGGATGATTCCGCACACAAAGGACTACCCAGAACCGGAAACCTCAATGGGGACATCGCGAGCGCACACGAGTGGCTGATTCCAGGCAAGAAGAAACGGGAGACGCCAATCGGCGTCCCCCGAGCCGTTCTACTTCTGATAAACCAAATGCCCACGGCGGTTCTGCTGCCAGCAAGCTTCATTGCTTTCGGTGCAGAATGGTTTTTCCTTGCCGTAGCTGATGGTTTTGATCCGGCTGGCGTTGACGCCCGCCGCGGTCAACGCGTTCTTCACAGCGCTGGCACGCTGGTCGCCCAGAGCCAGGTTGTACTCGGTCGAGCCGCGCTCGTCGCAATGTCCTTCAATCGTGAAACTTATATTGCTATGTTGACTGAGGAACTGCGCGTCCGCTTGTACCGACGATTGCTGATCGCCACGGATGTCGGCCTTGTCGTAGTCGAAGTAGACATCCTTCACACTTTGACTGAACAGGTCCTGGTCCGTGACGGATGTCGTCGGTGGCGGAGGCGGTGCCGCTGCCGGAGTCACCGTAAGCCGAGCGGTGGCTTCTTGCGTTCCACCCGATCCCTTGGCCGTCAGGTGATAGGTCGTTGAATCCGTCGGCGAGACGCTTTGCGAGCCGTTCGGCTGGACCGCGCCAATGCCGTCGATCGATACGTCGGTGGCATTGCTGGTCTGCCAGGTTAGCGAGGCTGACTGTCCCGCCTGAATGGAATTCGGAGTCACCGCAATCGACGCAGTCGGAGTAGGTGGTGGCGGCGGGGGTGGTGGCGGAGGCGGAACCGCTTTCTTTCCGCAGGCTCCAAGTGCCAGTAGCGCGCTGAGGGCAACGATTAGCAGAAACCACTTCATACTTTGAAACTTCACTTTTCTTCCTCCCTACGACCCGGAGCGCTTGCCTCCAAGGTCAGACGAAGCGTATTTACTATTTCCAACTCCAATTGGGCTGGCTGTTGTGGCCTGTAAATGTCAGTTGCTGTACCTTGCTCCCGTCAGCCAGCATCGTCCATATCTGAAGACTGCCCGAACGGTTCGATTGAAAAACGATGTGCCGGTTATCCGGCGACCACGACGGAAAATCGTTCCGCCCGCCATCGTGCGTAAGCTGTACCCACTGCTTGCTGGCGATGTCCATCAAGTACAGATCCGAGGATCCCGGTTCCCCGGGCCCATATTTCCGCACCCAGGCAAACGCCAGAAACTGCCCGTTGGGCGCCCAGTTCGGCGATACCGCGTACCCCTGATCGGTCATCCGTTGCTGGTTCGTGCCGTCGGCTCCCATCGTATAAATCTGCGGCAACCCTGTTCGCCCGCTGACAAAAGCGATCTGCGCGTTCGTCTTTCGATTCCACACAGGAGAAACGTCTGGCCCCTTGGCCGTCGTCAGGCGATGTAAATTCCCGCCCGATGCATCCGACACATAAATTTCCGGCTCACCGCCACGCGACGACGAGAACGCCAGATTCGTTCCGTCTCCCGACCACGCTGGAGATAGATTCGTCCCGCCCATATGCGGAAAACTCACCGCCCGGCTTAGTTCAAGCGAGTACATCATGATTTCCCAGCCGGTCTTGGTCAGGCTGCTGAACGCGATGCGCGATCCGTCGGGAGACACTCGCGGCGACAATGAAATCGAGCCTAAATGCGTGACCTCGTGCTGGTTCGAGCCGTCGTAGTCCATGGCCCAGATTTCCTTGTGACCCGTCCGGTCGCTGACAAAGTAGATCTGCGTCTCGGCAATGCCGGTGATGCCTCCGCCCAGCCGGAAGATGATTTCGTCGGCAAACTTGTGGGCCATCATCCGCGCCGCCGCATCGCTCGACGTGTCGGTGTATTGCTTACCCAGAATCTGCGGCGACTGGGTGTTCTTCACGTCGTACAGCCACGCTTGTACCGTCAGCTTTCCGCTGGCCGCGCCCAGGCTTCCGAACGCCAGCGTAGCGGCGTTGGGAGGGGGCGCATTCCACGCCAGAAAGTTGACGTCCGGCGGCTGTCCTGGGACCTGCAAAGGATAAAAACTCTTCGACACCAGTTCAACCACACCAGAGACGTCAAGATCGTTCCACAGTGTGTCGTTGAAAGTCTTGAGCAGCGCGGTGTTCTGCGGATCGCCAGTTGACGGCTTGAAGTCCGGCACCGCCAGACGCACCTTCTCCACGCCCAGGCTCGTGCCCGTTTTCACCCAATCCTGAGCGAGCAGTGCGGAAGAAAGAACGCCGCAAATGAGAACGAACGCCAACGCCGGGCCGCGGAAACTTCTTGGCCATCGCCGGAGAGTGGGTCTAACGCTTTCGTCCATCCGTGTGAGGGTAAAACATACCACGTACGACAATATCGTATAACGATATGTATTGCTTTGCAAGGCTTCTTCCCTCTTTACACTCTCTTCCGCATTGTGCCTCCGTTTGGAAGCGCATACTCAATCGGAAGTGCTTGGTAGTTACTCGAATGGTTCACTTCTTATAGTCGAACCAGTACTCCACTGAAATCTTCCCACCGGAGTAATCAGGCGGCAACGGACCGAAAGTATCAATGCGCTGCAGCGCTCGCACCGCCGAAATATCCAGCGAAGGTACGCCGCTCGACTGCTCAACCTGCACGTTCATTGGATGGCCGTCCCGTGCCACGTCGAACGTGATGTACACCCGCTGCGCCGACGTGATTCTCGGATCGACCTCGTACTTGAGCCAGTTGTCCGAAACCTTCTGCTGAATCACGTGCACGTACCACGCGTACTTTGTGCCAAAATCCCCGCCGCCCCCCGTAACGCCAAACCCGCCCTTGGCGCCCCCCGCGCTGAACGTACCGTAAGGCCCGCTGACTGGCCCGCCCTCTCCGAACGCAACCTGATTGCTTTCCTCCTCGGGCGGGGCCTGCGATTTCTCTTTCGATACCGTCTCCTGCTTCTTTTTCGGTTTTATTTTTGCGTTCTTGCCCTGAATCTCGATCGCATCCGGCGCCTTCTCTTCGATCTTCGGTTGCGACTGCGTGATGCCCTTCGACTCGTTCGCCAGCACATTCTGCGTCTGCGCGGGATTCGCCGGCAGCGGGACTGTGCTTACCAGCCTCGCGCCGATCGCTTCCCCGCCTCCACCTGCGCCCCACGTTCCGCCGCTCGTCCGGTAGACGACCGCCGAGTAAATCAGCAAGGCCACAGTGACGCCCACGTGCAATCCTGCCGACCACGCCAGCGCGCGGCCCCAGCGTTCGCGCTCGAAATAGATATCAGCGTTTGCTGCCATTTTGATCGAGTGGTTGCGTCACAATGCTGACATTGGTAATCCCTGACTGCTTCACCGCGTCCATCACAGTGGCGAAAGCGCCAAAGGGAACATTTTCATCGGCTCGCACAAATACGGACTGATTGCGCGGATCGCGAATCTTCTGCCGCAACTTGCTGCCAATTTCATTAATGTTGATGGCGTCATTGCCCAAAAAGACACGCTGATCTTTATTGATCGTGATCACCATGCGTTCTTCGGTGATCTGCTTCACCGTCCGCGTCTTGGGCACGCTGACGTCGATGCCCGACTGCAGCACCGGCGCCGTCACCATGAAAATAATGAGCAGCACCAGCACCACGTCCACCAGCGGAGTGATGTTGATGTCGGCCAGCGCCGTCTGCGTACGCCCGTTGGAAGTCGTGAACGCCATCAGCGCCTCACTTCTGCGACGGGAGCCTGCGCCTGGCTGTGCTCCACCGCGTTGAGCACTTCGAGGGCAAAGTCATCGCTCCGCGAGGCAAACTCGCGGATTGACGCGCCGATCAGGTTGTAAGCGATCACCGCCGGAATCGCAGCAGCCAATCCGGCGGCCGTAGTAATCAGCGCCTCTGAGATGCCGGGAGCCACCGCTCGCAACGTCGCCGCGCCCGCCGTCCCTAATCCGTGGAACGCGTCAATGATGCCCCACACCGTGCCAAACAACCCGACAAATGGAGTCACTGCCGCCGTAATCGCGAGCCAGGGCAAATTCCGCTCCAGCCGAGTGATCTCTTCTGATGCCCCAATCTGCATCCCGCGCTGAATCGACAGCAGATTCCGCACCGCGCCCGACGTCTGCGCCTGCCGCTTGTACTCCTCATAGCCGCCTTCGAATACGCCAACCAGCGGGCTGGGCTTGAACTGTTCGGCCACGGCGGCAATATCCTGCAACCGCTGTGCCTTGCGAAACGCCCGCACGAAGCGCCCGCTCTGCATGCGCGCTCGCCGCAGCAGGCTCCATTTGGTCAGGATGATGGACCAGGAAATCAGGCTGAACGCCAGCAGCCCCAGCAAAACCAGCTTGGCCACCGCGCCACTGTTGGAGATCATGTCGACGATTTCGCCGCCGACGAACGCTGCTGGCAAGGGGAAGAATTGCATCACGTTTTAAGAGAACACCTCTTGTGATTATAGATGAACCAACCCGCCCACTTTTCCGCCCGTACCCGATCCGCCAATGAAATGTTCGGGTTAATGCACGGCTTTCAATGGCTCGTTCGTGGATCCGTATTCGTGATCTCCAGCGAGATTGCCATTGAATCCAAATACGGCGAGTCCAGCGGCGTGAAGTGCAGATCCTTCACTTGAACCACCATGTAGAAATCTTCGACCTTCATGACCCGCTTCGCGCGCAACGGCACTGGGGCAGTCGGCTTCGGATTCAGCCAGAAGATATTGTTCTTTGCCTCGTCCGACGGTTCCTGCTCCGCCACCAGAAGATTGCGATAGAAAGTGTGATGCAAATCCTTGAGGGTCAGCTTCCAGGACGTGACCTTGTCGTCGCCTCCTGGCATCAGCGGCGCAATCGTCAGTTCATAACGATCCTTACCCTGAGAATCCTTGATGTTCTCACGATACGAAGCATTCTCTGGCGTGAGCTTAAGGTCGAACCCTTCCTCGGCAATGCGAGTCGAGCCTCGCCGGAAGCTTTCGGCATAGATGGTCGGCGGACTATTCTGGCCCAATGCCGGCACCGTGACCATGACCCATGCCACAAGAACAAGCACCATGCGATTCATCGGCGGTGGACCTCTTCCATCGTGCGAACACTAGGACCCGTCGTAGCCGACTCCGCATTCACTTTTCGCAACCAGTCGCTCAGGGCGTGCGAGGCGCGATAGCTGTTCCCTGCCAGCCACACAACTTGTGGCCACAGCCAGGGCCGCCATGCGGCAAACCAGACAAATCGCCCCGCCAGAAACTGCCCGTTGGAATCGACAAACCTCTCCGTCGATGGGAACCTGAAGTCGAATTCGTCAGATATCACTTTCACCACCGCGAATTCCACCCCTCGCACTTCCGCCGCGCGGGCCACCGCAGCCGCTTCCATGTCGACTGCCTGCGCCCCAAACGAATCTCGCAAGCTCGCCTTCTGCTCCGGACTCGCGATCGATCCGAAACTGACCAGCACGCCTTCCCCGCGATTCAGATTCACGCTGCTGCCATCACCCGCATTCACGACTCGGCGTGGCCGTACGATGCACCCCACTTTCAACCCGGGATCGAGCGCCCCTGCGAAGCCCACCGAATAGATCACCTTCGGCACGTACAACGCAATCACCGCCTCGGCCGCCCGCCGCGCCGCCTCCGCCCCAATGCCGCCGCAAACCAATACGAAATCATCCTTCTCGAAAAAACGGAAGCGCCTTCCCTTGACGTCCCTCTCATCGACACGCCACTCCCGCACCAACGGCCGCACCTCGCGTTCCAGCGCCGCGACGATCGCAACTCTAGACATATCCGTTCCCTTTGAACCACGCCACCGCCCGCCGCAGGGCCCCTTCGACTGGAACAATCTTCCAGCCCAACTCGCGCTCTGCCTTGCCGGAACTCGCGAACATCTTCTTCTTGCCCATGCGCACTGTATCAACCGTCGCCCGCGGTTCCCGCTTCAGTAGTCTTCCGGTAAAAGCCTCGTCGATGACCCCGGTCGCAAACGCAAAAAAATACGGCAGCTTGATCTTCGGCGAAGGCAGGCCAGTGATTCTTCCCAGCGTATCCAGAATCTGTTTGAGCGTAAGGTCTTCCCCGCCCAGAATGTACCGTTCGCCCGACTTGCCTTTTTCCAAAGCTGCAACATGCCCCAGCGCGCACTCCCGCACGTCGACCAGGTTCAATCCCGTTTCCACATAGGCGGGAAACTTGCGCTTGAGAAAGTCCAAGACGATGCGCCCAGTCGGTGTCGGCTTCACATCCTGCTCCCCCACCGGCGTCGTCGGGTTCACCGTCACCACCTGCATCCCGCTGCGCCCGGCCTCCAGCGCCACCTGCTCTGCCATGAACTTCGAGCGCTTGTAGTGACCGATCATGTCGGTCAGCGCGACCGGAGAATCTTCATCCGCAGGATGCCCATTGCTGGTGAACCCCATCGTCGCAACGCTCGAGGTGTACACCACCCGTCGCACCCCATTCTTTCGCGCCGCTTCCAGAATTGCCCTTGTCCCCTCCACGTTCGACCGGTACATCTCCTCCGGATCACGCACCCAGAGCCGGTAATCGGCCGCTACGTGAAAAACGGTATCGCATCCCGCCATCGCTTTTTCGAGGGAAGCGGCATCGCGCAGATCACCGGTTGCAGTCTCAGCCTTGAGGCCATCCAGGTTGCGCAAGTTGCTCGTAGGACGCACCAGAAGCCGCAGGTCCGCGCCTTGCTCGGCAAGAACACGGGCGACGTGAGATCCCAGGAAGCCGGTGGCGCCTGTGACAAAAGCTTTCATTCGACACTCAGCATTCAGCACTGCGACCGTATTGTCAACGTCTGCATGGTGTCCCCAGAAACGCGTAGCCCCGGACGCATTCGTCCGGGGCCAGCTTGCCTCTCCTCGCAGCGCGGACGAATGCGTCCGGCGCTACACGGTCTGATTGCTCTTCTCCATGATCTTCGCGTACGTCGTCAGCGCCAGCAGTGGGAAGTAATCGCGATAGAGGTGATACATCAGATAAAAGACACGCGGGAATCCCGTACCCGTAAAGAAAGGCTCATCCCACGATCCATCGGTCCTCTGCGTACGCAGCAAGTAGGCAATCCCGCGCGCCACCGAGTCGCTGCGAATGTCACTAGCCGCCAGCAATCCCAGAATCGCCCAGGCCGTCTGCGAAGGCGTGCTCTCGCCCTGCCCGCGCAGAGTCGCATCATCGTAAGACCCCACGGTCTCGCCCCACCCGCCATCGGCGTTCTGCACCATGCGCAGCCATTCTGCCCCCTGCTGCACACAAGGCTCGTGCAGGTCGATCCCGATCGCTTCCAGCCCGCGCAACACCAGAGCCGTACCGTAGATGTAGTTCACGCCCCAGCGCCCGAACCAACTCCCATCCGGTTCCTGCTCCTTGAGGACAAAATCAATCGCCCGCTGCACCGCCGGATGATTCTTGTCGTACCCATAGGTCGCCAGCATCTCAAGAATGCGCCCCGTGATATCCACGGTTGGGGGATCGAGCATCGCGTTATGGTCGGCAAATGGGATGTACTGGAACACCATCTTGTCGTTGTCCTTATCAAACGACGCCCATCCCCCGTTCTTGCACTGCATCGAAAAGATCCAGTCAATCGCCCGCTGCACCGACTCTCGTTGATAGCGGCCATTGGGATGCTCCACCCGGCTCAGCCCAAGGCAAACCATCGCACTATCATCCACATCAGGATAAAACTCGTTGTTAAACTCGAAGTACCACCCACCCGGCTTGCCCGTCTTGTTCTTGACCTGCCAGTCGCCCACATTCCGCACCTGCTTCTGCAGAATCCAGTCGGCGCACTTCACCATCCGCGGATCATTCGCCGGAACTCCGGCCTCGCCCAGCGCAAACAGCGCGTACGCCGTATCCCACACCGGGGACATGCAAGGCTGCATGCGGAAGGTGTCTTCCTCTTCGATCCCCAGCTTCTCAAACTCATCCAGCGCGCGAATCACCTGCGGATCGTCCAGCGAATATCCCAGGCAGCGCAGCGCAATAATCGCGTTCATCATCGACGGATAAATCGCTCCCAACCCGTCGCTCATCTCAAAGCGCGCCAGCATCCACTTCTCTGCGCTCTTTAACGCAACCGACCGCAGCGGACGAACGTGCACCCGCTCCAGCCAGTGCGTTATGCGATCGAGCACGAGAAAGAAATTCCGCCACGACACCAGCTTCTTCGTCCAATGCAAGTGCATGCGCGATTTCTGCATCCCGCCGACAAACAGCTCTTCCACACCCATCTCGCGCGGAATCTTCTTGAAGGGTTTTTTGGCGTAGCAGATTGACAGCGGCACCAGGATGGCCCGCGACCACGAAGAAATTTCGTAGATATTGAACCAGAACCAGTTGGGAAACAGCACGATCTCCGGCGGAATCGCCGGAACCGCGTCGTAGTCATACTGCCCGAAAAAGCACAGATAGATCTTGGTAAATGTATTGACTTCAGTGACGCCACCCATCTCCAGAATCTTCTTGCGGGCACGCTCCATGGCCGGATGGTCTGCCGTATACCCTGCCAGCTTGAGCCCGAAGTACGCCTTCACCGAGGCGCTGATGTTCGACGGCCCCGCCGCATAAATACTCCACCCGCCGTCTTCATTCTGATGCCGTAGAATCCAGTTCGCGCACTTCTGAAACCGCTCCTGGTTGCCAGTTCCGAGCAGCGTGTGCAGCAGGATGTAATCCGACTCAAGCGTCGTATCCGCTTCGAGTTCCCCGCACCAATAGCCATCTTCGTGCTGCTGGGAAAACAGCCACTTCCGCGCAGCCGCAATCGCGGCGCCCACACGGGCGCCCAACCCTTCAATTTTTCCGAAACGAAGCTGGGGATTTGAACCTATGGAAGTAGCAGAGGATAAATGAGCATCGGGGGAGTCAATATTCATCGATTGGCGGCTCCGTTAATCCGCGGTTGCGTTGGCCGGAGCGGCGGCGATCGCCTCCACAATCTCCGGCGGAAGCCCGAAGCGCACGTTCTCCGGCATCACTTCGAGTTCCTGCATGTTGTCGAACCCTTTGTTACGCAAAAACGTCACCGTCTCTTCGACCAGATGTTCCGGCGCCGAGGCCCCCGCGGTCAGGGCAATCGTCCTCACGCCCTTCAACCACTCCGCCTCAATGTCGTTGCAGCTATCGATAAGATGCGCGTTCGTGCCCAGGTTGCGCGCCACTTCGACCAGCCGGTTCGAATTCGAACTGTTCTCCGATCCCACAACCAGTAGCAAATCGGCTTCGGAAGCCACCTGCTTCACCGCAACCTGCCGGTTCTCGGTCGCGTAGCAAATATCCTGCGCCGCCGGCCCCTTGATATTGGGGAACTTCTTTTTCAGCGCCGCAATAATGTCTTTGGTCTCATCCAGGCTCAGCGTCGTCTGCGTCAGATACGCCACGCGGTCCGGGTCGGGCACGTTGAGCGACTTCACCTGTTCGGGCGATCCCACTACTTGCGTCACCAGCGGAGCCTCGCCCAGCGTCCCAATCACCTCATCGTGATCCTTGTGCCCGATCAGAATCAGCGAGAATCCTTCCTTGGCGAACTTCACCGCCTCCACGTGGACCTTAGTCACCAGCGGACACGTCGCATCAATCACGCGCAGCCCGCGCTTGGCACTGTGTTCCCGCACCTCCGGCGAAACTCCGTGCGCGCTGTAAATGATGCGCTCGCCGTTCGGGACTTCGTCCTCACTGTCGACGAAAATCGCGCCCTTGCCGCGCAACTCCTCGACCACAAAGCTGTTGTGGACGATCTCCTTGCGCACATAAATCGGCGGCCCAAACGCCTCCAGAGCAATGCGGACCACGTCAATCGCCCGCACCACCCCCGCGCAGAACCCCCTCGGCTTGAGCAGCAATAAAGTCTTTCCGTCGTTTTTCATTAGAAGTCCAGACACGATGTAGGCCCGCTCCTCAAATCCCAAGCGCCCGGCCCCGGTTGTCATTCCAGAAAGTCTTCCGGCCTGCCATCGCGAGCGCAGCGAGGAATCTGCTCTCAATCTTTAGATGCAAAAACTGCCACAAAACCCGTACGTTTAGGGTACACGATCCCCATTGTGGCGATACTAATAAACTACCGGAAAGTACCGGGATGGTCAACGTAAGCCACAGAAAGCGCTGGGATTAGCACCGAATGGGGAAATCTGGGGCCTGAACTGGGAGGGGCCATCCAGTCGCCTGGCGTCAACCGATGACCTTTTCGTGCGGAACCCTCCACTGGAGGATCAATTTCGAATGCGTCAGGCCGCCAACTGCGCCGCCCGTCGTGACTTGAGATCCGTAAGAGTGATTTCCAGAATTTCTCCCGGCGCGCCGGCGGCGGCTACCCGCAGCAGAAGCCCGGACTTCTGATAAAACTCAATCAGAGGCGCGGTGCTGCGACCATAAGCCTCCAGCCGCACCTGGATCGATTCCGGCCGGTCATCTTCCCGCTGAAGCAGGGTTCCGTCACAGTGATCGCAGCGCCCGGCGACTTTGGGAGGCCGTTCGGTCACATGGAACACGGCCTTGCATTTCTCGCAAGTCCGGCGGCCACCCAGCCGTGCGACGATTTCGCGAGTCGGTAGTTCGTAATTCACCACCGCCGTGAGCGCGAGCTTCTCGCTATCCAGCAACTGCTTCAGTGACTCAGCCTGCCCTAGGGTGCGTGGAAACCCGTCGAGGATGAACCCTTCCCCACACCGCAGGCAGCGCACCCGCTCCCGGACCATCTCCCATACCGTCGAATCCGGTACCAGCGCACCTCGTCGCATGTATCCCAAAGCCTCCTGCATCGCAGGGCTCTGCTCGCACTCGCCCCGGCTTCCGGCCGCGCGGAAAACGTCGCCTGTCGAGAGATGACATGCCCCAAGCCGCTGGTTCAAAAGGTCTGCCTGCGTACCCTTGCCGACTCCCGGCGCTCCTAACAGGACAAGCCGCCACGGAGTCAGCCCATTCGCAGCCGCTTCCTCGCATTGAGCCGAGGGCCCCTGCAGCCACGCCACCCGATCCTTCACATTTTGTGAGTTCATCCTTCTGCCTATATCGGATGAACCCCTGCCTGCTCAGTGACGAAAATCACAAAGGTGCCCTCCCCGAATCACATTTTCCCGCCCGCAGCAGCGTTTTCTACCCATGGCCCCCTCGTGCCACCACCCCCCCACGCCGTGGCCATTGTGATCACGGTCGATCTGGCGCAGCATATTAATGTCATCGCGCAGACTTCCAGGTCAGCGAAATGTTAGAGATCAAGAACAGACCGATGGTAGGCAACTCGCAGGGTCGAGGGACAACTTCGAATCCGCAGCGCCGCCGCCTTCTGTTCGCGCTGGTTCTCCTGGTCGTCGCGCTCATCGCAGTGGTCCTGAAAGATCAGCAGTTCTGGTTCGGTTCAGATGAATCCACGCTGGAAACCGATGGACCCGCGACTACTGCAACCTCAAAGACTGTAGCCACACCGACTCCCGCAGCGCCCGCGCAGGCGAAGTCCAACATCGCAAAAACCCGCATCCCAGCGGCCAAGACTGCCGCTCAGCCCAAGGCTGCTGACTTACCCGCCGTTACCACCAATCGTACGGTGCTGCCCCCTCTGGATGTCGAGGTAATCGCTGGCGACGCGCACAACAAAATTCATCCCGGCACCAACGCCGCCAAGGTGGAAATTCCCCAGCAGATGATGGAACAATCGACTCTTGCGGCAGCCACCAACGCGGCCGAGCACGAGCGTATGACCGTCGAAGCTCGCGCGACCGCGACTTACCCCGCGCTGGCGCAGCACATGAATGTTCAGGGATCGGTTGTGTTGCAGGCCGTGATTGGCACCGACGGCGTGATTCAGAATCTCCGCGTGCTGAGCGGACCCGCCATTCTCTCCGCGGCAGCCCAGCAAGCCGTGCGCGAGTGGCGTTTCAAGCCGGTCCTGCAGGACGGCCAGCCGGTCGAAACCAAGGCCAAGATCACCGTCAACTTCACTATCAAGGTGGCTGACGGCGCTGCCAATACCACCTTGGCCGATAGCCGAGGCTCAAACGACCTGATCATCACCCGCTAGCGCGGGTCTTCTCCACAAAGAGTAACGAACTCGGCCTTAACCGTTCGCCCTAATCATCTGCTCGGCATGCTTGCGTGAAGTCTCCGTCAACTTCGCCCCACTCAACATGCGCGCCACTTCTTCCGTTCGTTCCTCTCCCGTGACCGCCCGAATGCTGGTGCGTGTACGCCCGCCGGACTCCTTTTTCTCGATCACATAATGATGATCGCCAAACGTCGCAATCTGCGGCAAATGCGTCACGCACAAAACCTGATTCGATCGCGCCAGCGACTTCAATTTTTTCCCCACCGCCTCGGCCGCCCGTCCCCCAATCCCCGTATCAATTTCATCAAACACAAGAGTCCGTTGGGGGCCCCGTCCTTGTCGCGTTTTTTGCGACAGGGCGGGGGTTTTGACTTTCTCGCGCGCACCCGACTCCACACTCGCCTTCAGCGCCAGCATCACCCGCGCCAACTCTCCACCTGACGCGATGTGCTCCAACTGTCGCAGAGGCTCTCCCGGATTCGTCGAAATCATATACACCACCTGATCGATGCCTGATCTAGTCCAGTTCCCTTCTTCTTCCGAACTCGTGATCTCGATCCGAAACGCCGACTTCATCGCCAGATCGTTGATCTCGGCTTCGACCAACTTCTCCAGCCGCCGCGCCGCTTCCTCGCGCTTCTTCGATAGCATCCGCGCCGCACGCAGATACTCCCTAGCGGCCTTCGCCAACTCCGCCCGCAATCCCCGCAGTATCTCGTCTTTGTTCTCTACCTCTGACAATTTTTGCGAGACGTCCGCGCCGAACTGTATCACTTCATCCAGCGTCGGACCGTACTTGCGCTTCAGCCGGTCCAGCAGCGCCAGCCGGTCCTCCACCTGCGCCAGATGTTCCGGCGAAGCATGAATCCCTCCCGCATAGTCGCGTAGAGTCCCGCCCACATCTTCCACGCTGATGCGTGCCGTTTCCAGCGCTGCCAGCGCCTCCTGGAATTTCGGCTCGTAACGAACCAACTCCTCGACCTGCTTCTGTGCCGCCCTGAGCGACGACGCTGTCGAGCCGTTCCCCTCGTACAGCAGATCAAACGCGTTCATCGCCGCGTTATAGATTTTCTCGGCGTTGGCGAGCACACGCTTCTCGCCCTCCAGCCGCTCGTCTTCTCCACTCTGCAGCCGACCTTCTTCGATCTCGCGCTTCTGGAAAATCCAAAGATCCACCAGCTGCAGCCGGTCCTGCTCTCCCCGCTCTAGATCCTCGATGCGCGTGCGAATTTCTCTCCAGGCCGCAAAAGACGTTTCTAACGACTCCAACTGGCTGCCGGCAAACGCATCCAGCAACCCCAGCCGCGCCGGCCCATCGAATGACAGAATCGATTCATTCTGCGCATGGATGGTCGCCAAATGCGGCGCCAGCAACCGCAAGACAGCCACGGTCGCCGGCTGATTGTTCACGAACACGCGCCCCTTGCCTCCGGCTGCAATTTCGCGCCGCAGGATCAGCGACCCGTCATCGGATTTGTCCAGCCCATTCGCTTCCAGAATTCCCGCCAATGGCTTCTCCGCCGCACCCTCCGCCTCAAACACAGCCGACACCACAGCCCGCTGCGTCCCCGTACGAATCACATCGCTCGACGCCTTATCGCCCAGCAGTAGCGCCAGCGCATCCACCAGGATCGACTTCCCCGCCCCCGTCTCGCCCGTCAGCAGGTTCAACCCGTGACCAAACTCCACCGCCAGGTTGTCGATCACCGCATAGTTTTCGAGCCGCATTTCAATCAGCACGAGTCAATCCTGGAATCGCGAAGTTTTGCGCAGCATAGCACGAATGTCGTAAATCGTAGCGTAACGCCAAAGAGTAGGGTCGGCATCCTGCCTGGCTCTCCCGAGAGCGTGCCCTGAGCTTCCCGAAGGGATAGCTTGCCCCCGAAGCCGTCCCGCACCCTGGGCTGCTGTCCGTACGCCACCGCACTAAGCCCCCATCTCGTTACCAACGGTCTCCCCCATCCCCTTGATTTGAAACGAACCCGCCCCCAACATCATCTAAAATAAGTCGATGGCCATAGCCGGACAGGTTTCGGTCGAAGCTCCCTCGTATTCGATCCCAGCAACTATGCAAGCCGCGGTCTACCGCGGCGTCAATGACGTCCGCCTTGAGACCGTGCCAGTCCCGAAAATCGGCCCCGGCGAAATGCTCGTCCGCGTCCACTCCTGCGGCGTGTGCGGCACCGACCTTAAGAAGATTTCCACAGGCTCCCACTCCGCCCCCCGCATCTTCGGACACGAAACCGCCGGCGTCGTCGCAGCGGTAGGCGAAGGCGTCCGGACGTGTCGTCCCGGTGACCGGGTCATGGTCTTCCACCACATTCCTTGCCGCGAATGTTTCTATTGCCAGAACAAGACATTCGCCCAGTGCGCCACCTACAAGAGAGTCGGTTGCACCGCCGGATTCGAGCCTTCCGGCGGCGGTTTCGCCGAGTACGTACGCGTCATGGACTGGATCGTCGAGCACGGCACGGTCCGCATTCCTGACGGCGTTTCGTTCGAACAAGCCTGCTTCGTCGAACCGGTCAACACCTGCATGAAGGGGATCGACGCGCTGCGCCTCCGCCGTGGTGAAACGGTTCTAGCCATCGGTCAAGGTCCCATTGGCATCATATTGAGTGTCTTGGCCAAGCAGACAGGCGCCACCTTAATTACTTCCGATTTGTATCCGGAGAGGCTTAGAATAGGATCAAGTTTCGGGTTAGCGCTTACAATTGATGCATCGCAGGCAAATGTAGTTGAGCGTGTCCGCGAGTTGACTGAGGGACGTGGCGCCGATGCGGTGATTCTCGCAGTTGGCGGCAACTCCCTGATTCGCACCGCGATGGATGCGGCCCGACCCGGTGGCCGGGTATTGCTGTTTGCGCAAACGCAGCACGGAGAGGCATTGATCGATCCTGCAGCCATCTGTGTCGATGAGAAAACTCTGGTGGGGTCCTATAGTGCGTCGGTCGACTTGCAGAACGAGTCGGTTCGTTTTGTCATGAGCCGTGTGATGGATCTGGAACGGCTGGTCAGCCATCGCTTCCCGCTCTCTGAGAGCCCGCAAGCCTTGGATCTGGCCGCCTATCCGCAACCTTCGTCAATGAAGATCATGATTCAACCCGGCAGTGCGTGGCTTGGGTAGGTTTGGCAGTAAGTGGCTTGGTGGGTTTTGTGGAAGGGCGCGGCCTTCAGCCGTGCGGTTTTGGTGGAAGGGCACGACTTTAGTCGTGCCGTTAAGGGCAACAATTTCAGCGGGGCTTTAGCCCCTGTGGTTCGCGGTAATTGGAAGGAAGCCAGCAGTGAACGGAAAAATGACCGCCGCCGTCTTGTACGGCAAAGAAGACCTTAAGATTGAAAAAGTCCCCATCCCTCGTGTGGGTGACGGCGAGGTTCTGGTCAAAGTCCAGGTCGCATTAACCTGCGGCACTGATCTCAAAGTGTACCAGCGCGGCTACCACGCCCGCATGATCGTCCCCCCCGCCCTGTTCGGCCATGAGTTGGCCGGGGTGATCGAGGAAGTCGGCGCAGGGGTCAATGGCTTCAAGAAGGGCATGCGCGTCGTCGCCCTCAACTCCGCCCCCTGCCAGATGTGCTTCTACTGCTCCAAGCATCAGGAGAACCTCTGCGAAGATCTGCTCTTTAACAACGGCGCCTACGCTGAGTACATTCGTGTTCCCCGCCGGATCGTGGAAGCCAACATGCTGATCATTCCGCCCAATGTCAGCGTCGAAGAGGCGGCCATGACCGAGCCTCTGGCCTGCGTCCTCCGCGGCCTGCACGAAACCGGCGTGGAGATCGGCGACACCGTCACCATTCTCGGCGGAGGCCCGATCGGCCTCATGTTCGTGCAAGTCGCCCGCGCCATTGGCTGCAATGTGATTTCCGTCGTCAAGCGTGACGGCCAGGTCGAAGCCGCCAAGCACATGGGCGCGCATGAGATTATTCAAACGACGAAAGTACCGAACGTAGTCGACGCTGTTCGCGCCCTGTCTCCGCAGAAGCGGGGTTGCGACGTCGTCATCGAAGCCGTCGGCAAGCCAGAAGCGTGGGAGTGGGCCGTCGACATGGTCCGCAAAGGCGGCACCGTCAACTTCTTCGGCGGATGTGCCAGCGGAACCAAAGTGCAGCTCGAGACCAACCGCCTGCACTATTCCGAAATCACTCTGAAAGCCACGTTTCACCACACGCCGGAAACCGTTCGCCGGGCCTTCGGATTGATCGCGGCCAAGAAAATTCGCCCCACCGACTACATCACGGGGGAGGCGCCATTGTCGCGCCTGCAGCAGGTTCTCCGCCACATGCTGAATCGCGGAGGGGACATCAAAACCGCAATCATCCCCGGCCACTGATTCGGCGAGGTTGGGAAGGGCACGACTTCAGTCGTGCCGTCCAGGTTCATAAAGTTTGTCATCCTGAGCGAAGTAACTGGTTCGCGAACGCGAAGCAGTTACGCAGTCGAAGGATCCCTACCTGGCAAGAGGCAGGCGGAAACGCAGAATCGTGGGAAAACACTATTTGTCATCCGTACAAGAACATCCCGCAAACACCCCCGCCGCCCTCGGCTGGTCTCGCCTGCCCGCGCACTACGCCATCCCCGCCACGGCACCTACGCTCTCGGACGCTCGCGAATATTGCGCCCGCCTCGCCCGCACGCACTACGAAAATTTCTCCGTCGCCAGCTGGTTCTTGCCCAATCGCCTGCGCCAGCATTTCTTCAACGTCTACGCCTACTGCCGCATTTCCGACGACCTCGGCGACGAAGTGGGCGACACCGCCGCCTCCCTCGACCTTCTGGACCAGTGGCAGCGCGAACTCGCTGCCTGCTATGACGGCGCTCCGAAGCATCCGGTATTCGTGGCCCTCGCCGATACCGTGCGCCAGTTCGACATTCCCCAGCACGAGTTCTCCGACTTGCTCGTCGCTTTCCGCCAGGATCAAACGGTCACCCGCTTCGCAACCTTCGACGATGTGCTGGCCTACTGCAAATATTCTGCGAACCCGGTCGGCCATCTCGTCCTCTACCTCTGCGGATACCGCGACCCTGAGCGTCAACAACTCTCCGACTTCACCTGCACCGCCCTGCAACTCGCCAACTTCTGGCAAGACATCAGCACCGACTACGCCAAGGGACGAATCTATCTTCCGCTCGAAGACCTTCATCTCTTCAATGTCAGCGAAAAAGGCATCGCGCGCGGCCAGAACACTCCCGCTTTTTGTTCGATGATGAAATTTGAGGTCGAGCGCGCCCGCGACTGGTTCCGCAAGGGCCTGCCCCTGATCGGCAAAGTCGATCGCGAGTTGGCCATCGACCTCGATCTGTTCAGCCGCGGCGGACAAGAAATTCTCAATGCCATCGAGAAGCAACAGTACGCTGTCCTCGGAAATCGCCCGTCCATCTCCAAGCCCCGCAAGCTCGCTCTGGTCGCGCGTGCCGCTATGAGCAAACTTTTTGGAAGCGGAGGACAACAGTGAGCGCCGGAACCCAGCCGGTCCCCCTTCCCTGGACCCCGGCTCCGCCGCAACTCGTGATGGCGTATTCCGTCTGCAAGGGCATCACCCGCACCGCGGCCAAGAATTTCTACTACGCATTCCTCGTCCTGCCACGTCGCAAACGCGAAGCGCTCTGCGCCGTCTACGCCTTCATGCGCCGTTGCGATGATATCGCCGACGACGCCACGCTCAGCCTTCCCGAACGCCGCCAGAAGCTCGACATCTGGCTCGACGCGCTGCACCGCGCTCAACAAGGCGAACCCACTGACGACGCCATCCTGCTCGCTCTGACCGACGCCCAGCGCCGCTTCTCCATTCCCGCCGGATTGCTTGATGAACTCGCCCTCGGCACTGCCATGGACGTGGAAGAAGAGGAAGCCTCTGCACAAACCACGAACGCTCCGGGCCTCACCATTCAGTACAAGACTTTCGAAGACCTTCGCCTCTACTGCTATCGCGTCGCCTCCGTCGTTGGTTTGGTCTGCATCCACATTTTCGGATATCGCGATCCCGCTGCCGAGCCCCTCGCCGAGCGCTGCGGTCTCGCCTTCCAACTCACCAACATCATTCGGGACGTCAAAGAAGACGCTGGCATGGGCCGCATTTATCTTCCGGAAGAAGACCTCGCGAAGTTTAATCTCGCCGCCTCGGAACTGCTCGGCACGCCCGATCCCGCGCGCTTCCGCCCCCTGCTCGCGCTCGAAGCCGACCGAGCTCGCGAGTTCTACATTTCCGGGGAAGAATTGCTCCCGTACATCTCCGAAGACAGCCAGCCCGCGCTGTGGGTCCTAGTAACCATCTACCGCCGCCTGCTCGAGAGAATCGCCGAAAAGCAATACGACGTCTTCACCGTCAAAGTCGCTTTGAGCACCCCAGAAAAGCTGCGCATCCTCGGGAAAGGTTTCTTCAAGCGCATCCTGTGACGCCCATTCCTTTGTCATTCCGACAGGCAGGAACGAACAGCACCTCTGTCATTCCGACCGGAGCGAGCGAAAGCGAGCACAGTGGAGGAACCTGCTTTTGCGGGTGCCCTATCCTTCTTTCGCGTTCTTTGCGAGAGAGGGTGGGGACTTTGACTCGACAGTGAGTCTCCGAACTAAGAATGTCCCCCACTCCCCAACCGACAGTAGCCATCGCCGGAGGCGGTCTCGCCGGACTCGCCGCCGCCTGCGCCCTGTCCGACAAAGGATTCCGCCTCACGCTGTTCGAGAAGCGTCCCTTCCTCGGCGGACGCGCTTCCTCCTGGGAACACCCTGGCACCGGCGAAGTCGTCGACAACTGCCAGCACGTTCTGTTTCGTGTCTGCACCAATCTGCTGGAGTTCTACGACCGCATCGGCGTCGCAGACCAAATCCGCTGGTACGACCAGATGACTTTCATCGAGCCTGGCGGCCGCACTTCCGTGATGAAGTCTTCCCCGCTTCCCGCGCCTCTGCACACCACGCCGTCGTTCCTAAAGTTCTCGTTCCTGAGCCCAGCCGACAAGCTCTCGATCTCGCGCGCACTGGTCCCGCTCACGCTGACTGATCAACGCGACACCGGGCAATCGTTCCAGCACTGGCTCGATCAACACGGACAAACCAAGCAGGCGATCGAGCGCTTCTGGCGGCCCATCCTGATCAGCGCGCTCAGCGAAGAACTCAACCTGATCTCAGTCTCGGCCGCTGCGCAAGTCATCCGCGAATCGATGAAGTCTCCCGCCGCCCGCGAAATGGGTGTGCCCACAGTCCCCCTCACCGACCTCTACAACAAAGCCGGAGACTACATCCGCGCCCGCGGGGGCGAACTGCATTTCCGTCAACCCATAGAAGGTTTCACGGCCGATGCGTCGCGCCTCCAACTGCAACTCCGTACCCGCGAAGAGAATCTGCCGAAACAGGGTGCCCCACCCTTGTCCCTGCGCAGTTCGCAGGGAGGGGACTTTGACTTTCTGATCTTGGCCCTTCCTTTCGACGCACTAGACAAAGTTCTTCCGCAATGCGCCGAGAGCGCGTCCCTTCGCGAGCAAATCTCCCATTTCGAAACCGCTCCCATCACCGGCATCCACCTCTGGTTCGACCGCCAAATCTCCGAGCTCGACCACGCTGTCCTCCTCGACCGCACCATCCAGTGGATGTTCCACAAATCCCGCCTCCAACCCATGCGCACCGAAGCAAAGCGCGAAAGGGAGGTGAATGGGAGAGATCGGCAAGAACCGGAAGGGCACGACTTCAGTCGCGCCGTTACAGCGTCCAATACGGCTTTAGCCGCTGAGGGCGGCAGTTACATCGAACTCGTCGTAAGCTCCTCCAAATCTCTGATCGACAAATCCCGCTCCGAAATAGTCGAGCTAGCTCTCGCCGAGGTCCGCGAATTTTTCCCTGCTGCTCGCGAAGCCAACCTGGTGAAGTCCGCTGTCATTAAAGAAGTCAACGCCACCTACTCACCCCGCCCTGGCATCGACGCCCACCGTCCATCCGCCACTACCGCATGGCCGCGCGTCTTTCTAGCGGGTGACTGGACCGCTACCGGATGGCCCGCCACCATGGAAGGCGCCGTCCGCAGCGGATACCTCGCCGCCGAGGCCCTAGCCCGCGCCGCCGGCTTCAAAGACTGCCATTTCCTCTCGCCCGACCTCCCGGCAACCGGCCTGATGCGCCTGTTCTCTTAGTCAGCTCCAGGACACGCCGAGCGGCGCTCGGCTGCCCCTCTCCAGGTGCCGAGCCCGTCTTGGGAATCGTCCCCTTCATGTCGACGAAGAAGCCGAACCGCTCGCCCTCATCCTGGGCCTCCCGTAACTAAACTCCGCTACTCTCCCGCCGATGAGAATTGCATGGACGGCCCTATCATCGAACCGAGGACAGTTTTGTGGGCAGTGGGCGAGGTCTTCTGGCAAGACCCCGCCGGGGCCACCAACCGCGCTCCCGGCACCCTCGAAGACACATCGCCGTCCGGTGCCTGCATCCGCTTCAAGACTCCCATCGCAGTGGGCGCAAGGCTCACCGTGAAGTGGCACCGCGAACACTTTTGCGCAGTGGCGAGAAACTGCCGCACCGATGGACGGGAATTCCTCTTGGGCGTTCGCCGCGAGCCAGCCGCGAGCCGCATTGAACCCAGCGCGCCGGCCCAAGAAAACTGTCGCGCAAGCCGCCTAGAGTCTTCAGAGCCGCCACCCAGCCAGACGCCGCAAGCAAACAACCGCCCCTTAACCCCGTTCGATCAATGGTCAGCCAAAGGTCTCTGGCGCTTCAGAATGCCCCGAACCAATCGCCCAGTCCTCGGCTTCCGCCTGGACTGGCTCCAGCGCGTACCGCTCTTGTGGCGCAGGATGGGCCGTCAAAGCATTTGCAGGAACCTCCTGTTGCCCGAACTAATCGAGATCGCAACGGCGCACTCCAAGCCTCGGCCCGTCTTCACGAAAGGAAGGTTATGCCATCGAAAAATTTCTTTCCCAACCTCTGGCGCCGCCAGCATGACGGCACCGGCGCGCCCGAAAAAGCTGTCAAGACGGAGACTCCAGTGAACAATTTGTAGACCCGGCCCGCGGAAAGCCTGACCGGCTCCCAATCTAACCTGCTCTCTTATGTCGACTTTTACCACGCTGCCGGAATCCTCACCCCGCGCTCCGGATACGGCGTGCACAAGGTCGTCGACATGCTCAACAGCGACCGCATCCGCGAACTATCAAAAGACATCCAGCGCGCCTCTGTGCTCATGGCCCTCGACGCCGCCGGCACTTCGCCCGACGACCTGCTCAAGGACGCGACCCATCGCCAGCCGGCCCTGAACTCCTACGAAGCCGGCCAGCAGAAACAGCTCGAGGAATTTGAAGAACGCAAATCCCAGGAAAACACCAAGATCCAGACGGAAACGGACCGCGTCACCACCCACTACGCCGAACGCCTCAAGCAAAACAACGACCAAGTGGTTCGTGAGAAGGAGGCCCTGCGCAACTGGCAAATGGCCAAGCAGCACGAAGGCCAGCGTATTTCCGAGGTCATCGAACTCGCGCCAAACAGTCCGTTGCCCCGCCCCTGAACAATGCCCAATCCCCGACGGCCGCCGCAGCTCCAGCCGTGCCCGCCCAGCCCAACCTTGCCTCCAAGGCTTCCGCTGGACATTGACATCACGTGCCGCGATGGCTGGAGAGCCAAATGTGGGGACAGCCGCTCTCGGCTGTCCCCGGGGCCCAGCCCGGCGCTTCCGGTCCCCTTCCGAACTCCTTCCTAAATTGACAAGATTTTGTCAGCGGGATTGTCGGAGTTTTGTTACTACCGCTCTTTCCTCTATCGCGCTTTTGTTACCTGCGTGCTTCACTATTGCGAATAAAGACTCTCCCCTGCATTCATCGGTAACCGGGGAGCCCCTTGGGTCTGGCGCAGCAGTCGCAATTTATCCTAGCGACTGCGTCATTCGTGACCAGCAGGTCTCAAAACCACAAAGATCCACTCGAGAGGAAGCTAGAGATGCGGAAACAAAAGGGTTTTTCACTGATCGAGCTGCTCATCGTAGTGGCGATCATCCTGATCATTGCTGCTATCGCCATTCCGAACTTGCTGCGCGCTCGCATGGCGGCCAATGAGTCGTCTGCTGTCGCGTCCATCCGTACCATCACCACGGGTGAAGTGACTTACCAGACGGCCTATCCGACGGTGGGATACGCACCGGCTCTGACGAATCTCGGCGGCGGTTTGGGTGCGGCCTGTGCTCCCAGCTCGACCACAGCTTGCTTGATTGACTCCGTGCTCTCCAACAACGGCAACCCGACGGGCAGCGGCAAGAGCGGCTACTCGTTCACTACCGGCACCGGCACGGTTGTGGGTGGCGTCAACTCCGGATATACGGTCAAGGCCGTTCCGCTTTCGATCAACCAGACCGGCATCCGCGGCTTCTGCGCTGAGGAAGATGCGGTGGTTCGCGTCGACCCAGCTGGCGCTTGCTCCAACACCGAAGCGGGCATCCTGACCTTCAACCCGCTCAACCAGTAAGTTTCAGTCTGGCGAGTACCTGGGGGGGTATAAGCCGAAAGGCGGCGAGCGCAGGCTCGCCGCCTTTTGTTTTTCTCCGTCGAAGCCACGCCGAACGTCACGCTCGCCCGAGCTTGGATCGCATTCCGGTCGCGCTCTTCCCCGAGACTACGCCACTGCAGACGTTTGCCGGAAATCCGGCCCTGACTGGATTTTCCAAGTTTTCTAGATCCTATTGCTAACCAGAGTGGTGCAGAGTTAGTCTAACTCGGTAACCGATAGGAGACCGCTTGAGTAAGCCTTCAGACCTTGTTCAGGGGACGCTAGACATGCTGATCCTGAAAATACTGGCGTTGGAGCCTGTCAACGGCTGGGCGGTTAGCCAGCGTCTGAAACAAATGTCGAGCGATGTGTTAGGGGTTAGCGATGGCTCTCTCTACCCGGCGCTGCACAAGCTGGAACATCGAGGTTGGATTACCTCTCAGTGGAAGCCAAGTGGAAACAATCGGCGAGCGAAGTTTTATTCGCTGACTCGGCTCGGGCGGAAGCAACTCGAAAAGGAAGCAGCCGACTGGAACCGTCTCTCCGCCGCCATCTCCGGAATAGTCAAGCTCGAGGAGGCCTGAGATGACGTTCGAACAATGGGTTTATACCCTTCCATTGCGTTTGCGCGCGTTTTTCCGCCGTAAACAAGTGGATCAGGAGCTGGAAGACGAGCTTCGCGATCACCTCGAGCAGCAAATCCAGGAGAACCTTGATGCCGGCATGTCGGCTGAGGCTGCGCGCTATTCGGCCCTCCGCAAAATGGGCGGAATGACGCAGATCGAACAGCAGTGCAGAGACGCGCGCGGCGGAAACGTAATGGAAGACCTGATTCAGGATTTGCGCTATGGGCTTCGCCAACTATTCCGGAGCCGGGGCTTTTCTCTTCTGGCAATCTTATGTTTGACCTTGGGAATTGGCTCCAATACTGCGGTGTTTAGTTGGATGGAAGGGATCTTATTCCGGCCGTACCCGGCGGTGGCCCACCAGGACAGGCTACTCGCCCTTGCGGGAACATCGCGTGGCGAGACCGGTCCAACACCAATATCGTGGCCGGACTTCCTTGATTTGCAGAGAAGCTGCACTCTTTGTGATGCGTTCTTTGTGAGCAAGATTACCGGCAGCACCCTGAATATCGGTGACCGCGCGGAGGTGACGACCGGCAGCATCGTCTCCGCAAACTATTTCGACGCGCTCGGCGTTCATCCCGTGCTCGGTCGCGGCTTCGAGCCTGGCGAAGACGTGGGCAATAACGCTCACCCTGTCGTGGTCATTAGCTATCAGCTTTGGCGAAACCGCTTCAAGAGTGATCCACAAATCGTCGGCAAGACACAGAGGCTCAACAACCTTCCGCATACCATCATCGGTGTCGCGCCAGAGGGATTCTATGGAACCTTCGTAGGCTGGCCGATGCAATTCTGGGTGCCGGTATCCATGGAGGAAAACTTCGAAAGCGGCGGATATAAACTCGAGGACCGCGGCGCGCGGTGGATCGAATCCTATGTGCGAGTCAAGCCGGAGGTTACTCGCACGCAAGCCCAGCAAGAAATCTCGGCCATCGCGGCACGCCTGGAAGGCAACTACTCAGCCACGAACCGCGGGCGCGGCATCAGCCTGTGGCCGTTGTGGCAAACCCCTTTCAATCACGCCGGCTCTCTGCTTCCCACACTCGAGATCATGCTTGCCGTGGGGGCGTTTGTTCTTCTCATTGCCTGCGCGAATGTAGGTAACCTGCTGCTGGTCAGGTCGTTTGCCCGCCGCCACGAAATGACGGTTCGACTCGCCATCGGGGCCAGCCGCACCCGCTTGTTGAAGCAACTTCTCACCGAAGGCCTGATTCTTTCCGCGCTCGGCGCATCGGGCGGACTTCTGGTTGCCTACTGGTGTCGGCACGTGCTCGTGCTGCTCTTCCCGACGCGCTCCGGATTGGCGATGTATTTGCCGGGGGAAATCGACTGGCGCGTGATGTCGCTGAGTGCTGGGATATGCCTGATCACCACGCTTATTGTCGGATTGATCCCTGCTTTTCAAACGCGCAGCATCGAACTTGCTGGTGCCCTGAAAACCGGGTCTTCGGGTGTGGTCGGGGCCAGGGGAAGAGCATGGGTGCGCTCGGGCCTCGTCGCGTTTCAGGTTTGTCTGAGTTTTGTTCTGGTGGTTGGTGCCGCGCTGCTGCTGCAAAGCCTGCAAAAGATTCGAACTGCGAGCCCGGGTTTCTCAACGACGAATGTGGTGCAGACCGGGGTGTCGTTGATCTCCGCTGGATATGACGAGCCGCACGCCAAGACTTTTCAGGAGGAACTACATACCCGCCTTAGATCGCTATCTGGCGTGAAGTCCGTGGCTTTCGCGCGCGTGACCCCACTGGGCTATGGAACCTACTCTTCCTCGCCTATTGCGGTTGACGGCTACCAACCTCCAGTGGACGAGCAACCTACTGTCGACTACAACCAAGTCAGTCCTGACTACTTCGCCACTTTGGGTATCCCTCTGATCTCCGGACGCGAATTCGGTCGTGCCGACGATGAAAACGCAGCGTTGGTGGCGATTGTGAATCAGACCATGGCTGCACGATATTGGCCGAATCAGGACCCCATCGATCGGCGCCTTCAGGTGAAGAGCCGTTGGGTTCGAGTCATCGGTGTTGCCGCAGACTCCAAGTACGAGAGCATGCGCGAGAATCCAAAGCCATTTTTCTATGTGCCTCTGCTACAGGATTTCGTAAGAGGACCGGCTTTGTATATCCGCTCAACTCAACCGCTGCAGAGCATTTCGGCCGCCGTGCTCCGCGAAGTTCACGCACTGGATCCGGACCTTGCCCTGTACGAGATGATTACGCTTCAGGAACAGGTTGATCGATCAACCTCGCCGCAACTCGTGACCGTAACCCTGGTGTCGATTTTAGGAGGACTAGCGCTTCTCCTCGCTGCCGTCGGCCTATATGGCGTGATGTCTTACGCCGTAGCCCAGGCCAATCGCGAGCTTGGGCTGCGTATGGCTCTCGGCGCGGGCGCTGCCGATCTGTTTCGTCGGGTCATTTCGCGCGGCTTGCGACTAACTGCAATCGGCATCCTATGCGGCGCGACCGTGGGAATTGTATTGACGCGATTGCTCGGAAAGCTTCTCTACGACGTCAGTCCGAATGACCCCCTGGCGTTCGCATCGGGAGTCGCGGTCATGACGATCGCCTCTGTCGCAGCTTGTCTTCTGCCGGCCTGGCGCGCTACGCGTACCGACCCAGCCCGAGTGTTGCGAGATTGATCCTGATCCGAGCCAGGTTGGTGGCACAACGTTCTTGGAATGCCCGAGTGAGCATTGGAGAGACCAATGAAGCGGCAGATCGAAGGGTACGCTTAGAGAGTCGCCTACCCCGCCAGCAGCGCCACGCCCGCCGCGACAAGCAAAGCCGCAATCCATCGGCGGCGATCGACTCTTTCATGCAGAAAGATTTTAGCCGCGAACGCGTTCCCGATGAATGTAAGAGACGCGGCAGCGGGAGCAACTAGGCTTACGTCTCCCCACGATAGCGCGAAGAGCAGGCTGAAGAACGCCACCGTCATGGCCGTCAAGCCCAGAAAAAAATTGGGATTACCCAGGATGCGGGAGACCACCGTCCACAGTCCCGAACGATGCCACAACGCGTGCACATCACCCACTTGCTTCATCGCGCGCGCCAGCAGGATGTCTCCTACGACCGATGCGAAGACGATGACCAGAATCCCGCCCCAGGTGTATGCGCTCTTCATCGCTGGACCCCGCCTGAAACTATCTCTTCGGCGGACGCCCCATTTCTCGCGGTGTCTTTGGCGGCGAGAAGTGCGGGTTCCAGATGCTCGTCCGCGGTCAGCGCAGGGCCTCCGGCAACGAATCCGACTCCTCCGGAGATCAGCGCGATACCCACCCATCGCATCGGACTCACGTTTTCATGCAGCCCGAACTTCGCAACTAGCGCCAACAAAACATATCCCAGTGAAGTGGCGGGCAAAACGTAAGTAAGGTCCGCCCAGGAGAGCGAGTTCATGTAGGAAGCAAAAAACGCCATCAGCAGCAAGATGCCCACCGCGACCCATGGATTTCGCACCGCTAGGATGACGCCCTGCAGATGATGGAGGGAAATGTTGCCGGCCTGCTTCATCCCGTGCGAAAGCATGGAATCACCAGCCGCTGCAAAGACGGTGACTCCAGCCAGCACCAGATACTTGCGAAAGGTCACTTAAGCTCAGGTTTCAAGGTTTCAAGGTTTCAGAGTTTCAACGTCTCAGAGTTTAAGGTTTCAAAGACATCCATGGATGCAAGGGCAGAACACCTTGAAACGTTAAACTTTGAAACCGTTGCTACGCTTTCACTGGCTCGGCCGCTGCAGCCTCTTGATGATGCTTCTTCACCATCTTGTTGCGCGCCGACCGCAGCTTCAAGAAACTCTTCGCCTCTTTGTACAGTCGCTTGCGGTCGTTGCTGTCAAAGACCGCTTTTCTCAAGATGCGATAAACAGCTTTTGGACGGAAATAATATTCGTCATAGAACCGGTGCACGGCCGACATGATGTCATCCGCGGGCAGACCTGGATATTGAATCTGAGCCAACTGATGTCCGCCCTCGTCCACCATCTTGTTATCCCCGACCATGAATCCGTTGCTCACCGCGTAATCATAAAGTTCTGTCCCCGGATACGCATGCGCCACCGAAACCTGAATAGTCTCGACGTCGAGTTCCTTGGCAAACGCGATGGTGTTGTTGATTGTTTCGTGCGTCTCACCCGGCAGTCCCATGATGAAGTCGCCGTGAATGACCAGCCCAAGTTTGTGGCAGTCCTTAGTAAACTGGCGGGCTCGTTCAATGGTCGCGCCTTTCTTGATGTTCTTCAGGATCTGCTGGTCTCCCGACTCGTAGCCCACAATCAGCAGCCGGCATCCCGCATCCTTCATCGCCTTCAGAGTTTCGAAGTCGGTGGTCACGCGCGACGTGCAAGACCACGTCAGCCCCAGCGGCTTCAGTTTGGCGCACAACTCAATCGTGCGTGCCTTCTGAATATTGAACGTGTCGTCGTCGAAGAAAAATTCCTTCACTTCCGGCCACATGTCTTTGGCCTTGGCCATCTCGCGGGCGACATCATCGGCGGACCGTTTTCGCCACGGGTGTCCGCTCAGCGTCTGCGGCCACAAACAGAACGTGCACTGTGCCGGACAGCCGCGCGTGGTGTATAGCGACACGTACGGGTTCAGCAAGAATGGCACGTTGTAATTCTTGATATCGAGATCGCGCTTGTACACTTCGGTCACGTGCGGCAGTTCGTCCAGATTCTGAATCTGCGGCGAATCCGGATTGTGCACGATTTTCCCGTCCTTCAAGTACGAGACACCCGGGACGTCGGCAAGCGGCTTGCCCTTCGCGAAATCCGTCACCGAGTAGTCAAATTCCTTGCGGCAAATGAAATCGATCTCGGGACAATCTCGCAGAGATTTCTCCGGCAGTACGGTCACGTGCGGCCCAACAAAGGCAATCTTGATCGTTGGATTGGCCTTTTTTATCGCCCGCGCCAGCAGAATGTCGCCCGGGAATCCCGGTGTCGACGTAAACAGCACCAGAAACTCGTACTCCTTGGCGATGTTAATGGTCTCTTCGCCCGATACGTGGTGCGACGGCGCGTCCAGCAACCGCGCCCCCTCCAGCATCCCCGCCGGATAAGCCAGCCATACGGGATACCAGAAACTTTCGATTTCGCGGGTGGCAGGCCAACGAGAGCCGGCGCCTCCGTCGAAGTTTTCAAACGATGGGGGATTCAGAAAAAGTGTTTTTAGAGGCATAGTGGGTATTCTTTAATTCTAGCATTCAGGCAGGGAAATTCCCGGTTTCGACCCAGTGTTTCTGCAGGTTCCCGTTAACCCCTGGTACATGACCTAAGCGCTTGATTCTAATGTACTAGCCCCGCGACGAAAAAGGAATGTCGATAGGGTGAATGCACAGTTGGATGCAGTGAAAGGGGAAACGGTGCGGTGAGTGGGAGTAACGACTGTTTATTGCGGTGCAACTATTGGGCTTCGCCGCGGGCTGGAACCCTGAATGTCAGACCTCGGTCGTCGTTGGCTTTCATTGTGGCCCGCAGGTCCAGATCGGATAGCGGAATCTTCCGGGTGTGCTGCGGAGCAAAGTTCCAAAGAGTCTGGCCGACGATTGCGTAATTCTTGACTTCCTCTTGGTGCTGATCGCGAAAGACCAACACCGTGTCGGGCATGATCGGGGCTCCTTGCGTCTCGCGCTGCGCTGGACGTGGGGCCGGATCGGAACGTGCATAGGCGTCCTGATCGCCGTCTGCCTCTTCCTGGCGCAGCATCTGTTGCTGTTCCAAGCTCTGTTGGTTCATCTGATTGGCCGTGGCTCGATCACGCTCGTAGTCTTCGTCATAGGAAGAACCGGAATCCCACCACCACGGATCGTAATAAGCGCCGTACGCCCAGGGAAAACCAAACGAGCGACAGGCGAAACCAAAGCAGTTGTTCCGGAATCCGAAGGTGCGGATCCGCACACCCTGGCTGTGGAAATGGTCGCCCCGAAAGCCATCATGCAAAAACGGCCCGTGAGAGAAGCCGCGTTGCGAGACAGGTCCGCGCATGAAGTTGCGCGATGAAACAGAGCCGGAGCGCATGCTGCCGGGGACTTGGCCGCCACCCATGTGACCGCCGCCGCTGAAGCCTCCGCCGTGGCCTCCGCTAAAACCCGCGTGTCCGCCGAAGCCGCCGGCGTGACCTCCGCCGTGCTGCGCCCACAGGGGCACTGCAAGGAAAAGCGCGAACGCCGAGATGGCCATCAACCGACGCATAAGCAGAGTATACGCCCGATCCGCAGGACGACTTTGTCAAATTTTGCCCAGGCGTCAGACTCTCGGCCGCCTTCAGTTCTGATCCCCGGCCCCGTGCTTTTCTTTGCACAACTTGCAGTAGGTTGCAGGCAGACTATTGTCCACCCGGTGCTTCACCGGCTGCAGGGTTTTTAGATAAGCGAAGATCGCTTTCAGATCCTCATCGGTGAGATCCTTGAATTCGCCGAAGGGCATGATGGAGTTCAGCTTGCGGGCACCGACGTATCCGGTGCGAAGCGCGGTGATGAAGGTGGCTTCGCTGAAATATCCGATGCCGGAAGCATCCGGCGTAAGGTTGGGGCTGGTGGCGTCGCCCCAAGGTCCGACCAAGCGCTCTCCGCCCGCGTAACCCAGATTGTCGTTCACGTTGTGGCAGCCGCAGCCAAGGTGGACCAGGTATTTTCCGCGGGCGACACCGTTCGATGAATCAGGGCCCTGGACCGGTTCGACCACTGGTTCGGCGGCGCTGCGGACGAGGTAATTCACCGGAAAGTTGATCTGGGTTGGAGGAAGCGGATTTCGCACGGGCGGTACCGACCGCAGGTAGACGACCACCGAGGCCAAGTCTTCGTCGGAGAGAGTCTTGTATTCACTATACGGCATCGCTGGAAACAGGATGGTATCGTCGTGCTTGACGCCCTCGCGGATAGCGCGAGCAATCTGGTCGTCGGTCCAGCCGGCGCTGCCGGTCTCGGGGTCGGAAGTCAGATTGGGGGCGATGAGAGTGCCGGGAAAATCGGCGAAGGTCAGCGCCTGGCCCACGAGTTCCCTACCGGGGAGCATCGGAGCGCCGTGCTGGGTCCAGTCTCTGGGAGTATGGCAACTCTCGCAGCCGAGAAGTGATTGCGTGAGATAGCGTCCGCGGGCCAGTCGCTCGGGCGTGCGCTCGAATTGCCGGTTGGTGAGAGCGCGCTTTTTGGGGCCGATAAATGGCCTCCATCCGATGGTGAACGTAACTCCGAGGGCTGCCACAACGCACAGCACACCCGCAATGATGAGCAGAATTCTGCCGAGCTTTTTCATTTTATGGAATGGATTCCTACGGTTTTTAGCACGCCCCACGCGCGCGCCACATGATACGGGGCGAATCGCGATAGATCAATATGATTCGCCCGGATCGTTTCGACCGTCTCTCTTTTTGTGGATCAAGTTCGGATTGCTCGCGACCCGAGAGCAACGCGGCGCGTGTTGAGCTTGTACGAAGCTCCAATGAGTGCATTTTGAGTCAACCGATGTTGAGTCAAGCGAGGAAGCGTTCTGTTGTCCAGATTTCGGAGTCACGACCTAGACACTTTGCCTCGATCTGCCGGCATCGATCCGCCGTTTGCCAAATTGATTCCGGGTAGCTGGTTTGCTAAGGTCGTGGTCATGTCCGAGCGTGTCATATCCGAGCGTTCCGGCGAGCCGATACGCGAATTGATCGACTCCCTTTATCGCGTGGATTCGGGACGAATCCTGGCAACTCTGATCCGCTTGCTCGGCGATTTTGATCTTGCCGAGGAGGCGATGCACGAAGCCTTTGCGGCTGCGCTGAGCTTGTGGCCGAGGAGTGGAGTACCCGGCAACCCGCGACCATGGTTGATTTCGACGGCCCGATTCAAAGCCATCGATACTCTGCGTCGACGGGCAAGATTTGATGCGTCTCAAGACGAGCTGGTGCGATATCTCGAAGCGCAATCGATTTCGGCGGAAAGGTCCAATAAAAGTGAAGAGGACAACCTTGAGGATGACTCCCTTGAAGATGATCGGCTGCGCCTGATTTTTACCTGCTGTCATCCGTCTCTTCCGCCGGAAGCGCGCATTGCGCTCACCTTGCGTGAGGTGTGCGGGCTGACCACCGAGGAGATTGCAAAGGCCTTCCTCACCACTCCGCGTACGCTGGCGCAGCGCATTGTGCGCGCAAAGGCAAAAATTCGAGAGACACCGATTCCGTACGAGGTGCCGACGCCGCAGGAATTGCCGGAGCGGCTGGGCGCAGTGCTTCACGTCATCTATCTCGTCTTTAACGCGGGCTATTCGGCTGCGGCGGGAGCGGAGGTTACGCGGGCCGAGCTAACCGGCGAAGCGATTCGACTGGGCCGGTTGCTGACAGAACTTCATCTGACCGAACTTGGGCCAGAGCCGGAAGTGATGGGGCTGCTTGCCCTGATGTTGCTCCAGGAATCCCGTCGCGCCGCGAGAACCTCTCCGACCGGAGAGCTGATTTTGCTGGAGAATCAGGACCGCGCGCTCTGGAATCGGGAGCAGATCGCGGAGGGAGTGGCACTGCTGGAGAAAGCCCTGAAGTCCCGCCGCTTCGGTTCTTACACACTGCAAGCTGCGATCGCGGCCGTTCATGCGGAGGCGGAATCAACCGCTGCGACCGAGTGGCGGCAGATCGTTGCGATTTACGACCAATTGGTACGAATTCAGCCTTCGCCGGTTGTACATCTCAATCGTGCCGTGGCAATTGCCATGCGCGATGGCCCAGAGGCCGGTCTGACGCATATTGACGCGGTGCTGGAACATGGCGAATTGGCAAATTATTACCTGGCCCATTCCGCCCGCGCAGATATGTATCGCAGGCTGGGCAGGACAGCTGAGGCTCTGGCGTCTTATGAGAAGGCGCTGGCGCTGACCCAACAGGAACCAGAGCGGCAATTCCTGCAAGAGCGGATTCGGCAGTTGAAACAAAAATTGGGATAGCTGTCGATTTTCCCTCTCCCCGACGACTATAGGACAAAAGAACGATGAGCTACGGCTCCTGAGTGAACAGGAAACGAGTCATCGGGAACAAACCACAGAAACCTAAGGAGAAAACGTCATGCCACAATATCTGGTTGCTAACTACCTCCCCGACGACTTCGACCCGTCCACCGTAACCGAAGCGATGATCGAAGAGATCCACGCCCTCAACCGCGAACTGATTGCTGCCGGCGTGAGGAAGTTCGCCTGCGGCATTTCCCCGGCCGGCAGCGCGAAGACGCTGCGGGCCAAGCCCGACGGCAAGGTGCTCGTCACCGATGGGCCGTACACCGAGACCAAGGAGCACATGGGCGGATTTTGGATACTGGAATGCGCCAATATGGACGAGGCACTCGCATGGGCGAAGAAGGCTGCCATCGCCTGCGATGTGGCCGGCGAGGTGCGCGAGCTCCTTTTCTACCCGGCTCCGGAGAAAGCAACGGAATAGTCTCACCCGCCGCGACTTCGGAACATGCACAGTCTTGACCATGGGATGAACGAGCCGGGTGCCCCATTTCTCGCGTTCTTTGCGAGAAGTGGGGCCCTTCGCCGACACCCTACCAACCCTCAGCCAGCGCTCCGCCGAATTTTCTCCTCCCACCAAGTCCAGTCGTTGATCCGAACTAATCCCGCTTCTCCGTAAGCATAGGATCGGTAGCTACTCCACCGCCAATCCTCCGGACTTGCCACCAGTCCGCGCGCCACCGGATTGCGATGCATGTACTTCAGCTTCTCAACCGCTTTCTGCTGGCCCCACAGATTGAAATCGTAGAAACGACTCTGCCAGAACCTACCTGAGAATTCGCCCCCAATGGACAGCCGCCGGGAGACACTCAACTTCACGGCCTGAGTTATCTTCGAGGGATCGCCACTCATAGGTTCGGAAGTCAGTAGATGTACGTGTTCTGGCATGGCCACGTATCCGATCACGGCAAAACGGTAGCGAACGCGCATCAACTCGAGGACAGTAAGTACCAGATCGCGGAGCGCGGGATTGCCAAGTAGCGGCTTGCGTCGATAGCAACTCCAGGTGATGAAATGGAGGCTTCCCGTGCCGTAATAACGCTTCAGGCCCCAGGGCATGAAGAAACCCCACACACCATTCGAGATAATGTCTGCGACGGATGAACATTGGTCCGAACCTGGGCTTATCGTGAGCTATAAGTCGAAAGCCCCACTTCTCGCAAAGAACGCGAGAATGGGGCACTCAGCGAGCCAGAAAACTTTTCTTGGACGATTTGTCGAATCCCGTCCGGCCGTTCGACTATATCGTGGAAGCAGGGCAAACGGCCCGCCCGAATGCCGTTAGACGAAGAAGACCGTTACAGGAGAATGGAGAAATCATGCCGCAGTATTTGGTTGCGATTCACCACCCCAACAACGACGACCCGTCGAGGGCGAAGCCATGCAACGCGAGCCGCCTTCTACTCCAATGAGCAATCAACTCACTCGTCGCGATTTCGCTATCCGCACCGCCGGCTTTGGTCTGGCTTTGGGACTCGCGCCTGCAGCTATGCTGGCGGAGGCTCAGCAAGCCTCGCGCTCAGAAACTTCGCCGGCGGTCGCGGATCCATATTCCGTCGTCGATCCGGAACTTCTTCCTGCGCTCAAGCAGTTCCCCGCCTTTGACCTCTCAGCGGAGATGGTCGGCAAGTTCCGGCAAATGCCCGGCATGCCCCCGTTACCTGCTCCTGCGCCGCAACCCGTGGAGCGGCATATCCCCGGGCCGCCAGGAGCACCCGAGGTTCGTCTTTGGGTGGTTGATCCTGCGCCGTTGGAGAAGGGCAAGCCGTTGTTGCTTCACATGCATGGCGGCGGCTTCATGATGACCAATCCCATGTTGATGCCCCAGCTCCAGGGGATCGCGACGGATTGCCATTGCGTCGTCGTCTCGGTTGACTACCGGCTGGCTCCGGAGACGCGCTATCCCGGCTCGCTGGAGGACAACTACGCCGCGCTCAAATGGGCCCATGCCCATGCGGCGGAGCTCGGCATTGATCGCTCCAGGATTGCCGTGGGCGGTGAGAGCGCGGGCGGCGGCCACGCAGCGAGCCTTGCGATTCACGCGCGCGACCGCAACGAAGTTCCCATCGTCTTTCAACTGCTCATCTACCCCCAGCTGGACGACCGAACGGGCAGCGGCCACCCAGCGCCGCCCGCCATTGGCCACTTTATATGGACTGCGAGTGCCAATCGTCTTGCCTGGAGCTCGCTGCTCGGTGTTCCAGCGGGTTCATCCAAGGTGCCGGCAGCTGCCGTACCCGCCCGGGTAGCCAGCGTCGCCGGCCTACCGCCCGCCTGGATTGGCGTTGGTTCCATTGACCTGTTCGCCGAAGAAGACATGGAGTATGCGCGGCGGCTCGTCCATGCCGGAGTCGCAACCGAACTCCTGGTCGTGCGTGGTGCCTTTCATGGATTTGACCTCCTCGTGCCGGATGCCGAAGCCTCCAAGCAATTCAGCGCGAGTTGGAAGTCTGCGCTGCGCAAAGCATTCGCCACTGGCAAAGCTGTTTAGCAGAGAAGCTGAAAGCGTCACGGCAGAGTTCGGGGCAGTGAGAAAGTCTCCTGGACGGTTTTTTGAATTCGGGTCCGGCGTTCGACTATATCGTGCAGGCAGGGCGAGCGGGCCACCCGCCCGTAAAATTAAGCAAAAAATCAGATAGGACTCGAAAGGAACTCAGTCATGAGAAAACTCAATGTGCTTGAATCTGTCTCCCTTGATGGTGTCATGCAAGCCCCAGGCGGGCCCGAGGAAGATACCAGTGGCGGCTTCGCGTATGGCGGGTGGACAGCCCCACATCGCGACCCTGTTTCTTTAACGGCCGTAAGAAAGCAGATGAATATGCCATTTGACTTGTTGCTAGGGTGGAAGACCTTTGACAATTTCGCACGCTTCTGGCCGCAACATTATGACATTTGGCCAGCCGTCAAAACAGCGACCAAGTACGTCGCCTCGAATACCATGACTTCTCACGAATGGCAGCCGTCCGTGTTTCTAAACGGAGATATTGCGGAAAAAATCACCGAAATCAAGCAACAGGAAGGGCCGCATTTGCACGTTTTTGGAAGCGCAAATCTCGTTCAGACGCTCATGAAGCATGATTTAGTCGATGCGTTCGGGCTGAGGATATTTCCGATCACGTTGGGCAGCGGAAAACGATTGTTTGCCGAGGGCACGATCCCGGCAGCATTCAAAGTGACGGAAAGCACAGTCACCTCGAAAGGCGTCATTATCGTGAATTACGAGCGTGCCGGCGCAGTCCCAACCGGGAGTCTATAAACTGGACGCGTATTGCGGGCGTGACCCTGAGCGCGGTCGAAGGGGGGAGCCCGCAGCCGAAATCCTGAGCGTTCTTGGCGAAGGATCTCCGCCGGGTGGCCCGGGCTTTTGATCTTGCGGGCATTACCAACACAGTGGGTGCCTCGTTCTTTCGCTTTTTTTGCGAAGAGCCTGCCCTTAGCCTGTCGAAGGGGCGGGAATCGGAAATGCCGGCGCTAAGTGGGCGGGTGGCCCGTCCTTGCGTTTTTCGCAAGGGTGGAATTTCCGAATGCGAACACCATGAACTTTTTGTCTTTTTCCTAATCGCTACACTCTGGTGTCGCCCCTAATAAGAGGAATCCCCGCCGAGTTGCAGTATCGCGGTCTATGGCTGCCATCCGCATCGAAATCCCACCCTTGCAAAGTGCGCAAGGATGGGCCACCCGCGTCAGCGGCTAGGGTTTTGGGTGGACCTCGTCGACGGCATCGAGGGTGCACGCGGTCGTAAGGTCCCTCGGGAGCGATGAGCGCGCTCCTCAGGATGACAAGGATGAGGAGAGAGTCGAAAGATCAGAGGAGGTAGGGCACCAGGGCGGCGGTGTGTCCTGCATAGGTGGTATATGTCTCCCCAAACTGAGAGCGCATCCATTCCTCCTCCATGCGCAGCTTGAACCAGAACACGAGGAAGATGAGGACGACAACGATGAACCCGCGCACCTGGGAGATTGCAATCGCCATGCCAAGAAACCCGGCCAGAATGCCGGTGTAGATTGGGTGACGCACCACGGCATAGGGGCCTGTGGTGATCAACTCGTGGCCCTGCTTAATGGTGACGGAGCGGCTCCAGTTGCGGCCGAGGTGCTCGCGCGCCCAGACGGCGAAGAGAAGGCCGGCGACGGTGACGGCGGCTCCCAGCCAGAATGGCCAATAACCAGATGGCCAGACTTGGACGTAAAGCCAGGGCAGCGGGATGCGAGGTATTGAGAGTAAAGCGATCGCGATCAGGAAGATGAGGGCGCGGAGGATGCGCGAGGCTGAGGGCTCGAGACGCTGGGTGGCTTTTGTATCCGCAGCTTTGATCTGCCAGTAGAGAACAAAAACGATCCAGACCACGGGAAAGAAAGATTCGTAAAACCAAAGCATGCGGACCTCCGGGCGCTAAAAGTACCACGTAGGAAGGCTAAAAAAAATAGAGTAGCTGTCGATTCTCGGTCTCTCGAACGACTATCTGATAACAAAACGATGTGCTACGGCTCTGAGTCACAGGAAGCAAGGTAGTGGTGCAGTTTAGCTTGCGCATTAGGCCGGTTCAGCGGGAGATCCTGCGCTACGCCTGAAAAGCGGCTACGCTCAGGATGACAAAGTCGTGTAAAGGACAAACTGAGCCACTACGGAAACAAGGCGGAATGGATGAAATACATCTGTTTGGGCTATATCGAGCCAGGAAAATTCGAAGGGATGACCGAGGACGAGCGACACGCAACGTTCGACGATTGCTTTGAGTACAACGACCACCTGCGCGCCAACGGACATCTTGTCGCCGAAGTACCTCTTCAGCCTCCGGAGACCGCGTTAACCCTGTACTGGAAAAACGGCAAAGTCGCGACGACCGATGGCCCCTATGCGGAAACCAAGGAACAACTTGGCGGCATTCAAATCCTTGAGGCGCGAGACCTCAATCATGCCGTTCAGCTTGTCTCACAGCAACCAGGCTTTAAGTATGGACTTGGACCGGTTGAGATACGCCCGGTTGCGGATATTGACGTAATCATAAAAGAGAGCGAGCAGCGGCGGCAGCGAATGGATACCTCGCGATGAGGGCGGCCACAAGGGAAAGCGCGAAGGAAAGAATGACTAGGAAAAAACGGTTCAGTACTCCGGCGTGGTCTCCCCATGTTGTCGTGACGCAGCCCAACTTCAGTCCGTCCGCAGCGCCTTCATCGGATCGATGGATGCTGCTCGGTGTGCGGGTAAGAACGAGGCTGCTAAAGCCAGGATCAACACGAACACCGCGGCCAGCGTAAGCACCAGCGGATCGAACGGGCTCACTCCGAACAGGAACGACTGCATGATCTGCGAAGCGGCGGCGGCGACCAGCAATCCAACAACGCAGCCCACGATGGCGAGTTTGGCTGCGGAGCTGAAGACCAATCTCAAAACTGCGGATCGTTGCGATCCCAAGGCAATGCGAATGGCCATCTCCTGGACGCGCAGAGCCGCGGAGAATGCGATTACACTGTAGATGCCAAGCGCCGCGAGCAACACCGCTGCCCCGGCGAAAGCCGAGATCAGCACCGTGTTGAACCGGCGCGGCGCTTCGCTGTCGGAGACCGCCTGCTGCATCGTCTGAACCTGAGACAGGGGCAGTTGCGCATCAATAGAGCGCACCGTTGCACGGAGACCGTTTGTCATCTGCGCAGGGTCCATCGCCGTGCGCAGGGCGATGTAGCCATTGTTGCCATTCAAATCCTCCGGCGAGCCGAGCGCGCCCACAGACTTTTCAAATTGTTCGACTGGCTGGTACCACTCTTCCTTGACCGGAACATCGCGCGACGTCTCCTTCACATCGGCAACGTCCCCAACGATGGTCAGCCATGGGGTTTGCACTTCCGGTGTTCCCAGGCGAATGCGTTTCCCGATGGGATCGGAACCGGGCCAGTAGTGTTGCGCTAGCTTGCGGTTGACGATCGCGACCAGTTGCGTCTCCGATGTGTCAGATGGCGTGAAGAACCGGCCGCTGAGCAAAGGAATTCCCATCGCTTGCAGATAATTCCCGTGCACCGCGATAAAGGTGGCAAGGTTCATGTTGGCGCCTTTGGGAGCGACATAGCCCTCGGCAACGAAAGTGCTGTTGCTGAAGTTGCCCGCAGCCGGGAGGAAGGAAGTAATCCCCGCAGAGGTCACGCCCGGAAGTTGCTCCAGTCGGCGGATCAGTTCGTGATTGAATCCATCAACTGCCGCTTGCGTCCCATACTGCGCGCGCGGCAAGGAGTATGCAGCCGTCAGAGTGTGATCCGGGCGGAAGCCGAGATCTACGGCACGCATCTTCTCAAAACTACGCAGCAGTAAACCGGAAGCGACCAGAAGCACAAGAGCAATGGCGATCTCGCCGATGACCAGCGCGGAACGCAGCCGGGCGTGGCCACCACCGGCGCTGCCCGAGCGGCCTCCTTCCTTGAGAATCTCATTCACGCTGGTGCGCAATGCGGCAAAGGCCGGAGCCAGACCGCAAATGACGCCGGTAATGATCGCCAGCGTGATCGCGAACGCAACCACTTGCCAGTCGAGGCCGATCTCGTTGATGCGGGGCAGCGTTTCGGGCAACCAACTCACGCCGACGCGCAGAGCGATGGCAGCAAGGGCCAAACCGAGCAGGCCTCCGGTCACGCTCAACACCAGGCTCTCCAGGATCGTTTGCCGGAGCAACACTGTGGCGCGTGCTCCCAGCGCCAGCCGCATGGCAATTTCGCGGCGGCGGCGGATGGCTCGAACCAGGAGCAGGCCAGCGAGGTTTGCGCAGGCAATCAGCAGCACGACAACAATCGCTAGAAACAGTGTGCGCACCAACTGCCGAGCTTGCTCCACTGTTTCCTCGTGAAGCGAGCGCACCACGGCATGGATGTGCAGACTCGACATGAACGGCGGATAGCTGCGCATCGTAGCCTCAGCCACCCGCTGTGCATCACTCTCGGCCTGCGTCGGTGTAACGCCGGGTTTCAGGCGGCCGACCAGGTTGAAATTCCAACCTGCGGCGCCGGACTGTCCGAGTTCCTGTTCCCGGAAGCTCATGGGGATCCACAGCTCGCTGCTGTTCATGTGTCCCGGCACAAGCGGGAACTCAAAGTTGCGTGGCATCACACCGATCACTTCGTAGGGCTTGCGGTCCAGCAGAATCTTGGTTCCCAGCACGCGCGCATCGCCGTGCAGGCGCTCTTGCCAGAGCGAGTAGCTGAGTACAGCTACCTGGTCTTTGTTTTCATCTTCCTGGCGCGTGAAAAGACGGCCCATCAGAGGCTGAACTTGCAGGGCCGGAAGCACCCCGCTTGAAAGCCGGGCTGCAGTCACCTGCGCCGGATCGCCAATGCCCGACAGTTCGTAGCCTGTTTGCGTATATCCGCCCAGACTGTCGAAGCTATGCGTGTCGCGCGTGTAGGCCTGAATGTCCGGAGCCGTGACCCCGGCTTCACCGTTCCCTCCCACGTCGGCCCCTTGCAAAATGTCGGAGACTTGCATGAGCCTCTCGGACTGCGGAAACGGCAGAGGCCGCAACAGCACACCCTCGACGATGGAGAAGATTGCGGTCGTGGCTCCGACTCCGAGGGCGAGCATCAGCACCGCCGTGGCCGTAAAGCCTGGCGCCTTCAACAGATGGCGGACAGCGATCCGGAGGTCATCGAAAGACATAGGCATCCCCGTGAACGATATGAGTTGTCGCTTCGACAGCACCTGACCGTCCAAATGCCGGATTTGCCTAAGTGATTGTTTGCTCGATGTCTACGGGATGGAACGTAGATCAATCGCCCGCGAAAATGTCCGCATTTCGAAAGCTGATGTCCGCGAGTGGACACCATCGCGCTTGGTCAGGTGCGTTGGTTCGTGGTGCCCACCTTTCGAAAATCGCGAAGGTGGGCAGCCCACTGATGGACGGTGTCCGCTACTTCTTTTTCTTTCCCTTGGCTGGCTTCGGGGCGGGTTTATGAGCTGGCTTCGGCGCAGGTTTTGCAGGTTTATGCGCAGGCGCGGCAGCCTTGGATTTTTCGGGAACTTTGGTTGCTGCCTTCGCAGGTAGTGCTGCGGGCGGCGCTGGTGGTGCGATCGCAGCCGCGGCCTTGCCCTTCTTCCCTTTTGGACCGGGCTTGCCGGCTGCCGCCGCGGCGGCGGGTGCTTCCGCGACGGCCTTGGCGGCACGCCCGCGCCGAGGCGCCGGCGGCGGTGGCGGTGGCGGTGGCGCAAACGGCTTCAGGAATTTCAATGTCTCGGTGCGCGAACGCAACTTGCCATCCAGCAGCAACATGAAGACGTCGTGCGCCAACTTCGGATACACCGGCAACTGCGGCGTGATCAGCAACTCCGTCATCTCGGGCAACGGAAGCTTCTGCTGCACCTGACGCCACTTGGTCAGGTAATTCTTGATCTTCTGCTCGACCGACTGCTGCTTCGCCGTCACCGCAAGGAACAACACCATCTCCGGACGCGCCGACGACAGCAACTGCCAGGTGCGCGAGGGCGTCGCCGCTTCTTTCCCCATCAGTCGCTTCGCCAGTTCCTTGGCGTGATCTTCGATATCGCGCCAGGCTTCGACCAGATCCTTGCGCGGAATCATCTTCTGAATGTCCGAAACATCCTTATCGGAAAAATGTGACGTCAGAAAGTACATCACGGCTGGGCCAGCATCGGGAGCGTATCCTAGATCGACCATCTGCTGCCGCGTCTTCATCAATTGCGTGATGCCGTTGGTATCAACCTTGGCGACTACCCAGTGATCATGCAGGATCGTGAGCCAGCCTTCCTTCTCGAGCATCTTCACGACGTGCAGCGGATCGTCTTCGTGCGCCAATGCCGCGATCTCGTGCCCGATCGACGACCGCAGGATGTGGTCGATGTACTTGCCTTCCTTGGCTGCGTCGTAGCGAGCCTGCGTGCGATCTTCGAGCAGCCAGTGGAAACGGGCGGCAAAGCGCGTCGCGCGGATCAGCCGCGAAGGATCTTCAAGAAACGAATAGTTATGCAGGATGCGGATAACTTTCAGCTCAATATCCGCCACGCCGTTGAAGGGATCGAGCAGCAGCCCGCGTGATCCTTCATTCAGGGAGAGCGCCATGGCGTTGACTGTGAAGTCGCGGCGGCGCAGGTCCTCGTGAATTGTAGCTGGCGTCACAATCGGAGGCTTGCCAGTCTTCTCGAAGCGCTCCGTCCGCGCCATGCTGATCTCGGCGCGGGCGTTGCCCGGCAGCGAGATGAAGATCGTCCGCATGTCCTCTTCGATCGCGGTGATTTTGGCACCGGCCTTCTCCAGATCTTTTTGGAGCTTGAGAGGATTACCCTGGACGGTGAAATCGAGGTCGCGGATGGTAAATCCGCTGATGATGTCCCGGATCGCGCCGCCGGTGAGGTAAAGATTCATGCCCGCGGCGCGGGCTACGTCTTGCACCAAGCCGACGCCCTTCAGTTGGTCCGGCGTCAACCGGATTTCCATCGTGTAAATGTAATCAGCCATTCGCTTTCAAGCGGCGGTCGGGTCCCTTTTTCGGGCGCGATTCAAGCTGAAATCGCGACCGGAGGAGGGCCGGACGAGCCCAACTTTCCACAAGATTTCCACAGCCTTGGGGACCACACCATCCGGCCCCGCAGCCACCCGGATGCAAGTGGCTTAATCCAAAGTACTTATGCGAAGTGGAAACTTTGCGGCAAGCTAAAGAAAATAACACAACGTTTACATTTTGGCTACTGCCAAGGCGGATTCCAGTCGTTTGCGGTGAAAAAGTGCGAGAATCAAAGGTGGCTTCAGGCTGCCGGCTTCCGCAAAACTAAGGATTCCTTGCAACTTGGGTTTGCGGAAGCCGAAAGCCGAACAGCGGCAGCCGACTCTCTCATGCCCTCAACCCACAAGAAGGTGATCGTCCGCAAGATGGACCGGGATTCCGTCTCCGGCTACGTCTCGCCAGCCCAGTTCGTCCACGAGGGCAAACTCGAGCTCCTGAATACCGCGGGCACCGTCATCTCCATGGACCTGCGCGAGATCAAGGGCGTTTATTTTGTGCGCGAGTTCGGAGACTCGGAGTCGCTGACCCGCAAGACCTTCACCTCGCGCCCTCGCTCGGAGGGCTTATGGGTGCGCCTGCGCTTCAAAGATAGCGAGATTCTCGAAGGCCTAATGCCCGCCGACCTCACCCACACCACACCTGAAGGATTTCTTGTCAATCCGCCCGACCAGCGATCGAATACGCAGCGCATCTTCGTACCGCGCACCGCGCTGGAGTCGTTAACTGTGCTAGCCGTAATCGGCGCCACACGTCGCCAGCGGCACGGCGGGCCACAGGATCAGCGGCAAGTACCGATGTTCGAAGAGTAAAGTGATCCGCCACCCCGACTTGTTTTTTCTGTCCCCTCAGTTCACTGGCGTGAGCAGGAATGCGTGGTTAGAACCGCCCTTGAAGCCGTAGCCGGTGATCTGGCCCACGTTGTTGATGGCGTTGGCATTGATCAGCACCCATCCAGAACCTGCTGGGATGAGCGAATTCAGATCCCGCATCCCTGCCTTAGACGTCCACACCATGGCGTGCGCGGCGTTATTCGACAGGTTGCCGTAGCCAACCACCACGTTCGAATCGTTAATGCCGAATCCAACACTGTAATTGCCTCCCGCCAGCACGCCCAGATCCTGAATCTTGTCCGAAGTGTTCCACATCACAGCGTGCCAATGTCCTTTCGTGCTCGTGCCGTCGGATTGCCCGACGATTACTCCTGCGGCGTTGATCGCATTGGCCATACTGGTCACGCCGCCCGGCAGGGTACCGAGATCCTTCATCGTCGAACCGTTCCATAGAAACCCGTGCGAGGTGAACGGTGGGCCGTAACCAAACACCGACTCTCCCACGATGTGGCCATTGTCGTTGATCGCCAGCCCGGCAGTGAAAATCGCCTTCGACAAGGCGCCGAGATTCTTGATCTTCTTGTTCGTCCAGTTGGTAGCATTCACGACTCCGCTACTGAGAAAAGAGTCGCCGGCGACTTCACCTGCGGAGTTGATCTGAAAACCCGTGCTGGAAGAGCCCGAAAGCGTGCCCAGATTCGAAATCGATCCGGTCGACGACCACTGCACCGCTTTGAAATTCGTCGCGATCTGACCCTTGACGTTGGAATATCCCACAACGGTTCCGGAATCATTCACGCCGATCGCACCGCTGACGGTTGCTCCAGGAAGCGTCCCAAGATTTCTCATCCCGCCGCTCCTGGTCCAGGAGAACGCGTGCTGGCCCACAACTACTCCAGTGCACGGGTAGCCTTGAGGATTCTTGATATCCGAACAACCTACGACCTCGCCGAGGTTGTTGATCGAAAACCCGCTGCTCTCGTTGTCGCCCTTAAGCACACCAATGTCGGTGATGGTGTACGTCTGAGCGCCGGCCCAGGTTGTTCCCAATACAATTGCCAGCAATGCTTTCGCGAACCTGCCCGTCATGAACCACCCCCAGATTTGGTTTGATGTCTTGTGAGTATGCCATTAGAAACGGCTGAGGAAAGAGTCACTAGTACAGGACATCGAAAAGTCCGCCGCCCAAGGCGCAGTGCTCCACACATACATGGAAGTCGCGTGAAATCCGTTGAAATCGAGCAAGAGTTGATGTAGGGTGTGAAGTCCACACAGGCCGTGAGCCTGCCAAAGAGACGAGTCGGCCCCTTCCCTTCCTCTGTCGACCGGTCTCCCGTGGATGCCGTCTATTTCGATCACAGGTACCCGCCATGCAAGCGATCCCGGTGTCGCGTCCCAGTTTTGTACCTTCTGCAATCCGTGCAGTTTTTACCGCAATCCTTCTCTCAGCCCTGATGTTTTGCTCGCCGATGCAGGGGCAGGCAGCCTCGCAACCAGCGGCTGTGCGCCCGCTGATCACCCAGACCGTTGACGAGTCGCAGCTGACAACCCTGGAGGGCAACACGCATCCGCTGGCGCGGCCGCAGTTCGACCTCGGAACCGCTCCGGCGAGCTTGCCCATGCAGCGCATGCTGCTGGTGCTGAAGCGTGGTCCCGACCAGGAGACCGCGCTCCGGAAACTGCTCGACGACCAGCAGGACAGGTCGTCCCCGAGCTATCACCAGTGGCTAACGCCGGAACAATACGGCCAGCAGTTCGGTCCCACCGACACCGACCTGCAGACGATCACCGCGTGGCTGCAGTCCCACGGATTCCAGGTAGGCTCAACCAAAGGACGCACGGTGCTTGAGTTCTCTGGCACAGCCGGACAGGTACAGGAAGCATTTCATACGAAGATGCACAGATACATGGTCAACGACGAACAGCACTGGGCCAACGCCAGCGACCCACAGATTCCAACGGCACTGACGGGAGCGATTGCGGGGATTGACTCCCTGCACAACTTTCAGAAGAAAGCCATGAACACGTATGTGGGAAAGTATTCCGAGATCACGAAGCAGTTAACCGGCACCAATCCGCAATTTACCTACAACTGCCAGGCCTATCAATGTTTTGGAGTTTCTCCGTACGACTTTGCCACCATTTACGATGTTCTGCCGCTCTGGAACAGCGGCATCAATGGGACTGGCCAAGCCATCGCGATCGTAGGACGAACCGACATTAACCCCAAGGACGCAACCGAATTCTGGCAGACGTTTGGCCTGACCGTACCCGCCAACAAACTCAACATTATCTACAACGGCATTTATCCCGGAATCAATGGCGATGAACCGGAGGCCGACATCGACGTTCAGTGGTCGGGCGCAGTCGCACCTCAAGCGACCATCGATTTCGTCGTCTCGGCAACGACCGACACAACAGATGGAGTGGATCTCTCGGCGGTCTACATTGTCGACAACAATCTGGCTCCGGTGATGAGCGAGAGCTACGGTGAGTGTGAACTGGGCCTAGGCACGGCCGGAAACCAGTTCTATTCGGCTCTGTGGGAACAGGCTGCGGCGCAAGGCATCAGCGTATTCGTATCCTCGGGCGACAATGGCTCTGCCGGCTGCGACAACCCTGGCGGACCGGCACAGTACGGATTGAATGTGAATGGAATCGCATCCACTGCCTTTAATGCTGCCGTGGGTGGAACGGACTTCAACCAGTACAACACTTGGACAAACTACTGGAAGTCGACGAACGACCCCACTACACAGGAATCCGCTATCGGATACATTCCGGAAACTACGTGGAACGACACTTGCACCAATTCCATCTGGCTCACGCTGGGCTGGGGCCAAACTCCGGAGGCGGTCTGCAATAACGTCAACCTTGGTGACACAATCTCCGAAGCAGGCAGTGGCGGGCCGAGCAACTGTGTAGTCAACACTCAGGGTCTGGTAGGGAGTTGCACGCAGGCGTACGCCAAGCCTTCATGGCAAAGCGGCGCGGGCGTTCCCAACGATCATGTGCGCGACCTTCCCGACATCTCGCTGTTTGCCAGTAACGGTTTTATGGGCAGTTCGTATCTCATTTGCCAGCAGGACAAGACCGGCGGCAATTGCGATATGAACAACCTTCTCGGATACGGTGGCACTTCGGTCGCCTCGCCGGCGTTCGCCGGAATCATGTCGCTGGTCAACCAGAAGACCGGAACACCGCAGGGCGTTCCCGGCTTCGTCCTGTACAAACTGGTGACAAAGCAAGCCAATGCTTTTCACGACGTTCCTGCTGGATCAACCATCGCAGCGCCCTGCTACAACGGCAGTCCCAACTGTACGGTTTCGTTTGGGAGCGACTCTTACGGCATACTTTCCGGGTACAGCACTGGCACGGGATACGACTTGGCCACCGGTCTAGGTTCGGTAGACGCTAACAACCTAGTGAGCAATTGGACGAAAGCAACGTTTACGGCGACCTCCGCTACTTTGCAGCTCAATTCCGGAAATCCAGTGAACGTGACGCATGGAACTGCGGTCCCGGTAAGTATTGCCGTCACCCCGACAGCGGTGACCGGGGAAGCTTCTCTGCTGGTCAGCACCGGCACTGGAACAACGACGGGGCAAGCCATCGATGGATTCAAGTTGACCGGCGGCGGGACGGCGGCGGGCGCCACCACGAGCCTGCTTCCCGCCGGCACCTACAGCGTGATTGCGCACTACTCGGGTGACGGGGCCTATGGTGGCAGCTATTCCTCACCCGTCAGTGTGGTGGTAAGCAAAGAGAACAGCAGCGTGATATTGGGCGGCGTGACTCTGAAGGGAGCCTCGACCCCAGTCACAACGTTTCCGTATGACGCCCAATACTTCGTGCGTGCTGACGTTGGGAACTCTCACGGATCACTGTGCGATCCCGCGCCGTTTGGAGAAGTAGCTTGCCCTAGCGGCGGTCTCATTTTTACCGATAATGGCAATCAGGTGAACCTCAACATCTTCCAGTTGAATAGTGAGGGTTATACGGAAACTTGGGTGGGAGCCGTTGGTGGCCTTACCGGAGGAACGCATACGCTGGGAGGTCAGTATGGTGGAGACAGCAACTACAACGCGAGTACGGGATCGGTGGTCGTCACAGTAACGAAGGCACCGACCGTCACGACTTCTGTCAGCGCCCAGGGAGCGATTACTCAGCCAGTGACACTTGTAACCGGGATCCAAGATTCAAATGCCTCGCCGATCCTCCCAACTCCCACCGGGACGGTGACTTTCTATTCGAATGGCAGTGCCATCCCTGGCACCCCTACCTATAGCCCGGGTAGCACCGGACAATTTTTTTACACGACGGCGACGCTGACCACAACCTTCACCGCGGCAGGAACCTATACGCTCACGGCCAACTACAGCGGAGATCAGAACTACCAGTCTTCGGCTTCTACGCCCAATCAAGTGACGCTGCAATATCCGATCCCCAGTGTGTCAGCAAGCCCCGCAACCCAAACCGTTTTGCCCAGTACTCCCGTTACCGTGACCGTCGTTGTTGATACGACCAATAAGATACAGCATCCCACAGGCACGGTCACTCTGGGCGGTGGTAACGTCGGGACATTGGGTAGTCCAACGACCTGTACCCAAACCACTGACAGCAGCGGCAATTATGCCTGTCAAGCCACTTTCACGTTTACACCTCCACCTCCGACTGTGTCCTCCGTCGACTTTTTCTCGGCACAGTACGGCGGCGACACGAACTACCCTGCCACCCAATCAGTGTCGTCTTGGGTCTACATCACGGATTTTTCGCTTAGTCCCGGTTCGTCGCAGGTTACGGTAATGCAGGGATCGTCGCAAACGCTGGCGATCAGCCTATCGCCAGTAAACGGATTCACCGGCGCGGTCAGCAACTTCAGTTGTTCCGGGTTGCCGGCGGAAACGAGTTGCAGTTTCAATCCCACAACAGTCGCCGGCGGCAGCGGCTCGACCACGCTCACCATTGCAACTGCGCCGCTGGGGCAACAGCGCAGGCGGGCTTCGAACGATGACCGGAAACCATGGTGGAGCGCCACTGCTACAGTCTTTCTCCTAGGGATGTGCTTGGTTGCTATCCCTGGCTCGCGCCGGCGGCAGTTGCAGCCTATGCTCCTGATGCTAGCGTTGGTCATACTGATACCCAGTTGCGGCGGTGGAGGTGGCGGTGGGGGCGGGGTAACCAATAATCCGGTTCCGTCGATTTCATCGCTATCTCCGTCTCAGTTGGCGGCCGGATCGGTGGGGCAGACTCTGACCATCACTGGATCGGGCTTCGTCAGCTCATCAGCCGCGACCTATAACGGGGTTAGCCATGCCGCCTCATACAATGGGGCTACCAGCATGTTAATGACCCTCTCCACCACCGATGTCGCGAATACCGGGACCTATGCGGTAGTAGTGAGCAATCCTGCTCCGGGTGGAGGCGCTTCAGGCCCCGCAAACTTGACTGTTGAAACCGGAACACCAACTGGGACTTTTCCGGTTACAGTGACTGCTTCAAGCGGATCGCTGACGCACAGCACGACGTTCAATTTGGTTGTCCAGTAAGAGTTGGAAGTTCGGACAACCGGAGACAGCAGGGACCAACTTTTAGAGTTCGTACCCTCGTACGCGGCTTGTTATACGAACCCTCTTTCATGTGGTGTACGATTCACTCGTACACCACATCACCATGAAACTTTCTGCCATCGCTTCTGCTCTCGACGTGCGCCTCGAAAGCGGTTCCCCTAATACGGAAATCAATGGCATCAACGGCATTGAACAGGCCGGGCCCGGGGAACTCACGTTTGTCTCGAATCCCAAATACTCGGCGGCGGCGCGGACTACCAAGGCTTCCGCCGTCATCGTCGGCGAGGACTTCCCTGCTATTCCGGCTGCGATGTTGCGGGCGAAGAATCCTTATCTCACGTTCGCCAGGGCGATAGAACTCTTTCACCAGCCGATACGATATGAGCCCGGAGTCCATCCCACAGCTGTCGTGCATGCAAGCGCGCGGATCGGAGCGAACGCTCATCTCGGACCGTATGTGGTCATCGGCGAAGACGTCGAAATCGGAGCGAATGCTGTACTACTGGCGCACATGGTCATCTATCGCGGGGTGAAGATCGGCGACGACTTTTTCGCGCATGCGCACTCCGTCGTGCGCGAGAACTGCCGCATCGGCAACAATGTGCTTCTCCAGAACGGTGCGGTGATTGGTGCGGATGGCTTCGGATTTGCCAAGACCGCGCAAGGACGCTGGCATAAGATTCCTCAGCCCGCGCCCGTGGTGATTGAAGACGATGTGGAAGTGCAGGCGAATTCGTGCATCGACCGCGCCAGCGTCGGCGAAACGCACATTGGCCGAGGCGTGAAAGTCGACAATCTGGTGCAGGTGGGGCATGGGTCCCAAGTCGGCGAAGACGCGCTGCTATGCGCGCAGGTTGGGCTCGCGGGATCGTCCGAGATTGGGAATCGCGTAATTCTTACGGGTCAGGTCGGCGTAGTGGGTCACTGCAAGGTCGGGGACGATGCGATTGTGACGCCGCAAAGTGGGGTGGCAGGCGATATTGCTGCTGGCGCGCTGGTCAGCGGAGCACCGGCCGTCGATCATAAATTGTGGCTGAAGTATTCGGCGATCCTTCCTAGATTGCCCGAGATTGCTCGTGCAGTGCGTGCTAAGAAAACCTCGGAATAACCACACCGGACGCGAACGAAAGCCTATGCGTACGCTGGCCCGCCTTGCTGCTCTCTGTCCTGGGATGGCTCGGATGCAGGTTGGCGGAGCTCCTCGGGCAAGCCGCTGTCGATAGCGGAGCGGACCTTTTCCATCAGGCACTCACGGCTGCCGAAATCCTTGGGCTCAATCGGTGGATGAAAGATCACTCTCACCAGTCCGGGCTTGATCGCGAACCTTGCCTTCGGCATAGTGTAGTGCGTGCCCACGATCGTGATGGGGATTACGGGAACACCGCACTCGACAGCCAGATAGAACGGGCCCTTCTTGAAAGGCAGCAGTTTGCCGTCGAACGAGCGCCTGCCTTCCACGTAGATGGTCATATTGAGTCCCTGCTCGACAACTGATTTCGCGGCGCGCACGGCTTCGATGCCGGCATCGCGATTGCCGCGATCGACTGGCACCAGCGATCCCATACGCATGGCGCGGCCGAGGATCGGGACCTTGAACAATTCCTTCTTCACCATCACCGACGTGCGTTTGGGAATCAGCGGAATTTGAATCGGCGGATCGAGGTTAGAGACATGATTCGTCATGAAAATATAGCTGCGCGCGTGGTCAAACTGATCGAGACCGATGGTTTGGACGCGCACGCCCGTGATCGAAACGCCGGCCCACGCCCCCCACATGAAGAGGCGGTATAACACCCGAACGTCGCCCATGATGAAGCTCGCCGGGAACCCGATGAGGGCGGCCACGGGGGCGGCCAGCGCCCAGAAGATCAGCATGATGATCGTGCGGATCATTTTTGACCAGCCCCTGTTCCTGCCGCGCCGGTTGTTGCGGTTCCCGCGGTTGACTCGGCAGCGCCCTGCGCTTCGCCCTTCAGCCAGGCACTGCGGCGCGCGCGCTGTGCGACGGTGACCTGGTCGAGGTCCCTCACCTCGTACGTGATTTCCTCACGGCTGCCGATCTTCCATTCCAACTCACGCTCAGCACCGCGGCGCGATCGAACTTTAACCGCAAGCATATCTCCCGGATTCATCCGCAACAATTCCTGGCGGGATTCCTGACCAGCGGGCTTGCCTTGAAATTCAATAATGGTGTCGCCCACCTGCAGGCCGACATGCTCGGCGTCGCTCCCGGGGGTGACGGCTGCGACCGACATGGGGCCATCAAAATTACGGGAGGCGATGAAACCCGCGTCAGGCACGGTGTTCGGGATGGCCACGGCACGCAGACCGACCGAGCGGAGGAAATCGTCCCACGGGATCTCTTCGGTTCCGGCTACGTACTTCGCAAAGAACGCCGCGAGGTTGGCGTGGCTGACGGCTTCGGCGGCCTCGCGAACGCCTTCGGAGTCGTTGAAGAAGCGGCCCTTCTGCGCGTAGTTCGCGTTCATCCATTGCAGGACTTCGCGCAGGGACGCCTGCCCATGACTCGCGTCGCGCACCACGAGATCGAGCATCACGCCCAGCAACTCGCCTTTGTTGTAGTACGAGATGCTGCGCTCGGGTCGTCGGTAGTAGCCATTGCCTTCGAGCCATGCGTCGAGACTCGACTCTTCTGCGGACTGCGTGAGGTGCGCGGGGCGTCGCTCGAGTTCGGAGATTTCGTTGGCGAGGTGGGCGAGATATTGTTGTTCGTCGTCCAATGCGGCGCGCAACTGGATTGTCTCGGCGGCGGTGCTGGTCACGCCTTCGCTGAACCACAGCGCTCGCGTGTAATTTTCTTTCGCGTAATCCACCGGTTCGAGCGTCTGCGGGCGGATGCGCTTGACGTTCCACAAATGAAAGAATTCGTGCGCGGTGACATTGGTGAAAGAGTCCAGCGATTGCTTCATCGCGTCGGCATTGAGTTCGATGGCGGTGGCGTAGGCGTGCTCCATGCCTCCGCCTGCGAGGCCGTGGGGAAAGTGATAGAAGAAGGTGTAGGTGTCAAAGGGACGGTCGTTCATCCAACTGGTGGCCGAGGCGACAATCTTGTGGAGCGCGGTGATGATCTTGGCCATGTCGTAATCGGCGGGATCGCCGTCGATGATTACGCGGAAGTGCCCCCCGGCTTCGTCGAAGTCGGATTCCTGAAAGTTGCCAATCTCCACCGGAGAATCGACCAAGCGGTCGTAATTTGGGGCGCTGTACTCGTCGTTTGAAGATGACGATGAGGCTAGGGGAGTCGCGATGTGCCAGCCCGCGGGAATCTGCCTGAAGCGCACGTTCTGCGGCACGGACCGGGCGTCGACCGGATACATCAGAACCTGCGCCAGATTGAGGAACGCATGATGAGGGTTTACCTGCGCGCCGAAAGGGCCGGGAGAGTCGACATAGATTTGATATTCGACGATGGCTCCCCCATCTGCGCCTTCAACCTGCCAGCGGCTCTTGTCGAGTTCGCGCACGGGAAGCGCTTTGCCGGAGCGGTCTTTGGCGCGCACCCAGTTCACGTACTGCGCAAAGTCGCGGACCTGGTAGAGGGCATTCCAGACAGGAAGCTGGAGTTCGCGGCGGGCGGCGCCCGCGGGAAGAATGATCTGCACTTCGACGAGATGCAGCTCCGGGGAGGAGAGTGCGATCGTGTAATCCACGGCAGCCGTGGACTGCGCGATCGAGATGGAAGAAACGGCGATCGACAGCACAACCGCGCAGAGAATGCGGCGTTTCAGTTTGGGGACGAGTCTCATTGATTCCCTGCTAGCTCCCGCAGACGCGCTGGGAGTTTTTCATAAATTCCGCCGAAGCCACCGTTGGAAAGAATCGCCACGACGTCGCCGCTGCGCATCTCAGGAGCGATGGTCTGCACGATGTCGTCCGCGTCGACGAGAAGGCGCGTCCGACGGCCATTCCGCTCGACCTCGGCGGCGAGCGCGGGCAACTCGAGGCGCTCGTTCTCCGGAACGGCCTCTGAGCGAAATACGCCCGCGACGATGACTTCGTCGGCCTGCGCGAGGCTGTGCGCCAAGTCCGTCTGCAGAACGCGGCGGCGCAACGTGTTCGAACGGGGCTCCAGAATTGCCCACAAGCGTGCGCCCGGATAGCGTGCGCGAAGTGCCTTCAGCGTTCCGGCAATCGCCGTGGGATGGTGCGCGAAGTCGTCGATGATGGTGATGCCGTTCACCTGCGCCTTCACTTCGAGGCGGCGCTTCACGCTCTTGAAAGTCTTGAGTGCAGCGGCAATTGCGTCTATTGAAATTCCGCAAGACGCCGCGAGTGCCGCCGCCGCAGTGGCATTCCAGACGTTGTACTCCCCGGCCAGCGGAAATTCGAGGTCGGCCCACGGTTGGCCGTCGTGCATCAGGCTCCAGGTGGTGCGCGCGGCTTCGAAACGCAGGTTCGTAACCTTCCAGTTTGCACGGTCACCGGCGCCGTAACGCTCAAGGGGACAGAAGGCTTTGGCTAAGCAGCGCTCCAGGCTTGGGCTTTCGGTGGCTCCATCGGCAACACCGTCGAAGGCCACGATGCGTCCGCGGCGCGGGATCAGGTTTACCAGTCGCTTGAAGGCGGTCTCTACCGCATCGAGGTCTTTGTAAATGTCTGCGTGATCGAACTCGACCGATGTGAGAATCACGGAGTCGGGAAAGTAGTGCAGGAACTTCGGTCCTTTGTCGAAAAATGCAGTATCGTATTCGTCGCCTTCGAGAATGAAGTGCTTGCCGGAACCGAGATGAAAGCTGGATCCGAAATTCTCCGCCATGCCGCCGATCAGAAACGACGGATCGAGCCCGGCGGCGTGGAAGATCCAGGCCAGCATGGAGGTCGTGGTGGTCTTGCCGTGGGTTCCGGCGACAACCAGCACTTCTTTGCCACGAAGGAACTCGTCATGCAACAACTGTGGCAACGAGGAGAATGGAATACGCTGATCGAGGAGATGTTCCAGTTCGACATTTCCGCGCGACATGGCATTGCCGACCACTACCAGGTCGGGCCTAGGCTCGAGATTCTTCGCGTCGAATGGCTGCGCCACGGGGATCCCCAACTCGTGCAAAAAGTCTGACATCGGAGGATAGGCAGCTGCATCGGAGCCGGTAACTTGGAATCCACGATGCTTCAGCATGCCGGCCAGCGAGGCCATCGCTGTGCCGCAGATGCCAATCAGGTGAATATGCTTGTCTTTCTTCGTCTCGCTAGTAATAAAAGAACCTCAGGGGCTAAGCCTCAATCTCAAGAGAGCTATCGCAGCGCTGAAGAGCTGCGCCACCCAAAATCGAACTTTCCAGCAGAATCTGTCTGCTACAGCTTGACCGCGGACTCCAATATTCTCAAGGCGACCTGACCGCTTCGTACGGTCAGTTTTGCCTGCACCCCGAATGGTAGTGTGATGTTGCCCGATGTCACGTGGCCCGACGTTACGCCGAAGACGACGGGAACTCCAAGGTCGCCAACAATTCGCGTGACGATTTCCTGCAGAGTGTAACCTTGATTCGCGTTCTGCACGCAGTCGAGCATTTCTCCGAAGATGATGCCGCTGACCTCATCAAGACAACCGGCCAGCTTCAGTTGCATCAGCATGCGGTCGATCTGATAGGGCTTGGCGGCAAGATCTTCGAGGAACAAAATTGTATTGGCTGTCTTGATTTCGTAGAGTGTACCGAGCGATGCAACCAGGATCGAGAGACATCCGCCGTATAAGACTCCCTCCGCTTCGCCATCAACCAGGCCGCTGACATCCGCGCCGATATGCACATCCCACGATGCCGACTTCGAAACCGCAGCTTGCCAGGAGGGCAATTCGACGCCGTCCTGATGAAGCCAGTCCTTAGCGACCATTGGGCCGTGGAAAGTGATCAAGCCTGCGACATCGTGAAAGTACGTCAAAAGCGTAGTGATGTCGCTGTAGCCAACGAAGATCTTGGGATGCGACCTGATCTTTTCGAGATCCAGCGCTTGCAGGAGATAGTTGGAACCGTAACCACCGCGGGCGCATAGGATCGCGCGAACGTCGTCGCGGACGAACATTTCTTCCAACTCGCGCGCCCGACGCTCCACAGAGCCAGCAAAATAAAGATCCTGTTGCAGAATCGAGTCGAGATAGAACGGCCGGTATCCTGCGCTGCGCAGCGCGTTGCAGCCCGCTTCCAAGTCAGCCCGGTTCACGTTGCTGGCGGGCGCGACGATCCCGATAGTATCTCCCGGCCAAAGTGCCGGCGGTTTGACGGGTTGAAGATCGCATGAAGACATAGGTTCTAAGCTGTTGCTACTGGCGAAACAGCCTCATCGGCAGATCAACTCAGGAAGAACTCTCCGCGGCACACCAGGCGCGCCGGACCGCGCAGGAAAACTTTACTCCCGTTGGTGCGGACCGTCTGCGTGCCGCCGGGCGCCTGAACTTTGACTGGGGAAACCGCCCGGCCCGCTGCCATCGCCGCCACTGCCGCAGCACACGAACCCGTGCCGGAAGATTGCGTCTCGCCAACTCCGCGCTCAAAGAAGCGTGCTCTCACGTCGAATCTGCTATCGACCGCGACCAACTCAACATTCACGCCTTGTGGAAAACGTTGGTTACGCTGGATTTCCGCCGCTTGCGCCTGCCAGTTGGTGGCAAACTCAGGAACAAAAGTGACAAAGTGCGGGTTGCCCATTGACACAGGGACGCCGCGCACCTCCCCGGCGCCCACCTTCAGGACGATCTCATTTTCGACCATAGCTTCGCCCATCTCGATTTCAAATTCGTATTCGGAGTCTAAGCGAGAGGTCAACTGGCAAATCTTCATGCCCGCGCCGGTCAGAATCGAAATCCGTTCTTTGCCGAGCTGTGAACAAACATAGGCTGCCACACACCTCGTGCCGTTGCCCGAAATTTCAGCCGCGGAGCCGTCAGCGTTGACTAAACGTATTTCCACATCGGCAGTGAAATGAGGAATCATCCACTCCACGCCGTCGGCACCCGCGCCGTTGTGCCGGTCACAGATCCGGCGCGTGAAACCCGCGACATCCTGCGGACCCAGAGCGCCGTCGATCAACAGAAAATCGTTGCCGCAGGCGGTGGCTTTTACGAATGGAATCGTGCGGACGCTAGACTTCACTCGTGGTCCACCCGGCCGAGGGAAGTCACACTTCCTAGCACAGTCGAAGCTTTCAATTGCTGCAGTAGTTGCTTCTGCTCGTGACTACAGCCTTCAACGTCAAATTGCACGCGGACGTGCTGACCCGTGTTTCCGGAGAGTGTGTTCTGCATCATTCGGTGATGATTTTCGAGAATGCGGTTGACCTCGTTGCTGATTTCTTCGACGCTGGCGCCTGTTACCTCGTAACTCGACATCAATAGCTTGATGTTGAATGTTTCTTCGATGTGGCCCAGGGCGAACAGCGCCAGAATCACCAAACCGGTCGCGAACATCGCGGTCAAGTAGAGGCCGCCGCCCGCAGCCATTCCAACCGAGGCGACGACGAACAAGGTGGCAGCCGTAGTCAGCCCAGTGGTAAGTCCGCGCATGTGCAGAATGGAACCCGCACCGATGAAACCGATGCCGGGAATAATTTGCGCTGCGATTCTCGCTGAGTCCGAAGGCACGCCCGCCAGCCTCTCAGACAAAAGTGTGAACATGGCAGCGCCGAAACAGATGAACATGTTGGTGCGCAGGCCCGCGGCGCGGTGTTTGAACTCGCGCTCCAGACCGATGAGGCCGCCAAGAATGGCCGCCAGGATAAGACGTGAGATCGAACTGCCAACGATTCCGCTCGCCATCTCCCCGCGCAGCAATTCGATGAAATGTTGCCAGTTCATGGAGTCTGATGCCTGCTCGAAGCAGGCTTCCGATGGCCGGATTCTATCATCCGATTTGCCTGCTCCAGCGTTACCTCAGTGATTACCGCGCGCGGTAAAGGATGGCTCGCGCCTGCCCGGTTACGTGAATTTCGACGAGTTCGGGAAGATGACGCTCGTGTACCGCTTCCCACACGCTGTCGCCCTCGAAAGCAACCACATAATCGGCATAGCGCGCGGGATCAGCGAGAGCGCGTTCCCACAATCCCTCGCGATCGATCGGTTGTTTCCAGGTGCGGTGATTGCCTTCGTTGATGATGTGCTTGAGAGGAATTCCGGCCTTCTGCACGGCGCCGACGTGGTCCCCCAAGTACATGAGCAAAGTGGAATCCTGCGGCAATTTTTCGAGCCAGGTCGCGACTTGGGCTTCGAGTTGATTGCGCGTGCGCGTGTTGATCTGGGCTTCCACCAGCGAGGCCGGTCCGGCACGCCAGACGGAGGAGTAGCTCACGGCGACCAATGCGAATAGGACCAGAACGCACGCGAAGCGCAGCGGCGGCGCCCAACGCTCGGCGCGCACCGCCGTATACGCGAGGAACGCGATTGCCACCGCGAACGCTGGGAGCAACTGCAATCCGTAACGCACGTTGTAATGAGTGAATGGCCACCACGCGGGGATGAAAATTGGAACGCCGCCGTACGCCACTGAGAGGCCGTAAAAGGGCAAGGGGACGAGCAAGAAGAGCAATGGCAAACCCGCGGCGGAAGGCAATGAGGCAGCATCGCTTGGTTTGCGGCGATAAGTGAATGCCGTGGCCACGATGCCCGCAACCGCAAGCAATACCCAGGCCCGCTGCAGCCATTCATTCTCCGCCACGTTGGCTTCGGCGGATTTCAGAAAATACATTTCGGCTAGCGGCAGATTGCCGCTGCCTGGATGTCCCGGATTTCCTGCCCCCTGAGTACGGCGTTCGATGGCCTTCGCGGAGTAAGGTCCGTTGGCAAATTCAAGTGGATTGCGATAGACGATCCCGTTATACGCGAGCCAGAGGGCGGGGGCGGCCGCTGCGATCAAGACGAACTTCACTCTGGCGGCTCGCGGCACTCGAGCCGTAGAAACTCCATTTGACGTCGCGCCGCTGAGGAGACTCAGCAGTATAACGCCCGCCGCCATCGCCGCTGCCAGAAACCATCCGTCATAACGAGTCAGGCAGGCTGACGCGAGACAAAGCCCGCACTTGGTAAGAGCCTTTGCATCCCCCCGCAGAAATTCGCTGAGATAGACGATCGCCCAGATGAATAGCGCGAGGTAGAGCGTCTCGCCCATCGCAGTGGTCTGCATGTAGATTAGATTCGGATTCGCTGCGTAGATAAGAGCAGCCATCCACGCCGCCACTCGGGCTGCGCCGCCAGGTTCGAGACCGCGAGAGAGTGCTCCGCGAACCAGTCGGAACATTCCGATCACCCCAAACACGTAAGCCACCATCGAAGGAATCGAACCGCCGACACCTCTCCGCCACATTTCGCTGGAGAGCAGAAAAGGAATCATCAGCAGATGCGGTAGCGGGAGCCACACAGTTCCGAGTTGCAGAAGGCCCGGCGTTTTCGAATCGAACACGCGGCGGGCAATGTTCATGTGCGCGATGGCGTCTCCGTAGAGCAGGACATCGCCGCGCTGGAAGTAGTACAGAAATGAAATCACCGACACGCAGGTCGCGAGCCAAGCTAGCAGCCGGACCTCGGAATCCCAAGGGGAACTCTCTGGCGGGTTCTTTTGTTTCTTGGGCACGAGAACTCTTGGGCACGACCAATTGTCTATCCGGACGACGCCCGGGCCGCTGAGGGCAGATTACTCGAGGTGGGTCAGCTCGCGAAAGATCTGAAAACGCGCATCGATCTCTTCCCGGTTCAGCGATTGCAGACGTTCGGTGCCGAAGCGTTCAACTGCAAACGATCCCATGACACCGCCGTAGAATAGCGCCCGCTTCAGGACCTCTCGGCTCAATTCCGTTTGTGATGCGAGATAGCCCATGAATCCGCCAGCGAAGGAATCGCCCGCGCCGGTTGGATCTTTTACCTCTTCAATCGGCAGCGCCGGCGCACGAAACGGATGATGCCCGATGCCGAATGCTCCCTCGCGAAAAAAGATCGTCGCGCCATATTCACCGTGCTTGATCACCAGTGCCTGCGGGCCCATGGCGAGGACCTTGTTCGCGGCCCGGGGCAGGTTGGTTTCGTTAGCCAGCATCTTCGCCTCGGTATCATTGATCAGCAGGACGTTCACGAGTTTCAGCGTTTCAGTGAGTTCCTTGAGCGCACCTTTGATCCAGTAATTCATGGTGTCGCATCCGGTCAGGAGGACGCCATGCATCTTGCGCCGCACGTCGGCCTGCAGGGTCGGTTGGATATTCGCCAGGAAGAGGAATTCCGTGTCCCCGTACTCTTTCGGAATGCGGGGCTGAAAGGTTTCGAAGACATTCAGATCAGTGAAACTTGTCTTCGCTTCGTTGAGGTTATCGGTATAAGAACCGCCCCACCGGAAGGTCTTGCCTTTGGCGCGCTCTAGGCCGCGAGTATCGATGCCGTGCTGGTGGAAAACATTCTCCTGTTCTAGGCCGAAGTCTTCCCCGACAACCGCCACGACCCGTACCTTGGTGAAATAGCTGGCTGCCAGTGAGAAGTAGGTGGCCGCGCCACCCAGAATGTTCTTGACGCTGCCCGAAGGCGAAGTGACGTCGTCAAATGCAACCGAACCGACTACAAGAATGCTCATCCGGAATCCTGTCTTCAAAAAGTGATTAGTGAGCCCAGGGCGCTTTATTTCACGTACTTGCCGAGAATCAGCTTCAGTTTCTTCTTAGTCGCCGCGGGAATCGTCTTGCGATCGGTCAGGATCGCGTGAGCCAGCGCCGATCCGCATTTGCACGACCTCTCGCTCGGCATCGCAGCCACTGTCTGACGGACAACTCTTGCGGCGTTCTCCGCGTTCTTGACGAGCACAGCCACAATTTGATCGACCGTAACGGAATCGTGATGGGGATGCCAGCAATCGTAGTCGGTCACCATGGCGACTGTGACGTAACAAAGCTCCGCCTCGCGCGCTAGCTTGGCTTCCTGAAGATTCGTCATGCCGATCACATCCATCCCCAGTCCGCGGTAGACGTTCGACTCGGCCTTGGTAGAAAACTGCGGGCCTTCCATGCAGAGATACGTTCCGCCACGCTTGCCGACAACACCGACTTTCTTGCAGGCGGACTCGACTGCGCCCGCCAGTTCTCCACAGACGGGATCAGCGAAGGCGATGTGCGCCACCACACCGTTGCCGAAAAAAGTATCGACGCGATGGCGGGTGCGATCAAAGAATTGATCGGGAATAACGAAGTCCAGTGGCTTGTGTTCTTCCTTCAGCGATCCGACCGCAGAGATCGAAACGATACGCTCGACGCCAAGTTGCTTAAACCCGTGAATGTTGGCACGGAAATTCAGCTCGCTGGGTAGGGTGCGATGGCCGCGCGCGTGGCGGGCCAGAAAGGCCACTTTGCGGCCTTCGAGAGTGCCGCACACGTAAGCGTCAGAAGGGGCGCCGAATGGCGTCCTCACGCGCACTTCTTTCACTTTGGTCAGTCCGGGCATGGAGTACAGCCCGCTGCCGCCGATAATTCCAATTTCCGCCTGTGCCAATCCGCCTCCAGAACGCTTGCGCGCGCGCAAGTCAAACCCGTGATTATACAGGACGATAATCTTCCGAAAGCGCGGGGATTGTCGGTTGGCAACCGGCGATACAATCCGGAACATGAGGATCTGCATCGCGGCCTTGGCATTCTTGCTGTCAGGTTCCATTCGTGCGCAGGACAAACCCGCGCCCCAATCGGAACCGACCTCGGTCACCGTCCCCGCTGCCATCGACCACAACCGCATCGTGATCAACGCCGAGGTGCAACTCCCCGATGGCTCAAGTCAGCGCGTTCATGTCTGGGTCGACAACGGCAATCCGGATCTCTACTTGTCGCGCCGCGTGGCCACGCTTCTAGGACTCACCGTTCACTGCGACGATCATGACTGCTCCTCACCTCCGCCGCGAGAGATCGAAGTGGGCGGGATGAAGATCCCCTTCGCGGGCGTGAAGGAGGCGAAGATTCCGCTGAAGCCCGTGAATGCGGCTGCGGTGCTGGCTCCCGGCATGAACGCTGAGATCAATTTGCCGTCGAGCATCTTGCGTCACTATGACGTGCTCGTCGACTTTCCTGGACACAAATTTTCGATCGGAGCGCCAGGAACTCTTCACTTTCGCGGACCGGGTGGAAAGGTGCAGATCAATGCCGAAAACGGGCTGATCCAGGTTCCCAGCCAGATCGAAAACAAGAAATACAATCTCGCACTTGACCTGGGCGCGTGTATCAGTTTCCTCTCGATCGAATTGTTCGACAAGCTGGCGAGTGCTCATCCAGATTGGCCGCACATGACCGGCGCCGTGGGCTCAGCCAACATGTGGGGCCTAGATGAAGAGCCGAAGTGGAAAGTGCTGCGCGTGGACCGTGTGCAATACGGGCCACTCTTTCTGGCAAACGTGGCCCTCGTACGTTTTCCGAAAGATCGAATGGATTACTTCGAAAAGCGCGCTGGTATTCCGACCGCGGGCCTCATTGGCTCGAACGTGCTACTCAATTACCGGGTTGGGCTCGACTATGCGCACTCGACGATCTACTTCGAGTTTGGCCGTACGTCCAGCTTCCCGGACTTTGACGTCATCGGGCTCACTTTGCGGCCGGAGGACGACGGACAATTCACGATCCTCGGCGTCGCTGACCTTGACGGAAAGCCTTCCGTGCCCCAGGGAACGGAGGGAGTTCAGGCGGGCGATCACCTGGTTGCGATCGGGGGCATTCCGGTGCGCGGGTCGACGATGGGACAAGTTTGGGCCGGACTCGGGGGAACGCCCGGGCAGGAGCGCGTCTTAACCCTTGAGCGCGCGAGAAAGGAATTCATCGTGACGGCGAAGGTCGAACACTTCCTGGCGGAACTGCCCGACGAGAAAGACGGAAAGAAAAAGAAGTAAAGTACACTCCGTCACTTCGCGGCGGGCGGTGTTGCTCCGAACACTTCCCTCTCCAGAGCGGAGGTCGTGCCCGCATCCAGGCTCTCGCTCACGAAGACCGTATCGCCCTGCTCCTCGATCACTACGGCGCCGTCTTCGGTGGTCCAGGTGTGGCGACCTTTCAGCAGATCGACTTGGGAACCGTCGTTCTGCGCGCTGGCATGATTCGGATCATGATCGCTTCCCTCTTCCAATTTCTTGTAACGCTGTTGCAGCGACTGAGCGTAGATCCCAGCAAATTCCGCGGCCTTGTCGGCGCTCGACCAGCGCGACACGTACAACAGACCGAGAGGCGCAGGCTGGACGACGTCTGAGTGAGGATCTGCCTTGGGCTTCGCCGCGTAATAATATCCGCCGCGCCACTCCGGATACAGCCGCTTCGAAAGGGGCTTCCCCGCATATTGCTCGATCAACACAGCCACGTCGAACTCGCCCATCGCGCCGATATCGAACTTCTGATAATCCTTGAAATCGTGCTTGAAGTCGGGCACGTGCATGGGTTCGATCTTTTCGCCGGATAGATACGTCTCCGGTTCCATGATCTGGCGCGTGGTGTGCGGAGGATTCTGCAGCACGCCGGCGAACGCCTTCTCCTTGCCGCCCTTTCGCATCACTTTCACCACGAATTCCATGCCGTAACTATAGGGGAACGTGAGCGACTCTTTCATGAAGATCGGCGCCTCGTTGAAAACCTTCGTGCCGGGCGTGCCAGTGAGAGTCTCCTCCACCATAGCGTCGACCAGCACGGGAGAATCCGTAATCGAGTGGCCGGTCGGAGCGATGGCATATTGAAACATCATGGCCTGGGCCTGGCCTTCGATGACGGCCTCGCGGGCGTTGTCCATCTCGTCGTTTTCAATGTCGGCGGGCGTGGGGTCTTTCCTGATTTCACCCAAATCCTTCTCGCCTCCTTTCATCCATTTCTGCAGGCCGACCGCCTGATCCTGCAGCGCGTGCGTCAACTCATGAGCCATCACCGGCTCCTGCTCTTCCATGGGCACCCAGTCGAGCAGGTTCACAGTTTTGGTTTTGGGATCGTAGTAGCCGGCGACTTCTTCCCGCAGGAGCGCAACCAGAAAGGTTTCCAGGTTGAAGTCGCGCGGAAGCAGGCCGAATTTCTTCAGCACAAGTTCCGAGCGGCGCAGGCGCTTGGTGTCCTCGTCGTTCATGTGCTTGGTGAGGAAGGATACGACTTCATCACGGCTGGTCAGCTTGCGTTTGATTTCTTTCCTGATGGGCAGGCCGGTCTGCTTGCTGTCAAATTCTAGAATCTCGTCGACGGAGTGGAAGAGTTCCTCGGCCTGACGCGGAGTGATCTTGACTTCGTCCTTGGGCGACTCTTCTTTCTGAGGAGCGGCTTTGGGTTCTTCCTGTATGACGGGAGGCTGTGTCGGCTGGGCATCCTGGTCTTGCGGCTTGTTCGCAGGCTGAGCATCTTGCGTGTACCCGAGGGGTTGCCCCCACATCGCCGCAGCCAGTACAACCGCGGAAAGCAACCGAAGAATCCCCGAGCAATGCCCTTCAGCTTTATTCATTGAGATTGAGTCTATACGTTTCCGTATACTTTTCCCTCATGACTGCCAGCAAATCTATCAATCTCTGGACTTCGACCGACCACGCCCAAGACTATCTGGAACGCGCCGACTCCATTTCCCATCGTAGCGAGGGGGAGTCGGCCCTGCTCGAATTCGTTCCGGCAACAACTCGGCGGATCCTGGACCTTGGCACAGGCGACGGACGCCTGCTGGCTGTGGTCCGACAAGAATTGGTCCGGCAGGAGCAGCCTGACAACGAGGCGGTGGCTGTCGATTTCTCTCCCTCGATGCTGGAGGCAGTTCGCCAGCGCTTTGCCGGGGAGTCCTCCGTTAGCGTCGTCGCTCACGACATGGACGAACCCTTGCCCGCGCTGGGCAACTTCGATGCCGTGATCTCCAGCTTTGCGATTCATCATCTGGTCCACGAACGCAAGCGGGCGCTCTACGCTGAAATTTACGGACTGCTGAACCCGGGCGCCGTGTTCTGCAATCTGGAGCATGTGGCCTCGCCGACTCCGAGTCTGCACAAAGAGTTTCTGGAGCGCATCGGATATACGGTTGAGACCGAAGATCCGTCGAACAAGCTGTTAGACGTCGAAACCCAGTTGGAATGGTTGCGGGAGATCGGTTTTGTGGAGGTGGATTGCGCGTGGAAGTGGCGGGAGTTGGCGCTGCTGGTGGGACGCGGTCCTAGAGTGTCATCCTGAGCGAAGCATTTGCCTGACCGAAGGACAGGCAAATGCGTAGTCGAAGGATTCCTACCCATGAACCGAATTGACGGCGCATATCGCGGAATTCTGACAACGGCATCGGAAGGCTTTCCTTTCAGATAAGCGGCAGCACTTTCGCGGTAGGGGTCCTTCGACTGCGCAAGCCGATTCGCCTTCGCGAATCGGCTTGCTTTGCTCAGGATGACAAACTATGTGTGACTGACTTGCTTGGCGACCCACTCGCCTGCTTCTCTGGTACCCAACTTCCCGCCAATATCTTGCGTAGTCTTCTTCTGGCGGACAGCGTCCAGCACGGCGGCTTCGATCTTCGCCGCTTCCTTCGCCAGCCCCAGATGAGCGAGCATCATGGCTGCGGTCAGGATCGCTCCAAACGGATTCGCCATATTCTTGCCCGCGATCGGCGGAGCGGAACCGTGGACAGGCTCAAACATCGACGTCTTTCCCGGATGGATATTGCCGCTGGCGGCCATCCCTAGCCCGCCCTGCAGGCCTGCCGCGAGGTCGGTAATGATGTCGCCGAACATGTTGTTGGTGACGATGACGTCGAACTGGCGGGGATCGCGCACCATCTGCATACAGAGAGCGTCGACGTACATGTGCTGTGCGGTGATCTGCGGATACTCACCGCTGACTTCTTTGAAGACGCGCTGCCACAGGCCTCCCGCGTGGGTCATGGCGTTCGACTTGTCGCACATCAGAACTTTGTTGCGAGGCGAGCCGTCAAGCTTGGCGTTGCGCTCACAATACTGAAAGGCATAGCGGATGATGCGCTCCACACCTTTGCGCGTATTGATGTCTTCCTGCGTGGCAATCTCGTCGGGCGTGCCCTGCTTGAAAACTCCGCCGGCATCGGTGTAGATGCCCTCGGTATTTTCGCGGAGTACGACGAAGTCCACATCTTTGGGCTCAACTCCTTTCAGAGGGCATAACGCCGCATCGAGCAGGCGGACGGGACGCACGTTGGCATAAAGATCCATTTTGAAGCGCATGCCTAGCAGGATCTCTTTCGCATGAATGTTAGTCTTGACTCGGGGATCGCCAAAGGCGCCCACCAGGATGGCGTCGAAATCGCGGGCCAGCATCGCGAATCCGTCGGGCGGCACAGTGACCTGATCGCGCAGGTAGCGATCGGCACCCCAGTCGAAATCGGTCAGCGCAACTTCGGCGCCCGAGGCCTGCATGACCTTCACCGCCTGGGGAATGACTTCCTGGCCGATGCCATCTCCGGGGATGACCGCAATGTGCTTCTTCTTGAGTCCTAGGGCTTGCTCTTTTGAGTCCACGGCAGGAAAGTTAACACAATCGCTATAATCGAACTACCAGTATGGGGCTTACGGCACTTCAGGCACAGGGCGAGGGATTAGGCGCGGTGGGCGTCGGCGAGTATCGCGGCGCGACCACGGCCGTGCGCTTTGGAGATCCGCAGGCAGAGTTTGAAGCTCTGCGCACGGGTTGCGGCGTCTACGACCTGGGATTCCGCGCCAAAATCTCGCTCACGGGCAGCGATCGCGTGCGCTGGCTGAACGGGATGGTCACGAACAACATCCGCGACCTGGCCGTGGGGTCTGGCGTCTACGCATTCCTGCTGAACCCGCAGGGGCACATTTTGGGCGATCTTTACGCGTACAACCGTGGGGAGTCGATCACGGTCGACACCGACAGTGGGCAAGCCGAGAAAATTCTCGCGACCTTCGACCACTACATCATCATGGACGACGTTGAAGTCACGAACCTCAGCGAACAGTTGACTGCGCTGGGAGTTGTCGGTCCGAAGGCGCGCGAGGCATTGACTGCAGCTGGATTCGCGATTCCTGAGATGCAGCCTCTGCAGGTGCAATCCGTGATCTGGCAGGGTGCAGAGTTGACGCTCGTGCACGGTGAGGATACAGATCGATTCTCCTACGAGATCTGGTTAGCGCCTGCCAGGCTGAAACAACTCTGGGATGCCTTGCTGGCCGCCGGAGCGACGCCCGTTGGTTCCGAGGCGCTGGAGTTGCAGCGCATCGTATCAGGCATCCCGCGCTATGGAGTGGACATCCGCGAGCGCGACCTGCCGCAGGAGACTGAGCAGGCGCGCGCTTTGAACTTCAACAAGGGATGCTATGTTGGACAGGAGATCGTAGAGCGCATCCGCTCGCGCGGTGCGGTCCATCGCAAGTTCACCGGATTTCTCACCGACGGCTCCGGGTCGATCGCTCTTGGGATGAAGGTGGTTGCGGGGGAAAAGGAAGTGGGAGAAGTTACTAGCGCTGCTTCCCTGCGACTGGCCGGCCACGAGAAGACCGTCGCGCTGGGATACATACGGCGTGAGGTGGGCGTGCCTGGCCGTGAAGTAATGGTTGGCGCGGCGAAGGCAACGGTGGCGCGGCTGCCAGTCGCGGACAGCCTGCTGTTTCAGGACGAGAATTCGCTGGCACAACGTCCCGCGTAAGAAAAACTCTTGACCGCACAAGTCGCAGAAATATCGCAAAGGGCGCAGAGAACATCTGGCGCTCTGATTGAGGAAAGGGTCTATGGCTGAGAAGAAACACGAACAATCTGGGTTTAAGGTAACAGACCGTCGGCTGTTCACTTCTGAAGGCGAGTTGCGCACGGAAGTCGCCGAGGACGTCGAAGCACCGAAAGAGCCTGCTCCCCCAGTAGCCCAAGCGGCATCGCCCGCGGAAATGGCTCCGGCGCCTTTAGCAGTAGACGTAGACGGAGTAGATACCGGCGCGACGTCGGATCGTGAAATGCCGCCGCCTCCCACCAGCGCCGAGCAGGAGGCGCAAGCCGCCGCCTACAAGCAGTCCGCGAAGGATCTCGATACTCAGGTCGAGTTGAGCGGGCACTCCGCCAAGGATTTCGAGATCACCTTCGAGCGCTTCCTGGCCTCACTTTACATGACATCAATGATGCAACTGGGATTGATGCGGCAACAGGGCGGGCAGCCGCAAGTCGATATCATCGGCGCGCGCCAGACGATCGACACACTCAGCCTGATCGCGGAAAAGACCAAGGGCAACCTCACGGCGGCGGAAGAGAATTTTCTGCAGAACAGCCTATACGAACTGCGCATGGCCTATGTCGAAGTGACCAATGCGCTGGCTCGACCGCCGCAAGCGGGACCTGCCACCGGAACCAGCGGAAGATGAAAGCGACTCTGACCGTGTTGGGCAGTGGGACTTCGATGGGCGTCCCCACACTGGGATGCGATTGCGCCGTCTGCCATTCGGCCGATCCGCGCGACCGGCGAACGCGGCCTTCGATCATGCTGGAGTACGACGGCAAAGTGGTGCTCATCGATACCACTCCAGATTTTTACGCGCAGGCCGTCCGCGAAAACATCACGCGCGTCGACGCTGTGCTTTACACTCACACGCATGCCGACCACATTCTCGGAATCGACGACTTGCGTCCTCTCAGCTACCGGCATAAGCCGGACAAGCTGCCGCTGTACGCGCGGCCCGACGCGGCGGCGTTTCTGCGCAAGATGTTCAGCTACATTTTCGACGCCGACTACAAGTTTGGCGGTCTGCCTCTGCTGGAATTGAAGCCGATCGATGGGCCCGTCGATGTTTTCGGAGTGCAATTCGAACCGGTGATTCTGATTCATGGCGAAGCGCAGATCTATGGTTACCGGTTCGGCTCAGGGGCTTATCTCACCGATCACAGCGAGATTCCGGAATCGTCGCTGCACCAACTCGAAGGGCTTGACATCCTGTTTCTGGATGCGCTCCGGCACAAGCCACATCCCACTCACTCGACGGTGAAGAATTCGCTGGCGATTGTCGACCGGTTGAAGCCGAAGCGGGCTTTCTTCACGCACATTTGCCACGATCTGGCGCACGAGGCGACGAACGCTTCACTGCCGCGGCATGTGCGCTTGTCGCATGATGGAATGAAGCTGGAGTTTGAGATTTGATTTATGTGGCGCGGCCGCCCTAGCCCGCGTGCTATGGTGCGCACAATCGCGGATGCGAAGATTCGGAAACATTGTGGGGATCTCCTAAGTGTGACGCCTGCGCGGGCGGGGGCGCCCGCGCCACATAAATCATGCAGATTTTTCACAAACTCGACGACGTTCCTGCTGACTTCGGTCCGACGCTGGTCAGCGTGGGAAATTTTGATGGAGTCCACCGCGCACATGCCCATGTGCTGCGGGAAATCGTTTCTCGCGCGCGATTAACCGCAGCCAAGGCTCTAGCTGTGACGTTTGAACCGCATCCCACACGGATTCTGCGGCCCGAGGCCGGGCTGAAGCTCCTGACCCCTACTCCAGAGAAACTGCGCTGGCTCGAGGGCACGGGTATCGACGCCGTGCTGCTGCTGCCTTTCGGACGCGATCTCTCACTAATGACGCCAAGGCAGTTTGCAGAACTCCTGAAGAAAAAGCTGCACGCCCGCGAGGTGCATGAAGGATTCAACTTCCGCTTCGGACATAAGGCCGCGGGCGACATGAACCTGCTGGCGGAGTTCGGGCGAGAGATGGAATTCGAAGTGAAGATTTATCCCGAGATGACCTTGCGCGGCGAGACGGTATCGAGCAGCCAGATTCGCAAACTGGTGGATGCGGGACGCGTTAGTCGGGCGCGGCATCTGCTGGCGCGTCCGTTCTGCATTCTTGGGACGCCGGGTCGCGGGCGTGGCTACGGATCGAAATACACCGTGCCCACCATCAATCTGGCGCGCTATGAAGAACTGGTGCCCAAGGACGGCGTTTATATCACGTGGACTCGCGTGGGCTCGGAGCGGTTCGATTCAGTCACGAATGTGGGCAATCGCCCGACCTTCGGCGCGGAATCGTTTGCCATCGAAACGCACTTGCTGAACTTCCATCCCATTGAACTGCTGCCGGAGACGGAAGTGGAGATCTGTTTTCTCGAGCGTCTGCGGGATGAGGTCAAATTTCCGTCCGTCGATGATCTGCGCGAACAGATTGCACGCGACGTGAAGAAGGCGCGGCGATATTTCCATTTGCTCCGGCGCGCCAGCGGAGCAGCCTACGCCTCCACTTAGTGAGGCAAATATCCAAGCTCCATGGGGAGTTTCCCGTCTACATGCACGACGTTGACGCTGTTGTCGATGGAGTGAACCTCAACGAAACCGATCGCTCCCGGCTCGGTCTGCACCTCTTTGAGAACGTCGGCGTCGCTGTCCACAAACAGGATCGAATCTTTGTGGGCGTTGACGAAGCTCTTCCACTCCGGCGCAGACATCTTGTTCAGGCGCTCCAGAGTCTCGGTTTCACCGATGGAATCTTTGTGCAGCACCAGCACAATATTCTTCCCGTCGGGCCACTTTTTGATTTCTCCGCGAATAATTTTTGCAAGGTGCGCGGAGGTGAGGTTTTCGACTGCATTGTCCTTGTTGACGACCACAGCGGTGTGGTGCGCGAAGCAGGGCGTTAGGCACGCGGAAAAAAATACGAGCGCGTACATCAAGGAGCGGAATCTCATCGCCTATACCTCGAAAACGTCTTTGGAGGATAGTCCAAGCCTACCGAAGTACCCTCAGGCATGTTGTCAAAAAGAAGTAAACCGCCTCACCAAAGTAACAAGGGGTAACCCTAAGAGTGGAGCTTCCGAGCGCCCACCACAAGCCGCTATGGAAAGATCTTCTGAGGCCCAGCTTGTATTTCAAACTCAATCTGAGCGTCCGTCGACTGGGCCGGCGTCGCCAACTCCGGTTCGTTAAAGTCACGCGGCAGGTGATGGCCGAAACGCCGCTGATCGATCTATTCAATCGGGTCGATCACAACTGATTCTTGCCCGGCCGCGCCCCTGCCCGGCAACTGCACGATCACAATCGCCGACAACACCAGCACAATCCCCAGAGTCTGCACGGGCCGCAACCCTTCCCCCAACAATGCAGCGGCTAGCAGGATCGAAAATACCGGCTCCAGGCAACTGGCGATGATGGCGCGGGTGGGCTCGAGATGCTGCAACCCGAGGAAGTAAAGAGAGAACGATCCCAGCACCGAGATCATGGAAAAGATGAATAGGAATCCCCACTGCGCAGACGCGTAGTGGGCGGCTACCACCTTCCATGGAGGATTCACGAACAGCCAGAACACCGCTGCAGAAGTCAGCGTCCAGACCAGCACGCGCCAGCGATCGTAACGGGCCAGCAGGCGATGCCCGCCAACGTTATAGAAGGCGAACGAAAACGATGCCAGCAGGGCGGCAAGGAATCCGAGAGACTCGAGATGAAGCGCTGCCGCCGGTTTCCCTCCGACGATTCCTATGGTCAGAGCGATGCCGGCGATGGCCACGCCCACGGCGGCTACTTTCTGCATCGAAAGTCTCTGCTGCCGGCGAACGACAACGTACAGCAGCACCCACACCGGCGCGGTATATTGCACGATGATAGCGATAGCAACGCTTGTCTTCTGAATCGCGACATAATAAAAGTAATTCGATGCGGCCACCCCGAACATTCCGAGCACGAGGCACTGGATGAGATCGGGCGTGGGCAGCTTAATCCGCTGCCAGCCGCGCCGGCCCACGAGGAGTGGAAGCAAGACGAGCAGCGAGAACGACGTACGCGTCTGCGACAGGATGAGCGGGTCGATGGGATGCACTGCTTCCCCGCTTAGGGCCAACTTGCCAGTAAAAACGGCGCGGCCGAGAGCGGCGGAGACTCCCCAGAGAAAGGCGGCGGCGCCGATGAAGAAGTATCCGCGCAGGGGATGAGGAATGCTTCGGCTGGAAGTAGCGGAGTTCAGGATTCGGTCACCGAATCCGATGATGGGGCCGGATCGAGCAACTGGTCAAGGCGCACGGGATCAAAGCCGACAATCACTTCCGTCGTTTCTCCGGAGATGATCACCAGCGTTGGAGTCTCGGTGCTGTCGAGTTGCTCGGTCATTTCGCGACGGGCTTCGCGGTCGGTGCTGATGTCGCGCTCTTCGAAGGTCACCTGTTTGGCCTCGAGTAACATCCTCATCAGTTCGCAGGAGAGGCAGCCGGGCTGGGTGAAAAACAGGATGCGGACGGGCGGCATTTATTCCACCACCTCGATCTTCGACGTGATCTTGGCAGTCTTTTCCAGCATCGCCGAGACCGAACAATATTTTTCTTTCGAGAGTCGGACCGCGTCCTCCACCGCCTTGCGCGAGACCTTGCCAACGATGCGGTAGACGAGGTTTATTTCCGTGTAAACGGCCGGATAGCCCGATGCACGCTCTCCACTCGCGCTGACCTCCAGGCTGGTGAACGGCTCCCGCTTCTTGCGCAGGATGCCGACCACATCCGACGCAGTACATCCGCAGAGCGCGATGAGCACTAGCTCCATTGGTGTGCTGGCGGTCTTCTCCGTCGCCGTGTCCATCACAATGGCGTGGTGCGAACTGGCCTCGCCGATGTAGCGCTCTTTATCAGTCCAGATTGCTTTGGCGGTAATCATTGTCCTGCTATCTCCGGTTGTCCGTGCTGGGCTCAGGGTGAATCAAAACGCGGAACAGTTGTGGTGCATCCTGCTTGAAACGGATTTCCAATTCCGTCTGGATGTCGTGCACCCGCGCCAGCGAAAGATCATCCGACAGAGTGCAATGGCACGAGAGGTACATGCGGCCACGCACGCGCTTGATGATGAATTCGTGAACGTCGAGCACTTCTGGAAACTGCGCGGCTACGGCTTTCAGGCGGTGTTCGAGTTCCGCGTCGCTGAATACCTGTTCCGGCTTTTCAATGGTCGCCGGCTCGCTCTCGATATGCGTAAGAATGTCGGAAATCTCAGGGACATCGCGGCGCATGTCCGCCTCTAGTTCTGTGACTTGATCATGTGCGTTCTTGAGCGACATACGCTCATCGAGTTCGATGTGCTGTTCGACGTGAAGTTGGCCGGCGACATCCTGCACGCTGATGTCATGCACGTTGAGATTCTTGTGCGTGGCGACGGCGCGAATGCGGTCGAAGATGTTCTCCGACCCTTGCGCACGCGGAAGCGGCTGCACCGTAACGTCGGCGTCGGGAAGAATCTTGCGCACCGCCTCGGTCACGGAAGTGGCCAGCTGGCCGGAGCGCTGGAAAGTCACAGTGCGCGCGAGACCTACAGCGACATCGGCAAAATACCGATTCCCTGCTCGGCGGATGCGGATGCGATCGACTTCGAGAACGCCGTCGACGTGCAAAACTGCGTCGTAGATCTTGGATCGCACTCCCGGTGGAGCGGCGTCGAGCAGCGCATCGATGGTACGTCTCGCCAGACGCCAACTCACCGAAACTACGACGCCGGCCACGAACAGAGCAGCGATGGGATCGGAATCACGCAGCCAATCCACACGATAGGCGCGGCCGATCAGAACCAGCGCCAGCCCTAGCACCACCACTCCAGCTGACCATATGTCGGTGGAGAAATGCAGCGCGTCGGCTTCCAGAGCCTGGCTGTCATACTTAATGGCGATCCGGCCCAGAGCGCGCGAACGCCACCAGTCCACTCCCATCGAGAACAACATGACCGCAAACGCTGCGATGGAGGGCTCGATCTCAATCCGGCGGAAGAAAAGCCGTAACGCCGCTTCGTAGATAATCCAGGCGCAGGTCAGCAGCAACAGCCCGGTTTCGACAAATGCCGAGAAGTTTTCAACTTTACCGTGGCCGTACTGATGGTCGGCATCGGCAGGCTTGTCGGAAACGCCCACCGAAAAAAACGTGAGCAGGGACGCGATCAGATCAAGCCCGGAGTGAGCCGCTTCCGAAAGAATCCCCAAGCTCCCTGTGCTGACTCCGACCACTATCTTGAGGGCGGTAATCACCACCGCGGCCAGAACGGAGTTCCCCGCCGCCGCTCGCTTTTCGGAGCGCATCAAATCTGGCGAGGAAAGGGCCGGGCTTCCCGACATGCAGAAATTATCGCCGCTGGGAGTCGAAAGCGCCAAGTAAATCACTATCCCAATCTCGTGCCGAGCAACGTCTGCGAGAATGGTCTTCGGCAAGCCCAACGCGGTCTGGGTACACAAGGAAAAACGGCCGCTTGTGCTAGGATTTGATGCTTGGTATTTTCAACTTTCTGATGGACCAATCCTGGAGGAAATCACTTATGGGTAAGAGTTGGCTGATGTGTGTTTTGCTGGGGACCCTGGCCTGGGGACAAGCCGCCCCGAGCACCCCTCCCCCGCCGCAGCCGGCCCAGTCGCCGGTAGATACTTCTGCCTCAGTTCCAGCAGACGCGGCGGTGATCACGGTGACCGGCGTATGTCCGCCGCAGACCAAGCCTGCCGCGACCTCGGGCACCGCGGCAAAACCTGCCACCACCGCGAAGACCCCGGCGGCGAAAACACCACCAGCCGACTGCAAAACGGTCATCACCAAGGCCCAGTTTGAAAAGCTCGCCAATGCCGTGGCCCCAAGTCTTACGCCGCAGGTCAAAAAGCAGCTCGCCAGCGTGTTGCCAGGCGTCATCGGAATGTCGAGTGAAGCCAAGAAGGAGGGCCTGGACAAGACCGACCAGTTCAAGCAGAAGGTTGAATTGGCTAAGATGCAGCTCCTGACCAACGAACTGCGGCACAAAATTCAGGAGGATGCAGCCAAGATTTCGCCCGCTGACATCGAAGCGTATTACAAGGAACACCTCGACACGTTCGAACAGTTCAATATCGATCGTTTGTTCGTGCCTCGCACCAAGCAGCCCGATGCTGAGTCCAGAGAAGAAGAGGAGAAAGACGAAAAACTGACCGACGAAGCGAAGAAGGCCAAGGAAGCCCAGGAGAAGACAAAGGCCGAAGAGGCTGTGCAGGCCATGAGCAAGCTGGCGGAGAGCTTACGGGCACGGGCTGCGGCCGGAGAAGATATCGTCAAACTGCAGAAAGAAGCGTTCGAAGCCGCTGGCATGAAGATCGAATCTCCGACGGTGAATCAGCCCAGCGTGCGCCGCTCCGCGCTATCACCGGCCCACGCTGCAGTGTTCGACTTGAAGCCGGGCGAGGTTTCGCAGGTAATCAGTGACGCCGGTGGGCACTATATTTATAAATTGAATAGCAAAGACCATCTCACCATCGAACAGGCAACAAACGAGATCCGCAGTAAGTTGCAAAATGATCGCACGCGCGAAATGATGGAGAAAGTGAACAACTCGTTCAAGGTGCAAACGAACGACGCATACTTTGGTCCGGGCGGAGTAGGCGCGGCGCCACCTCCGCGGCTGCCGCGACCGATGCCGCAGACCGCGCTGCCGGCCCAGCCGCAAACACCGCCTCCGGCGCCACCTCCGGCTGCGAAGCCAAACTAATGGCGAAACCTGTCGTTGTCGTGACCGGTGTGTCGGGCAACCTCGGTTCCAGGCTACTGCCGCTGCTGGGAAGCTATTCGGTGATTGGGGTGGACCTCAGTCCGCCCCGCACCGACTCCGAGTTGCAGTTTGAGAGCTTGGACCTGGGCCAGGAATCGTCCACCCGGACGTTGTACGAACTGCTGCGCGATACCCACGCTTACTCGGTCATTCACCTGGCATTCGTGATTGATCCCGTGCGTACCGGCGTAGTCGATGTCGAGCGCATGTGGCAGATCAATGTGGCGGGGACGGCGCGCGTAATGGAAGCCGTCACCGAAGCCAATCGCACCACCGACGACGGCGTCAAGCAGTTCATCTTTCCCAGCAGTGTCTCTGCATATGGGTCGAATCTGTCGGCGCCGGCAACCGAAGAATCGGTCCTGGCGGGGCATACCCTGCCCTACGCCCTTCACAAGAAGCAGTCGGACGAGGTCGTACAAACGCGCTCCCACGCTCTTCGGGGATGCAGCGCCTACATTCTGCGACCGCATATTTTTGCGGGAGCAAGCATCGAGAATTACTTGATGGGAGCGTTTCGCGGCACCCCCAATGGTAAGAGTGCGAGGGCCGAAAGGATGCGCCAAGAAGGCAAGCGATTGCCGTGCATGTTTCCCCGCGGCCAGCAATATCTCGACAACAAGATTCAATTCATACATGTCGACGACATGGCGAGGCTGATCCGGCACATCCTACAGCGAGAGCCGGAGACGCAACGCCTGACCGTGCTCAATGTCGCCGGTCGCGGCGAGCCGCTCACCTTCGGGCGCTGCGTCGAAATGGCCCAGGCAAAGCTGGTGCGTGTCCCCGGAAAATGGGCCATGCGCCAGGTGCTGAAGTTTCTCTGGAAGCAAAAGATCTCAGCCATTCCACCCGAGGCGGTTCCCTACATGACCGGCGAGTACATCATGAACACCGACCGGTTGCGCCGATTCCTTGGGCCGGAGTATGAGCACGTGATCCGCTATACCATTGCCGACGCGTTTGCGGATTCCTTCCGGCGCGGCGCGGCTACGACCTGACCGCGACTCTCTTGTTTTTGTTTGCCCAGGACCGCGTCCAAGGACCATCTCCCCGGACCATTGATCATCAGGAACAGCGCGGTCAGCAATTGCGCGTATTCGGAGCGAACCTCGTGTAACACGGCCCACATTCCCACCTTCGGGGGCGCTGCGGGCAGGGGCAGAGGAGAAGTACCGAGATACAGGGAGATCTTGGTTGAGAGGATGGCGACGATCATCTCGACAACGAACGGAACCGCGATCAGCCTGGTCAGCAACCCGAAGAGCAGCAGCAGTCCGCCCACGATTTCGAGGCTCGCCACGAAATCGGCAGTGAAGTGCGGCAGGGGCATTCCAAGTTTCGTGAACCGGCCAATTCCCTGATTCGCATAAACAAATTTCAGAATTCCTTCCCACAGGAAGACGCTGCCGGCCATCAATCGCAGGGCTAGGGTCGACTTGGGTCCCTCAGTCGGTGGGTTCATGAGCCAAGTAAATAGGTTTTTCATCATTTCTCCTTAGATATCGCTCTTCAGTTCTGTGTTGCGTCCTTGCACCCTGATAACTGGAATGGCGGGTATTTATTCCTGCAAGAATTTGCTGGGAACGAGGGAATAAATTAGCGTGGGAGTAGTTTACGTATGAAGGTGCCGGAACAACCCTTGCCCTCCGCGTCGTTTGCAGACCTGGCCATGCCGTTGTTCGACCAGCTCTACAACTTCGCACGCTGGCTGACGCAAGACACATCCGAGGCGGAGGATCTCATGCAGGAGACCTACACCAAGGCACTGCGCGGATTTTCTTCGTTCCAGGCAGGCACAAATTTCCGCGCATGGATGTACCGCATCCTGCGAAATTCATTCTTAAGTTCACGAACGGGGCTCAAGGTGACGGTGGCAATTGACGAAAGCGCTGACGAGAGTTTTCTGCCCTCGGAAAGCAACACGCCGGAAAGCATCCTCATCTCGCAGGCGACACGCGATGCGGTGCAGCAGGCACTGGCCGACTTGCCCGTTCCGTTCCGCGAGATCTTGCTATTGTGCGAGGTGGAAGAGATGTCATACCAGGAAATCGCGGAAACACTGGCGATTCCCATCGGAACTGTGATGTCACGCCTGTTTCGCGCGAGGAAGGCCTTACGCGAGTTGCTGCTCAAGAAGAACCAGGGAGACCGGCATGGCTGGTGAGCAATGGCACGGCAAACTCGATGCGTACGTCGATGGCGAACTCGAATCCGCTGAGGCCAACACGCTGGGGACGCATCTACGAAGCTGCGCTTCGTGTGCCGCCGACACGCTCGAACGCGTGCACCTGAAGCGCTCCGTGCAGATGGCCGGTCAGCGCTATACAGCCGGCACCGAACTGCGGAATCGGATCACAAAGATTGTGGCCACGAAGCCGCACAGGAGTTCTGGCTGGCTGTGGATTTTGGCGGTGCCGGCCCTCTCGGTGCTGGTCCTCTCGGTTGCACTGAATTGGTACGTCGGCCGCGAAACCGCGCGCCGCCAACGCGTATACAGCGAATTAGCCGACCTACACGTCGCCGCCTTGGCCAGCGCAGCCCCCGTCGACGTTGTCTCGACCGACCGTCATACGGTGAAGCCATGGTTTCAAGGAAAGATTCCGTTCACCTTCAATCTGCCCGAGTTGCGAGGCTCGGAGTTCACGCTGCTCGGAGGACGCGTCACCTATCTCGCCCAGACGCCCGGGGCACATTTGATCTACCAGATCCGCAAGCACGAGGTTTCTGTTTTCATTTTTCAGGATCGTGGAGAGGGCACAGCCAGTATGCCGTCCGGACCAGTACATGCCATGTCTTTCAACGTGGAGAACTGGACGCAAGATAGTCTGCGATATTTCGTGGTGGGAGATGTCAGCGCCGACGACATCCAGGCGCTAAGCAAATTGCTAAAGGATGCGGGATAATTTGACCGCTCTACCTCGCGGCAGCAACTATACCTTCCCGCGATAGAGTCCCGCGATTCCGAATGTGTAAGGCATCCACGTCGCTTCGGCAAATCCCGCGCGCTTCATCCTCGTCAGCATTTCCTCCGGTAGCGGAAATCGCTCGACTGAGGCTGGCAGATAAGCATAGGGCCCACGGACCCCGGAGATCAAAGTCCCGACTCGCGGTAGAACTTTTTTGAAATAGATGCGGTAGAGCGCGCCCATCGCGCCCTCGGGCTCGCCGAAATCGAGGATGCCGCACTCCCCGCCGGGACGCAGCACGCGAACAATCTCCCCCAGTCCGGCATCGTAGTCGGCGAGATTGCGAAAGCCGAATGCCGAGGTCACCAGATCGAAATGCGTGCCCGGAAACGGAAGGTTGAGCGCGTCCGCTTCGATCCATCCCGGCCCTGATCCGTTCGATGCGGCCGAGGACTTGGCCGTGGCGCGCCGCAGCATAGCGTGAGAGAAATCGGCACCAACAATTTGCGGAGACAACTTCCCTGCCTGCCGCCGCAATGCAAAAGTCATATCGCCCGTTCCGCAGCACAGATCGAGAATGCGTGCATCGGCGCGCCCCACGATATGACGGAAAACACGAGCGGTACGCCGCCACCACATGCGGTCGATGTTGAACGACAACATGTGGTTCAGCAGGTCGTAGCGCGGCGCGATCGACGTGAACATCTCACGGACCGCGAGAGCGGCAGACTGCGCATCGCGCGCGCCCTCCGGCGCTGCGCCAACTACGGTGGATTTGCTAGTGCCTTGCAACGTGGCGACCTACTTCTGCTTTTTCTTCAGTTGCGAGACGATGCCCTCAATCTGCCGCACGTGGTTGGTATCGTGTCCGGCGAACATGCGCACCACGTGCGCGATTGTTTCCTTGCCGCGCTCGGCATGCATCCCGAAGTTTTCCCAGGTTTCGCGGGGCAGCGCCTTCAGCATCGCAAGGTTATTCTCGCGAAGCACGCGGAACACCTCTAGCGACTGCTCCGCGTCGCGTTTGCCATATTGAAATAGCGATGCCCACACATCCTGATCAAAGGGCTGAATCGCAGTTTCGTTCGCCCCGGCGATCAATCGCATGCGCCAGCTGCCAACAATCTCCGCGTCCGCCAGATGGGCCAGGATTTCCGCAATCGACCACTTCTCTGGTTCCGGCTTCCATTTCAATTGTGTCGGGCTAAGACCTCGAATCAATTTTTTCAGCTTCCCCGCAGTCGCTTTCTGAACCTTGATTGCGTCTTCGCCCTCAACATTCGATAAGATCCGCTGAATGTACTGCTGCGCTGTCTCCTGCATCTCCTTCTCCTTCTACTTCCCCCAAACCCAGCCGCCACGCGAAAGGCGACGCAGCTCTTCGACCGCATCGACCACAGCACTCGCGGGCACATCGCTGGCTACTTCCACCTTGCCGATTTCGCGCGGAAGAATGAAGTGCACCACGCCGTTTTGTGTCTTCTTGTCCGACTGCAGCCGAGCCAGAATCTTGCGCGAACTGACGTTCACTTCCGGAAGGCGGCCAAGACTCAACACCGCATCGGCAATCCGGCCCGCGGTCACGCTGTCGGTGCGGCCTACACTAAGCGCAATGTTCGTCGCGGCGATCATGCCCCAGGCAACGGCTTCGCCGTGTAACAGCCGCCGGTAGCCGGTTTCGGCTTCGAGCGCGTGGCCAATGGTGTGGCCCAGGTTCAGAACTCGGCGCAGGCCGTCCTCCCGCTCATCCGCGGAAACGACTTCCGCTTTTAGTTTTACGGATTGCGCGATCAACCATTCCAGTTCAACCGGATCGCGCTTCAATATCTTCGCCCGATTCTGCTCAAAGCGCAGAAACAATTCAACGTTTCCGATGACGCCGCACTTCAGAGCTTCGTAAAGTCCGGCGCGAAACTCGCGATCCGGCAACGTCTTCAGCACCGCGGGATCGATCAGCACGACTCGCGGATGATGGAACGTTCCCACCATGTTCTTGCCCGCTACAAGATTGACGCCAGTCTTCCCGCCAATCGACGCGTCGACTTGCGCGAGCACGGTCGTAGGAATCTGCACGAACTCGACCCCGCGCATATACAGCGAGGCCAGCAACCCGCTGACATCGCCCACCACGCCGCCGCCCAGAGCAATGACCACGGCCTTGCGGTCGGCACCCAGCCGCACCAGTTTGTCGGCGAGTCCTTCGACGGTCGCCAGGCGCTTGGTCGGCTCGCCGTCCGGCATCGAAATCACCTGCGATGTGAACCCAGCGGCCTTCAGCGAACCGACGAGTTTCGATCCCCAGCGCTTGCGCACCGGAGGAACGGTGACAACAAAGATGCGGCTCGCCTGCGGCAGCAGTTCGCTCAGCACCGAGCCCGCCCGGGAGAGCAGGCCATTCTCAATCCAGGCCTGATAAGGCCGCGGGGGTACGTGGATAGTCGCTTGCGGCATGCGGTTCCATGATAGCGTATGCGCTCGCAGAACTCTTCGCGCAAGTCGCCCGATTTCTGTCGATAAATCGAATCCGTCGAACGCAGCTGTTCAGTCTTTGTCGCTCCCAGGAAAGACCACAGAGATCGCGATCGACGTCAGCAACAATCCGGCCACCACCCCTAACGTCACCGTGATCGGCACGCGGTAATAATCCGCGGTCAGCATTTTTAATCCCACCATAATCAGCACTATCGCTAGCCCATAGTGCAGGAAGCGAAACGCTTTCATGAGCCGCGAGATCGCGAAGTACATGGAGCGCAGTCCCAGGATCGCGAACACGTTCGACGTATAGACGACGAAAGCATTCAGCGTGATAGCAAGGATCGCGGGAATCGAATCGACCGCAAAAAGAATATCCGTCGTCTCAATCACGACCAGCACCGCCAACAGCGGCGTTGCATAGAGGCGCTTGTCCGGCGAGGTCCGAACGAAGAACCGTCCCGCGTGATAATTGTTGGTCACGGGAATCCAGCGCCGGAGTGCCTTTACCACAGGATTGGCGGAAGGATCGATCTTGTGATCACCCATCACGCAGAAGCGGATGCCGCTGTAGATCAGCAGACTACCGAAGATGTAAAGCACCCAATGGAAACGCGAGATCAAGCCGACCCCGGCGCCGATAAAAATGCCGCGCATGATCAGCGCGCCCATCACCCCCCAAAACAGCACGCGATGCTGCTGCTCGTCGGGGACCGCAAAATAGTTGAACACCATGAGGAAGACGAACAGGTTGTCAACGCTGAGCGTTAGCTCCAGAACATAACCGGTGACGAACTCCAGGGCGATCTGGTGGCCCTGCCAGAAGAATAGAAGGATCGCGAACCCGGCGGCCAGAGCGACGTACATGACGGTCCAGCCGAGCGATTCGCGGAAACTGACGACGTGGCCCGGGCGGTGGAAGACACGCAGGTCCAGCACCAGCATGCCCAGCGCGAAAACATTGAAGAGAATCCAGAAATAGAACAATTTGGAGTTCCTGGCGGCCTTATCGCATCAGCTATTTCTGTCTTCCCCGCTGGCCGCTGACCCACTCATCCCAAATCCCGAAGGCCTTGAACATCTCGACGCTGTTGGTATCGCGCATTGTTTGCTCGATCTGATCGCGAGTGAGGCGTGGTCCAATCTTCGTTGGCAGATCGGCCAACTCTATGCTCAAGGCGGCGGCTTCCGCCACGTGCTTTTTCAACTGGGGAAAGTCGACCTTGTCGTAGGTATCGGAAATGGCGTGGTAGTTCTCCAGATAGTTGGCCTCTTGCTGATCGGCGACAAACGTCGGCACGCCCTCGAGCATGAAGTCAAAGTGGTCGGTCCCCCACTCCATGGTGGTCTTCAGTTCTTTCACGTCAAATTGAGCTAGTGGTATGAGCAGTCCCTTCGCAGCGTAGTACATATCTTTGCGGCCGCCAATGGAGAAACCAGTGGTCTTCCCCGTGCCCGAATCGTAGATGATGACTGCCGCAGCCTTGTCGAGTTCGGCGCGATGGCTGTAGGCATAGAGGCGGGAGCCGATCAATCCCTGTTCTTCGCCCGAGAAAAGAATGAAGCGGATGGTGCGCCGCGGCTTCACACCTGAGGCCTTAATAGCTCTCAGCGCGTCAACGACCAACGCGGCGTTGCAACCGTTATCGAGAGCGCCCGTTCCCAATTCCCACGAATCCAGATGCGCGCCCAGAATTACGAATTCATCCGGATTGTCGCTACCGCGGATCTCCGCCACGACATTGGCGGCCTTGATTGGCCCGCCAATCACATTAGGAATCGAAAGGTCGGCCCACACTAAATTTCCCGCCGCCAAGAGCCGCGCGATCCGTTCACCGTCCTCCCTCGCGATAATGACCATCGGAAGTTTGTCGATTTCCCCGGCAGACGCATTCGTATGCCGGTAAAGAATGTCGTGTTCACGCGTAGCCATGAAAGCAACCGCCTTGGCTTTTCCTTTCACGGCCAGATCAATGATCGGCGGTGCATTCGAATACTCGGCGAAAAGATCGTCCCAAGTCTTCAGGACCACGGTGTGAACCAGAACGATCTTTCCGCTAACGTCTCCCGCCTTCGCAAAATCGGCGGCCGTGCCTGCGCCCACATCGACGATCGGGATATGCTTCACCGCTGCCAGCGCAGGGGCCCAAGCGACAGAAACCGCCCGCACTCGGAACGGCGACAGCACAGTTCCCCCGCCTACCTTCGAGGCATCGACCTGGTACGCCGTGGTCGCATTCATCTCGGTCGCGCCTTCGGCCCATGAATTCGGAATCGTGAATCCCTCGGTGTGTACGCTGTCTGCGCCAGCAGCCGTAAATGCCTGCACTCCCCAGGCCACCGCGTGCTGCATACCCAGCGTTCCTGGGACGCGCCCGCCGATCTCGTCGGTCAAACGGTGCAGATTATTCTCCAGCGGCGAGGGCTGCAGCGCCGCTTGAATCACTTGATTGGCTTCGTTGGTATCGGCTGGAGTCTTTGCGGCAAGGCAGGTAGAGCTGAACACGCAGGCACAGAACAGGGTCTTCACAATTTGCATATGGGGTGCATTAGAAATGAAATTCTGCAAAAGCGCAAAACAACCGGCATGCGCTCAGTTCGGGGGCAGCGGCTCCATCTTGTCGAGGATGCGCACCGTTTCGAGGATCACGATGCCACTGATTTCCAGACTCTTGGCGCTGAGTTTATCGACCGTGTCCTGCACCGTGTGATGGAAGACGTTGTTGTATCCGTAGTTTATGTCGATGATGTCGGCGCAGGGCACGCCGATACTCATGAACGGCAGATGATCATCAGAGATGGTATTGGTGCGCGCGAAAAAATGCGACTGGTAGCCCGCGCGGGTGGCGGCTTCGTACACTACGCTTTCGAGCCACGGAGTGGAGTTCGTGTCGCGGTCAATGTCGAGGTCGGCGTCACCGATCATGTCGGCCAGCAGGAATGCTTTGATCTGCTTGGCGGTGCCGTCCTGCTGCCATCTATGGGCGAGGTGGCGTGTACCGTACACGCTGTCGGTTTCGGACCACGTCTTCACCGCTTCCTCGGCATCGGTCCACACCAACCAGACGCTGTAGCCATCGCGCTTCTTGCCGCGCAACTGGTTGGCGAACTCCAGCAGAAGCGCACTGGTGGCGGCGCCGTCATTGGCTCCGATAAACGACGTATTCCGCAGCGGATAATTCGTGTCGTAGTGACTGGCCATCACGATGATGCCGTCTTTGGTCCCCGGGTATTTCGCGATGATGTTGCGCACCGGAAATCTCCCTTCGACTGTATCGGCCGTGAACGCATCGTCTTCGACTGTGTCGCCTTTCAAATGCGAAGTGATGTAGTCCTCGACTTTCTTATGATTGGCGCTGCCGATCGGACGCGGGCCCAGTGCGACGATCTCTTTCACGTATTGCATGGTACGGTCTGCGTTGAATGCCGGCAGAGGTCCATTATCGGGCGGCAACGAGAGTGCAGGCAGGGGCGCATCTGCAGCGCTGATGGCGGGCGCTTTCTGATCCTTGTCTTTCTCTTGCGCTGCGTCTTTGCTCGGATCACACGCCAGGCCAGCCAGCGCAAACGCCGCCACCAGAATCCGCAAGGGAAACCTGACTCCCCTCGATGACTTCGCTCCGCTCATCTACGCCTGTTCCTCTTTCGGCCGGTCCTTCTTCGGATACACCATGTAGGCCACCCCGATGCTCACCCCATACAATGCCAGCATGGGGGCAGCAAAAACGCACATGTTTACGATGTCAGGAGTGGGCGTAACGATGGCCGCAATGATGAAAATCACCAGAATCGAATAGCGGAAATTCTTGACCATGAAGCTCGGGCTCATGATGCCCATCAGCGCAAGGAAGAAAACGAGAATCGGCATCTCGAAAATCAGCCCCATGCCGAGCACGATGCTCAGGAAAAGCTGGGTGTACTCCCCGATGGTGATCATCGGCTGAAACTGCTTTCCGAAACCGATCAGAAAATCGAGCGCGCGCGGGTACACGATCTTGAAGCCGAAGTATCCGCCAGAAACGAACAACGCAATCGTCGAAACCATGAACGGCACGACATACTTCTTTTCATTCCGGTACAGGCCCGGAGAAATAAACATCCACACCTGGTAGAGCACGAACGGCGAAGTTAGAAACAAACCGGCCAGCGCTGCAACCTTCAAGTAAAGGTTGAAGGGATCGGTGGGGTTCAAATAGCCCAGATGCTCTGGCAATTGGTGTTTGTGCAGCACATCGATGATGGGGCGCTGCATGACGTCATAAATGCGCTCGACCTTCCACCAGCAGATACCAAAGCCAACTCCCACGGCGATAATGGAATAGACAACCCGCTTGCGCAACTCCTCCAGGTGATCGAGGAATCCCATGACCGGCATGGCCTCTTTTGTTGCGCTGTCGCCGCTGCTTCCCGCGGCTCCGATTTCAGACATGCGATTCCTGCGAACTGGGCGATGTTATGTCGTTCGGGTGCGCGGCGGCTTCGGTTGCTGGGGTGGAGTCGGCTGCACTCGCGCTGGCAGTCGCAAAGAGGGGTTCGTCCTCGGAAGCGGCCAGCGTCGCCGGCGTCGTTGAAGCGGGTGGTTCAGCCGTGCTGGCTGTCGCAGAACTAGAACTGGAAGCCGCAGATGAAGATGAGCTCAGCGTGCGGCTCGTAGCGCCCGCCGGAGGAGTGCTGGGAGGAAGAAGGCTCGGCTTCTCCACTTCCAAATGAGCGATTTCCTGCTCAATCTGCGCCTTGAACTCATTGGAGGCGCGCTTGAACTCGTTCATGTACTTGCCAACCTGGCGTGCGATCTCCGGCAACTTCTTGGGCCCGAAGACGATGAGGGCCAAAAAGAATAGAAAGACCGTCTCGGAAAAGCTCATGCGCTTCATCATACTGCCGGAGTCGGAAAAGCGGCAATGGAAAGACCGGACTGGGCATGATCTGCCCGATCACACTCGGCAGGTTTTTCCGGCTGCGTGCGTCCGGGAACCGCCCCCGTCAAGGATGGATAGCCAAGTATCGCGAAATGTGCAGACTTGGATGTGGCAAGGCCAGCTTGAGTTTGGCCCGATGCGTGCCCTCATCCAAACAGAAATTGCCGGCGTTCAACAGTCGCAGCTTCATCTGGCGACACGCCGGCAATGAAGCGGGACGAAGCGTTCCGTTGGAGGAGTTGAATGTCCGTATCCGGTATTTCCAGCAGCAATCTCTTCAACTACAGCAACCAGAACATCCAAAACAATCAACAGCAGTTTCAACAGGAGTTCCATCAACTCGCCAGGATCTGCAGAACGGCAACGTGTCTGCCGCGCAGCAGGACTTCGCGACGTTGCAGCAACTTGGGCCGCAATCCAGCTCGACGTTGTCCACGCAGACTAGCAATCCCATGGTGCAGGCGCTCAACCAGCGCGGCCAGGATCTCCAGTCTGGAAATGTTTCCGCCGGGCAAAAGGACTACACCAACCTGAAACAGGACTTCCAGAACGCCTCGCATACGCGGGCTCATCATCATCACCGGTCTCACAGTGCGGATGGAAGTGAAATAAGCCAACTGTTTGATCAGTTAGGCCAGGCGCTGCAGTCCGGCAACGTTTCATCCGCGCAGACGGCCTACAGTTCGATGGTGCAGGATCTGCCGCAACTCGCGCAAGGCAACGAACTGGCTTCTGCACCGACTTCAACATCAAACGCAGATAGTGTCTCAATCACCGCCTAGCGGGTGTCACAGAAACTCGACGGGAGGCGGCTCGGCACGAGCTATGATATTGCCGCCATGAAATTCTGGTTTGCCCGCGGCAGCGAAGTCTCCATCCGCGAACAGTTGGTCACGCAGGTCGTGCTCGGCATCCTGAGCGACGATCTTGCGCCCGGCCAGCGCCTGCCCAGCACGCGTGATCTGGCGCGGCGCTTTCACTTGCATCCCAACACGATCAGCGCGGGATATCGCCAGCTCGAGCGCGATCGCTGGGTCGAGTTTCGCCGCGGCAGCGGCGTGTATGTGCGAGCCAGCAAGCCTGAGGTCTCTCCGTCTCCAGCTCTGGCACTCGATCAAATGATTGCGCGCCTGTTCCGCTCGGCGCGCAAGCTGGGGGTAACATTGCCCGTGCTACGAGTGCGCATGCGGCAGTGGCTAGAACTGCAACCTCCCGATCATTTTCTCCTGATTGAGCCCGACGATGAGTTACGCCGAATCCTGGCCGCCGAGATCGCCCGCGCCGTCACCTTCCCGGTAGAGTCGTGCGTGCCGCAGGATTGTCCCAGAGCGCCAGTGGGCGGAATTCCGGTCGTGTTGCCGAATCGCGAGGACACGGCGCGCCAGTTGTTGCCTCCCGGGACGGAGCTGATCACGCTGCAGGTGCGGTCCGTGCCCGCTTCGCTCGCCGGATACCTACCTGCTCCCTCAGGTGCTCTAGTCGGCGTGGCCTCGCGCTGGCCCGAGTTTCTGAAAGTGGCGCGTGCGGTATTGAGCGCCGCGGGATTCCATCCCGACAGCCTCGTTCTTCGCGACGCCCGAGAGCCCAACTGGCAGCGCGGACTGAAGCAGACCGCAGCCGTCGTGTGCGATTTGCTGACGGCGGCAGAGCTTCCCGCGGGATGCCGGGCGATTCCTTTCGCGTTGCTATCGGAGTCGTCCATAGCGGAGCTGCAGCGTTACGAGGCATTCATCAACCAGCCGACCGAGTCGTCATAGAGCTCCCTCAAGGAGGAGTTCGTGAAGGAATTGCTTGCCGAAACAGCGGTGCGTGCCGCGCGCTATCTGGCCGCCATCGGTGATCGCAAGGTGACACCGGGACCTGATGACATCGCGCTACTCGAGGCGCTGGGTGGAAAGCTGCCGGAGAATCCCTGCGACGCCGCCGAAGTCCTCGCCCTGCTGGACGACATCGGCTCACCCGCAACGGTGGCAACCGCAGGCGGCCGCTATTTTGGATTTGTCATCGGAGGCGCTCTTCCCGCTACACTCGCGACAAACTGGCTGGCAGGCGCATGGGATCAGAATGCGGCGATGCAGGTGATGTCACCTGTGGCGACGAAAGTCGAGGAGATTGTCCGCGATTGGACCCTGGATCTGCTGGGCCTGCCGTCCACCGCCGGAATCGGCATCGTCACCTGCACTACCATGGCGAACTTCTCAGGCCTGGCAGCGGCACGCTCGACCTTGCTGCAACGCGTTGGCTGGAATGTGGAAGAAGACGGAATGTTCGACGCCCCGTCGATTCGCGTAGTCGTCGGCCAGGAGGTTCACGTTTCGCTGCTGAAGGTGCTAAGTATGCTCGGCCTCGGCCGCTCCCGAGTGATCACTGTTCTGGCCGACGGCCAAGGACGCATGCGCGCCGATGCCCTTCCCGTTCTCGATGAGCACACCATCGTCTGCATTCAGGCCGGCAACGTGAACACGGGCGCATTTGATCCTGCGAAAGAAATTTGCGCGCGAGCACAGCAGGCGGGAGCGTGGGTCCACGTGGACGGGGCGTTTGGATTATGGGGCGCCGTCTCACCGCAGTACGCGCCGCTGCTTGACGGAGTGAGCGACGCCGATTCCTGGGCGATCGATTGTCACAAATGGTTGAACGTGCCCTACGACTCGGGAATGGTCGTGGTGCGCGAACCCGAGCACTTACGTCGCGCGCTCGCGGCGGGAAGCGCGGCCTACCTGGCCCAGAGCGCTGGACGCGAGCCCTGGCAGTACACCCCGGACTCCTCGCGCCGTGCCCGCGGAATCGAACTATGGGCTGCAATGCGTTCCCTGGGCCGCAGCGGGCTCCGAGAAATGATCGAGCGCAATTGCCGCCAGGCGAAACTCTTCGCCGAGCGCCTGCGCGCCGCCGGTTTTGCGGTGTTGAATGACGTCGTCCTGAATCAGGTGCTGGTTTCGTTCGGCACTCCCGAGCAAACGCGCCACGTGATCGCCGAAATTCAGGCCGACGGCACCTGCTGGTGCGGAGGCACGGTCTGGCAGGGACACACCGCAATGCGAATCTCCGTCTCCTGCTGGGCCACCACCGACGATGACGTCGAGCAGAGTGCGGCGGCAATGATCAGGATCGCGAAGTCCGTTCAATCGGAATAGCCATACCTTCATGTGACACTTGAGAAACTGCCCCAAACTGGCTGGGCAGCTGTGGATAGATCTACTACGCTCCTCTTGGCAACTTTGTAGGAGGAGCAGCATGAAACGATTCCCGCAGTTTTGTCTCTTTCTGTTTTTCTCGTTGTCCGCTTTCGCCCTCGAAGAGGGCCACGCACGTTACGTCGGCGGCACAGTGCCAGGCCTGACTTCCGGAGTCATTGGGCGCCTAGATACCACTTCCACGACTTCGCTCACATTCGCACGAGCCGGAAACAAGGTCGAGATTCCCTACGCAGAAGCCGGGGGGCCTGCACAGATCGTGGTCCTCGAAGTGCCCAAGGACATGCCCGCAGTCTCCAAGCCATCCTGCAGACCCGGGCTCCTCAGGCTGGCTGCAATCGCAAAAATGCTTCAGCGCCGCTCCGGTCGACAGCCGCCACCGATGACCACCCGCCCCTTCCCATCGAAGCTCCTTAAATCGTGCGATTTGCTCAGGAGCAAGGAACCCTAGGGCTCCCCAGCCGCATCAGATAAGGAGGTCTGTTTCCGCAGGGTTACCATAGTGACAATCTCGGTCCGGGTGAGTCTAAGCTGGTGATATACTGTCGGATATTCACCGCGGTAGCTGGGGTGGAAGTACGCCCTCAACGAAGGAAATCTCACGATGGCCCGTAGTTCACGCCGTTCACTCTTCCTGGTAGTTTTTTTCCTGATCGCCTGTGGCTTCCTGGGCATTCTGTTTGCCCAGCGTTCCGGCCAGCAGTCGTCCATGACCGGCGACTCCGAGGTCAAGGATAGCCTCAAGCAATTCACCGACGTCTACGCGCTCGTCGAAGACAACTACGCCGAGCCCGTAAACCCGGACAAGGCCATCTACAACGGCGCGATCCCGGGCATGCTGCACGCGCTCGATCCGCACTCAAATTTCTTTGATCCCAAGTCGTACGCGCTCATGCGCGAAGACCAGCGCGGCAAGTACTACGGCGTGGGCATGACCGTCGGTCCGCGCAATAACAAAGTAATCGTCATCTATCCCTTCACCGGCACGCCCGCTTACAAGGCCGGCATTCATCCGGGTGACGTCATCATCGCGGTCGACGGCAAGTCGACCGAGAACATGAGCACCACCGACGTTGCTGACCTGCTGAAGGGCCCCAAGGGCACCACGGTTCACATCAGCATTTCGCGTGACGGCGTTGAGAAGCCGATGGAGTTTACTCTCGTCCGCGACGAGATTCCGCGCTACAGCGTCGACGTTCATTTCCTGATCAAGCCGGGCATCGGATACATGCACGTCAACGGTTTCAACGAGACAACCGAGCATGAAGTCTCCGACGCGCTCGATTCCTTCGGCGACCTTAAGGGATTGATCCTCGACCTGCGCGGCAATCCTGGCGGCCTGCTGAGCGAAGGCGTCGGCGTCGCTGACAAGTTCCTGAAGAAGGGACAGCTCATCGTCTCTCATCACGGCCGTGCCTCTGCCGAAAAGCGCTACATCGCTCAGCATGGCAATGGCGGCAAAGACTATCCCATTGTCGTTCTGGTGAACCGGCTCACCGCCTCCGCCGCAGAGATTGTTTCCGGCGCCATCCAGGATCACGACCGCGGCCTGATCGCGGGTGAAGTCACGTTCGGCAAGGGCCTCGTGCAGACGGTCTATCCGCTATCGGAAAACACTGGCCTCGCACTGACCACCGCTCACTACTACACGCCGAGCGGACGTCTCATCCAGCGCGACTATAGCAACATCTCTCTTTACGACTACTACTACAACCGCGACAGCGCCGAGAGCACCAACACCGCCAACCGCGAAGTGAAGCTCACCGACAGCGGCCGCACAGTTTACGGCGGCGGCGGAATCACCCCCGACGTCAACATTGCTCCGGTGAAGAGCAATCACTTCCAGGACACGCTGCTGCAGCACTACGCATTCTTCAACTTCGCCAAGCGCTACGTGGTTGACCACCACCCCACGAAGAGTTTCGAAGTCGACGACGCGGTCCTGCAGGAATTCCGCAAGTCACTGGATGAAGCTAACATCGCTTACACGCAGGCCGATCTGCTCGACAACAACGACTGGATCAAGTCGAGCATCAAGTCTGAAATCTTCGTCGACGCCTTCGGGCAGGACGAGGGCATGAAGGTCCGCGCCGAGTCCGATCCCGAAGTGGTCAAAGGCCTTGAGCTGCTGCCCCAGGCAAAAGCTCTGGCTGACAATGCCCGGAAGATCATCGCTGAGCACAACGCCGCTCCGGCGTTCAACCGGCAGTAAAGGCACCAGTTTTGCAAAAGGCCCGGACGCTTCCCGGGCCTTTTGTTTTGCCGGTGCAGGGCGAGGCAGACAGAGCTGGGAGGCCGAAAAAAGGGCACCCAGACCTCCATTGACTTCGCCTTCCTGCTATGTGAGAATCCGCGCAAGAGGCCGCTTTTGCAGTGCGTAATGGCGAAGGCGGCGAGAGCCGGCGGTCTCTCCGCGCTGGCGATTTCTGAACCGTCACAAAATGGATCTTTTTCAATATCGTGAGTTTCAATATGACGGGACCGGCGCCGGAATGCGACTCGTCTGGCGGCGTGGCCTGAGGCTCGTTTGAAACCAGTCATTCTGGCGGGCGCGGTTGTTCTCTCGTTGATCGCAGGCTGGACCGACCTGCGCAGCCGCCGCATCCCGAACTGGCTGACTGTGCCGGGGCTGGTGATCGGGGTGGTTTTGAACACGCTTCTCGGGGGATGGAGTGGCCTGAAGACTTCTCTTCTGGGCGCGCTCATCGGACTTGCCTTGCTCCTGCCATTCGTTCTGCTGCGCAGCCTGGGCGCAGGCGATTGGAAGCTGGCTGGCGCACTGGGTTCCTTCACGGGCCCGGCCCTGCTGATGGATCTGCTGATCGCATCGGTATTCGTCGCCGGACTCATGGCGGTGGCTTTGATCGTTTACAAAGGGCGGGTGCGTCATACGTTGCGTAACATCGGCCATATCCTGATCTCGCTCGTGACTTTCCGATTGCCTGGAGCCCAGGTGTCGTTGGATAATCCGGAGTCGCTGAAAGTTCCCTACGGAGTCGCGCTTGCGTTCACGGTAGTACTTTATGGGATTCTCCGAAAAGCCGGAGTGGCGGCCTAGCATGCGGAATTCCCTGCGATCAACGTTGCAACGGCTGGGCGCCGAGGTCCGCGGTGCCGAGATCGCGGAAGCCGCTGCCGTCCTGCCCTTGATGTTCATGATGCTGCTCGGAATCTTCTGGTTCGGACAAGCCTTCAGCATCTACGGCGCAATCACCCGCGCCGCGCAAGAGGGCGCCCGCGCGGGAGCCGCTCCCTACTGCACCACCTGCACTGGAGCCAACCCTCTGGCCACGAATGCAGTGAATGCGGTGAACACCGCCATGGCTGCATCCAAACTGGATCTAACGCTCGCGCAGCCTCCGACGACGACTCCAGTCTTCACCGCCTGCAGCGGTGGTTCGTCTTCCTGTAGCGTCTCGAGCACAAACGTCTGCGTGCAAGCCCCTGTCCGATTATCCGGCGTCACCTCGGGTGCGACCGGAGTCTGCGGCGTTTCCGTCTCTTTTCAATACCCATTCCAGTTCTGGCTTCCTTTTACCTCTTTGAACAAGCAGAAAATCTGGCTGGCCGCATCGGCGAGGGTGCGGATGGAAACCCAATGACACGGTCACCTCATCTTCGGGGTCTCTGCTGCCTAGCGGGGTTCGGATGGTGCGACCAACGTGCTGCGCAATTGGTGGAGTTTGCCGTCGCGCTTCCCTTGCTGGTGTTTTTTGTGGTTGGCATCTTCGACTTCAGCAACGCCTTTACGCTGAAACAAAAGCTGACCAACGTTGCACGCGATGCCGCGCGCGCGGCTGCCGCCGATCCGGCAAATGACTTGCAATCGCCCTCGGGAGTTCCAGCCTCGATCGTGGACGCATTTCAAGTCATCGACCACTATCTGGTCGCCAACAAGCTCAACGATTGCGGCATTAGCACCACCGCGCCTACCCCGACCGCCCCCCTCGTTTGGACCTACACTGCGACCACAGGCTGCCCTCCCGGCGGGTTGACCATCATTATCAATCGTGGATATTACTTTCCCTCAACCGGTGCCTCTCTCCCATCTGTGAACTGTACGGCGCAGAACCCGGGCTCGGGAACCGCTGTCATCGGCACTTGCGTGACCATTGAGTATGGTTATGCCTGGCGGTTCGGACGGGCCGCGAGCCTTCTGGGCGCCACATCGACGCTGCCCAACGCGATTACCGTCACTGCTGTGGCCATGAACGAGAACTGAAGGCACTATGAAATCGCCGGCAATTCGAAGATCCTCGCGCACCTGCCCTTCTCGACGCCATGAGCGCGGCGTCACCATGGTGTTGGTCGCACTAGCACTGGTCGCGATCATTGCCATGGCGGCTCTGTCCATTGACGTCATCACACTTTATCTGGCACGGGAGGAGTCACAACGAACCGCTGACACAGCGGCGCTAGCGGCAGCCCGTGTCATATCGATCTCGGGTTTGACCGGCGACCCCAACAACTCCTCACTCTCATGGCAGGCAATTTGCGGTCCGCCGAACTACCCAGCTACTCAAGTGGCCACCTCGGTGGTGCAACAAAATTCAGTTGGAGGTACGTCGATACCGACGGCCTCGGTCACGGTCACATACTCCGTGACAAGTGGGGGAACTACCACTTCGAACACGGACTGTTCCTCACTGCCCGCCGCCTTTGCCATCAACCCGGTGGTCACCGTAGTAGTGCAGCGCGCCGGGCTGCCCACCTTTTTCTCTCGCTTCTGGGGAAACGCCGGGAACAATGTGAGCGCGACCGCGACCGCCGAGGCTTTCAATCCTTCGAATTCTGGGACTGTAGGAGGAACGATCATCCCGGTCACGCCACGCTGTGTAAAGCCGTGGATCATACCGAACCGGGATCCGCTGTACCCCGACTCAACTTGCGACCAGGGTGGCGGCGCATCATGCTCGAAACTGGTTAGCTTGACGGACGGATCGATCACACGCCCCGGAATGGCCCCTACCGGTGTAATCGGTGAACGATTTTGGTTGGCCCCCGACTGTCTTCACACCGGCAGCAAATGCAGCCTCCGGCTTCCTTCGCCTCAGGGCAACTACTACGCGGCTTCGAGACGTGCATGGCTGGAACCGCCTCCAAGCATGGAATACCTCCCTGGCGAGGCACCAGCAACGGCCGTTGCCGTTCCATCGTGTGCTTCCTCAGGAGGCGCCTATGAGGAGGCGGTCGGGGGTTGTGACCAGTCGACTGCTTACCAGTGCGGCGTGCAAAGTTCTTCCGCTTCGCCTCAGAATCTTGTCGACCTGAACGAAAACCCGGGAGCCGGCACCGACGACACCATGAATGGCGTCACATGCCTGATCCACGAAGCAAACGCCGCCGCCCCGCAGCCCGACGGCCAGGACACTCTTAACGCGGCGTCATATCCCTTCCAGATCCTTGCTGGGACAAGCAATCCCCTCGGACTGAGCAGTGGCACGCCTATCACAAGCAGTAATTCAATTGTTTCACTACCCATCTACGACGACACCGTCTCCATCAACCCGAACGGAACATCCCCCGTCACGATCATCGGCTTCCTGCAAGTCTTTATCAACTCAGTCGATCGCTGGGGCAACGTAGACGCCACTGTCCTGAACGTGGCGGGTTGCAGCAATGGCACGGGCGGCACTGTCGGTAGCCCCGTCACCGGTTCTTCTCCGGTGCCCATCCGGTTGATCACCCCTCAGTAGACGCAAGAACGCCTTCCCAAGCTGACGCTCTCACAGGAATGTTTATTGGTCCGGCGTGTTTTCGTCCGCAGGAGCTTTTCCATCTGGCGGCTGCGGAACCTGCGTAGGCGCAGGCGCTCGATTCCCCGGCTGCAGGTTCGTGACTGAAGGTTCTCGATCCTCAGAATCGTCGTTCTGGATCTGCACGGGAGCAAGCGGCATAAACGCGCCGTCGGGGCGCGCACTGAGGATCACGCGATCCAGGCGTTGCGGATCGTCCACGGCACTCAGGATCAAAAAATTAAACCTGGAACCATTCAGCAGTCGTGCCAGAACTTCCGGTGCGGGCCCAGGAGCAATGTCCGCCACTACTTTTTCCTGCTCGGCTCCAGCGGCGATCGATACGTCGGCGCCTGTCCGCTGCTGCACCGCGTATAGAACCTCCGACAGCGTCGCCTTGTTAGCCCTGATCCCCAACAATCCATCGCGATAGGTAACGTCGAGCGGCGGCTCCTCAACAGGCGCAACGCTGATGGGTTCCGCGCTCGTCGTGTAATTAGCGGTCACCAGGCTGGGGCGCGTTGCTGGCTGCGAAGGATAATTCCCGGCCCCAGCAGAAACATCGGCTCCGCCACCCATGACCTTGATCATGACCGTTCGGCCGTACGGAAAAACCTGGTAGGACTGCGCGCTCTTCAGGTCGACGACGACGCGCGTGATGGGGGGCTTCGATTGAAACAGGCCGATCCGCAAGCTCTTCACCTGCCCGCGATCGACGGACTGGCTGCGCAACTCGCTGCTGGGAACCGAGTTGGCAAAGTCGATTACCAGGCGATCGGGCCCGGTCAGTACCAGGGTTTGCGGGACGATCCGGTCGCTGGCCTGCACTTCAATCTCGACAGCGTCCTTGCTGCCGAGCACCTTCACTGAGCGCACCGAAGTCTGTGCCAGCATGAATGACACGGCCAACGGCGCGCAGAGTCCGGCCAATAGTAGCCGACTCCTGATTATTCGCGAAAAACTGTGCATGAATGCCTGCGCCTGGGTTGTCTTTTGAGAGTTCTAGCGCGATTGTAGCAGCGATTACAAGGTGCGGAGCTTACGTAGGTTCTAGAACTACAGGTTCATGCTAGTGTGTCAGCGGCTTCAGAATTCCCCCAAAATGTCGGGCTGTGCCCAAACCCGCTCCAGGTGCGGATTCTTCTCCCCGCCTTGATAAGTAGCGGAATAAGTCTTGAAAAACTGCGCATTCTCCACCAGCAACTCGATCGGTTGGCCGCTCCCCTGCGCGGCTTTCAGCGCCGCACGCAGTACCGGTGTCGACCACTTCCGGCCGTTCACCGCGACCAGTTTCATGCCCGGCCCTAGTCCCGACCGGTACGCCGCCGATCCCACGATCACGTCGTCGAGTTTGCCATCTTCGCCCGCTACGAATCCCAGCGAGTAAGCAAAGTCGCCGAACTTGGCCAGCTTCTCCTCCGCCACGGTAAACAAATTCGGCTTGTCGTTGTACACCAGTCTCCATCCGCCCCGTTCAATGCCCCCGATCGGAGCACGCGTGCTGGTGGCGGCGACGCGCTCGCGCAAGAGTCCAGCCCAATCGTAGAGCGTAACTTCATTCAGCCCCCGCACCACATCATCGAACGTGTACGAGACAACTTTCGGCGGACCGCTCTCCCCACCGTGGAACTTCTTACAAAAATCGTTCAGCGACCGCTGCCCGTGAGTCTGCTGCCGGAGGATCGCATCCACCTCCAGCCAGATCAGTTCGCCCTCCGGATAGTAGTCGAGCCCACGCCGCCAGTTCTGCCATTGCGATCCCATCATGCGCAGAGTCTGCACCGAACGCGCGGTGTCTTCGAGCGGCCTCCACGCCCGGCCAGCGCGATGATCGAGCGCCGCGGCTGTGCCGGCCAACGCCTCTCGGTACTGCTCGTCCGTCCACAATCCGCTACGCGCCGCCAGTACGGTGCCCACGTACTGCGTGAGTCCCTCATAGACCCACAGCAGATCCCCGATCATCGGCTCCTGATAGTTCGGAGTGGCAAGTCCAGCGGGACGCCGGTACTTTCCATTCCACGAATGGGTGAACTCGTGCGCCACCAGGTCGGCGTACAGCATGTGCAGATCCGGATCGAGCAGCGCGCGCTCTGCTTCGACGCTGTCGTTCGATTCGTGATGTTCGAGCCCATGTCCGCCCACCTGATCGCTCAACGTCAGAAGAAAGTGATACTGGCGGTAGTGGCGCGCTCCAAACAGCGCTCCCGTCTCCGCAACCAGTTTCTGGTACGCCGAGACGTCCTTGGAGGTCATGACCAGATCAGCTTCAGCGTCGGCGACCACATCCATCACGTGGACCGGCGTATCTCCCGGCTTGGTCAGTTCAATTTTCCGATAGTACGCCCCCGCGATCATAGGCGAATCGATCAGCGTCGTCAGCGAAACGGGCGCGAACTCCACTTCGTCCCCGTTAGAACGCGCCACCGGCAGCGCCGTCCCGAATTTCCATCCCGGCGGCAGCGTAACGGAAGGCGCGAAAATCACGTCATCAGAACGCGCACCCCGCGGATACAGAAGCACCGCGTTCCAGTTCAAGTCGAGAATATTGCTCGATGCCGCTGGCCCACCGCCTCCCGCGCTATCGAGCGTAGTGATCGCGTCCAGAGAAACATCGAGCGTGTCCACGCCTGCGGGAACATTGACGTGAAACTCGTACATATCAATGTCGTCGCGATGCCACGCCAGCGCGTGGCCGGCAGCCTCCATGTGAACACCGGTCAGCGCGCCGATCGGTCCGCTCGGTCGATGATTCCCGGGAATCCATTTCGGAAACACGAGCCGCATTTCGCCCGCGTGCGCCGGAATCTGCAAGTGCGCGTGGTAGATGTTGCGGGGAGCGTCGACTAAATCAACGTGCAGCCGGATGGATTGAGCGGTAAGACTCGCCGCCATCACCAAGATCAAAGAAACCAGTACCTTTGAACGACTCCAGCGCAGACCGACAGAACGCACTCGATCCCTCCTGTGCAAAGCGGCGCCAGAAGGCTATCGAAAGTAAGCGAGTCAACGCAAGAGGAGGTGAATGAGAAACTCGCGAACAAAGAAGTGATGAGCGAAGCTGGATGCAGCCCTGAATGCCGCCTAGGTTCGGATGATTCTGTGGCGGCTCTTCCAGCCAATCGCGGCCAGTCCCGCGAGGACTAGCACCCAGGTGCCAGGCTCCGGCACTTCGCCTCCTCCGCCCTCGCTGGTGCCGCAGGGATTTCCCTTTCCTTTTTTGTCGGTACTGACGGGCGCACCGCCGGTGCCACTGTTTTTCTTCTTCCCGACCCCGCAAACGCTCGGCAGCAGTGGCGGAGAAATCGGAACCCATGTTCCATTGCCGAACGGGTCAAACAGCCCCAACGGCGGAGCCGGTCCGAATCCCACCAACGGTGGTCGGTTCAACGCGGATTCGAAAGGAACTGGGGGCCCTGCAATAGCCGTGCCCGTCGCGGGTTGAACCGGCTCGTCGAACTTTGCGGCCGGCGGCTCAGACGAGGAAGTTGCCTGCTGCGGAACTTCTTCCACGCGATTCCCGCAGCGCGAGCGCGTGGTGATCTTGCCATCGGTGATCAGGGCTTCGCCAGTTTTGAGCGAAACTCGATGCCGAGTCCAGAAAACTCTGTTTCCAATTCGATACGAAACGAAAACCAGACGCGGCCGATCCACTTGCTTGACCCAGGCATGATCGAAATCAAATCCTGCGTAGTGAGCTTTGACGACCGGGTCATGTTCGGCCGCCCATTTCAATTCGCGTCCGTCCCGTACTCCGCCTGGCACGATCGAATATGGATACACCGGACGTCGCTCCATCTGGCGCAACGATTCCTGCTGCGTCAGCAAGAGAATGTGTTGGCTGGATGCGACGGCCTGACGGCTTGGACCCACTGACTTGGACGTATGGAAGAAAGATGGAAGCTGCGGCGCAACGAAGGCAAACCCTATCGCGAGACCCGCGCAGAATACAGTCAACAAGGCCCGTCGAATCTTGCGATTCCGACCATGGCGGCTCGTCCTGCGCCGCCGGATCACCCTCTGGACACTCCCCACTTCCGGTTCACTGGACAACTTCTACCTACCTTTGCGACCCGACTGCTGGGACTTCGGAACACAGGTCGCTTCGCTGCATCCATTAGTGCAGTTCGAGGACCATCGCCGGCCGCTCAACCCTCACAAAATGCAGGGGATATGATTAATGATCGCGAACATGCTAGCAGACAGCGCAGGCCTTTGCACAACTATGTTCGCAACGTCGTGCCTAGCCAATCAACTGTCTGTCCTGCACTCAGAAACGTTGCTCTTCATCTTAGTTCTCGATGATCACTTCGGTAATACCACTGATGGGCCATTCTCCTGGTCGCCGGGCGGCCGAGGAAGCCCGCCACGCTTCCGAGGAGCAATATCGTTTGCTCTTCGAACGCAACCTCGCCGGAATTTTTCGCTACTCGGCCGACCAGACCATCGTCGACGCCAATGAAGCCTTCGCGTATCCTCGGCTATTCGCGGGAAGAACTCATCGGCCTGCATCGCGCCGACGCATTTGCCGACCCCGCGGAAGCCGGTGGGGCATGGACGCAATTACACCAGCAACGAGCCGTGACCAATTACGAAGCTTGCCTGCGGCGCAAGGACGGCGAGGCGGTCTGGGTTACCTGGGCTGGGTCGACAGCACTGCAGGCTCGTCGACCGTAGAGGGGCCCTGCCGCGATTCGAGGATTCACCGGAAGATTCCACACTTCATTCTTTTAGAAGATTAATACTGGCGACTCCCAAAGCGGTAGACAATGCTCGCGGCCAGGCGCAGATTATTTTGGCCGTGAATCGCTCCGGCCGTATCCCCAAACGAAGTGTACTGATAGTCGCCTTGGATGCGAATGCCAAGCGGTCCGAAGAGCGACTGTTCGAGTCCTCCGCCCACGGCGTACGATGGACGCGCAACCCACCCATTCAGGTAAGAAGTCCCACTCACCGGCACCGCGCTCTCCACCCGGCAGGCTCCCGCTAGTCCGTGAATGAAGATCGCAGACTTCGAGAACACCGCAGGATAGAACACCGGGCCAGCCAGTAAGCTGAGGACATTCGCGCTCTGTCCCGTGCCAAATACGCTTCCCTTCCTGGCGTAAAGAGAATCCACCGTTACTCCCCAACGCGAGTTGAAGTTGACCAGACCACTCCCGTCGAGGCCGATGAGCCCAACCCGTTGGGAAGGCAGGTCCATGTTGAAGTAGGTGTAGCCGACACTCGCCTCAAACGAGGGCACCGTCGCCCCTATCGTGCCGGGCTGCAAGCGATCTTGCGCCACAAGCGGCGCGACCAACAGCAACAAGCAGACAAATATTCTCCGCATGGATTCAAACTCCGGTGGTGGTTCGGCCCTCGCGCTTGCCCCCATTGCTCGCGATGAAGTGCCCCTGTGCCGTTAACCGTGACCCCCGCTAACAACGACTCGCTAACAATGATCCGCAAACGAATGATCGTAGACAATGACCAGGGGGGTGGCCCTGGCTACGAAACCGTCTCTGGGTGACAGCCTAGATCCAGTTTTTTCTGGTTTCTAGGTTACGTTCGTCGCTTTCGGCTCGTCCCTTGGGGGCCGGACCGTCGTTACTGGCGGATTATGAACCGGGCAAAGCCGGTTAGCCGTGCCGGCAATCGTTCGAATGCGTTATTCTGGATGGGTATGGATCACCTTGCAGTGCTTCGCGAAAAGATTCAGAACATCCGCGCCGAGATCGCTCAGATTCAGGTGTTGAACGAACAGTATCGACGTACCGGCCGCAATGACCCACAGGCCCAGGTGGCTCACGGTGAAAGGCAAGAACGCCTGCAGGCGATTCAACAGGAACTCGCCCAACTCGCCGGTCTTGGCCGCCGAGTTCTGTCGATCGAACAAAGAAAAGCAGAGCACCGCTCACGGATGAATCTGGTTAAAGAGGTCTCATAGCCAATTGAGAAGATTGGTGGAGCTATCCTTCCGCAGCTCCACTTCATTCGCGTATTTCAATGCGGCTAGTGCAGAGAGTCGAAACTAAAGCCTCTCGTCGTCATCCACGCCACGAGAACAAACAATGCGAGTACGTCAGAAGAACCGCTTAAAGCGAGTCCAGTCCAATTCCCGATCTCGTGTAACGCGGAGGCGAGAGAGCCGTTCAACAACGTCCTCGCGCGACTGCACTCTTTTCGCAAAGATTAGCGTTGGTGCCTCGTGGGACGCAATAGCGAGGCGGCTAACGGCCGATAGTCAATTTCAGGTCGAAAATGCGTTGTGTGTCACGAGTGATCAACACGCTTGAAGACATCGTAAACTGTGCCTATGCCCCTAGGAGACAGATTGGAACGGCGTGCGGTCGAAGCACTAGCTGGCCGCCGCGCAGAGTTAAAGCGCTTGGAGGTTTTTGCCTCAGGGGATGAGCCGCTCGTGATGCATATTCAGGGCATCCCAGGGATAGGAAAAACTCACCTGCTGAATGCGCTGGCGGCAAGTATCGGCGGAAAGGGCGTTTTCGTTGCGCGGGTGGACGCCCGCTGGTGCGAGCCTTCCCCGGCGGCCTTGTGTCGAGCGATCTGCAGGGAAATTGGTGCCTCGGAGTCCGAAGATCCCGCCGTCGTGGCGACCAGTCTGTCTGATGGGGACAAGCGAACTCTGCTGGTGCTCGACAGTTACGAATCTTTCCGTCTGCTTGACTCTTGGCTAAGGCAGGTTTTTCTCCCCTCGCTCGGCGATAGTGTGCGCACAATCCTGTCCAGTCGCGAGCCACCCCGGCCAGCGTGGCGTATTGCTCCGGCGTGGAAAGGCCTGTTTGATTCCATGCTCCTCGAAACATTTTCTCCGGAAGTGGCTTTAGAGTATCTGACCTCGGAGGGCGTGCCGGAGAGGAGCGCTCGGGAGTTGAATCGGGTTGCGCGCGGGCATCCGTTGGCACTTTCCCTGGGATTGGCACTCCACTCTGCGGGCGGGCAGGTGCGTGGGAGCGCGGCTACTCGTCATCAGGTACTGGAGCATATGGCGACGCTCTTTCTGCAGGACGCCGATTCGGAAACCACACAGGTCGTACAGGCCGCTTGCCTGGTCCGAACAGCTACCGCGCCGCTACTGGCGGCCATGCTGCCAAATATCCCGGCTGATGAGGCACTGGATCGGCTGTGTGAGCTGCCATTTGTCAGCGTAGGTCCTCACGGACTACTGGTGCATGAAGCCGTTCGCGGGCCGGTGACAGCTGCTCTCAAGTCCCGTGATCCGGTGCGATACCAGGCGTACCGGCGCGCAGCTTCGCAGGTCGTGCGTGACCAATACAGGCAGGCAGCGCGATCCGACCACTGGCGTTGCACGGCGGACGTCCTCTACCTGCTTGAGAACGAGAACCTGCGCGAAGGTTTTTTCCCCACGACTGAGAGCGCGGTCTCCGTCGAGCCAGCGCGCGACGACTGGAAATCAATTTCAGCGATTATTCACAACTTCGATGGACCACAGTCGCGTCAAGCCCTGGAGCAATGGTGGCACTACCATCCAGACTCGTTTTTTGTCGTGCGCGATGAACATGGCGGAGTGCAAGGCTTCTACCTCGCAATTGTCGCGTCGAAGGTTCACAAAAATGTGATTGCGAGAGACCCGCTTGCGGCAAGCTGGGCCAGGGACCTACCGCGTGCAGAAGATAGGGCGGCTACTCTCTGGATACGGCGTACGTTGGATCGCGACACGGGAGAACGGCCGTCATCGGGCCAGGCAGCCTGCTGGGTCGACATCAAACGTACTTATTTGGAACTGCGTCCGCGGCTGCGCTGGGTCTATACCTGCTACTGTGATGCGGAGCTCTATCGCCACTCCTTCGAGCAATTGGGACTTCGGCTGGCGGACGAGGGCCGACCGGCGCTCGACAGGGTTATGCATCACACATTTCGTCTCGACATGGGATTGGATTCCGTAGATGGCTGGCTTGGCAACCTGCTTGCCCAGGAAACCGGCACGGCAACAGACGAGGCTGTGCGTTACTCGCCATTGCTCGATGAGCAAGCGCGTGAGTTAGTGGTGAACGGAAGCCGAATTAGCCTGACCCCGCTTGAGTTTGGAGTCTTCGCGTATCTTGTGGCCAGACCGAACAGGGCTGTGGCTCGCTATGAACTAGTGGAAGCGGTCTGGGGATATGGAAAGGAAGCGTCAACCAGCAACGTGGTGGAGACGGTGGTGCGCTCCGTCCGACAGAAGTTGGGAGCGCACCGGAACGCGCTGGAAACGGTCCGGGGAGTTGGCTACCGGTATCGGCCGACAACCTGATTTTGCACTCCCCGCACGGAGTTAATGGTGATTCAGGGGCGAGCTTCAAGAATCAGGTTGAACGGAGTTTCCATGGCCACCCTTGCGCTCTGGAACCCCGCGTCTTTGAGGATTGCAAGCAACTGGTTAGCGCCGGCTTGCGCTCCCAATGAATAGCGTCCTCCTTGCGATAGTGCGTTCTGGGTACAGAGACCAGCGGAAGCCGAGTAGTACATCCTCGCTACAGGGCCCACATTTTCCCCAGGCCGGTCCTTTGCAAACGGTTCCACCAGCATAAGTGCCCCGTTGGGAGCCATTGCCTGGCGAGAAGCCCAGACTGCTTCCAGCGGATCACCCATGTCGTGGAGTGAGTCCATGAAGCAGACCAGGTCGAACTTCTCCTCGCTGCTCGCAAGCACCCGCGGGGTTGCCACCTCAAACCGAATCCGATCGGCGACTCCCGCCTGCTTCGCTCGTTCCCGCGCCACCGCAATCGAAGATTCATGGTAGTCAATTCCCACGAACGTTGATTTCGGAAACGCCTGCGCCATGAGGATGACTGAGGCGCCGTGCCCACAGCCGACGTCGGCTACACGCCCGCCCTTGGCTAACTGCTCCTGGACGCCACTGAGCGATGGAATCCAGGTTTGAGTCAGGTGCGCCCGGTATCCGTTGCGGAAAAAGGCCTCGGTTCCGGTGAACAGGCAGCAATTGTGCTCGTGCCAGCCGACTCCGTTGCCGGAGCGAAAAGCGGCAAGGATTTTGTCTTCGCCGTGCCACAACGAAGCCGCTACGTCGAATGCCGGCGGAAGAAATGCGGGACTATCCGGATTCGCCAATACAAGAACGTGTTCAGGTGGCAGTACGTACTCGCTGGTGTTGGTGTCGAACAGCACATATCCCCCGGCGACCTGCCCGTTAAGCCACTCTCGCACAGAGCGCTCATTGGTGCCGGTGCGGCGTGCCAGTTCATGCGAATTGATGGGACCACTCTCTGCCATGGCCCGGTAAAGGCCGAGCTTGTGCCCAAGGTTGATCATCACACCAGCCATGGCGGCTGCGAGATCGGTTACCACCTGCCCGGCGAACTGCTCGATTCTCCGCTGCATGTCTTCCCTGACGGGCTGTGTACTGGGACTCTGCATTACTCACCTCCTGCCACTAAGGCGTATGGTGCTGAATATTGCGCAAAAAATCCCTGCAAAGGAGCCCGTGTGAGAGCCGAGAGGGAACTCTCTACATCCCATAGCTGGGACTGGTGGGAAACTACAGCAGGATTGCTGCGCACGGCCTGGATTACCGGGTGTTTCAGGTAGGCCTCAGCAGTTTCACGGTTGGCAAATAGATACATGCCTCCCATCTCAAACTCCTCCTTCTGCAAGACCCATATCTTCCAGATCAGACCTTCCACCGAGGCAATGATGGTAGCGGCTTCTCGGCTCTTGGCAAGCAAGACATCTGTCGGCACCCGCAACTTGAAGCGCAGGTGCAAGACGGTGTAAGTAGTAGCACTCTTCTCTGACATTTCGTTTCTCCAATGTGTTTATCTCTGCATCTGTGGCAGACACAGGTGAGTCTAGGACTCCTGAAACGTTCTGAGATGAGAGCATGATGAAAATATGATGAGAATTGGAGACTGTGCCGGCAATCGGTGCGGATGGACTTCGAGGGAACACGGTTGAAGCGCGTCCAGAGGCATGCCCGTGATAGGCAACCGACGAATGCCTGTGTGCACACACACAATGCAAGTTCGTTCACGATCAGCGCGAAAGTTAGCGTCAGGTGCTCGGCAATAAAGCCTTGCAAATCCGGCCGGGTCGATAGGGCTCGCGCCACGTATTCAGCCCAGGGGGCCGGCAGCTTCAGGAAACGCTGAAAGAACGCCCGGCGATTCCCTACCACGCTGCGGGGCAATGATCTGAGCGTAACCGCTTGCCGCCGGACCTCCCCTGATGAACGCTTGGGCTAGCTCTGACCGGCAACCGTGTGCCGGGCTGTGGCGGAAAAGAGTTCGACGCGGTTCCTTCCGTTCTTCTTGGCCGCATACATGCTGACATCGGCTTCGTGAAGAAGATCCGATACCGAGTGATCGCGGCCCGGAGAACTTACGGTTACTCCCACGCTGACAGTGGCAGAGGTTGTGCCAAAGGGAGTCAAAATCGGATCTTTCGCGACCAGGTTACGAATCTCATCGGCGCGGCGGGCGCCGGTGGACAGCTCGCAGCTAGGTAGGATGATCAGGAACTCCTCGCCACCGTATCGGCCCACGACATCGTAAGGGCGCAGGTCAGACTTCAACCTGCGGGCCACTTCTTTCAGAACCTCGTCGCCGGCGGCGTGACCGAGCGAATCGTTGATGCGCTTGAAGTGATCGATGTCGGCCATGATGACCGTGGCGGGCTTCCCTTCTCGTCCACTGAGCGAAAGCTCCCTCTCAATGGATGCCAGTATTTCTGAGCGGTTCAACAGGTTGGTCGGGAAATCGTGAGTGGCAGCGAAACGCAGAGATTGTTGAAGTTCCAGAATCCTCTTGCCAACCATAATTCGGGCGCGCAACTCCGAGGGATCTACAGGCTTGGCTAGATAGTCATCGGCACCGGCTTCCATGGCAAGCAGGAGATCCTGCTTCCGGTTCTTGGCCGTCAGCATTACGGTGTAGATGTACGTTGCTCTGGTTCCATTTGTTCTGATGCGGCGGCAGACGTCGATGCCGTCAAGACCAGGGAGCATCCAATCGAGCAGAACCATGTTGGGAGACTCGGGACCTTCCAGCAACTTGACCGCTTCTGTGCCGCTTCCGACTGCGAGGAAGTCGAGTCCCCAATCAGTTAAGTAACCGCCAATCCTGTGTCGTTCAATGTAGGAATCTTCAACCAACAAGATTTTCATAACATCACAACCTAGTGTAGCGTCCGATAAATAACTGGCCAACTCAACGTTTCGCTTTTCGCCGTCGGGGTAAGGTACAGCCGGGCCGAATCTGTTCCAAAGTTTGTCGACAGCGCGATAGCTTTTTCACGATCGATTCCACAGTAGCGGTCCAGACAAAGGGCTTAGGATTCACATTCCAAGCGGCCACGAACTCGGTGATCGCCTGCTCGAGATCTTCCACGCTGCGGAAAGAGCCGCGGCGGATTCGTTTGCTGGTTAACTCGCCAAACCAGCGCTCGACCAGATTCAGCCAACTGGAACTGGTGGGCACAAAGTGCGACACAAAGCGAGGATGGCGCTTCAGCCAAGCCTGGACTTTGGGCTGCTTGTGGGTGCCGTAGTTGTCCATCACCAGATGCAAGCGGATCTCTTCCGGGAACTCCTGGTTGAGGCGACGCAGAAATTGCAAGAACTCCTGGTGGCGATGCCGCTCATAGCATTGTCCGATGACCCGTCCTTGCAAGACCTCCAAAGCGGCGAACAACGAGGTCGTTCCGTTGCGTTTGTAGTCATGCGTCATGGTTCCGCAGCGTCCCTTTTTCATGGGCAAGCCCGGTTGCGTGCGATCCAGCGCCTGGATTTGGCTCTTTTCATCCACGCATAACACGATCGCTTGTTGGGGAGGATTCAGATACAGACCCACCACATCCGTTAATTTCTCCAAAAACTTGGCATCCCGCGACCGCTTGAAGGATTTCACCCGATGCGGTTTGAGGTTGTGACTCTGCCAGATATTGTTGATGGTGGACTTGCTGACTCCCTGACGGGCTGCCATAAGCCGGCAACTCCACTGGGTCATTCCCTTAGGTTTGCTCCGTAGCGTGGCATCGACGATGGCCTGGATTTTCTCCGGACCGTAGGTCGGTTTGCGACCACGCCCCGGTGCCACCTCCCATAAACTATCCAGGCCTTCCTGGGTAAAGCGGGCGCGCCACAACGTGACCGTCTTGCGATTGACGTCTAACTGTTGAGCGATGGCATTGTCGGATTGCCCTGCGGCCGCGGCTAACACAATCTGACTTCGTAAAGCGACCTGCTGCGGTGTCCCGAAGGCCGAGACCCACTGGCGAAGTTGCTGTTGGTCGGCTTCCGGGAGGACGATTGCGGGAGCGGGTCGTGGCATGACCCAGCATAGTCGAACCCGGCATTGTTGTACAGTTATTTGTTGGACACTACACTCGGATGTTGGCAGTACTGTGGCGGCTTCGCAAGATCACGAAGCGAGAACGAAAGGCGGTGCACTTCCGGGCGCAGTAATGTCAGCTGACGTGACCACCCATTACGCTCATCGAGAATTGGGCTGGGATCAAGAATAAAACTGTGATGTTTCAAATCGTTGGCCGAATGGTCGAGCCAGTTCTCTCGAAGAAGATGGGAGTAGGGACGAGGTAGCCTCGGATCATGCTTGCGAGATGCGCCGCTGAGGATCGAGGGATGAATACATTGTGGGCTGGTGGTGCACCTCGGCGGCGTGCCGATTGATAGCGGTAGCGGCCTGGGTGCGCAGGTTGCCGTCCCGGGCGTGGAAATCGAGTGTATTGACGCTATGTTCGCAGCGGATACACTTGAACTGTATTCCCCCTACCATCTGTTTGGTGGTGTAGTGTCTCAAGATCTGATTGTAAGTCCTCTACCGAGAAGAGAAGAACACACTACAGTGGGCTATCGAAGGTAATCTCGATCGGATGATGTCTAGCGGCAGCCGAGTCGCCATCGCCCCCAACTCAACCTCCATACATCTCCACTCAGCGCCCCGCGTCCACGCCCGACAAACAAAGGGACACTCGATCCGAACACGAATGAGCTGAGTTGTGATGAGTTGATCTGAGACTCAGGCAGAGTTGATCTCATCTGAGTCCCAGTCCAAACATGTTCAGAGAGGGAGGGTGTCTCTGGGACCGTATCTTTCCCTTCTCCCGTCAAACGCTGGAAGGGAGAAGGGAAAGATACGGTCTCAGAGACACCCCCCCATCCAAGAAATCGTGTTGGACCGGGACTGACTCCATCTCAGATCAGGTGCATCCCTCGCATGTGCCGCCTGACGGGAGTCTTTTATTTCTTTGGACGCGATTCCGGCGGAATCATGCCTGCTACGCGATAGTAGACACTCAACTGACCGTAAACCTCTCCGGAATGTTCGATTAAATTGTGCGCCAAATCGACGATTCGAATTTGCGCTTTGCCGGCGTGCTGCGGATCGTCATAACCAAAGGGATCAATCACTAAATCGACGATTCCGCTGTCGCCCTTCGATTTAATCGCGGCTGCGCCATCGGCAAAGGATTTCTTGACATACTCGACTACGGCCCCCTTGTTTTTGAATTGTGCTCGTGGAGGATCCTCGTCGCCGGGTAATTTCTGGGCAAGGGCAGAGTTGATGAAGAAATAGTTGGCGGACGCTGCGTGAATCAAGCGTTCTGCGAAGCTCCGTGTGCTAGCTGAAGGCTTATAGTCGTATTTGTCCTCGGGAAAGTCTTCAGCCATGGCGATTAGCTTTCGCCCAATTTCGTTCCACTGATCCAGTAAAGTTGCGGAAGGGCTTGCGACGGGACGCAGCTCCTGCGGACCGACGGCCAGTGTGGTTTTGACCCACATCCGCTGAAATGCCGAAGCCTGCAGATACAGCTCTCCCGCCTTCTCTGGGGTAAAGGAATAATCCCGCGTTTCACCGACTGTAATGGTATCCCCTGAGGTTTTCATAGCTGCCTGTTCTGGAGGCAGGTCTCGACCATCTTTTGCAATTGCGCGCCAGGACACCGGAACGCCGCTCGCGTCGGCGATTGAGTATGTGAGATCGGAATCCACGGGGGTAATATTGACGAAGCGCATTCGGTAGGTCGTGCCGGCCACCAGGGCGATCGGTGCAGGTTGGGGGCTGCCGTTCAGCAGCAACGGCTCGTTGCTTTCAACGCCGTCCCGCGAAAACAAGAAAATCTTGTCGGTAGTGGGATCGAATTTCAGACCAGGTTCCAAAACGATGAGAGGCCCGGTCAAGCCTTCGCCCAACTGTTTTTGTTCGTGCCAATGGGAATGATAGATGAAGGTTCCGGCGCGAGGGGGAGTCATACGTGCCACATAGCTGCCGCCAGGAGCGATAGGCGGCGTGGTTTGCGTCCCGGCACCACTCCAGCCTGGAACGCCGTCGTAAGGACTCTCAAGTTCCATGCCGTGCCAATGAACCGTAGTCGGCTCTCTGAGTTGGTTGACGATTTCGATTTCTGCAGGCTCTCCGCGTGTCAACACCAGCGGGTTGCCCACTGGTGGCAGCGCATTGGATGTAGTTTCTTCTGGAGATGAGGAGAGATCGTAACTAAAGCCGGGAAAGTAGCGTGAACTGCCAGGCCGTTCACGGACCAACAAACGAAATTTGTGGACCGCAGTCGAAGCTGCCGTTGCCTTGACGGGTGTCGATTCAGAGTTGGGAGACGGTTGTACGTCGAGCCCGAGAACCAACCCGCCCATGCCCGCATTTTCCGGAGTGTAGTGCGTCGCGATCGAGTAACCCGGCAGATTCTCGGGCTGCATCATATGGAAAGTCATATGGCAATGCATCAGCCAGTGGCCAGGTCGCTCCGGTACCCATGACATGTTGAAAGTGCCGCCGGGAGCCATTTCCTGCGTGACGACAGTTAGTCGCTCCTTTGGAGAGAATTGCTGGAAATGGTCCTGATCGCCGACACCGTTGACTTGAAAATAGAACCCATGCATATGCATGGCGTGATCGGAATCGCTCGTGTTAATCCAGCGCCAGTGAATGGGTTCGCCCATCTTGAGAGCGAGACGTTCTGTGTCGGGCCAGGATTTGCCATTTATGGTAGCAAGAGCGTTGAAGCCGTTGCCACCAGCCGGAACCCATGTATTGACGACAAAAACTCGATCATCATTGTGCAAGCCCAGAGGATCCACGACGAACGCGCCGGATAGCATCGAATCTGGGCCTGTACGCATGAGGAGAGACTGTCGATCGTTCGAGGCCCAGTAGTAATAGCTGCCAGTGGCGCCGGATTTGAAGCGAACCTGACGAACGGCGCCGACTGGAACCTCCAACGTGGCTGCGGCGTCGGCCGTCGTTGTCGGATCTGCCAGCGGCGCCGCTTGCGTGCTTATCCCGGGGCGGGAGCCAAGACCGTGGACATAGATGGTGTGGTCCAGGGAATTCCGGATCGTTGCCGACACTTCAACTCCGACTGGGACACGTAGAAGTGGGCCTGGAATCTGTGGCCCATGCCCTTCCTCCGCGAAGGCCGATACGACAAGATGTGCTTTGCCGACTTCGTTCGGATACCAGACTGCCTGGCGGGCCTCGAGATGAACGCTGAGAACGCCGTTGGTTAAAGTCCCTGCTGGAACGCGATTGTCATTGCAGGTGGCCGACGTAATAGTCTCGGCAGCTGAGATCGCTGTCAGCAATAGAATGTGGCTTGCAAAGAGGGGAAATCGTCGGGCAGACATGGACCTCCTCTACTTGTGAACTAGTCCCACGCTTTCAGTCGTGAGGCTCGGCGTGATGTTGTGATTCATGCGGAAAAAGTTTGTGGGGTCATATTTGCTTTTGAGAGCTGCGAGACGATCGTAATTGGGTCCATATGCCTCGCGTGCAATGGCTTCACCTTCGTCTGTCACGTAGTTTCCGTATGCCCCTGCGACTAAGTACGGTCGCATGGCTTCCCAACACTCTCGTGTCCATTGCAGGTTCGTCTCGGTTTCCGAGGGGCTCGTCCACATGGACCACGCCATGAAATTCCACGAATATTGTCGATGGGGAAAGGCGGTATCCGTCGCTGCCACGCGCTTTGCTACACCGTTCCAGTGTTCGATGAAGGGAGCGAATGTGTAGGGCGATGGGCTTTTTCCGACGTAGCGGACCATGGCTTCAATCGCGTCGTCACTCAGCTCTCGCATGAAGTTTGATTTGGTATAAACGTAACGGCCCGGCGGGAAGAACGGCTCGAACATGCTTTGAATCTGAACGTAGGTCATCGGACTCAGTGCATCCGTCAGGGGGGAACCAAATGTGCGCAGCGGGTTCAAGATCCTTTCGCCATCGGCTACTGCCCCGCAGTAACAAGCCGCGATTCCAAACACTGGTACACCGTCTGGAAGTCGGAAGGAGCCACCTTGCGTGACCAGTTCATCCGGATTATCTGCGGCAAATTCACGCCAAAAGTGCAGCACGTCACCAGCTTGTGACGCCGGGTAGAACACGGCACCTCCGAATATGGGACCAACTTCGTGTAATCGGAATTCCAGCGATGTCACCACTCCGAAGTTGCCGCTGCCGCCGCGAATTCCCCAAAACAGATCCGGGTTCTCGGTCGCACTGACGGCCAATAAACGTCCGTCCGCGGTAACCACGTCTGCGCCGATGACATTGTCGACCGCGAGGCCGTATTTGCCGTGCAACTGACCCCATCCGCCCCCTAGCGTCAGCCCAGACATTCCTACCGTGGGAACGACGCCTTGCGTTGTTGCCAAACCAAATGCCTGCGTCTCGCGGTCGAATTCCCCCAGCTTCACGCCTGTCTGCGCGCGGACGGTCCGGCGGGTGGGGTCGACGCGAATGCCCTTCATGGCTGAAAGGTCGATCATTAGGCCCCCCTCGCAAACGCACTTGCCCGCGACGCTATGGCCGCCGCCGCGAACGGAGACCAGAAGGTCGTGTTCACGAGCGAAGCGAACGCACGCGATGACATCGGCAGCTCCAGCACACCGGGCGATGATCGCTGGTCGCCGATCAATCATCGCGTTAGGAATTGTTCGGGTTTCGTCGTAGCTCGAATCGCCAGGGCACAACACTGCTCCGCGAACCGACTTCCGTAGGTCTTCTACGGGATGGTGACCCATTGTCCGCCTCCAACCTGCTATACGATCTGCGAAACGCCGAGAATTCTGCGCCTCGACCTCTGGCAACGCCACTTACTTTTGGATCAAATCTCGATAACGAGCTGCTAGGCCTGCAAGTTACACAATAATCAGGAGTTAAAGTAAGGGAAGCGTGGTAAACTCCTGAAAACTACTTGGGGTTCCTTGCGATGAGTGGAGAGTCGCCAGTCAACCAAACTGATTCGCTCGCTCGGGGGATTCGATTCGGACCTTTTGAGCTCGATGTTCGCGCCGCCGAACTGAATAAGAACGGGCGGAAGATCTTGCTACAGGAACAGCCTTTTCAGATTCTTCTCATGCTCTTGGAGAAACCGGGCGATGTAGTACTGCGCGAGGAAATCCGCCAGAGACTTTGGCCGAACGGCACATTCGTTCAGTTCGCCCCGAGCATCAATGCTGCCATGCAGAGATTGCGTGAAGCGTTGGGCGATACGGCCAACCGGCCGCGATATGTTGAAACCGTGTCACGACGAGGATACCGGCTGCTCGGAAGAGTAGAGATCAGTGACAACGACACGGCGCTGCGGGCGGGAGAAGCAAACTTCAAACGCTCGCTGGCAACTTCGGTTTTGCGAAGCAAGGCTCTCAGTTCAATCGCAGTACTCCCGCTTGAGAATACCGGCCAAGACCCAGATGGCGACTATCTCAGCGACGGAATTACCGAAAACATTATCAATAGCCTGTCCAAGCTGTCCGGGCTTCGAGTAACGCCGCGGAGCACCGTGTTCCGCTACCGAAGAAAAGCTACGAACCCTCAGGCGGTCGGTCGCGAGCTCGAGGTTGAGGCTGTGCTTGCAGGAAGGGTTACTCAGCGCGATGGAGCACTCCTTGTTAGCGCCGAGCTGATCGATGTGACTCAGGGAGCACAGCTGTGGGGAGAGCGCTACAACCGTAGACTTTCCGATCTGTATGCAGTGGAAGAGGAGATTGCGAAGAAGATATCCGAAAGCCTGCGTGTGCAGTTGAACGGTAAGGAAAGCGCAAGCGGTACCAAACGCTTCTCAGAGAACAGTGAGGCCTATCAGTCTTATTTACGAGGCCGCTATTGTTGGAACAGGAGAACCCCGCAAGACATACGAAAGGGCTATCGATATTTTCAGCAAGCAATCGAGAACGATGCCGGCTATGCCCTCGCATATTCAGGTTTGGCGGACTGCTACAGCCACCTGTGCTCGTTAGGTGCGATAGCTCCGAAAGAGGCATGGGCAAGGGCCAAGGCTTCTGCGGCTGCCGCGGTGGCTCTCGATCCTGATTTGAGCGAAGCTCACACCTCAATGGCCTTTGTGCGAGCGTTTGCAGACTGGGACTGGGAGAAGTCGGATCAAGAATTTGAGTATGCGCTTGAACTTGATGCGAAATATTGGCTCGCACCGTATTGGTATGCCATGACCCTTGTGGCTCGTGGTCGCTACGAGGAAGCCGATCGTTGGATCGCCAAAGCTTTTGAACTAGAACCGCTATCCTCCGTCATCGCGCATGGCGCGGCTTACAACTTTCTGATGAGTCGCAGATACGCAGATGCAATTCAGGTGTGCCTCAAAGCAATCGACATTGTGCCTGATTATCCTTTGCTGAGAATGCACCTAGGGCAGGCTTATGAGCAGGAGTCTCTCTACGAAGAAGCGACGGCGCAATTTGAAAAAGCCGTACAGTTGTTGGAAGGAGAGGCATTGGCGGCAGGCCCTCTTGCGCATGTCTATGCCATTGCTGGGCATCCCCAAAAGGCACGTGAGATCCTTCAAAACTTAGTTGAGCAAGCTGAAACGAGACATGTGGACAAATACTCAGTCGGACTTGTGTACATTGCTTTGGGCATGCGCGAAATAGCTCTGGATTGGTTCGAAAGAGCAGCCCAGGAGCGATGCCCTTGGTTCACCTTCGTCGCGATAGGAGATCCAAGACTGGACACGCTCCGGTCAGTTCCGCGATTTGAAGCGCTGGTGAGACTAATGAGAACGGCACAATAGGAGATCACCGTTCCCAACTTCTCGCCCTCTTTGGAGAGGGTGTAAATAAAACTGTGTAAACGGCCATGGGAAGAAGAAAATAGGAGACCAAACCCCATGGCTATCGACAAGAAGTTGATCGACCAACTGCAGACCAACTACAAGAAACCCGAGGATATCATCGGGGAGAAAGGTCTGCTCAAAGAACTGACCAAAGCCATTCTGGAGCGGGCCTTAGCCGCCGAGATGACCGATCATCTGGGCTACGAGAAGCACGATCCCGCCGGGCTATCGAGAGGCCGGAGCAGGATGGAACCATTTTTGGCGCGTATGGTCAACCCGGCAAGTTGCAATGCCGACATGAGTGCGGGAATCGAATATTCATCCCGCCCTGCAATTTTTTTTTGCCAATGACACTGCCGCTTCATCAGGCTCGGCTTCTTCGGCTGGTAGTGCAACGGCGCCACGAGGTTCTCGTTCCCCAGGGAATAATGCGAGGCGCTTTACTGGCCGCCAAAACTATGCCCGATCCTGATCCTGATCCGATCCGATGCCCGTACTGCGTGCAAGGCAATCACTTCAAGGCCATGACCGAGGAGGAAGGGCCAGCTCGGTTAAAGTTTGACCTTGTTGGCGATCCAGCACATAATGCTCAGCTGCCGCCGCATCCGACAGGCGTGAAGTTGTAAAGGGGTGAAGCGAATGTGGAGCAAGAGCGACGACTCACATCTGGGCACGCATCCTGAGTTGGCCTCGGAGGAGAAGCCGGACTTGGCAGCGCTCGGCGACCAACTCGTTCGGTCTTTAATGAACGACGAGTTCAAGAAAGGGAATTTAGCAGCTGTTCCCCAGAGGGTTCTCTCCGAAGATCACGGTCCGGCATCGCCCTCCGCAAGCATGAAAACGTACACAGGTGCGGTGGACGAGTTCACCAAGAACGCCACTGCGCTCATTGAACAACTACCGCTTCTTACCAAAGCTCGCGCCGCGTATGAAGAAGCCATACGGGCGGGCGCAGAAATCCGCAAGGTCCTAGATGCCGAGGAGCAGAAGCTTCGAACTCTCATGACCCGGCTGGAACGCGGGCTCAGCGTCCACGATGCTAAACCCGCTCCCGATGCTACTCCAGCTCCCGATAAGAAAAGCCCGGAACCGGCGAAAGTCGAAAGGGTGAGAGCACCGACGAGCGCGCGCGTCATGGGATTCAATGGCCATAAGGAGGACCTAGGGACGCCCGGCACCGGCAGTGCCTCAGTTTGAAAATCAACTTCTACATACCCAAATTTCTAATGCCGTCGCCAGGTGGACGGACGTTTTTCCGCCGTTCACACCGATCCGAGGTGCACGGTACAACATCCCAATAAAGGTCGCCCTCAGAATTGGCCTTTTGCGCGGCATCCGTCGCCTCGTATCCGATTCTGTACCAGCTATTGCGGTTGATTCTAGTCGAACCGTTAGCTAGGTGGCGTCGAAGATGAAAATGGAGGCGCACTGCCTGCTTCTCCCTCAGTTTGAAATTCGTTGTTTGTAAGGGCAGCGCGCGAGATTCATATTGTCCGCGCCTCGATTGTTGACACTGCCTGCTTTCGCCGACTAAACAGAGAGACGGAACATCCGACGAGGGCAATCTCACTTCGATTTTCGGGGTTGCGTGTCGTTGTTGCCTTTAGTGGTGTCCTGTGTGGAAACGAGCGACTTTTTGAGACGACTATTAATCTTGCTCAGTTCCCAGAAGATCAAAACAAGGACAATCACGATTACGAACAGCAAGAACGGAACGTACATTTGGTTGTCTCTAGCTCCAAGGGATTAGCAACTCCGGGCCGTTTATTGAATTGAACTGGCTACGTTCGAAAACACGGTGTTCGCATTGCTTCCGATCAAGCGAATTGTGCCCACCACTAAAACCAGAATCACGGCCAGCATCACCGCGTACTCGGCGATGTCTTGGCCTTCGTCGTCCCGCCACAGCCTAATTAGAAGGTGATCCATGTTCGCGCCTCCCCCGACGCCGCCCAATCATACCCCTTTCGTCAACTAAGTTCACACAACTATAACCACCACTGTCTAAGAACTGCAATTCGTTTCTCAAGCCCCGGAGCCTATCCTTGGTGGTTTGCCATATCGACCTCCCACAAAAATTCCCCTTTACCCTCCTTCTTTCGGCGACTCCGCAGAGTAGAGTCAATCGAAAGACACGATTGCGAAGTACAGTCCCGCAAAGAAAACTAGTAAGACGACCGCTATTACCGCGACACGGACCAGCCGTGCACTAATGGTGGGACGGCCGCCTTCAGTCCTCTCGATTTGTTCGTCTATGGTCTGAAACATGGCTGCTGACTCCATCGATTGCAAACTTGAATGAGCCTCGGTCTTGTCCGAAAAGCCACTTGGCTCGGCCCTGCTTCTACTGCTCCGTGGCAAAGCTTGAACACGTCGTCGATTTCATGGTCATTTTCGCTGCGCCTCCGGATGCAAGAAAGGAGGGCCAAGGCGCCCTCGCCCTGCCAGCTACGCGGCCTTTAGGGCCTTAGTCGCATTCACCTTAATTTGTTTTGGCTTGGCTTCGGCGCGTTTGGGCATCTGAATCGCCAGTACACCATGCGCGTAGTTGGCCTCAATCCTCTGCGGGTCTACCGTGCTTGGAACCGTGAAGGAACGCGAAAAGGCACCATAATGGCGTTCCATCCGGCGGAAATTTTCCTCCTTGATGTCCTTCTCCAGTTTGCGTTCTCCGTGCACCGTCAGAATATTGTTCTCAATCTCGACCTTGATCTCTTTTTCATCAACTCCTGGCACTTCTACTTTGAATGTCAGTTTCTGGTCATCCTCGTAGATGTCCACCGGCGGACCGAAATCCCATCCAGTGAGACTCTCTTCAAACGGCATTAATGAGGTCTCGCCGGAAAAAGCGTGAAGCAAACGGTTCATTTGCCTTTGGAGTGACGTGAATTCCTGCAATGGTTGCCAACGCACAAGAGATTTCATGCTGAACCTCCTACGAGTGCCAGTGCCCTGAGCACCGCGCCCCCCACTTTCTATGCAACTCCCACGGATCAAGAAAAGCAGTGACCCGGATCACCATGGCGCGGGGCCCTGAAATCAGCGGTTCCCGAAGCGACAAGTACCGATTTCCGAAGCGTCACGCCACTGGAAGACAGGTATGTTTCCGCTTGGCTGACAATCAGACAGCATGCGAACGTTCTTGGACTCATCGATCCCCGGGGACTCGTCTTCCAATCTCCCTGTGCTTACAAGGTTCCAACAGCATGGATCGCGATCGCGACCGCACTGCCGAAGTAAAGGTCTTCCACGACATTTCTCCGGCCGCAGACCACCAGCTGCATCTCAGCTTTTCTTCCGTGAAGGGCGATAGCGCAATACTCTCCGCCATTGAGATTCTGCCTGGAATCCGCGGGCAGGTGCGCCCGGTGCGCATCGTTGCCCGCGATGTGCCATATTACTCCAACGATAGTCACTGGTGGAGTCCCGACGCTTACTTCAAAGGCGGACAGCTCAACACCAGCCAGGAGCCCGCAACCGGGACCGATGATCCCGAGTTCTACGAGACTGAACGCTGGGGGCACTTCTCCTACGCGATCCCCGTGCCTCCCGGCAAGTACACCGTGACTCTACACTTCATCGAACATCGCGCAGCCGCGGAAGGACTCGACCGCAAGATCCTGTCGCACGGAGATACCGCCGCCGCCGAAGGTCGCGTGTTCAACGTTTTCTGCAATGGCAAGACAATCGTGGCCGATCTGAACATCCTCAAACAGGCCGGGGAGAATCGCCCCCTGGCGCGCAAGATCAAAGGTCTTGAGCCCAACGCACAAGGCAAATTGCTTCTGGAGTTTGTGCCCGTGACGCGTTATGCCACCGTGTCGGCGATCGAAGTTGTTCCGGACTGAGCTGCGGGCCCGGTTCCTGAGAAAAGCCCCGTCCTACTGGATCTGCCCTCCGCCCACACCAATGATTCTCGTGCGAGAGGCCACAAGCTGCGCTCGGATGCACTATAACGGCCTACGCACCCGAACAGGTGTGCAATAGTAATCGAAGCGGCCAGCGCTGCCCCCTTTCGGGCTTAGCCTTCCTCCCGGCGAGTCAGAATGCTAATGCTTGCAAGTTCTTTCTTGCACGGGCTTGCACCAAGGCGGTTGTAGCCTCGGTCTCCTTGTTAGGACCATGGCATTTGCGTCACCCAAAAGAAATATGCCGCGTAGTGACGTGGATCACGGCAAACCGGCAACCCGGCGAGGAAAATGCAAAGTGTACTAGTGTTCTCTAAACAACCAGGCCCTATCCATACCGGCTCGTTTCAGCCTGTTTGCTGATCGCGACAAGCGGCCGAGCGATCCTCTTTCATCTGTAGTTGCTCGAAGGAGGGCGTTATGAAATCCACCAAAGTCTCTACATCCACGTCCGAACCGCCAGCCACCGGGTTGCAAGTGCGAGATCCCGACAAGGTGCGTTGGGAAATGCAACCTCTACAACTTGCGATTGCTCGTAGGGCTTTCGAGTTGTTCGAGAAGCGTGGCCGCGAACACGGCCACGACTGGGAAGACTGGTTCAAGGCGGAATCAGAATTTTTGTGCCCCGTATCAATTGCGACTTCCGAATCAGAAGACCGGGTCAGTATTCGCGCCAACGTACTCGGGTTCACAGAAAATGAACTCCACGTCAGTATTGAACCCAGACGTCTTGCCATCCTCGGAAAGAGAGAGGGCACTGCCTCACAGACCGAGGCAGGATCAATTGGGCGTGCCGATCAGTATCCCGACCAGATACTACGGCTGATCGACTTGACGACAGAAGTTGATCCGGGGCGAGCAGTGATCGAACTGCAGGCGGGGATGCTCAGATTCGAGCTACCCAAAGCAACAAAGCCGATCCAGGAGACTCCAACTGCGGCAGCTTGATGCGGTCGTACGGCATGAAGCCCGAAAAGAAGAGGAGTGCTATGAGAATTCCACAGATAGTTATGGGCACTGCAGTTTTGGTTCTCGTAATTCTGCTGTTTACCAGCCCGAGGCATCGGGTGCCTGCTTACAGCGCCTCCAACGAACAAACCGTACAAGGCGTAGTGCAGGACGTGCAGGAGTTTTACTGTCCAATCAACGGCGACGTCGGAACCCACCTCTTGGTGAAGACCGATCACGGCACTTTCCAGGTGCATATTGCCCCGTTGCGATTTCTTCGTGACAAGAAATTGAGCTTTAGCAAAGGAGATCAAATCGAAGTGGTCGGATCGAGGATCATCTACAACGGACACGAGGCCCTGATCGCCCGCACCGTGATTCGGGGCGACCAGACCGTGGCCTTTCGGGAACCGAACGGAAAGCCAATGTGGCTTGAATAGATCAATCCCACAAACGAGGGAGGCCGCAAATGGTGCGCGAAGCACACGCAATTTGGAAGGACGGTCCGTACGCTGGAGAAGGCACGCTTTCTACTCCGAGCGGGCTCTTGAACAACAGCAAGTACACCTTCGGGTCGCTCACGGGGCCAGCAACTTCGACGTCGCCCTGTGAAATGCTCGCCGCCGCTATTTCTTCCAGCATGTCCAGAATGGTCGCGGTAGAAATGACCAAAGTGGGAATTCGCCCCGTCCAGGTTGAAACCAACACCACTTTGACCTTGGACTTTGTGGGAGAGTCATTACGAATTGTTGGCGCACACCTCAAAATCATCGCTCGAACGCGAGATTTCGAACACGGGCAATTCACAGAGGCTGTCGAGTCCGCTCGACGCGACTGTCCAGTTTCGAGCATCTTGAACGTGAATATTCACTGTGAAGCGAAGTTGGTTTCGGTAGCTGTTCAGGCTTGTGCTTAAGACGAGCGGAGTTTTGGGCACCTTGGCTGGGGTCATTATTGGGCCTCGGACAAACCTCTAGAACACAATTGGAAGTGATCACAGTGGGCGAAGAGCAGCATAGGATCCTGCACGCAGAAGAGCTGGCAAAACTAATCGAATTGTTGTCGTGCAAAGGCTACCGGACCATTGGCCCCTTCGTACGTGACGGGGCGATTGTCTACGAGCGCATCGAGTCGTCAGCGCAATTGCCCGCAGGCTGGACCGACGAACAGGAACGCGGCTGTTATCGGCTACAGCGCCGTGAGGATCAGGCGTGGTTCGCGTATGCCGTTGGGCCCCACAGCTGGAAGAGGTACGTACATCCGGCCGAAGTGCGACTATGGTCGGCGGAAGGTCGGGGCGGAACCTTCCGGATTCTGAACAACAAGATGCGACCCAAGCAGCCATACGCTTTTCTGGGCGTCCGGGCTTGCGACCTGGCGGCCATCAAGGTTCAGGATCGCGTGCTGATCGGAGATAAGTATCGGGATGCAATTTACGAGGGGTTGCGCCAAGGTGTGTTCATTGTGGCAGTGCAATGCACTCATGCAGCAGCAACGTGCTTTTGTGCTTCGATGGGAACGGGACCGCGGGCGCAGAGCGGCTTCGACCTAGCTCTGACAGAACTCGTAGGACCGGCCGGCCACCGATTTGTCGTGCAGACGGGGAGCCAGCGTGGCGCCGAAGTGTTAGCCGGGCTGCAGACCGCTCCGGCCACCAGTGCAGATTTGCAAGACGCAGAAGCTGCTGTGGACCGTGCGGCTAGCGAGCAGGTGCGAAGCATCGATACTGTCGGAATCAAAGAGTTGCTATACCAGAACTTCGACCACCCGCGCTGGGACGACGTCGCCGCTCGTTGCCTGACATGCGCAAACTGCACCATGGTTTGTCCCACCTGTTTTTGCACCACGATAGAGGACGTAACCTACGTGACGAGTCATCAAGCCGAGCGCTGGCGCCGTTGGGACTCGTGCTTCACGCTGAGTTTTTCGTACATCCACGGTGGCAACGTTCGCACTTCCAGCAAAGCTCGCTATCGCCAATGGATGACTCACAAGCTGGCTTCGTGGATCGACCAGTTCGGCACTTCAGGATGTGTGGGCTGCGGACGTTGCATTGCCTGGTGCCCCGTAGGAATAGACATCACTGAGGAAGTCCGCGCCCTGCGGGAAGGAGGTAATCATGGAGAGCCTTGAGCGCATTATCGCGGAGCATCCTTTCTTCGCCGATCTCGACGCCGCATTTACCAGACTGATGGTGGGTTGCGCCTCAAATGTGCGGTTCAAGAAGGGGGACTATGTCTTCCGGGAAGGCGCTCCCGCCGACACGTTTTATCTGATAAGGGAAGGCAAGATAGCCGTCGAAGTGTTTGCCCCGCAGCACGACCCCATCATCGTGGCCACGCTGGTCGAGGGCGAGATCCTGGGCTGGTCGTGGCTGCTGGCGCCTTACAAGTGGAAGCACCAGGCCCGCGCCACAGAAGGCGTGCGCGCCATAGCGCTCGATGGCAAGTGTCTGCGCCAAAAATGCGAGGAGAATCATGACCTAGGCTACGAAGTTCTGAAACGGTTCGCGCGAATTATAGAGCAGCGCTTGGAGGCGACGCGCCTGCAGTTACTCGATGTGTATGCGGTACGGTGACCTTAAGATGGCCACAGCGCTCATAACCGATCCGATCCTCTCGCAGCCCTATCGGGTGCGGGCAGTAGCTAAGGAAACTCCCGACACGTTCACCCTGAGCCTGACGCCGGATGCAGGATCAAATGACACCTCGTTCCAGCCTGGCCAATTCAGCATGCTGTGGGTATTCGGCGTGGGCGAGTTGCCGATTTCCATCAGCGGCCAGCCTTGGCAGCGGGACCGGTTGGCTTACACCGTACGCTCCGTCGGTCAGGCAACCCACGCGTTGGTAAGACAGAAAGTTGGCGGCGGTATTGGCGTCCGTGGCCCGTTCGGCACTGGCTGGCCAATTGAAGCGGCCCGAGGCCACGATGTCATCGTGGCTGCTGGCGGAATTGGGTTGGCGCCGCTGCGTCCAGTCATTTACCACATCCTGCGGAATCGGAAGCAGTATGGGCGTCTGGTGGTGCTCTATGGCTCGCGCAGTCCTCGGGATCTGCTGTATCGCAAAGAGCTGGCGAGTTGGGCCCGTCAACCGGAGACACAAGTTCTGGTCACCGTGGACTATGGCGGGTTGAGCTGGCGCGGACACGTGGGCGTGGTGACAACGCTGTTTAAGTATGCCCGATTGCAACCAGCGCAGTCGATCGCGATGGCTTGTGGTCCCGAGATCATGATGCGCTTTGTCACTCGCGAACTGGAGGCCCACGGGCTCAAGCGCGAGGATATTTATCTCTCTATGGAACGCAATATGAAGTGCGCCGTCGGATTCTGTGGTCACTGCCAGTGGGGGCCGTACTTTATTTGCAAGGACGGGCCGATCTTTTCCTACGAAAATATCCGACCCCTGTTGGAAAAATATGAACTCTGATGTCAAGCACAAACCGACGATCGCGGTCTTCAAATTCGCGTCCTGTGACGGCTGCCAGTTGAGTTTGCTTGACGCCGAGGATGAACTGCTCGGTGTAGCCGGCGCCGTCGACATCGCCTATTTTCCAGAGGCCACTCGCGCCATGCTGAAGGGGCCATATGACATCGGACTGATAGAGGGTTCCATCACCACTCATCACGATGCGCAACGCATTCAGGAGCTGCGACGGCAATGCAAGACGCTTGTTACGATCGGCGCGTGCGCAACTGCGGGCGGCATCCAGGCTTTGCGTAACTGGAAGGATGTGGATGAATTCATCCGCGTGGTGTATGCGACACCGCAATTCATTAGTACCCTGAAGCTGTCGACTCCGATTGCCGAGCACATCCCCGTGGACTTCGAATTGCGCGGCTGCCCAATCAACAAACATCACTTAATCGAGCTGATCGCCGCGACGCTGGCTGGACGCAAACCGAACATACCGTCTTATAGCGTGTGCCTGGAGTGCAAGCGGAGAAGCAATGTGTGCATCACGGTGGCGCGAGGCATTGCTTGCCTCGGTCCAGTGACCCAGGCGGGATGTGGAGCGCTGTGTCCCAGCTACGATCGTGGCTGTTACGGCTGCTTCGGGCCGATGGAGAGCCCGAACACGACGTCGCTCGCCAACCAGCTTCACATCCTCGGGCAATCTGACGCGCAGATCACACGCGCTTTCCGGGGATTCAACGCCTGGTCTTGGCAATTCCGCAAGACGAGCGAGGAGTACGAACACAAATGAGCGGCCGTATAAGAACGATCCGCGTGGAGACGCTGGCCCGAGTGGAAGGCGAAGGATCTCTTTATATCAAACTCGCGGGTGAACGAGTGGCGGACGTGAAGCTCAAGATTTACGAGCCGCCACGATTTTTCGAGGCCTTCCTGCGAGGTCGTCATTTCTCCGAAGTTCCCGATATCACCGCTCGTATCTGCGGAATCTGTCCGATCGCATACCAGATGAGCGCGATTCATGCGATCGAACGAGCGCTGGGGACTCGCATCGATCCTGCTGTGCGCCTCCTCCGCCGGTTGTTCTATTGCGGCGAATGGATTGAAAGTCACACCTTGCACGTCTACATGCTCCACGCGCCGGACTTTCTCGGCTACCAGGACGCGATTGCCATGGCCCGGGACCATCGAGCGGTGATCGAACGAGCGTTGCGGCTGAAGAAAATCGGCAACCGCATTGTCACCCTGCTCGGGGGCCGCGAGATTCATCCTATCTCGGCAGCGGTCGGCGGCTTCTACAAAGTACCCGCCAAACAGCAACTCCGCGAACTCGTCGAGGATCTGAAATGGGCGCTGGATGCATCGCTGGAAACCGCGCGTTGGACCGCTAATCTGGAATTTCCTGATTTCGAGCAAGACTATGAATTCGTAGCTATACGTCATCCGGATGAGTATCCCTTCAACGAAGGGCGGCTAGTGTCGAACCGAGGTCTGGACATTGAAGCAGCGGAATATGAAGATCACTTTGTCGAAATGCATGTGAAGCATTCGAACGCGCTGCACTCGGTCGTACGTGGAAGAGGTTCGTATCTGGTGGGGCCCATGGCGCGCTTCAACTTGAATTTCGATAAGCTGCCCGAAATAGCCCAGCAGGCGGCCCGAGAAGTCAAGCTCGCCGTTCCGGTGAAGAACCCATTCCGCAGCATCATGGTTCGTTCAGTGGAAATTGTGTTTGCATGCGCAGAAGCCTTACGAATCATTGGCGACTATGAACCTCCTCCCGTTCCACGAGTTAAAGTAGCGAATCAGGCCGGCATGGGCCAGGCGATCACTGAAGCACCCCGAGGTATTCTTTATCATCGCTACGCTATGGATGAAAAAGGCCTGATCATCGCCGCCAGGATTATTCCGCCGACATCGCAGAACCAGAAACGGATCGAGGATGACTTGCGCGACTACGCAACGCGATTGGCGGCGTGGCCGTTGGAGGAAGCAAGTTGGAAATGTGAGCAGGCGATTCGCAACTACGACCCATGCATATCCTGTGCCACACATTCGCTGAGGCTCACGGTGGAGCGGGCTGACGGAGTCTGATCCATGCGAATTATCTGCTGTGGAAATCCAGACCGAGGTGACGACGGCGTTGGAGCGCTCGTGGCCGAGCGCCTGCGAGATTTTGGCATAGAAGCCGAGATTCACTCTGGGGAAGCGTTCGACCTCATCGAATCTTGGGGCGGAGCTGACAACGTTGTCCTCGTCGACGCGGTGGAGACAGGTGCGCCCCCTGGCACGGTGCGTCTGTGGGACGGCCGAAGGGCCAGCTTCCCTGCCGACGAATCTGTATCCACTCACGGATTGGGCGTGTTGGTCGCGATCCGAATGGCTCGAGTTCTAGGCCGTTTGCCAGAACAGCTGCAAGTGTACGGAATTGAGGCGCGGAGATTCGAACATGAAACTGAAATATCCGCCGAATTGAAACTCGCCGTGGAGCATGTGGTCCAACAAATCAGCGCGGCTTACCGCCTTCCATTGAACTCCGATTGAGTGTTGAATGCACCTTAGGAACATTTCTAGTTGGCGATGCTAGAGCGAGTCAACGGAGGCAACCATGACAACTAGACCCGGAAAGTCTTGGTGGAAATGGTGCAACAGGCGCGCTCGCAAGCCGAATGACGAAATCTGGCACACTAGTGACACACCGGAGTGGGGTGAACCTGATCCGCAGAAGCAGACTGCGATTGTTGTAGAACTAAACCGCATCCTTCAAAATCAGAGCAAGAAAGCAAAAGCGGCTCGGGTGAACAGACTGCCAAGGCAGAGGAGTGCCTGACGTTTTCTCCGTAGCCCATCACATCCAGCACGTTCCTGAGTCCCGACGATTCAGCGTCGGATAAACCCGACAGCGGCGGATTGGCGACCGACGTTCGATGCTGCAGTGACCCCCTGCCGCTAGGCAGAAAGACAGGTATTAGGGTGGGTTTTGTCCCGTTTTGTCCCAAGTTTCCTGGGGCAGACTCGAGGTCGGATTAAGCGGCTCGGCTAAAGTCTCTGCGTACTTTTCTTTTGTTCGTTTCCTGTTCAGGACGACGCTCTGACTTCTTCTCCAATTGATCGGTCTGCCGCGGCGCTTTGTCGGCCTTTGTACGTTTGGTTGCCATGCCAACATTTTCCCACCGGCTAGGGCTGATACCTAGCCCCTAGACTTCACAGGCGGACGGGCGACCAATTGAGCGTGAAACGGTCTTGTTCCGATTGACACAATGATTTTGGAGCGAAACTGAGGTGCTCGTCGGTGTGGATTCTGAGGAAGAACGAGCATGTCACCAAACATTCGTTTGACAATCAAATGACAACCCCGTCGCATCCCAAACCACGATCAGCGAGTCCAATTTTGTACGGGAATGGAGGGAACAAACGTGTGGATGCGATGATGCGCGGTGTGCAGAGCCCTTCTGAAGAAACTCAGATTGAGCGATTCCCTCCGCTGTCAGTGCGGGCGGGGGTGGCGTGGCTAGTTGGATTTCTGGCAAGGCTGTACTTGGGAAAAAGAACAGAAGAATTGAAGGACAGAGCCGTGGCAAAAGTAATTGAGTTTTACGTACCGACCAAGTTTTCGAGGCGCGTGAAGTGGCTTCCTCCGCAGGAATGGGGGAAAGTCATCGAGTTCTGTCCGCCAACGAAGAAAACTGCTTGATTTTCCAGACCTTGGGAACCGCTGTGACGCTCACCGGGAAGCAGAGTCAATTCATTCCGAATACCCTTCGTCTTCTTCATCCTCTTCCTCGTCGTCCTCTTTTTCGTCCTCGTCCTCTTCGTCGTCGTCAGGCACTTCAGCGGGAGCACTCGGGAACATTTCCACGTAGATTATCGCAAGATTTGCAGTTCACTCCCTTGAGTAGGTCTGTCTGTCGAAAACCAAGGGCCACTCGATCTTAGGGCGGCTCTTTCTTCCTTTCTTCTGGTGATCGAAAACGGCATCGGCCTTTAAAACCCCGTCTAGAATGCCGCGTTTGAAGCGAAGCAAAACCCGCACTCCCGTCCCCGTATCACGAACCCTCATGCACGGAGCCTTGATTATCTAGATGAGTGTTCTCTAAGTAACTATACATTTGAACTCAGAAATGTTTTAATGGTGCATGCCCTTTCAGAGGAGGCGCCGGCTCCTGGTCTTCAGCGAGGACGAGCAGCGCATGTTGGAGCGCCTCCGCAAATCGCGCACCGAGCAGAAGAGGCGTACGGTGCGCGCGGCGATCTTGCTGGACTCCTTCGCCGGTCTGAGTGATCAAGCCATTGCGCGGGCGCAGCGGGTGAACCGTAACACGGTGATCCTCTGCATCCAGAAATGCCTGCGCTTTGGCGTGCAGGCGGCTTTGGGAGAATTGCCGCGTTCGGGCAAACCGCGTCGGGTCTCGGATGCGGCGATTGCTTGGGTTCAGAACTCCGCCTGTCAGAAGCCCAAGGAGTTGGGCTATGCCCAAGAGTTATGGACGTACGGTCTGCTGACCGCACACCTACGGCAGCAGGCCCGGTCGGCGGGGTACCCGGAACTGGAGCGGGTGAGCCGCTCCAAGCTGCATAAGATCTTGATGCAGGGAGAACTTCGGCCGCATAAGGTTCGTTACTATGTGGAGCGACGGGACCCGGAGTTCGAGTCCAAGATGGCGGCGGTGCTGCATGTTTACAAGGAAGTAGAAATTCTCAACGAAGGACTACTGCGGGGCGAGATTCGCGAGCCGGGGACGGTCACGGTGTCCTACGACGAGAAACCCGGCATTCAGGCGCTGGCGCAGAAAACGCCCGACCGGCCGCCCATACCCGGGCAGCATGCCAGCCCGACCCGGGACTACGAATACAAACGGCTGGGAACCGTTTCGTTGTTGGCGGGGCTGGATCTGCACCGGGGGACGGTGACCGAGATCGTCAGCGAGACGCATAAAAGCAAGGACTTCATTGAGCTCGCCTACGCAGAATCGAGTTTCGTCGTGAGCAGTTCTACCTAGCGGCCGTGGCACAGAACCTGAAACGACTGGTACGGTTCCTCAACCGGAGAGCGCAACCAGCGATGGCAACCGCGTAAGAAATAGACTACCGCAACAAAAACATGAACCAAAAGAGTCCTGAGGGAAAACATGTAACCTCAAGCCCGGTCTTTTGGACACAAATTCTTGTTGTTACGCTCAAAACCCCTCAAATGATGGAAATCGCCTCGTTTCGTAAACCATCCGAGGCTTTCTCCTAGCCTCGTTCGTCTGGAACTGGCAGTTCTGCCAGTTTTCCAGAAGGCACGGTGCGTATAGCGTTTGGTCATCCTCCAAAGGGGAAGATATGAAGAACAGACTGGTTTGCTTTGTGGCCTTGTTGCTTCTCACAGTTGCGTGCTCGGATTCGGGCTCGAAACCACCCTCCAGCGGCCAACCCGGCGTTGAAGAGGCGGTGAGCACCGCGACCGAAGCTTATATTTACGGCTATCCGCTGGTCACGATGGACATGACGCGGAAGCAGTTGACGAACGTAGCAGTGCCCAGTGGATCGAGTGCTCCGATGGGTCAATTGAATCTATATCGAACCTACCCAGCGGTGGATAACCATGCCGTCACCGCTCCCAACGCAGACACTCTCTACACGACGACATGGCTGGACGTGTCGAAGGAACCATGGATATTCGGTATTCCAGACATGGGAGACCGCTACTACCTGATGCCCATGCTGGATGGTTGGACGGATGTGTTTCAGGTGCCCGGCAAGCGCACAACCGGGGACAAAGCCCAGAAGTATGCCATCACTGGTCCGGGATGGTCTGGCACCCTTCCAGCAGGCATTACCGAATACAAATCACCGACCGCCCTAGTTTGGATTCTCGGTCGAATCTACTGCACGGGCACGCCCGAGGACTACAAAGCGGTGCATACCTTGCAGGACAAGTTTTCTCTCGTGCCGCTCAGTTCTTACGGCAAGCCGTATACGCCCCTGCCCGGCGAAGTCGATGCCAACTTCGACATGAAGACAGCGGTCCGAGAGCAGGTCGATGTCATGGATACCGCCGCTTACTTCAATTATCTGGCGAAGTTGATGAAGACTAATCCACCGTCAGCCGACGATGCGCCGATGGTTGCCAAGATGGCAAGAATCGGACTGGTTCCGGGGCAGGACTTTGACCCCAGCAAACTGGGCGCGTTCGACAAAGAAGCCATTAAAACCGTACCGAAGCTGGCTCAAGTGAAGATCATGGAGTATTTCAAGAAGGCAGGCCAGCCCGTTAACGGGTGGATGTTCACGACCAAGACGGGCATTTACGGCACAGATTATTTGCAGCGGGCGTTAATCACCGCCATCGGTCTCGGCGCAAACCGCCCACAAGACGCAGTGTATCCGACCGGAGAGAAGGATGCAGACGGCAAGGACTTTGACGGCGCGTCAAAGAAATACGTTGTTCACATCGACAAAGGCCAGATGCCTCCGGCTGACGGCTTCTGGTCACTTACCATGTATGACGCAACGTATTTCTTCGTGCCGAACCCGCTTAACCGATACACGGTGAGTTCGCGGAACAAGTTCGTCACCAACGCCGATGGTTCCGTGGACCTCTATCTGCAAGCCGACTCTCCGGGAAAGTCGAAGGAAGCCAACTGGCTACCCTCACCCAAAGCCAAATTTATTCCCATGCTGCGCCTGTACTGGCCGAAGGAGAACCCACCTTCCATCATCGACGGCACTTGGAAACCGCCAGTAGTAAAAGAAGCCACCAGTTAAACAGCAGGCCGGGCACGCGGCGGGCTGACCTCTGAGATGCCGCGCTGGGCGCGGGTTTCGGCTTGACATCTGGGAACAAGACTGGGATGATCAAGATGGTTGGAAGCCACAGGTCGAACGCATCTGGTTGCAAATACAGGGCAGGTGAGTATCAACTGGTTCGGGACCAGGGGGTCGGAGGTTCAAATCCTCTCTCCCCGACCAATCTTTCAAGCACTTAGCTTGGATCGAATTGGGCGCAAATCAAAGTCGAGTCCTGCCTTCTGAGCCATCATTGTGCGGAACAACTTGTCACGCTTGATGCCTTCGAGGGCGTACTGGTCCGTGATGCCCTCGGTTGAATGCCGATCAGCACTCACGCAAAGGGGTGCGCGACGCGGTTAGAGTTACCTTGGAATGACCGGATCCCAAAGTCGAGTCTCTTGACGCAATCTGGCGATGTCCTTGGTCGATGAGACGCCGCGCCTCCTGGATGCGAAGAACCTCTTGATAGTGCAATGGGCTCATCGAAGTGACGGACTTGAAGTGTTCGTGGAAAGACGAAACACTCATGTGCACTAACTCGGCCAGGTCTTCGACCTTCATGGGTTGAGAGAAGTTCTCACGCAACCAGGAAATGGCCTTCGCAACCCGGTGCACACTGGATTCCGCAAAGCCCATTTGGGCGATGCGAACACCAATAGGACTGCGAAGCAGACGGATCAGAATCTCATCGATCACAAGCGGGGCGAGTAACTCGACGTCGCCGGGCTCCGCTAGACAGTCCATTAACCTTGTCGCGGCGCTGACAATGCTTGCGTCCACCGGAGTGATGTAAACCGCGCTCCTCTCCTGAGCCGGAGGCAGGCCGTGCGGAAAAACCTTCAAGACCAGTTCGGCGATCTTGTGCGGATCGAGGTCGAGCTTGAGAGAAAGGTAGGGCGCGGAATAGCTGGCCGTGTGACTTGGGCAGCAACGGGCAAAGCAACGGAAAACACGATCATGCGCGATGCATCGTATTCATAGACCTCCTGTCCCACGATGACGATCTTCGCTCCTTGTGCGACGATACACAACGAGGGCAAACTGAGGGCATGCACACATTCCGTGTTGATTCGTGAAAAGCGACTGGCGTGCAATCCGGGGATGCGCAGCTCGAAACTACCGTCGTGGGGGGCATAGGCGGCGATGCAGCGGGCTAGTTTGGCCGTGCCTGGTTCGCTAGGGCGCGCAATCTTGTCTGCCCGCCACGCAAGTGCAGGCTTGCCGTTGGTCCTCACCGCTTCGAGAATACCTCTTTTGTAATCATGATGAGCAAATCATATTGAGCGGGAAATATCCTGTCCGCCCCGGCGGATTTCTCCATGTGGTAGAATGGTAGAATACAAGGTAGACTATCTACCAACATGAGCCTGAACATCAAAAACAAAGACGCCCACAAGCTCGCCCAACAGCTAGCCCGACTCACCGGAGAGAGCTTAACCGAAGCCGTCACCGAAGCGGTTCGCGAACGTCTCAAAAGGGTGCAGGACAAGCATGCTGCCAAGCTTTCCGACCGGCTGCTCGAAATCGGCCGGGACTGCGCGACCCGCCTGGAGGAACCGTTTCGCTTGGCCGATCATGGCGATCTTCTCTACGACGAGAAAGGGCTGCCGAAATGATTCTGGACACTTCAGCCCTGATCGCCATTCTCCGCTTTGAAGCGGAAGCACCCGAGTTCGCGAGAATCATTGAGCGCGCTACGCAGTCTCGTATCTCGGCCGTGAGTTACGTGGAAGCCGGGGCGGTGATTGATGGCAGCAAAGATCCGATTGTCAGCCGCCGCTTCGATGAATTAATCGAGGAGGCGGAAATCGCGATCGAGCCGGTCACCGAAGCGCAAGCTCGCATCGCGCGCCAGGCCTATCGCGACTTCGGGAAAACGAGCGGCCACCCCGCCAAATTGAATTTTGGAGATTGCTTTTCCTATGCATTGGCGAAATCCAGAGGAGAGCCACTTTTGTTTAAAGGGCAAGACTTTTCGCGGACGGATGTGAAGTCGGCGCGGGCGTGAGTCATAATTGCGCTCATTGCATCGGGACAAGAACGGCAACGTCGAACCTCGAATAGTACTTCTTCACGTCGCTCGCCCCGTACTTCTTGCGGAATTTCTCGACCACGGACAATACCTGTTTGGGGTCCGTGATAGGAATAGCCTTGAACTCAGCCTCTGCGCTTCCTGCCTTGATGTGAATCGATGGATTCTTCAGCACGTTCTTGTACCACTGTGTAGCCGACCCCTGCACCGGCAACAGGTAGAGCTTGTCTTCTTCCAATACGAACCAGACCGGATTTGAGATGGTGCGTCCCGATTTTCTGCCGATCACACTGATGTGAATTTCGCGAGATCGGGAAAGGCGCGCTTTCAGAGTATCGTTCTGTGCTGGCTTATTGCTCATCCAAACCTCCTATTTCGCGGCGCGGTATTGTTCGTCGGTGACGTGTTCCATCCAGTCGACTGCCTTGCCGTCCTTCTTCTCCTGAATGGCGATGTGCGTCATCGCTGAGCGAATACAGCTTTTTCATGTTCGGCTCCTCGTCACTCGCGTCTCCCTCTTACTCACTCTTGAGAGAAGCCATATCGATGGAGAAGCGGTACTTCACATCGGACTTGAGCAGCCTCTCGTAGGCTTCGTTGACCTTCTGGATCGGGATGACTTCGACATCGGCGGTGATGTTGTGCTTGCCGCAAAAATCGAGCATCTCCTGAGTTTCGGCGATGCCGCCGATGTTCGAGCCTGAAAAACTGCGACGGCGCATGATCAGGCCGAAGGCAGAAACACCGAGGGGCTTGGGCGGCGCGCCGACAATGGTAAGGTTGCCGTCGCGACGGAGCAGGTTGATATAAGCGTTGATGTCGTGGTCGGCGGAAACGGCGTCGAGAATGAAATCGAAGCTCTCCGCGTGCTTTTGCATCTCGTCGGCATTGCGGGAGATGACGACCTCGTCCGCTCCGAGGCGAAGAGCGTCTTCCTTCTTGTTCGGCGAAGTGGTGAAGACTACCACGTGGGCACCGAACGCATGTGCCAATTTCACGGCCATGTGGCCCAATCCTCCGAGCCCGACCACGCCAGCTTTCTTGCCCTTGGTCACACCCCAGCGGCGCATCGGCGAGTAGGTTGTGATTCCGGCGCAGAGCAGAGGAGCGGCTCCGGCGAGCTTGAGATTCGAAGGGACGCGCAGCACGAACCTCTGGTCCACGACAATACTCTCGGAGTAGCCGCCATAGGTGACGCCGCCGAGGTGCTTGTCCGGCGAATTAAAGGTGAGCACCATGTTCGGGCAGAAATTCTCGAAGCCAGCGCGGCACTCGGGACAGGTGCCGTCCGAGTCCACCATACAGCCAACCGCAGCGAGGTCGCCGGGCTTGAACTTGGTCACTGCTGAGCCGACCTTAGTAACGCGGCCGACGATCTCATGGCCCGGAACAATCGGGTACACGGTGGGCATGAATTCGCTCCACTCGTTACGCACCGAGTGAAGATCGGAGTGGCAGATACCACAGAACAGAATTTCGATCTGCACATCGTTTTCGGTTGCATCGCGCCGCGGGATTGCGGTCGAGGCCATCGACGATGTCGCGCTGGCAGCGGAATAAGCTCTTGCTTTATACATTGACTTTCCTTTCAGCGGCCCACCAATTTTTGCAGCTCTTCGGGGTAACGAGCGCCTTGTACCGCGATCTTTGCCGCTGCGCTCGCCAGTTCGCGGAGATCATTGGGCGAAAGTGTGACGTTAACGGCTGCGATGTTTTCTTCGAGCCGATGCAGCTTGGTCGTGCCCGGGATTGGAACGATCCACGGCTTTTGCGCCAGCAGCCAGGCGAGCGCGATCTGGGCCGGTGTCACTTTCTTCTGTTGTGCGAATCTGCCAACAAGATCGACCACCGCCTGATTCGCTTTCCGATTCTCTTCGCTAAAGCGAGGAACGATGTTGCGGAAATCGTTCTTTGTCGAACTTCGTATCTTCGGTTATTTTTCCCGTGAGGAAGCCTTTACCCAGAGGGCTAAATGGAACGAATCCGATCCCGAGTTCCTCCAGCGTCGGTATCACTTCCGCTTCCGGTTCTCTCCACCATAGCGAGTATTCGCTCTGCAGTGCGGTGACGGGCTGAACTTTGTGCGCCCGACGGATCGTCTGCACTCCTGCTTCAGAAAGCCCGAAGTGCTTCACTTTGCCTTGCTGGATCAGCTCTTTCACTGCTCCGGCAGTGTCTTCGATCGGTACGTTGGGGTCAACACGGTGCTGATAGAACAAGTCGATGACATCGGTCCTGAGACGCGTTAGCGACGCCTCGGCAACTTCCTTGATGTGCTCTGGCCGACTATCGAGCCCGGCCTGTTTGCCGGTGTTCGGATCAAGTTTGAACCCGAATTTGGTAGCGATCACCACTTGCTCACGGAAGGGAGCGAGGGCTTCACCCACGAGTTCTTCGTTCGTGAAAGGGCCGTACACTTCAGCGGTATCGAAGAACGTGACGCCGCGTTCGACGGCTGCCCGGATGACCGAGATCATCTCCTGCTTGTCTCCGGCCGGACCGTAGCCAAAGCTCATCCCCATGCAGCCAAGTCCGATAGCCGAGACCTCCAGGTTGCTTTTTCCAAGTTTGCGCTTTTGCATTGTTTCTCCTGTGCTGCGAAGTTCCGTCTGTCTCCAAGGGCACGCAACCCTAAGTATAGTTTCCCGACCTTGGGCCGCGTGCCTATTTCAATGAAGTTCTTGCCAGATTCTCCGAAGTGCCCCGGGTAAGTCATCTAGCCCGCCAATCATAAACTGTCCTGTCAGTCACCGAGGTCGCAAACACGGCTGTCCGATTCTCATGGCAGCAGGAAGTTGGTAAAAAAAATCGCCAGAGCATTCAGTGACAGGGCAGAGTCGACCAATGCTCAATGAGCACTATGGACGTGATTAACGACAGTCACCAGACGTAGCGACTCTCGTCGTCTTATACTTTCTGTGGCTAGTTGCTAGTCATGGAAGTTTCCGATACTCCCAGCGCGCTGAAGCAGGTTCGTAGGACTGCATGGAAATTTCAGCGGACCTTCAGGACTCCCGTCAAGAACCTTCAGGGCGTTTGTTCAGCCGCCCCGAAGACATTCGTGATTTATGCCGATCACGACGAGTACACCACGTTCTATGCCAACTCCCGCTCTAATCTGAACCGAGTCACGGAGTCACTGTTAACACAGGGGTTTGAAGAGGTCTCAGGGTATCAAAGACGCCTTTGACAGGGGTCATTCTCAGATAGCTGTCGTAGCATCGCCATATCACTCATCGACCGGCGTCATGAATGTAGTTGGGCTGAATTCGCAGCTGTTTGGCTTCTGTATCGATCAACATTATTCGCTGACTGCCAGACATCGAACTCGTTGTAGACTTGCGGAGCGTCTACTTGGGAGGCTTGTGCCATGCATGGGGCTCATCGGTGGAACGCGATTGGAGGACTGGTTTGAAACAGATATTGCTCATTGCGGTCCTGTTCTTTACGGCGGCGAACGGCGAGGCCTCGACCAAGCTGAAGGAAAGCTGGAAGAATCCAAATTACTCGGGCCAGCCCATCAAAACAATCCTTGCGCTCGGGATGACTAACAATCTGGAGACTCGCGCTGACTTTGAAGTTGCGCTGGCCAACAAGATGGCCAGGCCTGGAATCACGACAATCGCGGGAACTGACATCCTGCTGCGGCCGACCGCGGGCCCCATCGACATGGTGTATCTCCGGGAGCAGATCGCGGCTTACAAGATTGATGCCGTCGTGGTTTGCCGGTTGATCAAGGTGAAAAACCGCACTGTCGATGTGCCCGGTCAACCCTACCTTCTTCCTTATTACAGCTCTTTTTACGGTTACTACGGGGCGGTGTATCCGATCGTTTACTCGCCGGACTATTTGATTCAGGAGAAGACGGTTCAGGTTGAAACCAATGTGTACTCCGTCAGGTCGCCCGACGGTGAACTCATCTGGACCGGAACCAGCGACACGTTTGATCCCAGCTCGGCGCATCAGGTGATCAACGGATTAGTGGAGTTGGTCGTGAAGGAACTGGAGAAGCTGGAGATTCTTCCCAAGGCGGGCAAGTAATTTAAGAATTGTCGCCGGGGCCGCCGGGCGAGCCGCACTCTTTCCACAGCTT
>CAVVXZ010000015.1:0-206796 GCA_963752175.1 uncultured Acidobacteriaceae bacterium
ATTAAAAGTGCGAGTCAGTTATGCCGCTTGCTGATGCACGTTGCTCCAGTAATCTTCCCAACCTCCGTTGGCTCGTAAGACCCGTAGAGCGATCATCTTTCTTAGATTTTCCATCTTCCACCAGGCGCCGGAGATCTTGAGCCGGTTCTGGAACACATAGCGGTGGCCACTCTCAATCTCGCCTGAACCGATGGGCAATCCCGCGGCCAGGGCGCCTTGATAATCCAAAAAATTCGAGTGGTTGGAGATATAGCGAAAGCAGGCACGAACCGGAGCCTCGGAGTCGGGGAGTTGGGCCGGTTCTAAGAACGGCCGCAGCGCTTCGAGAACATCTTTCCAGCGATTGTCTTTCAGCCAGTTCTTCTTCTCCTCCATCCAGGCCGGTTTATCGTTTCCCCCGATCCGGTCTCCGGCCGCCGAAAGGTAGTCGCACAGGTGATAGAAATCGACTAGATACTGCACTTGGCTGCCAAACTGCGCCTCCATCTGCTCGGTAATCCAGACCGCCCCATCCCCCACCCCATGGATCCTGGTCCGGCTGCCCGCTCCCGCCTCCTGGGCGCAGACCGCCAGCCGCTCTCCGGCTTGCTCCACGCTTCCCAGGGTCGCGCCAAAAATGGGAGTCACCGAACCCGGTTCATGAGCCAGAGCCAGACGGGCTTCCTTCCAGCTCACCTGCCGGGTCTTTCTCCGATCCACCGGCGCTGCTCCCGTCGGCTCGGCCACTTCCACCACCGGTAGCATGCTGCCGTCCATTTCGGTAATGAGCACGCGCACTCCCGCACTATCGGGCCAATCCCTTTTCTGCTTCTCTTGCGCCCGCATCGCCTCTCCATGTTCCTCCGTAAACCCACGGATGGCGCTCACGGGAACCTCAATCCCATAATGTTCTTTGAGCTTGACCGCGGCTCCGCCAAAGGCACCATCGGCCCCAAAATCCGTCATGGTTCGCTGCAGGGCTAAGGAATACCCACGGCACTCCACTTCCGCCGATTCGCAAAAGGGTCGCATCTCCCGCCCCCGCCGACCTTGGGTGTAGATCTGTTCTTCTATTTCGATGGTCCCCAGCCGGGTGTACCAGTAGAGCTTTTTTTTTCCTTCCGATTTACGCCCGGCTTGGAGTCGTACTCCGCTTCTTTTTTCTGCTGCTGACGGCGGGCCCAACTGTGGAAAACCTCGCTCCCCATCTGCCGCAATTCCTCGATAATCCGCCTCTCCGCTTCGGCCGCTTTCTCCACATCCCCGCCCGCGTTCTCGATAATCGCCAGCATGGCCTCGATCTTGCCTTTCAGCTCCGGGTATTCCTTCAGCCTTTCCTCCAAGCTGGGTTGGTTGGCTACGAATGGTTTCTCGATGTCGGAAAAACGTTCAGCCATGGATGCTCCTTGCGCTGGATTGACCCATGTCTATTTATGCCATTCGGAGGGGAATCTTCAGCCCAATCACGGGGGAGAGTCTACAAGATTACTCCCCCTGCTGCATGGCTCGCCCAGACCCTTGACTCGCACTTCTAATTGCACCCCAGTCAAAGTCTGGGTTGCAATCGTTCCCAGAAAGTGGGATAAACTGAATCGTATTGCTTGGAGGCTCTCTCGCTGAAGCGAACCCCGCCAAGGATCTCCGCCCAGAAGAGAGCCATCCTTCCCCTGCAAGAATCTCAATGAAAACGGATATTAAGGATAACCCACCCGCTTGCGTCTCTGCTGTAAGGGATGGCCGGTTAAGCGTCCAATACTGGACACTCCAGTCCCGGAGTGGACAATAGAATCAGTGCCCCAGAGCGGCCGTTCCCCTTTTTCAAGGCCTTGGCGCGCACTCTTTATGGAACCGGAGTTGCAAACAGTGATTGGCAGTGGGGTGTGAGGACGCTGCCGGTCCTGCTCCTGCCATGAGTTAACGGCTCGGGTGTTTTTCTGAAAATAATTGGAAATAATTCAGGCCGCTACATCGTCATATGTTTAGGGAAACGCATTCAGCGTGACTCGGGAACGCTGGCCCGTTGTTAATGTTGGCACAAAATGCGCACTGGCTAACTTTTCCACGGAACTCCAGCATCCTAGGTTGCGTAGCTCGGTCAGGCGGATCTCTGTCCCCTCGCAAACCGCGGAGGTCTCATCGTGCTCAACAAGTATGCAGTGTTGTTGTTGTCGTCCCTGGTTGTGACCCTGCCGGCCTTTGCGGGCCAGCATGTAGCGGTGCATCCGCGGACGGCGATGGACTCCGGCGACCAGTCCACGATTAAAGAGATTGTGGAGATGGAGCGGCAAGCGAAAGAAGCCAGTCTCCACCGCGATCCTGATTTCTCCCAGCGCACTCTCGCTGAGGATTACGTCGCCATTACCCCCCTGGGACAGGTCACGACCAAGCAGGACACGGTCTCCGCCCGAAAGAGCGGCCAACTCCGCTACGAAGCCATCGATGTGAGTGACATGGTCGTGCGTGTCTACGGCGATACCGCCGTCGTCACCGCCCGCGCCGACGTAAAGGGACACCAGCTCGGCGAAGACTTCAGCGGCCCCTATCGCTACACGCGGGTCTGGGTCCGCCGCACGGGCCACTGGCAAGCCGTAAGCTACCAGGCCACCGTCACGCAATAATCTCGATTACGCAATCCAGCCGCGTAGCGGCGAAAGAATGCAGCCCACTGCCTGCCCTGAGCCTGCCGAAGGGGCGCAAGCCGTGGGTGGAGAATCCGAAATGAGCAAGCCCCGGAGAGCCGGCAGAAACCTTATGAAGTAGTGTCCTGCCCGGCCAGTCGTGCCACCAAAGCGTTCCCCGGCATCCCGCAATCGTCCTAGAAACGTGTGCAATATACAATGTGCCGTCATTCTCTTTGGAAGGCACATCCATGGTCCGGTCTCGTTGTCCACACATTCGGTGTAATTCGCTTCCACTGATTTTCGCGCTCCTGGTCGCTACTTCATCGGCACAAAAAACCGAACTCGCCCCCGCCAAGCGCACTCAAATCGAAGCTGCCGTCATCAAGTACATGGCGACGACGCACGTTCCCGGGCTCTCGATCGCCGTCGTCGAGAACGGAGAATACGAATGGGCCGCCGGCTTCGGCCTTGCCGACGTCGAAAACAACGCGCCCGCCAGCGAACACACGCTATTCCGCCTGGCCTCGATCTCCAAGTCCCTCACGGCCACGGCCGCCATGCAACTCGTTGATCGCGGACAACTCGATCTCGACGCGCCCGTTCAGAAATACTGTCCAGCGTTTCCGCCGAAGCAGTCGCCGATGACCACGCGCGAAGTCATGGGACACCTTGCCGGCATCCGGCATTACAAATCCGAGTCGCAGGACGATCCCGAAATCGGCAATACGAAGCATTTCGACGACCCCATCCAGGCCGGACTCGATTTCTTCAAGAACGATCCTTTGGTCTCGGACCCCGGCAAGCAATTTCACTACTCGACCCAGGGATATACGGTGGTCGGCTGCGTCATCGAGGGCGCTTCCGGAACAAAATATGTGGACTTCATGCGGCAGAATGTTTTCGTCCCAGCCGGGATGGAGCACACGCAAGTCGACAACCGTTTTGCCATCATTCCCTACCGCACGCGGTTCTATCGCAAGACCGACTCGGGCGCCGTGCAGAACACCGACTTCCTCGACTCGAGCTACAAGATCCCGGGCGGCGGATGGCTCTCTTCCGCTGAAGACATGGCGCGCTTCGAAGTCGCGGTTCTGAACGACAAGCTGATCAAGCGCAGCACGCGCGATCTGATGTGGACACCGCTGAAACCCTCTGACGGATCGAAAGACAACTACGCGCTCGGCTGGGGCTCCTGGACCGAGAACGGCCTCGCAGTCGTCGGCCACTCCGGAGGCCAGCAAGGCACCAGCACTCAGTTCATCATTGCCCCCGCGCTGCGCGCCGGGGTCGTTGTGCTTACCAATATGGAAGATGCCGGCCCCAACAAACTGGCTTGGGAGATTCTGGAAGTGCTGGCCGGAACGGCGGCGTCGCCTCAGAAGTGAGAGTTCCCAAGCCGGGCGTCGCCTCAAGGCCCGCACATCCGGAACAGCGATCGGTTTTCCCGTGGTTACTTCGGTTACATGATCTGATCGCAGATTAGCTTCATTTCATCATCTGCTGGCATCTGATTGATATGGAGTTTGGTTTATGCGATTACTGCGTTTGTTCCTGACATCTCTGTTAAGGATGCTACCCAACCCTGACAGCACGAAGACACGAAAAGTGGCGATGATGCCGCCTGCAGGCGCGCGCCTTGATCGGCAGTCGTTATCTGCGACCGAACCCGCTCACGAATGCATGGACCGCCCCTGGCTGGGGTGCGACGCGTGTTTCAAAGCGACGGGCGACCCGTTCGCGACGGTCAACAGCTATCGCCGAATGTACTCAAAAACTGGATAACCTGAGACGTTGCCGCATCAGTGGAACACACCGCGAGTTCACCTGAGAGACGATGAGCTTCTTGGGGATTTATCGCTAACCGGAACAGCGCCAGACCGTGCACAGTGGCGAACATAAGCGGCCATAGCGTGTCTTGGCTCTTTTCTTCATAATCCGGGGTATGGCTCTCGTCGTCTTCCTTCGCGGTGTTAATGTTGGCGGGCACCGAACGTTTCGCCCTAGCGTCCTCGCACGGGAGCTGAGCGAATACGATGTCGTGAACGTAGGCGCCGCGGGAACTTTTATTGTCCGCAAGCCTCAGTCGCGAGCAAAATTCCGGGCGGCTCTACTTCCCAAGCTGCCATTCGAAGCGGACGTGATGCTGTGCGATGGGCGTGACTTTCTGCGCCTGGAAACGGCGAATCCGTTTGGGACTCAGCCCGCCCCGCCGGATGTTGTTCGTTTCGTGAGCATCTTCTCGAAGGCGGGCGCCGTTCGCGCATCGCTACCAGTTTCTTTTCCCTCCGATGGCCAGTGGTTGGTGCGGGTGATGGCTTCCGAAGGCCAGTTCGTATTTGGCATGTACCGGCGCCACATGAAGACCATCGGCTACCTCGGCCAGATCGACAAACTCTACGGCGCACCCGCCACTACACGGAACTGGAACACGATCGCTGCCATCCTGCGAATCTTGAAGGGCCACGGCAACCCGCGTTAACCGGCAAGGGCGCTTCCCGTGCGGTTTGGGAGTAATCGAGATTTTTCGCGAACTACGGATCGGGAACGACGTACCCCTAGCACCTTACATAATGATCGTGACATAATGATCGCGCGGTCGCGCGGGAAAAAACCAACCTCTTTATTCTCCACTTCGCCACTAGTAATCGCAGCGAACGCACGCAGCCTGCCATGACGAGGTGTTCAATGCGACGGAAACCTGCTTTTACCGCGATCATTTTGTTAGTCGCCATCGTTGTCTCCCCGGAGTTTGGACCTTCGCTCTCGGCGCAGACGGCGGTTCCGAGCTCGCAGCAACTGGATCAGTTGTTAGCTCCGGTCGCGCTTTACCCTGATTCTCTGCTGGCTCAGATCACAACTGCCGCAACCAATCCGCAGGAAATTCTGGATGTGGATAACTGGCTGCAGCAGAACTCAGCGCTTTCCGGAACGGCTCTCACCGACGCCGCCGAGCAGCAGGGGTTCGATCCGGCATTCATCGCGCTGACGAATTTTCCGCAAGTGTTGGACATGATGGCGCAAAACATCGATGATTACGCCGCCATTGGGCAGGCCTTTTTGGCGGACCAGGGAGCGGTTTCGGCTTCGATCCAGCGATTACGAGCCCAAGCTTATGCGGCCGGAGCGCTGCACAGTACTTCCCAACAGCAAGTGGAGGTGCAGCAAACGGCGGGACAGACCGTCTATGTCATCCAGCCAGCCAACCCGCAGGTGGTTTATGTGCCTGTCTACAATCCCACCGTGGTTTATGTCAGACCCAGCCCAAGCACTATGGTCATGACGTCGCTGATCACTTTCGGAGCGGGAATCGCGATTGGGGCTCTGCTGGTTGACAATCGGCCGTGGGGATGGAGTGGGTGGGGATGGAGTTGGGGAACGCAGCGGTGCTATTACAACCACGTCGCCTGGGTCGGATGGAGAAATCCTTATCGCCCGCCGAACGTCTGGTACCGTCCGCGTCCGGTTCCGTATACCACTCGCCCCGGCTATGGAGGCAACTGGCACTATCGTCCTCCGAACTATCGGCCCCCGGTTCCGGCACCCCGTCCACCAAATCGCCCGCCTTGGGGACCGAACAACCCGCCTGGACACAGACCCAAACCTCCCGCAGGTGGTCGTCCGCCAGTGTCGCAACCTAAACCCGGCACACCCACCCATCCAATAGCCAGGCCGACCCCGAAACCGCCAGGTTCATCAAACCCGCCCGCAAAGCCGCCCACGGGAAGACCAAGCCCACCCGCTCAGGGGAGGCCAAACCCTCCCGGTACAAATCGGCCTCCGACCAATGGCACCAAGCCACCTGCCACAACGCGGCCCGCCCCTCAGCCGAAGCCGACAACAGAGCGCCCGACACAACCGAAACCACGGCCGACGGCGCCGCCCGTCACAACGCGGCCCGTTCCCCAACCGAAACCCGCACAAAAACCTGCACCGTCAGGCGGATCTCACCCGCAGAAGCAGGCGCCTTCGCACTCCAAACCTGCACCCAAGCCGACACCTAAATCTCAATCGAATACTTCATGAGTCGCTCAGCGGGGAGTGAGGAAGAAATGAGTCTCATCGAAAGAACTGGCCGAAACCGACTCGACTTAGTGCCCTGAGTGATAGGGGTGACCTTTGAGAATGGTGAATGCGCGATATACCTGCTCCAGCAGAACAACTCGTGCCAGTTCGTGCGCCAGTGTCATCTTCCCCAGCGAGATCGTATGCTGCGCCGCGGCTCGTGCCGCCTCGCTGAATCCGTCCGCGCCGCCAATCGCGATGATGAGCGAGAGAGGATTGCGGTCCTGATAATCCCCCAGAAACTTCGCGAACTGCTCGGACGAAAATTCCTTGCCCCGCGAATCCATCAGCACCAGCGTCGATTTCGCGCCCGCCTTCGACCCGGCCTTCAATCCCGGACTCCGGCCGCAACTTTCAAGCAGCGCCGCTTCATCTCTGAGCGTGAGGCCTTCCACCGGCACATACCGCGAGATGCGCTTCAGATACTCCTCCGTCAGCGATGCGATCGCAGGCTCTTTTGTCTTCCCGATCCATGCAATCTTGATCTTCAAGGGCAAGATCAGCCTCTCAGTTCTTCCCCGAAGCCAGCACAACTGACGCTCCGAACGCGACCTTCTCCCCGTCCCAATACTGTCGCACCGCGGCATGTACTTCGGCGTGAATGTGCGGCCACTTCTCCGCGGGCACGCGCTCCAGCATGGAACGAAACGGAACCGAGACCGACTGCGAATACTCCCACAACTCCTCGACGTCGCCAGGCCATGTCCATGGCAACGTCTCGGTTTCTTCCTCGACCGCGCTGAATCCCCCGCTACGAATAATTTCCGACAAGCTGCCCTGCTGGGAAAACTTGAAAGGATCCGGCCCATCCGGCCGCAGCAACGGACCGCCAACATGCCTGTGCACCACGCCCATCGTGCTCTGCCAATAGGGCTGCTCGACCTGGCCCCAGGCCAGAAAGCATGCACGCGCTCCCGGCCGCAGGACACGGCGCAATTCCTGCAACGCCCCGATAGGATCGTCAAAGAACATCACGCCAAAGCGCGAGGTCGCAAGATCGAAACTGTTATCGGTAAAAGGCAGCTTGTGAGCGTCCGCCACCTGGGTGGTGAAGTTCTTAAGCCCACGTTTTTTTCCCCGCTTCGCGGCGATCTCAAGCAATCCGACGCTGATATCCGTCGCCGTGACATGCCCCTGCTCGCCCACGCGAGACGCCAGACTGATCGCAGGCTCACCGGTCCCGCTCGCCAGATCGAGTACTTGCATGCCCGGCGCGGGCTGCGCACACTCCACGAGCGCGTCGGTCACGGGCTGCCCCATGGCGGCCGACTTGGCCCTCCATTTTTCAGACGCAACCAGCCGGTACTGGTTTCCCCAGTCCGGCCCGGAGTCCGCTTTCGCTGTCATGGGACCTTCAGAATCGCTAAGAAGCTACGCGGTCTTCCTCTTCTTCTTCGCCGCCGCCCTCGTGATTGCAAGCTTGGGCGCAGCCGCTTTCTTCTTCTTGGGCGCAGCCTGCAGATCGCCGACTTCCAGTCGCTTGGCGGTCTTCCACAGCCGTTCCAGGTCGTAAAACTTCCGCGCCTTCTCGGAAAACACGTGAACGACAAAGTCCACGTAATCGATCAGTACCCACTCCGCCTGTTTGTAGCCCTCTACGTGCGCCGGACGCACGTTCGCGGCCTTCAGCCGCAGCTCCACTTCGTCGGCAATCGCCTGCACCTGCCGCGGGTTGGTTCCGCTGCACAGCACGAAGTAGTCGGTAAACGCTCCCGACCCTTTTTCCATTTCCAGGATGCTGAGTTCTTCGGCCTTCTTCTCGAGGCAGGCTTGGATGGCTGCGGAAATTTGCTGTTTGAGTTCGCTCTTCTTCATTCAGTCGTCGGTAATTCTTTCTTCAACTTTGAGTCGCTTTAATTGTAACCGACCCTCATGACCGGCCACTTTTCTCAGGATGTCATCGTCAGCGAGTCATTACTCGACTTAAAGATGTCATCATGAGCGGAGCCGTTCTTCAGGCGGAGTGAAGGATCTCGTACTAATCCGAACCCGCCCAGGCTCCGCGCGGGCGAAGCACTACTTCCCCGCCCGCTGTGCTTCTGCCGCCTTCAACTCGCGCAGCTTCGCCATCGTAGCCTGCGCCGGATCCTTACGTTTCTTGCTTTTATTCCGCCGCTTGGTCTTCGTTACGTAGTGATTCTGAGCCATGAGTCTCCTGATTCAAGCGGTTCGGGACGCCACCCCTGATTGGTTCCTGAAAGAGTACCCATCCATCATACCGGACGCGAAGCAGACCATGATCACGCGGGCGCCCTGACCCCGAATGTTTCCAACCGACGCGAATCCATTGCGCTCAAGACTTTGAAACTCTAAAACCTTGAAACGTTTGAAACCTGAATCAATCCCGCATCTATCGGTAGAGCCCCATCTTCCGGATATACTCCGCGACTGGCGCATCCACAAACCGTCCCAGAGCCTTGCCCGCCTCCGCAGCCTGCCGGATCGCCGTCGCCGAAGCCGGTTGCTTCAGATCCGCCAACAGGTGAACGGTCGCTCCCTTCAAAACCAAATCCCCGGTGGCCGCCTGCTTCTGAAACGGCCGCGTCACTTCCGGCCTCGGACGCAGGCTCTCCGGCAGCGCATTCGCTACGTCGGCCAGCGAATACCCGGGACGGCTCGCTACCACAAACTCGCATTCCCGGAACAGGGCCTCCGCCTGGTGCCACTTCGCGATATCCGCAAACGCGTCCATGCCCACCAACAGAAACAGTTTGTCGGCCGCCTTGAACGACGCCTTCAGCCGCCGGACCGTGTCGATGGTGTAGTTCGGCTTCTCGACGCGCTCCTTCTTAATCGGCACCACGCCTTCCTCCGGCGCCTCCAGCAGCGACGGGACAAACGCCTTCTCCTCCGCCGTTGCCAGCGCCAGCATGGCAAAGCGGTGCACGAACGGCGAATGCGGCTGCCGCTGCTTGTGCGGAGGAATGTTCGCGGGCACGAAGTGAATGCGATGCAGTTTGTACTGTTCCAGCGCCGCCCGTGCCAGCGCTATATGTCCACGGTGAACCGGATCGAATGTCCCGCCGAAGAGTCCAATATTCATGAGGTGAGGTCAGCCCCGCCTAGTGTCCAGATTCCCGGCCCCATATGCAAGCCGAATCCAGCACCCAGTGTCCGACCGGCCCTCGTCCGCTCAGCCGACGGACAGTGCACAATTCGGATTCCGCGAAACCGAAATGAACTCCTGTAATGTTCCGTATTTCCCAATTTGGCACTACCATGGGTTACATGCGAGTAACCCTCCCCCTACTCCGCACTCCGCCCGCACGTGCTCCCATTCTTCGCTATGGAGTGGCCGTGCTGAGTACGGCCCTGGCGTTGATCCCCACGGTCCTGCTGGCGAACGTGTCGGAAAGCCGCCTCGCGCTGTTCGGCGTCGCCGTCATGGTGAGCGCATGGTACGGTGGCTGGAAGCCGGGAGTGGTTGCTACCGCCTTCGCCCTCACCGTAAGCGCCTATTTCTCCCTCGTCGGCGAGCATAGCCCGGAGCAATTGCGTACCGCCATCCTCCGCCTGTCGCTCTTCTTCTTCCTGGCGATGCTGATCTGCTGGCTCAACGCGGCCTTGCGTGCCTCTCAGGAGAACCTGCGCCGCTCCGAGCTGAACTTCCGCTCGCTGGTCACCAATGCCCCGTACGGCATTTGCCGCTGCGATTCCACCGGCAAGATTCTCGACGCCAACCCCGCCTTCCTCGAACTGCTTGGCCACACGTCCCCCGACGAACTGATCGGCCAGCACATCTTCGGACTCTACGCCGACAACGACAAGTGGTTCGATCTCGCGGACTACCTTCGCTCCTCCGAGCCCTTCAAAGGCCTGACCGCGGAATGGAAGCGCAAGAACAGCAACACGACGGTGGTCCGCGTCTCCGGACGCTCGGTGTTGAATGGCGGCGAAGGCATCATCTTCGAACTTTTCGCCGAAGACGTCACCGAACGTCGCGCCCTCGAGCAACAGCTTCGCCAGTCTCAGAAGATGGAAGCCGTCGGGCGTCTCGCTGGAGGCATCGCCCACGACTTCAATAACTTGCTCATGGTGATTCTTGGCTATTCGGAGTTCCTGCTCGAACGCCTTGGTGCAGAGCCTCACCTGCGCGGTCCCGCCCAGGAAATCGCCGGCGCCGCCGAACGAGCCTCCTCGCTGACCCGCCAACTCCTCGCCTTCAGCCGCAAGCAGATGCTCGCCCCTCGCATCGTCAACCTCAACGACGTCGCCACCGAAAACATTAAGATGCTGACTCGCATGATCGGCGAGGACATCGACCTGGTCATGGTGCCCGCCCCCAATCTCTGGCCCATCCGCGCCGATGCCGGACAGATCGACCAGGTCATCATGAACCTCGCCGTCAACGCCCGGGACGCCATGCCCTCGGGTGGCAAGCTGACCATCGAGACCTGCAACGTCACGCTCGACGACGAATACGCCCGCTTCCACGCTCCATTGCGCCCCGGCGACTACGTCATGCTCGCGCTCAGTGACACGGGCAACGGCATGGACACCGATACTCAGTCGCACATCTTCGAGCCCTTCTTCACCACCAAGGGCACCAAAGGCACCGGGCTCGGCCTCTCGACCGTCTATGGCATCGTCAAGCAGAGTGGCGGATACATCTGGGTCTTCAGTGAAGTCGGCCGCGGGACGACCTTCAAAATCTACCTGCCCCGCGTCGCCTCGATTGGCGAACAGGCCACCGCCCCGGTGGCAGCGCCCGTCGAATACCGCAAAGTCGAACCGGGCACCGAGACGATCCTGCTGGTCGAGGACGAAGCCAACCTGCGTTACCTCGCCCGTCAATATCTGGAAAAGCAGGGCTACAAAGTGATTGAGGCTGCCGACGGCGCCGTCGCCATGCAGATTGCCGTCGCCCACGAGGCCATGATCCACCTGTTGCTCACCGACGTCATCATGCCCGGCATGAACGGACGTGAACTGGCGCAGCGCATCGCCGAGATTCGTCCCAATGTGAAAATTCTCTACATGTCCGGTTACACCGAAAATGTGATCGGACACAACGGCATGCTGGACGCGGGCATTCGCCTACTCCAGAAGCCCTTTAACCTTCGCGACCTGAAGAGCAAGGTCCGCGAAGTGCTCGACGCAACACCAACTCCCCCGGAGGTCGCTATGTCCATGCAATCCGCCGAACCCCAACACGCCACGCGGGCCAAAGAAGTCGCTCCGGCGCGCGCACAACGATTCCATCTTCACTTGCCTCTGCGTTATCGCCGTCTCGGCGAGAAAGATTGGCACGTGGGCACAACCGAGAACATCAGCCGGTCGGGAATGCTCTTCCAGGCCGACGAAGTCCTCCAGCCGAACTCGCAGCTGGAAATCAATCTCGTGCTCCCGCAAGAAATTGCCGGACTCTCCTCCACGGAAGTCGTCTGCCGTGGCGAGGTCGTCCGCACGGTCGAGCACAACGGATCAACCCTAACCCCCGCGCTGGCCGCACGGATTTTGCAATATCACTTCCAGCACGGCCCGCTTCCCAGGGCGTGAGGGATTCTCGGTTTTGTGGACGGTAAAAGCGGATCAGAAAGGCGGCTTCTCTCGGGCCGCCTTTCTTATTGCCAGCAGGCAGCTTGATAGCAGGCAGCACCGTCAAGGCGTCATCCTGAGCGGAGCCACAGTTCAGGCGAAGCGACGAGCCTGCCCTGAGCGGAGTCGAAGGGATCTGGCGTGGGGAATTAGATGACTAGGAGGCCGTAGGGTCATAGTTCCTGAGCGACAGTTTGCAGTCTTCGCACAGGTTGTTTTCGAACTGCACGCCAACAGCTGGGATCGCCCCACAGATGCGACACGACCAGCCATTTTCAAGCGAGAGATTTTCCCACGCGAGATCTTTTCGACGCTCTTGGTCGGCTGAACTCATCCCCGTTCCGCAATCCGGAAGTCGCCCGGTGTCCCCGGCGACGCCAAACAAAGGGCCCATTACAGGAGGCCCATTACGATGGTCGACACGTTATCCCCACATCGGAGGGGTGGCTAGTAGTTGACGAGATGCCGGAGTGGTATGGTTCCCTGCCTCCAGCGCCCCACCGAGTGTGCCCCATCCTAGCCGCGCCTTTTGCGGCTAGGATGGGAAACGATGCAGCCCGTAGCGCAGTTGTTGGTTTTCCTGGTGCCACAGTTTCGCGCGATGCACCGCGACGTTGGCCCACCCTCACAACCAGCACGACGATGCACAACGTGTCTAGCCCACGAAATCTTGCCAACCGACTCTGCTTTTGCGAAGCTTGTCTCTCTCAGTTCTTGAGGGGCCGCCGAGATGTTGATTGACCGGCAAGACATTCTCTACGCCATCCGCTCCGCCCGCCGGACGCCGCTGCTGACCTTTGTCGTGATCCTGGCTCTGTCCATCGGCATCGGTTTGAATGCCGGTGTTTTCGCCATACTCAACTTCTTGTTTCTAAACCCTCCAACGAAGAAGGACCCCGCCAGTTTCGTCCAGATCTATCCCCGCTATGAAGGCTGGTATATCGGGCCGGCGAGGGACTCTTCCTTCAACGCAGAAGATTACGACGCGATTCAAGCCCAGGCGCAATCACTTGCCGATGTTGCGGCATGGCAGACGATACGCACCACGCTCGACGGCATGCGCCGGCCAGGCAGTGACTCGATCCTCGTAACCTGCAACTACTTCCGCGTTTTCGGAATCGATCGTCCACTCATGGGCCGCTTCTTCTATCCCGATGAGTGCACCCCGGGAACCGCGGCGCAAATTGCCGTGCTCAGCGAGCATTTCTGGAGAAACTATTACTCGTCCGACCCGCTCATCATTGGAAAGGTCATCCATATCAGCGGCCAGCCGCTGACCGTGGTCGGCATCGCTTCCGATCGCTCCGCCAACCTGGTGTCCGGGGGCATCTGGATCCCTTACAGCCTGCAGCCCGCATTCAATCATGGCAACAGCGCCTTCCAGAATCCCAACTGGGCCTGGCTTACGGTTGCCGGGCGCTTGCGCCGCGGATACTCGCGCGCCGATGCTACAGCGGAGTTGCAAACCATCATGCGCCGGCGGGACCTATCCTACTTTGAGCAGAGAGTGTTTACGCTGGACCGGAAGACCTCCCTGGTGCTCACCGATGGATCGTTCATTCGCAATCCGGCATTCCAATCCATAACGATGATTCTCATGGCCCTGATTTTGGGGCCGCTCGCCCTGGTGCTGCTGCTGGCGTGCACCAATGTGACCATGCTCTTCCTGTCTCGCTCCATCATGCGCCGCGGAGAAATCGCGGTCCGTCTTGCCCTCGGCGCCGGACGCGCGCGGCTCATCCGCATGCTGGCCCTTGAAAGCTTCTTTACCGCTTGCGCCGCAGGCCTGACGAGCATCTATCTCGCTGCCCGTTTTCCTTTTCTCCTCTTCTCAGCCATCGGTCCGGCCACGGCCGGGGCCGCATCTGCGATACGGCCGGACTGGAAGGTCTTTGGCTATCTTGCTGCTCTGGTACTCATTGCCACTGCGGCTTCTGCGCTCGCGCCCATGCGCGAGTCATTTCGATTCGATCTGGTCACTGCGCTCAAGGGGCGCGAAGGTTCTGCAACCATGCGCTCTCACACGACCAGCGCGCTGATCGTCTTGCAGCTTGCCATGAGCGTCGTGCTTCTCACCATCGCCGTTCTCTTCGGGCGTCTGCCTTTTTCGATCGTCAACACCGATCCCGGCTTTGAAGCCCATCACACGATGACCGTTCCATTGGAAGTCGAGATTCCTCCCTACACGGAAACTTCGGCGCTGGCCTTCGAGCGCTCGCTGGAGTCGCGCATCCTCCAGATTCCCGGAGTGCAGTCGCTGGCGTGGGAGAGCCTCGAGCCCTTCAGGGTGGCGCCCATCAGCGAAGTTCGTCTCGACAAACAGAGCCCCGGGCAAGGGAGTCCTGCAACCATCGACGACGTGTCTGCGGAGTTCTTTCCCACTTTCGGCATCCCCTTGATGCATGGCCGCTCTTTCCTTCGCTCCGACGTCTCCGCCAACAACGGCACCCAGGTCGCCATCGTCTCCCGGGCATTTGCGAAGGCGTTCTGGGGCGATAGCGACCCGGTCGGCAAAATCGTCGTCACACCCGATGACCGGCATCTGGTCGTGATTGGGGTAGCCGGCGACACGCGCTCGGAACACTTCGGCATCCTCGACGGCCCCAGGCTCTATACGCTGCGCAATGAGCAAGCGCTCGATGGCCAGCTCTTCGTGCGGTTCAGCGGCAGCTCCACGCCGCTCGCTGTATCCATCCAACAGATCGTCAAAAGTCTGGACGCGACGCAAGAGGGCACTCCGTCCACCATCTGGGAGTTCCTTGAAAGCAACGCCTCGGACATGCGCTCCCTGGCGAAGATCATCCTCTTCATGGCCGGCATCGCCGTACTCCTGGCCATCACGGGCGTCTATAGCGTCCTCACGTTCGCCATTAGCCAGCGCACGCGCGAGTTCGGCATTCAGATGATGCTGGGAGCGACCCGCCAGTCGGTGTTCCGCTCAGTAATGAAGAGAGGTGTTCGCCAGATCGCCCTCGGCTGTCTCCTCGGACTGGCAATGGCCATGCCGGCCGCATGGGCCTGGATGCGCCTCACAAAGGACTCGTGGCTGAATATCAATACTTTTGACCCCTCTGCGTACAGCATCTCGGCGCTCATCCTGCTCGTGGTCTCCCTCTCCGCCATGTTTCTCCCGGCGCTCCGGGCAACGCAGGTTGACCCTATAGAGGCGTTGCGCAACGAATAGACAGAGGGGACTAGCCGCCCTTGGAGCTATCACGACATGGCTGCCCTGAAATCTGCGCTTTCTGTTTTCCACAGATTTCCACCGCCAAAATCGCAATTCCTGTGACGAACGACCTTTACTGAGAAAATACAAACGCGAACAATGGTCCCGTGCGCAAAAAATCCCTCGACTCCGCGGGCAAGCCGGCCACAACGATCTACCACGTCTCCCTTCGGAATGCTCTCATCCTAAGTCCTTATTCCGCAATATCTTGCCGCCAAAGCTCCCGAACATCGCAGCGTAACTATAAGAAAGAAAATACCTTACTGGAATCAACGCAGGACAGCAGCCCAAAACCGGGCGCTAACTCCTTATTTCATAATATTTTACGTGTAAGTCCGTCCGGCTCAGTATTTTGCCGGGCAAGCCGCCGGTCTGGCAGCCCTAACCTCAATGAATTTAATATTTTACGAAATCGCGAAGAAAAAAACTGGAAGCACTCTCCCCTACGAACTCTCCCCCACCGCTTCCGTCAGTTCCCGCTCCCGGAACTTCTGGACTTCCTCCGCCATGGCGTACTTCAGCGCCTCTATCCCTTTGCCGGTGACGGCAGAAATCTCGTAGAGCTTCAGCTTGTGTTTCTTGCAATAGCGCTTGAGCGCGGCCAGCTTGTCTTTGTTCACGGCGTCGATCTTCGAGGCCGCCATGATCATCGGCTTATCTTCGAGATGAGCGCCGAAGCTGCCCAGTTCGCCCATGATGACCTCGACGTCCTTGGCGACATCCGGTCGGCCGCTGGAGTCGGAGACGTCGACCAGATGCACCAGCAGGCGCGTGCGCTCAATATGGCGCAGGAACTGCGTGCCCAGTCCGGCCCCGGTGTGCGCGCCTTCGATCAATCCGGGAATGTCGGCGACCACAAAACTGATTTCATTCTTCGCGTCACCCACCGCGACCACGCCCAGGTTGGGCTCGAGCGTGGTGAAGGGATAATCCGCAATCTTGGGCCGCGCCGCCGAGATGCGCGAGATCAGCGTCGACTTGCCCACATTCGGATATCCCACCAGCCCCACGTCGGCCAGCAGCTTGAGCTCGAGCCGGTAGACATGCTCCTCGCCCGGACGCCCTTCTTCATGCTCGCGCGGGGCTTGATGTACCGAGGTTGCAAAGCGCGCATTGCCGCGCCCACCGCGGCCACCGCGGGCGATCACGAAGCTCTGGTCGGGCTGCGTGAACTCGAAAAGCTTGTCGCCGGTTTCGTCATCGAACACGATCGTGCCGACCGGAACTTTCAGAACGATGCCGTCGCCGTCGCGTCCGGTTTTGTTCGAACCTTCGCCGTGGCGTCCGCGCTGCGCGGTGTGCTCGGGATTGAAGCGGAAATGCACAAGTGTGTTGTGGCGCTCGCTGGACTCCATGACGATGTCGCCGCCCTTGCCTCCGTCGCCGCCCGAAGGTCCGCCGCGCGGGACGAACTTCTCCCGCCGGAACGCCATGCAGCCGTTCCCGCCGTCGCCGGCCTTGACCTTAATTTTCGCCTCATCAATAAACATGCCGTGGTTGCTCGTACCTTCGTGAACCTTAGTGTCGTTCGCGGTGATCGCCTTATGGACTTACCACGAAGGACACGAAGGGAAACTACGAAACTTCAGAAACCAAAAAGCCCCGTCCCGAAGGCGAGGCTGTGTGACGCGGACCTGTCCCGAACGAAGCTGGAGTTGCTGTCCGCGAATCTCCCGACAGCGAGGCGCTACTCGACTTCGACGGGCTCGACCATCACGAATTTGCCCATCGAGCCCTTGTTCAGGAACTTGATGCGGCCGGTGATCTTGGCGAAGAGGGTGTCGTCTTTGCCGCGGCCGACGTTCAGGCCAGGCTTCACGCGGGTGCCACGCTGGCGAACGATGATGGTGCCGCCGGGGACGAGCTGTCCGCCGAACGCCTTGAATCCAAGCCGCTGCGCGTTTGAATCGCGGCCGTTTCGTGATGTTCCTTGCCCTTTTTTATGTGCCATAAGACTATTCTCAGTTCTCGGTTGTCAGTTCTCAGTTAAAACCTTGACGGACGAATGCGTCCGTGGCTACGCGATGTTACTTCTTCTTCGCCGGAGACTTCTTGGCGGCCTTTTTCGGCGCGGCTTTTTTCTTGGCGGAAGTCTTCTTCGCGGTCGCGTGCACTTCGTGCGCTTCTTCTGCCGGCTTCACCTTCTTCGGCTTCGCTACCTTCTTGGGCAGCTCGGGAGCCTTGAAGCTCTGTCCGCCGAAAGCGATCTCAGAGATGCGCACCGCCGTATAAGCCTGCCGGTGTCCGCGCAGTTTCTTGTACTGCTTCTTGCGTTTGTAGTGGAAGACCAGGATCTTCGCGCCGCGGCCTTCTTCTACGACCTCGCCGACTACGCGTGCATCCGACTGCTGGCCGACCTGGCCCGCTTCGCCGGAAACCGCCAAGACGGGGAACTCGACCACACTGTCAGTACCGGTGCCGACTTTCTCCACTCGAATCACGTCTCCGGGCGCCACCCGGTACTGCTTTCCACCGGCGCGGATAACCGCGTACATACGCCTGCCTCCAAGAATGTCGTTGCCAATTCAGCCCGTAAAATGGACTTGTAACGGATGACTTAAATCGGAAACCCAGCGGAACCCCAGGACGCACACGGGCGCAACCAAAGAACCTGCTGATTTTCCTGTGCTTGCTGTGTTTTCCGCCACGGCGCTTCAGCAGCCGAGACAAGCGTCCCCAGAACGGGTCGGCCAGTACAGGCAAACTCCACTATTCTAACGTGCGCTGTGGAAATCGGTCAAACTGAATAGGTCTCCGTCGTTTCTTCTGTGTCGTCGGCGTCCTCTGTGGTTCACTTTTGTTGTTTTTCACCGCCATGTGCGAGAATTCCGCCCGGATTCCCTGGAGGGAAAATAATGACGAAGCGTTTCTTCACCGTTTCGCTGTGCCTGCTCGCTATCACCCTGTGTGGTTTTGCTCAGACGAAAAAGTCGGCCACGAGAAAGGCTGCCGCCGGTCCGGCCCCTGACAAAGCCTACTTGCAGAAGATATGGGACGGCTGGTCCACCCTCGATCCCGCTAACGTTGCCAAATTCTACGCGACGGGGCCGCACGTTTTCTTCGACATCGCTCCGCTGAAATATGGCAGTTTCGAGGAATACTCGACGGGCGTGAAGGCGGTCGTCGCGGGCTACAAGAGCGCGAAGTTCACGCTCAATGACGACGTTGTGATCCATCCGCAAGGAGACCTGGTCTGGGCAACGGCGACCGTGGCGGAACAGATGACGACCAAAGCTGGAAAAGTCGAGATGGGGAATTTCCGGTGGACCGTGATCTTTGAAAATGAAGATGGCAAGTGGCTCATCGTGCACGAACATGTCTCTGCGCCGCTACAGTAAGAACTTCGGCCACGGATCTGCGCGGATACTCACGGATCAATTCCAAGTTCTTAGGTCTTGGGTCTTAGCGCTTTAGCTCCTAGGTTTGATCCGCGAGGATCCGCGAAATCCGTGGCCGATCTGCTTTCAATACGACTTCCAGAAGAAGTACACCGTCATGCCGGCTCCGACCAGCACGACAAAGATGCGGATCCATTTTTGCGGCATTTTGAGCGCGTAGTGCGCGCCGAGGTAGCCGCCTACAATTCCGCCGACGATCATGATAGTGCCGTGCTTCCAGTACACGGCGCGGGCGACGACGAACGTCACGACGGCGACACCATTGATCACAAATCCGAGCACGCTCTTCAGCGCGTTCATGGCGTGGATGTCGGTCATCCCCAGCGCCGCCAGCATGGCAAGCATCACGATTCCCATGCCTCCGCCGAAGTAGCCTCCGTAGACAGCGACGCACAACTGAAACAACGTGGTCCCGGCAAGGGCGGCGGTCGAAGCCTCGTGCTCGATGAGCGACTGGCGTCCGCCAGCGATTTTCTTCCCGAAAGCGAAGAGCAAAGTCGCTCCCAGCGTCAGCCAGGGCAGGACGCGCATGAAGGTGTGGGCCGGCGTCTTCAGCAGCAAGAAAGCTCCCGCTAATCCGCCGATCAGACTCGCGGCGAGCAGGGGAATCATAACGCGGCGCGCGACATCCAACCGCTTGCGGTAGGCGCCGCCGCTAGCCGCCGCCGCGGTCCACAACGCGATGGTGTTGGTAGCATTCGCCGGAATCGGGGGCACACCCGTGAAGAGCAACGCCGGAAATGCAATGAAGCTGCCGCCACCCGCGACGGAATTCAGGGCGCCGCCGAGCGCTCCGGCGAAAAAGAGGAAGAGGACGGTTTCCAGAGTCAAGCAGTTAGGTGTACCAGAAACGAGGGCCATGCGCCAACGGTGGACGCAGCTCGTGGCGCACACCTACTCTGCACGAGATCCCTCCCTCCGTCTGGAAATCGCTCCGGTAAGGATGCCGCCAATTCAAGCCGTTGCAACCACAGCGTTCGCCACGCGTGATTACCTCTGTAATCGCCCGTAACCTAGGATCTCTTGCCGAAACATCCAGTCTGCGGCAGGGTTAATATCAACTGAAATATTGTGGGGGATTTTCTATGCAGAAACGTTTTGTGATTTCCGTTGTTCTTCTAGTGTGCAGCGTCGCCTTGGGACAAACCGCTACTCCGTCGAGTGGTGCGCAGTCCGGCGGCTCGCAGACGATGCCGGGCATGGATATGTCAGGCATGTCCGGTCACGACATGTCCAAGATGAAAGACATGCCCAGGGACGGCGCGAAGGACACTGATAGCGACGCCAGCGCTCATGTCATGAAGTCCATGGAAGGGCACATGGACATGGGCCCGCACATGAAGATGACCGCCCTGCGCCACCCCAAAGAAGGGGATGCGAAGCGCGCGCAGCAAGTCGCTGAACAAGCGCGCACGGCTTCAGAAAAATATACGGATTATCACAAAGCCCTGGCCGACGGGTACAAGATTTTTCATCCGGGAGTTCCGCAAAAGATGTACCACTTCACGAATTACGGATACGCGATGGAAGCGGCTTTCCGTTTCAATCCGGAGCATCCCACGTCGCTGCTCTACGAAAAACACGGCGACGACTACAAGCTGATCGGCGTGATGTACACCGCACCCAAGCGCTTCACGGAAGAGCAACTTGACGAGCGCATCCCGCTCAGCGTGGCGCAGTGGCACGAGCACGTCAACTTCTGCGCTCCTCCGGCGGACAAGAGGGGGGAGATGCTGGCGGCGCATCCGCAATTCGGTTTGCGGGGATCGATCACCACGCAGGAAGCCTGCGACGCGGCCGGCGGAACATTTCATCCGGTGATCTTCAACTGGATGGTGCACGTCTACCCGTTCGAGAAAGATCAGGCGAACGTTTGGTCCGTCGAGCGCCAGCACGGCGACGCCGACTGATTTCATTTTTTACGTGTAGAGACGTAGCTTGCTGCGTCTCTACACACCTGTAGTGTATTTCCCCGTTGCATCGCGCCTGCTCTCCAGAATTTCACAAAACTTCACAAAACACACGTAGGCTGTTCCCTCGTTACATTGTGAATTCGCAATGAATTCGCGGGAACTCTTTGCTACCGGAACGAGGTGGCAATCGTCCAAGAAAGTGTGACGAGATCACAATCGCAGGGAACTTCGAGAGCATTGAATACGTAATCGCTCAGAGTGGGTATGGGTACGAGATTGGCGCAGAGGTGATGCCGGTCGATTGAATCGGCATTTTGCGGGGTCTGGGGATTCTCTCACACTCGGTTTGGCGGCCCAGATGAGAAAACCCCCATCGCGGCAGAGCAGGCTTGTGACCTGTTTGCACAACCCCGGCGGCAGCATTTTATGCGATTCGTGAGGAAACGCAAGTGTTTTCTCGCGTGGTCGCGAACCGGGCCGCCCCAACCGCTTCCCGACGTTTTTTCGGGAAAGAAAAAAGGAGCAGCTATGAAGTTCGCGACAGTTTCAAAGAGCTTGATGATGGGGTTGGCTCTGCTGCTGGCGTCCAGCGCGTTTGCAGCCACCAAAGCCAGCTTGACGTTGCAGAATCCCGCCACAATCAACGGCACCAAACTGAAAGCCGGCGAATACAGGCTGGAGTGGGACGGCAGCGGTCCCAACGTGGAAGTCAGCATTACGCAAGGCAAGAAAGTGTTAGCGAAAGTTCCGGCGAAAGTAGTGGATTTGAACTCGCCGGCGCACGACAACGCAGCCGTGGTGAAGCACAACGACGACGGAACCAGCACGTTGGCCGGCGCCCGCTTCGAAGGTAAGAAGTTTGCTCTTGAACTTGGCGACTCGAGCGAGGGAATGCAGCCAGGGTCGAGCAAGTAACACTGCAGTGCGCAACATGAAGGGAGCACTTATGTGCTCCCTTTTTCATTCCACTCGATTTCTAGTTCGGCGAGGCGAGCAGGTCGGCGTAGCAATTGATCGCCTCACGTCCTTGGACCGAAAATGGGAGCGCATTCTCGGTCCCATGACGAACACGAGCTCTCGGCTTTATTTCGCGTTTAAAGCGGACAGAGCTTCAGTTCTTCACCGTCATTGCATCGGAGTCCACCGCCTTCTTCCCAGTAACACCTTCGAGTCCTGCGAGCACTCCGCGGTAATCGTTCTTGTCGCACTGCATGGCGAAGCCGCCCTTTTTGTCACCATCAGCCCAGGTCAAGCCAACGAAATGTTTTTTTGACTTGGTAAGAGCCATGAGCGCTCCTATCCCAAATGAAACCATGGCTAGTCCGATCGCCGCTCCCACTCTGCGATGAACATCCTGGCCATAGCTGATCTCTGTGACAGAATCTGCGGGGATCGTTATGACATCGGTTTTGTCCTTGACGAGCCTAATCTGCTTCGCCTCGATGTACAACTTCATGCCGGTACCTGCTTTGGTATCAGGAATCGAGCCGCCGTCATAGTTCACTTTGTAGCTGTTGTCACCCGCAAGAACAGTCAGTGGGATCGCGAAACACAGGAAGACTGCAATCAGTACTTTCATAAGCCTCCGAATCGAAAGAACACTTGTGGGAATGGCCTGAGAAGAGGACTTGCACCTCCAAGCTGTCGCACATGCTCGGCACACCAACAAAAAGGGAGCGCCTTCGCGCTCCCTCGTAACCACGAACTTAAGAGTTACTTTAGTACTTCGGGACCTTCGGATCCACGCGCTCAGACCAGGCTGTGATGCCTCCCGCCAGGTTGTGCACTTTCTTGAATCCGGCTTGCTGCAGGAAAGCAACGGCCTTGGCGCTGCGTCCGCCCATTTTGCAGTGGACGACGATCTCGCGGCTCGAATCCAGTTCGCTCACGCGCTTGGGCAGATCGTTCAGCGGGATCAGATATCCGCCGATGTTGCAGATCTGGTATTCGTGGGGCTCGCGCACGTCGAGCACGAAGAGATCGTCTTTGGCGTCGAGACGACGCTTCAGGTCTTCGACTTGAATCTCAGGAACTCCGCTGCTCACAGGTTTTTCCTCCCCACGAATGCCGCAAAACTCGTTGTAGTCTATCAGCTTCGTGACCGTGGGATGCGTGCCGCAGACCGGGCAATCCGGATTCTTGCGGAGCTTGAGTTCGCGGAACTTCATGCCCAGCGCGTCGATTAGCAGCAGGCGCCCGATCAGGGGATCGCCGATGCCCAGAATCAGCTTGATGACTTCCGTGGCCTGCATCACACCGACGAGGCCGGGGAGAATGCCGAGCACTCCTCCTTCGGCGCAGGACGGGACCAGTCCCGGTGGTGGTGGCTCTGGATAGAGGCAGCGGTAGCACGGGCCCTCTTCCGTCGCAAAGACACTGGCCTGGCCTTCGAAGCGGAAGATCGATCCGTAAACGTTGGGTTTACCAGTTAGCACGCAGGCGTCGTTCACCAGATAGCGCGTGGGAAAGTTGTCGGTGCCGTCGGCGATGATGTCGAAGTCGCGAAACAGTTCGATCGCGTTGGCGCTGCTCAGGCGCGTGTCGAAAGTTCGCAGGTTCAGAAACGGATTGATGCCTTTCAGCTTGTCTGCCGCGGAATCGAGCTTCTTGCGGCCCACGTCGGCGGTCGAGTGAATGATCTGCCGCTGCAGGTTCGTGTAGTCCACCACGTCGAAGTCGACGAGACCCAGCGTGCCAACGCCCGCCGCTGCAAGGTACAACGCGAGTGGCGACCCCAGTCCGCCCGTGCCGATGCAGAGCACGCGCGCAGCTTTCAGCTTCTGCTGCCCCTCCATGCCGACCTCTGGCATGATCAGATGGCGCGAGTAGCGCAGGATTTCGTCTTTATTGAGTGTTACGGGAAGCTCGGTGATGGTGGCCATAAGTCCTCGTTAGGTTTTCCTTCGTGTACCTTTGTGCCCTTAGTGGTTGAAGATTTTCCTCGCCGAACCCACGAAACTCTCGCTGGAATGGAATCGACGACCGCGCGAATGCAGGCTAACAACAGGAAGGGCAACAGCAACAACAGCGCATTGTAGGGACAGGATTCAAGTCAGAAATCCCCAGTCAGGCAGCGCCTCCGGCGATGGAAGGCACGATGGAAATGTTATCACCTTCCTTCAGGGCAGTCGCTTCTTTCTGCATGTAGCGGATGTCTTCGTCGTTGACGTAGAGGTTGACGAAGGCCCGCAGTTTGCCGTCTTCGGTATAGAGGTGCTTCTTGAGATCCGGGTGCTGCGCCACCAGCGCGGTCATGGCTTCGCCGACGGTTGATCCCTGGACGTCCACCGACGACTGCTTGCCCACATACTGCCGCAAAGGCGTAGGAATGTGAATTTTGCTCATAGACGTACTTTAAGAGATGCGGCTACGGGAGAGCAAGATTCAGATCTGCTGGCCTGAGGCTTGGTACAATAGATTTCAGGCCACCTACGGGGTGGCCAGTCTGTTTTCCGGAGCCTGTTGCCTTTGCCGTCGTCGTCCAGAATTATTTGCAATTTTCTTGTGTTGGTACTGATTTCTGCCGGGCAGTTCTCTCGTGCCGCAGAGCCAAAACTTCAGGATCGTTCTAGCGTTCCCTACCAACTGCATTTTTTTCATACGCACACGGGAGAACGGCTGAACATCGTTTACCGCAACGGCGAGGGCTACGACCCGGAAGCGCTGGCGCGCCTGAACGGTTATCTGCGGGACCATCGCACAGGCGACGTTCATGATTATGATCCGCGGGTATTCGACCTGCTGCACGACCTGACGACTGCATTGGGGAATCCCGATCTTGAGATCGATGTCGTCTGCGGCTACCGCACGCCCTGGAGCAACGAATTCCTGCGCACTCATGGACACGGAGTTGCCCGGCACAGCCTCCACATGCAGGCGATGGCCATCGACATTCGCGTGCCCGGAGTTCCTACCGCGCAGGTGAGGGATGCTGCATTGGCGCTGCGTCGTGGTGGTGTGGGCTACTATGCCGCTTCTGATTTCGTGCACGTTGATGTGGGGCGCGTGCGGCGCTGGTAGTTGGCCACTGATTACTGGTAGGGATAACCCTTCGCCAACGCTGCCGCGAGTTTGGCGTCGTGTCCGTAGATGTCATCGCTGAAATGGACGTCGCCGTTTTCGTAGGCGAGCGCGGTCCCGTAGACGATGAAGACTGGGACGCGCTTCAGCAGGTTTACGGTGACGTTGTCTTTTCCACTCTGCATGGCCTGCTGCACTTTTTCAAGCGTCCATCCCGGATTGTTTCGCAGCGCCCACGTGGCCAGTTCAGCGGGCTTTTCGACGCGAATGCAGCCGTGGCTGAAATCACGGCGCGAGCGCGAAAACAGTTCTGGAGAGGGCGTGCTGTGCAGATACACGTTAAATTCGTTCGGGAAAATCAGCTTGACCAACCCCAGCGCATTGGTGGGACCGGGCTTTTGTCGCACCGACAGCTTTCCTGCTCGCAGTTGGGCCAATACGTCATCGGAAATCTCTCCTGCAGCGACCACCTTCCCATCGTTGGTGGTGACCTCGTAGTTCTTGCGGGCGATGTAGCTTCGGTCGCGCTGGATGGCGGGAACAATCTCGCTGCGTAGAATGCTGGGGGGAACATTCCAGTAGGGCCGCAGGACAACATAGGTCATCTCGCGCGTGAAGACCGGTGTCTGGGTGCGCATCGCTTTCCCGACCACCACACGCATATCCATGACGACATTGTTTTTTTCATCAAGGGCACGCAGCCGGAAATCGGGAATGTTCACGATGATCGGCGGCGCGGAAAACTCAGCAGGCAACCATCGCCAACGTTCCAAAGTGAGTTGCAGTTGGAGGACGCGATCCTGGAGCGGCACGTTCAGTTGTTTGATGGTGGCGGGACCGAGGCGGCCATCGGCATCGAGACCGTGACGAAGTTGGAAGTGCTTGACGGCATCCACCAGTGGCCCGCCGTAGACTTGTGAGTCAGCGGGAAGCACGGCATCGGCCGGGAGGTCGCCCACGAGCCGCAAGAATTGGGCCAGACGAGGCACACCTGCATAGCTCTGGCCCGGATCGATAGGCTTCGTAACTGCGGGAAGCTTCTCCCCATCGTCGGTGCGGGCCAGTTCGACGTATCGTGCCAGCGCCAGTTCGGTGCGGCGATAGCCGGCAAACGGAGGTTCCACGTCGTCCAAGACTGTCTTGAGGTCGGTGGTTGTCAGGATTCGGTCGCGGAGAAACTGAGCAAGGTCGTATTTCTTCTGTTGCACGCTGAGTCCGAAATCGAAATGCAGCGGATTGACCCGTCCAATGCGCAGGTCGGATATATAGCGCATCGTGCAAACGCTGAGGGCTACATCAAAACGTGCAACAGCCGGACCGCCCGTTGGCAGCGCGCGGATTCTTTCATCCCATCGCGATGCGTCGTAGTCTTCGGGATTGAGCCCTTTCTTCCATGCATCCTTGAAGCGTTCGATGAGTGACAGGGCCTGCGGTACGGGTTGCGCGCCCTGGACCCAGGCAGGGGCATATCCTGTGGGCTCATAGAATTTCTGCAGAGCGGTTCGATAGTCGGTGAAGTTCGGCCAGCGCATTCCCTCCAGGTTCCCGCCTGTGACCAGCGCCTGAATGTCCTGTTGTTGCGCGGCACTGAGGCATGATGCAAGCACGACAAGAACACAGGTTTGCCATCCAAAACGCATCCAGCTCAGTCGTCGGATCCTAACCGCTCGATTCTTCATATACGGGTGCAATTTACAGGAAGCGGGTCTTCATCGTAACTGGCAGAACTGGCAGTCTGCGCCGGAGCCGTCTAAAACCTCTTCTACAGTCTAGCTGTGTGAACGAGACCGACACCACTCCCCACGAGAGCCCTGTGAGCCACTTATCTGCGCTGCCTGCTGCGCCCTAGAATCTCTCAGGGAGAATTCCGATGACGATTTTCGATCCAGCTCGCGGCAGAGTGATTGACGGCGGTGGTGGCAGCGGAACGTTTCTTCGCTTGATCGGCTTGGGAATCGCGGCTTTTCTGTTCGTGATCCTGGTATTCAGTTCCATTACCCGCGTTGGCACCGGGCATGTAGGAGTGCTCACTCTTTTCGGCAAAGTGCAACCCGGCGAGACGCTAGGCGAAGGCATTCACCTCATCAATCCGCTGAAAACCAATAACGAGCTTTCGATCCAGACCCAGACGCTCAAGGAATCGGCCAATGTCCCGTCTAGCGAGGGGCTGATGATGAGCCTCGACACCTCACTCATCTACCACCTCAATCCCGACCGCGCTGCCGAAGTGTTTCAGAAGATTGGCGCCGACTATGAGAACGTCGTGGTCGAGCCGACGCTGCGGTCGGCCATCCGCGAGGCTACGGCTTCGCACACTGCGAATGCGCTTTATACTGGCGAGCGTGAAATGGTCGCCAAACAAATCCTGGACCAGATCACTACGGAACTCAACCAACGCGGCATCACCGTGGAGAACGTTCTGCTGCGCGACATTCAGCTCCCGGCCACGCTGAAGGCCGCCATCGAAGCCAAGCAGCAGGCCGAACAGGAATCGCTGGCCATGAACTTCCGCCTGCAGAAGGAAACGCAGGAAGCCCAGCGCAAGCGCATCGAGGCCGCCGGGGTTCGCGACTTCCAGCAGATCGTCGCCCAAGGCATTACTCCGTCGTTGCTGGAGTGGAAGGGCATCGAGGCCACGGAGAACCTGGCCAAGAGCCCGAACTCCAAAGTGGTGGTGATCGGAAACAACAAGAACGGTCTGCCGCTGATCTTAGGCCAGTAACTTATCTGGGGACAGCCGCCATCGGCTGTCCGTCGCCCGCAGGGCGACTGCGCTGCTACCATGAAACCGTGCAGCCTCTGCTCGACGTTCGCCAGCTGAGTATTGAATTCCCTTTGCAAGGAAGATTTCCCTCCGCTGCCCTGCGAGCAGCGGGACAGCCGGGGGCGGCTGTCCCCACACACGCCCTTGCCGCTGTCCGTGATTTGAGCTTCTCGCTCGCGCCGGGCGAAGTTCTCGGGCTTGTGGGCGAATCCGGGTCGGGCAAATCCATCACTTCGCTTGCAATCATGCGGCTGTTGCCGCCGCAGGCCCGTGTGTCGGGCGAAATCCTGTTTACGCAAAACGGGGCGGGCCCGCAGAATCTTGCCGCTCTCGAGGACGACGGCATGCGGCAGTTGCGCGGCTCGCGCATCGCCATGATTTTTCAGGAGCCGATGACCGCGCTCAATCCGGTCATGCGCGTGGGAGATCAGATCGCGGAAGCCGTGGTCGCGCATAATACTTTGTCGAAAAAGGAGGCATGGCAGCGCGCCGTCGACGCCATGAACGACGTCGCCATTCCCGACGCCGCGCGCCGCGCCCGCGACTATCCTCATCAACTTTCGGGCGGGATGCGGCAGCGCGTCATGATCGCGATGGCCATCGTGAACCGCCCGCAGCTGCTGATTGCAGACGAGCCGACCACTGCGCTCGACGTCACGATCCAAGCGCAGATTCTTGATCTGCTCGCCGAACTGCGCGCCAAGTTCGGGCTCGCCATGCTCTTCATTTCCCACGACCTGGCAGTGGTGTCGAGGGTCGCCGATCGCGTGGCCGTGATGTACTCAGGCAGCCTGGTGGAACTCGGCGCAAAGCGGGACATCTTCCAGACTCCGGCGCATCCTTACACGCGCGGGCTGCTGCACGCCGTGCCCGATCTCAAGACCGACCGGGCTCGTCCATTGCAAACCATTGAGGGCACAGTTCCGGCGCTGCACACGCTGCCTCCGGGGTGCAGTTTCGAGCCGCGCTGCGAATTCCGCATTCCGCAGTGCGCCCGCGAATTGCCGCCGCTGGTCGAGGTGGGCGACGGCCACTGGGCAAGATGCCCGGTTGTCAACTCACCCGCTCAGTGAGGATGGTCGCAGGCTTGCGGCGTTTGATATGCGTGGCGCCGGGCTGCGCCCCTTCGGTCGCTGCGCTCGCTCAGGGCGGGCTCTGGCTTGGACGGCCGAGGCGGCCATCTCCACAGCTGCTTGATGCTCCATATTTCTTCTATCCAGTATCCAGTCTATAATCGGCAATCTGTCCGGTGATTCGTGCGCATACTGCTGCTAAGCGACATCCACGCCAATCTCGAAGCCCTCGACGCTGTGCTGGCTGGCGCGCCACCCTTTGACTCGGTGGTGAATCTGGGGGACATTGTCGGCTACGGCGCCAGCCCGAACGATGTGGCCGAGCGCTCCCGTAAGCTGGGAACGGTCTTTGTGCGCGGCAATCATGACAAGGCTGCCACGGGCGTGATGGACCTCGACGATTTCAATCCCATGGCTGCTGCAGCCGCGATGTGGACGCGCAACGAACTGACGCCGGAGAATCTCGAGTGGCTGCGCAACCTGCCGCACGGTCCGGTCCCTCTGCCAAATTTCCCAGAGGTGCAGTTGGTCCATGGGTCCCCCAACGACGAAGATGAGTATGTAGTCTCGCTCGGGGATGCGCTGGCGCCGCTGATCACGCTGACGACTCCTTTGACATTCTTCGGGCACACGCATTTGCAGGGCGGATTTTTCGCCAACGGCGCTTCGGCCGATGGCTTCCGTCCGGAATATCGCACGGTGGGGCAGGCGGAATCGGTACCACTGCAGCTGAAGTCCAATGCACGATATTTGATCAATCCTGGGTCGGTCGGGCAGCCGCGCGATGGCGACTGGCGGGCCGCGTTCGCTCTGTTCGATACCGACGCACAGGTCGTCCACTTCCATCGCACTCCATACAATCTGAAAGAAGCGCAGGACCGCATCTTCGCCGCGAAGCTGCCTCCGCGGCTGGCCACGCGGCTGGCTGCGGGACGATGAACAGAGCTCGGCTGCCGTTGTAAACTCGATCCATGCCTTCTTATCCCTCCCGCAGCGCTGGCAGCAAGCCGCTCTTCGAATCCCGCGAGAATCCTCCAGAACATTACTTAATCGCGCACAGTGACGGAGGGGCACGTGGTAACCCTGGGCCCGCCGGATACGGCGTGGTGATCAAGGACGAAACGGGACGCAAGGTTGCGGCGCTGAGCGAGTATCTCGGACACCAGACCAACAACTTCGCCGAATATCAGGGACTGATCGCCGCGCTCGAGTATGCGATCAAGCACGGGCCGAAGGCACTCAAGCTGATCAGCGATTCGGAGTTGCTGGTGCGGCAGATCAAGGGAATCTACAAGGTGAAGAACGCGGTCCTGCAGGATCTGCACGGGCGCGCGAAAGAGTTGATCGCGCAGATGGACTGGTTCTCGATCGGACACGCGTTCCGCGAGCAGAATCAGGAAGCCGACCAACTGGCGAACGATGCCATGGACAAGGGCATGGGAAGAATCAGTGCACGTGTGGGCGCGGGCGACTCGCCCGCGCGGGCTGCGAGCCAGCCGCCAGTCCAGCAGGAGTTTGAAGGCGTGGTGCGCAACGGAAAAGTGGAATTGGTCAGCGGCACTTTGCCGGAAGGAGCCCGTGTACAGTTGCGAGTGAAAAAATAGCGAGATCCCCGGTGGCTAAAGCCCCAGACTGGGGAGGCTCTATCGCAGCGCTGAAAGCGCTGCGCCACCCAAAACCACGCGATTAAACGACCGTTGATTAGGGCACTTCTAGAAGGCGTCAGCCGTCATTCGGCGGCCGACGTGTGGTCGTGGATGATCTTCCAGCCATCGGGAAACTTGCGGAACACGAGGGTGAACAGTCCGTGGGGAGTTTTGCCGTCTGACATAGTCAGGTGCCAGGCACCGCGGACGAAGGCCGCTTCCGGTCCGAGCATTTCGATGCGCAGAGCGGAGAACTCCAGGGTTCCCATCTCGTGGCCCGGACTCGCGTACGTTGCTTTGTAGCGATCGAGGGTCGCCTGCCATCCGCTGGTCTGCTTGGCGCCGGAGAAGAAAGTCAGGTCCGGGGAGTTCCAGTACCCCGCCATGAAGGCGTCGAGGTTGTGGTGGTTCCAGGCGTCTTGCTGCATATGGAGGGCTTGTTCGACGGCCTTGGCACCTTCCGCGCCTTCGTTCTTCTGGGGAGTTTGCGCGGCTCCGAGGACAGCGATCAAGACGAAGGCAATCAGCAAGGTTTTGAGAGCGTGCTTACTCATCAAGTCCTCCGAAATACGCTACTTCAATGCGATTCTTCTGCGGCTGGGGCGGCGTCTGGTGTGTCTACTTTTTGCGTTATTGTGTGCGGCGCCACTGGCGGTGGCTGGAAGTCTCCGGGATCTTTTCCGGCCATGGCCACCGTCATGAAGTTCATCCAGATTGGCAAGGCTGCGTGTGCGCCGGTTTCTTTCGCGCCCAAGGATTTTTTCTCGTCGTATCCGACCCAGACTCCGCAGGTCATCGTCGGCGTGAATCCCATAAACCAGGCGTCAGTGAAATCGTTCGTCGTCCCGGTCTTGCCGGCCACCGGAAAGGGCAACCTCGCCGCAGCGACTCCAGTGCCGTGAAGCACTACTTCGCGCAACATCGAGGTCATGATGCGGGCGGTGCGCTCGCTGATTACATCTTTCACATCGGGAAAATCTTCCTCGAGCACACGGCCTTCATAATCGGTCACGCGGGTGATGTAGCGCGGGATCACCCGTACGCCGTCGTTGGGAAAGACGCTGTAGGCCGATGTCTGCTCCATTAGTGTGATTTCCGCCGCTCCCAGCGCCACAGGCAGGTAGGGCGGCAGCTTCGCGGTGATGCCGAAGCGCCCGGCATAGTCGATGACGCTCTTGATGCCGACTTTGTTCGCGAGTTTCAGCGCGGGAATGTTGCGCGACTGGGCCAGCGCGCGCCGCAGCGTGATGATGCCTTCAAATTTTTCGTCGTAATTGTGGGGGATGTACGGCCCGGACAGAGTTTCAAAACTAATGGGCTCATCCAGAATCGTATCGTCAGGAGTGGCGCCTTGATCGATGACCGTAGTGTAGACGTATGGCTTGAACGACGATCCGACCTGGCGCATGGCTTGCGTGGCACGATCAAACTTCGATTCGTTGAAGTCGCGGCCGCCGACCATGGCCTTGATCCCGCCGGTGGTGTTGTCGATCGCCAAGAGCGATCCCTGGGCTCCGGAATCCTGCTCGAGGCTGACGTGCGCGGCGCCGTTGGCACCGAGCGACAAAATCTTGACGTAGCAAATGTCGCCGGTCTTGAGAATGTCCACGAGTTTGTGTTGCGTCCAGGCAGCTTCAGGTTGCCCAACTGCCGCGGTGTATCGGCCAAACTTCAACGTTGCGATGCCGGTGCCCGCAAAGGTGACCAAAGCGTGGACGTATCCGTTGACTTCAGGTTCGTCGTCCCAGTCCGGATGAACATACTTGTCGGCGACTGCACCTTCGGCAAGGACGTTCTCGAGGTGCCCCTTCCAGCCGTGGCGGCGCTCGTAGGCAGCCAGGCCGTCGAGCACCGACTGGTTCGCGGCCTTCTGCAAGTCCACATCGAGCGTGGTATAGACCTTCAATCCGCCCTCGTGCACCTGGTCTGTGCCGTATTTGTTTTCCAGGTAGCGGCGAATCTCCTCCACAAAATAGGGTGCCAGCGAATTCGGATCGTGGGCCAGATGCAGAACCAGCGGCGCGGAGCGCGCGTCGGCGGCCTGTGCGGCCGTGATCTTGCCGTCTTCCAGCATGGCGTTGATGACCAGATTGCGCCGCTTCTGCGCGCGGTCGGGATGGTTGATCGGCGAATACAAGCTCGGGCCCTTGGGGAGTCCCGCGAGCAGGGCCGCTTCTTCCAGAGTCAGTTGCTTCGCGGGCTTGCTGCAGTAGAACTCCGACGCAGCCTCGAAGCCGAACACACCGTGGCCGAGTGCAATCTGGTTGGCATACAGGGTGAAGATCTGCGGCTTGGTGAAGCGGCGCTCGATCTGGATGGCGAGCATCGTTTCCTGCACCTTGCGATGGAAGGCGCGATCCGGGGACAGGAAAAGATTGCGCGCGAGTTGCATGGTCAGGGTCGACGCTCCTTGCACGCGGCCGCCTGACTCGATGTCACGATAGGCGGCGCCCACGATGCGCCAGAAGTTTATTCCGGAGTGCGTGTAGAAGTCTTTGTCTTCGATCGAGACCAGCGCATCGCGTAGTACGGGCGGGAAATCGTCGTAGCCGACGACTACGCGGCGTTGCAGAGCGAACGATCCGATTACGCGTCCGTGATCGTCGTAGAGCTCGGTGATGGAACTGGGACGGTAGGCTTCGAGGGCGTCGACCTGCGGCAGGTCGGTGGTATAGACCAGCAGCAGACCGGCAGTCGCTCCCACCAACACGGCAACGAGCACGAGCAGGCCAAACAGGACGCGCCCGACCAGCCTGCGTCCGCCGATTTCTACTGGTGGAAGATGTTCGTAAAGAGACTTCATCCGTCGAAGTCAGGATAGCACTTCAAGCGGAGCGGACTGGTTGGGCCGCGGGGATTTCGTCGGCGGCGGTGCTGACTCGACGAAGAAAAACTGCCGACAGCAGATACAACGCAGCAGCGAGAATCGCCAACGATCGCAGTCCGAACCACAGGGAGAACGATTCCAGCAGGCCTCCCAGAAGCGAGCCGAACAAGTTTGATCCCAAAGCACTTCCGCGAAAACCGACCCGGGCAAAGCTGGAGACGAAAATGACTCCCGCAAAAAAAACGGGAAGGCACAGAGCCAGCGTGGCCACGATCGCGCGCACGAGCCACGACGCGAAGAACAACTTTTCTACGGGGACGGCAAACATCACGGCCAAGGTAAGGAACAGTCCGACATAGGGGATCCAGAGTGGAATGCGCGGCATGGCGCCGTAGAAAAGATTCGCGGCCACAATGAGACATAACAAGCCGGAGATGACGATGGCGTTGACGACCCACGTTGTGCCGAAAAGAAGAGCCATCTTGCTGACGATCTGCGCCTCGAGAAGCATGAAACCCGCGCCCAGGAAGAAGAAGTGCAGTTCCAGGTGCGGGCCTTCGCCACTGGCCTGGCGGAGGAACCATCCAAAAATGATGAGGACAGCTACCGACACCAGAATGACGATGAGGGGCAGCCCAGGCTCGTGCTGGTAGAAGTATGGCCAGTCATCGGTGGTTGAGGTGGTTTCTTGCATCGGCAGGGCGGAGTGCGACGAGAGATAAGCGGCAACCGTGGGATCGGATGTTGCCTGGGTTAGGCGCTCGCGCGATCCGGCGACGAAGAAGCGGCCGAAAGTGTCGTAAGCGGCAGGACTGCTTTCGAATTGAGTCGGATCTTGACCGAAAGCATCCTGCATCAAGTGAAACAGTCGGCCGGCAATCCATGAATTGTCGACCCGAAATTTCACAATGAACAGACCATCTGGCCGAAGTAGGCGTCTTGCCCGTTGCAGTGCCTCCCGAGTGTAGACATAGTTATCGATGCGGATGTTGGTGAAGTTTGAAGTCGTGGTATGCGAATCGAGGAGAGAAAAGACGATGAGATCAAATTGGTCGTGACTGTTCTCAATGTAACTACGGGCATCATCGTTCGCGACCTGAGTACGAGGAGACTGATAAGGATGTTCGAAGTGGATTTCCCGACCGAGTTGGAGAATCAGGGGATCGATTTCGACGGCGACAACCCGGCCGGCACCATTTCGAAGGGCGGCCGCCACATCGTTCCCCATACCCGAGCCCAACACCAACACCGACGGCGGGGATGGATACAACCGGTATGGGAGGTTGTATGAGCTCCACTCCACAGGGTGATCGAGGAATTCCTGCGGATGCGACTGGACAAAAGCTGGTGAGAGGTTGAAGACCCTCTGATACCAGGCGCCATTCGTGGTTAGATCGTAAGCCTCAATTTGGCCTTTGCCGTAGACCGGCCGCAGCACCAGCTTCTGGTAAGGCGACCAATAAGTCTTTGCGTTGCGGTCGTCGGAAATCGCAAGTAAGACAACGCACGCAAGGAAAGTGGCGCCGAGAGCTGTACGCGCTGCTCGATGACGCCAGAACAGCACCAGAGAAAAAATTCCCGCCACCAGAAACCATACCCAAGGCGGCTGATCAAGGAAGCACGCCAGGGTGTAGGCGCCGATTCCGGCGAGACTAGCCAGGACGTTCGCGGTATAGGCCGTTACGCCATTTGGGGACTGCTCCAGGTACCATCCGACTAGTTGGCCAAAAGGAATAAACGAGGTCGCGATTACCACAAACAGCGGAACGACGACGGCCATCGCCAGTACCATCCCGGCCCAATTTGGCGGAACGGCCGGAACACCCCAAACATTCACTTCAACTCCTCCCCCAAGGAGTAGGGGCAATGCCTCCATAGCTTCCCGCAACGGAGGAATTGGTGCTTTGAGGATGATGGTCAGCAGCAAGAGAGGCGCAATAATTGCGATCAGTCGAACCCGGAGCCGGCAGAGATAACAACCCAACCCGAAGCCCAGAAAACAAGCAACGAGGACGAAGTTCTTAAAATAGGCAAAAATGCTAACCTCGGAAGACACCCAGCGAATCATCAGCATTTCCAGAAACAGGGAGAGCAAACTGACAAGCACCAGTTGGCGGTAGCTGAATCCGCCGAAGTCTTCGACTCGAATTTCCAGCCGAAGAGGCACGGCGGGGTCGGTTCTCAAGCGCTTAAACACGCCTTGGACAATCAGAAGCGCGAGAAGGGCGATCAGGAAGAGGAAGAGGAGGGCAATTGACGAATGGGTAATCGTCTCCACTGGGTAGGACTAGCCTCCATCTCAAGTGACCGAAATATTTCAGGGAATCGGACCAACTATATCAGACCAACCGCAGGGCAAAAGACGATCGCGCACCCGAAGGTGCGCGATTCTTGAAGCATCTTTTTTCAAAAGGCCTTAGCTAGCCCGGCTCTTCAGCACTTCCACGGCCTTCTTCAACTGATCATCGACCGTGTTCTTGGGCTTGGCGTCTTGGTCGGGTGCAGCGGCAGCACCGTCTTCGTCGTCTGGACCCACGGAGTCGTCGGCAACGTCAGCCACCAGAACGTTGGGCGTGATCGCCACGTCTTGAATGGCTTTGCCGCTGGGCGAGTAGTATTTCGCTACCGAGAGGATCAGCGCGCCACCATCGGGCAGGTCAATCGTCTTTTGGACGGAGCCGTCGCCGAAGGTCTTGTCGCCAACAACGTCGCCGCGCGCGTTCTCCAGAAGCGCGGCAGCCACAATCTCGGCCGCGCCCGAAGTTCCGCGGTTTACAAGAACCGCGACGGGCAGAGTTGTGATTGCTTTCGCGGGATCGGCATTGAAGGCCTCGCGCGGAAATTTCTGGCCCTGCAGATAAGTGATGGTTCCGTGATTAAGGAACAGGTTCGCCGTCGCGACGCCTTCACTCTCGTCGCCCTCGGCGCAGTTGCGGAGGTCGAGCAATACCTTCTTCGCTCCTGACTTCTCGAGCGACTTGATCTTCGCGGCAATCTCTTGCGTCTTGCCCTTGGTGAGTGCTTCGACTTTCACGTAGCCGATGCCGTCGTCCATCATCTTTTCCGTCACCGCGGGAATGCTGACCACGTCGCGCGTGATGACGACCTTCTGCGGTTCGGCCTTGCGGGCACGGACCACGGCAACGTTCAGCGTGGATCCGGGCGCTCCTGCCAGCAGGTTGCGGATTTCGGGCAGCGACATATCCCGCGTGCTCAGGCCTTCAATCGATTCGAAGATGTCGGTCTGTTCAATGCCAGCCTTCTCGGCAGGCGATCCTGGCAACACGGCGACCACCGCGGCGTAGCCAAAGCGCTTCGAAACCACCGCGCCAATGCCACCCTTGGACTCGGACTTGTGAGTCTTGAATGCCTTGTAGGCATCCGCCGACATGTAGCTGGAGTTGGAATCGAGCGACTCCAGAAGTCCGTGCAGCGCACCGTCCGTCACCTTCGGAATGTTCGGCTCTTCAACGTACTCACTGCGCACGCGCGAGAGCACTTCACTGTAGACCTGCAGTTGACGGTAAGAGCCGTCGGTCGAGGAGGCGTGGACGCCGCCCATCGAGCCCACAACGACGAACAGTAGTACGGCAAAGGAGGTGACGAGAATCGCTGCTTTGGTTTTCATGGACATCTGTTTTTGATCTTCTTCTGGAAGGAACTGCTTCCTGAGAAACTCTGCCTATTATATCTCTCTAGATGCGGAATTCGATCCCCAGGGTGCTTGCTTTTGTGCCCCATCGGTAACGAAGGGAATCGGGGTCCGGCGCTCATCTCAATAGACGGACGAAAGCGGGTTCTGTCATTCTGGCAGGAAGTCGCGCGGAAGCATTTCTCGCGGGTCTTCAACAAAACAAACAACTTACTTCATGACGCTGCTTTGAAGCTGATGGTCAGCAACGTCTGCACCGACACGGGGCGCCCGTTCATGACGTAGGGCTTGAATTTCCAGAGCTTGACACCGTCGATTGCCGATCGCGCGAAGGCCAGCGAGCCCTGCATGAATTTGGCATCTTGCACTGTGCCGTCGCGACCGATCAAGACCTGCAGGATTACCGTTCCCGGCTGTGCCTTGGGATTGGTGGGATAGGCAATCTCCGGCTGTTCCACGAGAAGGGCACGCTCGGTGAGTTCGGGAATGCTGACCGGTTCAATCGACTGCATGGCGGACTCCGGTGATTTGTTACCCCCGGCATCGGGAGTCATGGAGGCCATGTGGGACTTCAGGCTCGATGGAACGTTGGCGGGAGTTGAAGCGGTGTTCTGTTCCGGAATCTTAGGAGGCGCAGGCCGCACCGCGGACGCAACTGGCGGAGGCGCTGCCGTAAATGGATCAGAATGCTGCGGCGTGGTCACAACCGGAGCAACCGTTGTTGGCAGCGATTGTGAAGGGGCATCAACAGGCGGCGTGGAAGGTTGCGTCGACTGAGGAACCGTTTGCGGCGGCTGGTTGTCGGGGGCCTGCGCTCCCGAAGGAGGCACCTGAGGCGTTTGATCAACCGGAGTCGCGGCGGTTGCATCTGTTGTCGCTTGGATAGCGTTTCCACCTAAGCTGTTCGGTTTCTTGATCGTCGGATCTACTACTGGCAGTACCTGGATTTGTGAAGGATCGGTCGTCGCGTCCGGGATGGTCTCTGCGACGGGGAGCTTGTACTCATCGCCGGCGCGGCCAAAGTCTTCGTGAGCCGCGGGTGCCTGCGGCGGAGTGACTGGCTGCGGGTTTAGCCAGCCGCGTAGCGCCTGCTGCTCGTGAATCCAGAACGTGTGAAGTTTCGGATGCCAGGGCGCTTGCGGCGCGATTCCGATCGCAAGACTGGCTAGCGCTAGCGCACCGATGATTGCCCCTTTGTGCCGAAAGCGCGGCCCGGACTTTTCTTCGGTGTCGGCGCTTCCGCCCTCGATGTAGGCGAAGAGTTCCGCTTCTCTCTTCTGCTCGTGCTTCTGCTCTTGTTTCGGCTCGCGTTTCGGTTCGCGCCTTGGGTCCGGGACGTCAGGCTGATTCGAGTTCACTTCGGGAGCCGTCCGTTGCGCGGCGTCGCCTGAACTCGCAGCAGGAGTCGGGGAGTAAGGCTGGTCGAAGCCGACCATTTCGGGTTTTCCAGGCGCCAGAGGCGGCGGAGCGGGGGCTGAAACGGGAGTCGAGGTGGCCCCGGCGCGCGTCTTCAAGTACCACTCCAGACCGCGAGGTTCGCTCGACACCGGCGGAGGCGGCGGAGTAGGAGCGGGCTTCTGGTCGACTGCGTTTGTGGACATCGACGCAGCCGTCGGCTCCAAATCCTTCAGCGGATCCACGGGCTCGGCCGAGGTCGGGGCCAGGGACTCATGCACATCCGAATCGGTCTCGAACTGGCCGCCCGGGGTCGTCCCGGCGGAATGCAAGAACTCTCCGGCGCGAAGCGCTTTGTCTTTGGACGTGTCCAGGCTGGACGGGAGCGTCGAAACTGAACCGGAAGACGCCCCTGCCGCAGCGGCCTGCATCGCTGATTCCTGCTTCGAACGCAACAGATCGCGCGCCGTGGTCAAAGTATCTTTGACCTGATTGAGCATGATCGGTTTGCGCAAGATCGAGTTCGCGCCCGCCTGCAGCGCTTGCGGAACACTGATGTCATCGCTCACGATGGCCAGGGTCAGCGGACGTTCAGAGGCCTTTCTCTCGCGAGCTGCCGTGAGAAGCAGCCCGGCTTCCGGCTGCTGATCCCAATCAATGATGACGATCTGAAAACTCTGGTGCGTGACTTTCTCGACTGTGGCTACTGCGTCGGAACAGTGCTCTCCCTCAACGGCGAGACCGGCTAGCACCTGAAGAACAGGGGTAGCCGTCCCTGCGTCCGAGCAGAACAAGAGGCAGCGAAGGGCCATGCTCCTTCAGACTAGGGGCAGCCAGTAACGGGAGCAAGATTACCGAGGGGGCCGCAAGGCTACCGATCCGTGGCCGGAGGTACATGTACTGATGGCAAGCGCTTGGTAGAATGCTCGGTCGCTCACAGTTGTTTGCGTTTCGGACCCGTAACTCTATGTCCTTGCAAGAACATAACTACTGGCTTACCACCACTGAATTCCCCGCCGTGGACGCGTCGCAGCCCATCCCAGAAGCCGTCGATGTAGCTGTGATTGGGGCAGGGTTTACCGGACTCTCCGCCGCGCGCACCCTCGCCCAACGTGGCGCGAAGGTGGCTGTACTCGAATCCGAGACCATCGGCTGGGGCGCGAGTTCGCGCAACGGGGGAATGGTGCTCACCGGGATGAAGCTCGGCGTCAACAAGCTCATCTCGATGTACGGACGGGAACGGACCCAGCGCATGTATGCCGCCTCGCTGGCTTCGCTCGACTGCGTGGAACAGATCGTTCGCGAGGAAAAGATTGACTGCGACTTCGCCCGCTGCGGGCATCTGGAAGTTGCGTGCAAGCAGAAGCACTTCGACGATTATGCGCGACAGGCTGAAGTGATCGCCCGCGAGTTCGATCACACTCTGCGGGTGGTGCAACGACACGAGTTGAGTGCCGAGATCGGATCGACCATTTACTACGGCGGCATGGTCGATGAAGTCAGTGCAGGCTGCAACCCTGCGCGCTATGTTGCAGGTCTTGGCAGGGCCGCCATGAAGGCGGGGGCACAGATCTACGAGCACGCGCGAGCGGAAAGCATCGTGCGCGAATCGCGACAGGGAGAGCTGGGATGGAAGTTGGAAACTTCCCGCGGCCCGCTGTGGGCGCACGAGGTGTTCGCCGGCACCAGCGGGTATACGGGTCGGGCCACGCCTGCTCTGAAGAAGAAGCTGATCCCGATCGGCTCGTTCATCATTACAACGGAAGTGCTTCCCGAAGCGCTGGCCCGAGAACTGAGCCCGCGCAATCGCATGATTTACGACTCGAAGAATTTTCTGTACTACTACCGCCTGACACCGGACCGCCGCATGCTGTTCGGGGGCCGGGCAGCGTTCTTCCCTGAGACGGATCAGACCGTCCGGCAGAGCACGGGCATTCTGCGGAGGGGAATGATCGATGTGTATCCGCAGCTGAGCGACGCCAAGATCGACTACGTATGGGGCGGCACGCTCGACTTCGCGTTCGACATCATGCCGCACGCGGGGCAGATGGACGGCATGTACTACGCGGTGGGTTATGCGGGACATGGCGTGGCCATGGCAACGTACCAAGGACAGAAGATCGCCGAACTGATGGCGGGAGATAAGCCGGAGAATCCGTTCGTGGGCATTCCGTTTCCGGGTGCGCCGCTTGGGATGTACAACGGGAAGCCGTGGTTTCTGCCATTCGCGGGAGCGTGGTACAAGTTTTTGGATTGGGTGAGCTAAGCCGGAGGAGCGATATTTCCCTCGAAACGGAACCTGTCATCCTGAGCGAAGCGAAGGATCACAGAGAAAAACTTAAGTCGCCTTCCGCCGAAGGGAGAGATACACCAATGGCCCTACCGCAATCGCAATCGCTCCGCCGATTAAGCCGAACCGGTCGCTGCCCAGCAGCGCCACGATAGCCATTACCACGGGTGCGCCCACCACGTAAAGCAATCCCATGCGCCCGCCCGGAATCTTGAAAGAGCGTTTTAGCTCGGGCGTGCGCCGTAATTTCCACGCTGACAGAACCGTCAACACAGTCGTGGCCGAGCGCAGCCAGATGTATACCGAGATCAGTTCGGCGAGGCTCTGCCATGCGAGCAGGGCGTAGATCGACGCCGACACAACGATTGCCAGCCATGGCGTCCCGTAGCGCGGATGTTTGCGGGTGAGGACTGGCGGGAGATATCCGTCTTCGGCCATGGCGAAGGGCATGCGAGTCGTGGTCAGCACGGTGCTGTTCAGTAAAGCAACGTTGCCGACCATTGCGGCCAGGGTCATCCAGGTGCCCAGCCAGGGGCCGCCGATCATGCTGGCAACATCGGAGAAGAATCCCGTGTGCCATCTTTCCCAGTTGCCGGCCGACGCGAGGCCCGCGAGTGTCGGCAGAAAGTACGCAGCAATTGAAAGCGGCACCACCAGGGCGAGCGCTCGCGGATAGGACCGCTGAGGATTCTCTACTTCTTCAGCCACTGTCGAGAGTTGCTCGTAGCCGGAGTACAGCCACAGCCCGAGTGCCAGACCGACGCCGAAAACTTTGAAAGTCGCTTGATGCGGAGGCACCCACGGAAGGAAAGGGTTGTGGTGCCAGTGGAAGAGCGCGATGACAATCATGGTCATCACGGGGATGAAAATGAAAATTTCTAACGCGGTCGCGAGCTGGCCGACCATTTCGATGCCGCGCACATTGATCCACGTTAACGCTACGATCAGCGCGACCGAGACGAGGTAGTGCTCCCACCACGTCATCTTCGGGAAGTAGTAGACAAGATAATCGGTGAACAGCACGGCGTAGGCGCCGCCGAGCAGGAAGGATGCGGACCAGTTCCACCAGCCGGCGAGGAATCCCCAGAAGTCGCCGAAGGCGGCGCGCGTCCAGCGGTAGAAGCCGCCTTCGACGGGCATGGCGGTCGTCAACTCCGCCGAGACCAGCGAGACAGGGATGCACCAGAAAAACGGCAGGATCAGCAGGTAGATCAGCGTCATCCCTGGACCCGAGGTGGTGACCATGTCCTCGAGTCCGAAGGGGCCGCCCGTCGTGTAGGAAAACATGACGAACACGAGATAGAAGAGGCCGGCCTTGCGCAGCGTGGCGGATTTGCCGTTCGTGGTCAATGGGGAATTGACCGCTACGCCGCCAGCGTCCCGCTCAACGCGCCTTCCAGTTCCAGCAGCTTGCGTTTGACGTCGAGGCCGCCGCCGTATCCGCAGAGCGTGCCATCGGAGGCGATGACACGATGGCATGGCACGACGATCGCGACCGGATTGCGATTGTTCGCCATGCCCACGGCGCGAAATCCTTGTGGCTTGCCGACTGCGCGGGCGATGTCCCCGTAGGAGCGCGTCTCGCCATAGGGAATGGCCAGCAGAGCGCGCCAGCAGGCAAGTTGGAAATCCGTGCCCCGAAGATCAAGGGCAAACTCGAACTCGCGCCTCTTGCCCGCAAAATATTCTTTTAACTCACGCACATGCGGACGCAAGGCAGTGGCAGACTCTTCGAAACGGACGGCCTTCGACTCAGCCCGCAGGTCGCGCGGGTTGGGGCGAATCGTCTGCTGGCCGGGCAGGCGCGCATCGAATTCCAGGGCGACCAGGCCACGATCCGACGCCGCCAGAAATAGCGGCCCCATCGGCGATGTAAACATCGTAGAATGAAGGATTTCCATAGTGACCAACGATTGCAGCCAACCTTTACCTGGCCAGCAGCGCCCATTACCATAGCATGAGCGTACGATCCGCACCGCCGTTTAAATTGCGGGCGTTGACAAAGGTTGACAGAATCGCAGTTTTCGACGAGAGTGTGTCGTGCAATCCGAGCTTGGGGAAATCCAGCGTTGAAAAGAACCCTCATCGTCTTCGCCGTCATGGCGGTTGTGCTTGTGGTTAGTCTGGCAGTCCGGGCTGCTGGAGACTGGCGCGCGGTCGGCCAAACTGAAGCTGGCGACAAGGTTTCTGTGAGTTCCGTCCGCGTTCTAAAGAATAATCAGCGGCTGGCGCTGGTACGCATTGAATATAAAGATCCGGCGGAACTTCCGCAGGGCGGTCCGTTCGTAGAAATGCGCGCGCGCGTGCGCTTCAATTGCAGCAGCGGGACGGCTGCTCCCACTTCAGAGTGGTTCTACTCCCGTGATCATAGCGGACGTTTCGTCGTCAGCAAGAAGGCCACGCACGACGACCAGTTCGGCAAGCTTCCCGAGGGCGGGTTCGTCGACCTTGTAAGCAAGGACGTTTGCAGTCAGACCAAGTAACTACCCGAAAGCTCCAACCACTAAGGTTCACGAAGGATACCCAAGCGATCACCGGCTACTCCTTCAGCGCAAACGCCACGTACACTCCGCCCGACTTCGACTTCGGATCCTTTCCACCGCCTGCCGCGATTGCGATGAACTCCCTGCCATCTACTTCGTAGACTGCGGGAGTCGTGTTCGCAGAGAACGGCAGCGTGGTTTCCCAGAGGAGCGCGCCAGTTGTCTTATCGAACGCGCGGAATTTTTTGTCGAAGTTGGTCGCCCCGATGAATAGCAGACCACCTGCGGTTACAACCGGCCCTCCGTAGTTCTCCGTGCCGGTGTCTTTCTGGCCCTTGGCGGCGAGATCGAGATATTCGCCCAAAGGAATTTTCCAGACATATTCGCCGGTGTTGAGATTGATGGCGTTCAGCGTGCCCCAGGGCGGCGCTACCGCGGGATAGCCCTCTGGATCCAGAAACTTGTGGTATCCCGTGAAGTGGTACTTCATCGCCGGAAGTGCGGGCCCGGAACTGGACACTTCCTTGGCGTTGTTGCCCCTGGAGCCGCTGTCTTTACTTGAGCTCATCACATACGAGAGCAGTCCGTACCACTGTTCACTGTCTTGCTCCAGATTGGCGAAGCCGGGCATGCGGCCCTTGCCGTTCCTGATCGTGGCGGCGACGTCCGCGACCGACATCCGATTGCCGACGCCCACCAGAGACGGAATCGCTGGAGGCGATCCGGCCATCTTTTCACCGTGGCATACTGCGCACTGACTCAGGTACACCGCCTTGGGAGTGTTTTCGTCGGTGTTCTCGGCGAGCGCTCCGGTCCACGGCAGATCATTCGCGTTGACATAGAGAATTCCTGTCTCCGGATCGGCCGCCGCTCCGCCCCATTCCGCCCCACCATCGAATCCCGGGAAGATGACCGTATCTTTCCCCACGGCGAACGGAACGAACTGACCCTCGCTGCGAAAGCTGCGAAATTTTTCGAGCGCCCACTGATGCACCTCCGGCGTCCGGTCGCTCAGAAGAGCCTGTGTCAGCAATTGGCGAGCAAACGGTGCGGGCTTCGCAGGCAGACATTGCTGTTGTGCGGCCACTTCTCCCGGGACATCGCTCTCTGGGTACTTGTGGCATTCGATGGGAAACAGCGGCTTGCCATTCGTCCGGTCAAATAGAAAAACGAATCCCTGTTTAGTGGTCTGCGCGACCGCATCAACTTTCGTGCCATTGCGCGTCACCGTCAGAAGCACGGGTGGCGCGGGGAAATCTCGGTCCCAGAGATCGTGCTTCACGCCCTGAAAATGCCAGATGCGCTCGCCAGTCTCGGCATTTAAAGCAATCAGGCAGTTTGCGAACAGATCGTCGCCCAGCCGGTCGGCTCCGTAGAAATCGAACGCGGCCGAACCGGTCGGGACGTAGACGATCCCTCGTTGGATATCGACCGTCATTCCTGCCCAGTTGTTTGCCGCGCCGCTGGTTTTCCATGCATCCTTCGGCCACGTGTCATAGCCATACTCGCCGGGATGGGGAATCGTATGGAACGACCATCGGAGCTTTCCGGTGTGCACGTCGTAGGCCCGCACATCGCCCGGCGAAGCCGGCAGAGTCTCTGACTCGCGGCCGCCGACGATCACCAGGTCTTTGTAAATCACCGCCGGGCTGGTCATATAAATCGACTGCGCCGCCGGATCGCGCCCCAGATCCTCGCGGAGATCGATGCGGCCGTCCTTCCCGAAAGTTGAAATCGGCTTACCGGACGCGGCAGCGAGCGCGTAGACGAAGTTCATCACGCCGACCAGAATCCGCCGGTCCTTATTTTTATCCCCGTTCCTGTCCGCGCTGTCAGTCCAATAAGCCAGTCCTCGATCCGGTTGCGTCCCTTTAATTCCGGAGTCGAACTTCCATAGCAGCTTTCCGGTCGCGGCATTCAGGGCAAACACTTTCTGCGAGGGCGTCAGCCCGTACAGAACTCCGTCGACGACAATCGGGCTGGTTTGCAGTCCGCCTTCTTCTTCGGTATCGAAAGTCCACGCGACCGACAGTTGCTTCACGTTGTTGCGATTAATCTGTTTGAGCGGGGAGAAGTGATTATTCTCAGAAGTCCCGCCATACATCGCCCAGTTGTAGCGCGAATTCTTCTCTCCGGATGTTTCCGGTGCTGGACCCCGGCCTTCGCCGGCCGTCGCCGACACGCCGACGGCCAGAACGCATGCACAGATCGTCGCGAAATTCATCGGCCTCCTCGTGGAACAAACCCGCGGCTGATTCTAGATCAAGATGGGAGCTTTCCGCCGCCCGCAAGTTTTTCACAGCCGGTGGCACCTCCGTAACCTCACGACTACTTCCGCGCACCTGGCTTTCAGCTTATGCTGATAAGGAAGTCGGCGGAGCACGAACCGCTTTCGACCCACCTCACGTATGGATTCACTTCGACTTTATGGGCTGGTTGCGGCAGGCGGCGCGGCATTGTTCGGCGCGTACGCGCTGCTGCGGCGCAAGCCGAAGACGGCCGACGAACTGGAGCGCGAACGCAGGGCGTGGCTCGAGGGCACAGGCCGCATCACCGACGGTACCGTGATTGACGTGCAGGAACTGGCGGTCACGAGCAGCTACCACGCCGCCATCATGCTTATTTATAAATACGACGTGGCGGGCGTAACCTACGAATGCTCGCAGGACGTGACCTACCTGCGGCATTGGATCAACCTTCACTCCTGCCGCCTCGGGCTCAACACATCGGTGAAGTACGATCCGCAGAATCCTGGAAATTCCCTGGTGGTCTCGGAAAACTGGATGGGCTTGCGCCAGTAAGCAACGCGGGGGGATGATACCCACGAGAGGCCAATATGCGCGGACTTTGGCAAGACTTCCGGTACGCGGCACGTGGTTTCGCCAAGAATCCTGGCGTTACCTCCATCATGGTGTTCACGCTGGCCCTGGCGATCGGGGCGGCCACGGCGATCTTCAGCGTGGTGTACGGAGTCTTGCTGCGCCCGTTGCCTTATGCCGGCGCCGATCGCATCATGGCGATCTCGGAAGTGAACTCCTACGGCAGGCCTTCGCGCCTCGCGGACCCGAATTTCGACGACTTCCGCGACCAGAGCCACAGCTTTCGATCCATCGCGAAGTACTCTGCCTATCCAGTTTCCATCTCCGGAACATCGCAGCCGACACGCACCACCGTGGCTGCGGTAACGCCGGAATTTCTCACCGTGTTCGGCGTGGAGCCGATGATGGGCCGGGATCTTTTGGCGACTGACGACAAGAAGGGAGCCGAGCCAGTCGCTCTCGTGAGCTACGGTTACTGGAGGCAATCCCTCGGATCGGCGCAGGATCTCTCGCGCGCTCACCTGAAGATGAACAACGCGGTTTACTCGGTGATTGGCGTGCTGCCGCCCGGATTTCGATTTCCTGAGGACACCGACGTGTGGTTTGCTGCCGATGCCGAGGGCGAGAATCCGAGCCGAACGTCGCACAACTACGACGGAGTCGGCCGGCTGAAAGATGGCGTCAGCGTCGAGCAGGCTCGTGAAGATATTCGCACAATTGCGCGCAGGATCTACCAGACGAATGCGAAGAACGACTACCTGCTCAGGGATGGACGCGTAGTTGCACTTCAGGATTCGATCACTGGCGCGATGCGGTCGCCTTTGTTGATCCTGCTGGGGGCGGTAGTCTTCCTGCTGCTTGTTGCCTGCGCGAACGTTGCAAACCTGCTGCTGGCACAGGCGTCGGTGCGAGAGCGCGAGCTTTCGATCCGCATCGCGTTGGGCGCTGCGCGCGGCCGTTTGATCCGCCAATTCTTGAGCGAGGCATTCCTGCTGTCGCTGATCGGCGGGGTTCTGGGAGTGCTCGCCGCGTTTTGGGGCGTCGCCGGACTGCTGGCACTGGCTCCGGGGCAATTGCCGCGGCTCGACAGCGTTTCCGTAAGCTTGCCGGTACTGTTCTTCGCGCTTTTGCTCTCCGCTGCGGTGGCGATCGGACTCGGCGCGTTTACGGCGGCGCGAGCGACGCGAGGCGACTTGAGGAAAGGCCTTGTGGAAGGCGGGCGGAGCCAGGCCGGCTCGCAAGGCAACCAGCGCGTGGGGCGTGCGCTGGTCGCAGCGCAGATTGCCATCACGTTGGTGCTGGTAATCGGCGCAGGGCTGTTGGGGCGCAGCTTGCTGAAAGTGCTCGAGGTGGATCCGGGCTTCCGCGTGGAAAAGATCGTGGCGATGGACGTGTCATTGCCCTGGGCGGAAGATCCCAAAGCGAAGATCCCTCAGGGAGTCTTCTTTTCGAATTTGATCGAGCAGCTCGCACGAATCCCTGGCGTGCGGGGGGTAGGAGCGGCCAGCGCGCTGCCTCTGACGGGTGGCTTGCCCGACGGAATGTTTTTGCTGATGACGCCGGAAGAGGCTCCTAAGACCATGGACGGGTTCGAGGCTTTTTTCCAGCAAAAGGAGCGTCTCGGGAGCGCGGATTTTTGCGTCGCGACCAACGGTTATTTCCGGGTGCTGGGAATTCCGCTGATCCGCGGACGAATGTTTGACGAGCGCGACAGCTCGAACGCGCCGCACGTGGCGGTGATCAGCGAGTCGCTGGCGCACGATCGCTGGCCCCACCAGGACCCGATCGGCCACACCATTGAGTTTGGAAATATGGATAGCGATGTGCGCCTGCTGACGATTGTTGGAATCGTGGGCGACACGCACGAATACGGTCTCGATGAGCCCGCGCGGCCGACGGTCTATGTGAATTTGTTCCAACGGCCGCGTGCCGAGATGACTGTGGCGATGTTGAGCGATGCCGATACGCGCCTGGTGAGTTCGGCCGCGCGCGGGATTCTGCGGGATCTCAATCCGGAAATTCCCGCGAAGTTCCAGACATTTCAGCAGGTGTATTCCGCGTCACTGGGCTCGCGAAAGTTCAATGTGATCCTGATCGGATTCTTTGGGGTCACGGCGCTGCTGCTAGCGGCGGCCGGAGTGTTTGGCGTGATGGCGTATTCGGTGAGCCGGCGCACGCGCGAGTTCGGCGTGCGCGTCGCGCTTGGCGCCACATCCAGCGACGTGCTGCGCATGGTTCTGGGGCAGGGCATGCGTACGATCTTGATTGGAGTGGCGATTGGAATCGTAGGATCGTTTGCACTGACGCGGGCGGTGGCGTCTATGTTGTTCGGCGTGACGGCTACCGATCCGTTCACGTTCGGGGGAGTAACACTGTTGCTGATCGCAGTGGCACTGCTGGCTTGTTACATCCCGGCGAGGCGCGCAACAAAAGTCGATCCGATGGTGGCCTTGCGCGACGAGTAGGGAGTCTAGGTACCTCGGGGGCTAAAGCCCTGACAAAAGAGAGCCCGGCTTATCGCAGCGCTAAAAGCGCAGCGCCACCCAAAGGCGACTTCCTTAGCAAAGTGCGCCGACATGGCCTCAGCAAAATGTTACGACGTGGCGGCGGCTTACTTGACCGACTCGGCAGCTTAGTTAGCCCAGATCAGCAACCTACTGACCCCAAGTCAGCCGCATCACCGTGTTGTGTTTGTCGATGGTGACGTGAAGGGCCTTGTCGGCGCCACCGATGAACTCACCTGAAGCCGTCCGGGACAGGTCGATCGTCTCATCGGCCGAGAGTGCCCTTACGCGGATCACGTGTTTTCCCGCGGGGATCTTCAGAGTCTCCGACTCGACACCTTTCAATCCATTGAACACGACCAGATGCTTCTGCGCGGCACCGTGCAACGGCTTCGTCAACATCAGCTTGTCATCGACCCAAACGAACAGGGTGGCATCCTTGAATTGATGTTGCACCGCGAGATCGAGATTGGAAAGCGGCACGACGACTTGATTGGCCGTGTGCGGCGCTGAACGACTCTTCCGCCGCGAGGCGCTGGCGGGGGCCGGCGTCGCCGGAACTGCGATTGTCGCTGCGCCAGGCACATCCTTTGGCGAGTTTGGACTGGAAGCCACGGGCGGAGGAGCCACGTACGCACTTACCTCTTTCGAGGACGTAACTTGTAGTCTGGTTTGAGCAGCAACAAACACCAGCACAATCAGCGTGGTCACACCCAGAATCAGATCCCGGATCGGCGCCTTGCGAATCGCGGTGCGGACTGCCTTGTCAGCCTTCGCCACTTCTGCCACATGATTCGTTTCCGTGACGGCTAGCGATCCGGTGCGAGCGCGCGTGCCCGTCGACGCAGTCGCCAGGGGCGCGATCGCCCGCAGGGATGTGGTCGTCGAGCTGGGGTGGAGCAGCCTCTGCAAGTGGCGCACGTCCTCGGCCAATTCTGCGCCGCGCTGGTAGCGTTCTTCTGGATTCTTCGCCATCGCCCGGGAGATCACATCGTCCAGTTCTCGAGGTAAAGTAAGGTCCAGCGTGCTCGCGGCCACGGGCTCACGATTTGCCACTTTGAAGCACACCGTGGTCGCGCTGTCCCCCTGAAACGGAGAATGACCGGCAACCATGGCGTACAGGATGACGCCGATTGAGAAAAGATCCGAGCGCCCATCCACTCTCTCGCCGCTCAGTTGCTCGGGCGACATGTAGGCCGGAGTTCCCAGCACTTTTCCAGGCAAGGTGAAGTGCGCGAGGTTCAGCTTGGCGATGCCGAAGTCGGCAATTTTGGCGTGGCCGTCCTCGGTCATCAGAATATTACCGGGCTTAATGTCACGGTGAATTACGCCTTGGGCGTGGGCATAGTCGAGCGCCTCGGCCACCTCTTCCACCAATTGCAGCGCCGTCTCCAACGGGAGTTTCTTTTCGCGCGCCAGAATCCGGTTCAGAGACTCGCCCGCAACATACTCCAGCACGATATAAGGATCGCCGTTCTCGGGGTTCTCTCCGACATCAAAAATGGCAACGATGCCGGGATGGTGCAGACGACCCGCAGCCTGCGCCTCGTGATTAAACCGCAGGCGAAATTCTTTTTCCTCGTCCGGCTCCTGGCCCGATAGCGAAACGGTTTTCACCGCGACCGGGCGATTGATCTGCGGATCCTGTGCCTTATAAACCACACCCATGGCCCCGCGGCCCAATTCAGCCACGATCTCGTAGCGGCCAAACCGTTTGATCTCGGGATTTTCCATGAAGTCGTCCTTGAGCCAAGCGATGGCTCTGCCGCGTCACCAGGGAGGGATTCCTACTATGTTAGTGCGCGGGTATGGTTATTCCGTCACCCTGTTTGAATCGCACCATTACGCCGGTAACGCCAGTTCAGGCGCCAGTCGGAGGCGAAAATGCGGCGCTAGACTGTTTAGGGCGGTCAAAGCCAGATGGCTGAGAGTTGAGGTCTAGCTTCCCGCAGCGAAGCCGCCGCTGTGGGCGACCGTCATGCGGAGATACTTGTAGGGGTTGACTGGAGTGTCGTTGATGCGGACTTCGTAGTGAAGATGAGGCCCGGTGGAGCGTCCGCTCTCTCCAACGTAGCCGATCACGTCGCCACGATGCACCGACTGGCCGGCCGTGACCGCGTAGCCGGAAAGGTGGCCGAAGCGGGTGCTGATGCCGTTGCCGTGATCGATCATGATGGCTTTGCCGTAGCCGCCCATCAAGTCGCTGAAGATGACCTTGCCATCGGCCGGAGCGATAATCGGGGCGCCATAGCTGCTGCCGATATCGACGCCGCTGTGAAATGCGCCTTCACCGTTGAATGGATCGATCCGCTCGCCAAAGCTGCCCGTCACCTGGCCTTCGACCGGCCATAGGTTGGGAGCCGAATTGGCCTTGAACCAGTCGGCCGTCGTGGCATTGCGTGTCAGGCCCATGGTCAGGCCGACCATCGTCGCCCCGGTCAGGGCCGAAGTCCGGAGGGCATGCAACTGGTCGAGCGAAGAACTTACATCGGCGTCCTGGATCTGCTCTGAGGTTGCCGTTACCAGCGTAGGCTGCGCTTTTAGCCCGTAAAGAGCGGAGACTTCTCCGGCGATCGAGCCCAGCGACGCGACCTGCACGTCGCGCTCTTTGGCAACCTGCTCCAGGCGCGAATAATTGTTTTTCAGTTGATCTTTTTCCGTCCGCAACTCGTTGTAACGGGAAACCTTCAACAACATGCGGGTGTAGGAGCTGGCAATGCCGGTCAGGCTGAGGAATCCGATTGCGGCGCCCACGACAAATACGTAAAGGTAATGCACGGGGATGGAGATTTTGCGCAACTGGCCGTCGTCCCCGCGGGCCACAAAAAGGATGTAAAAGCGTTTCTGCAATTCGCTCCTCTAGTTTTTGAAACATCAGGTCCGGAACTCCAGGCCCAGTTTCTTAGTTGCAGAAACGCCTGTTCGGACCACCTGACTTTTTTCGGGCTACGCTCCCATCTTGGGAATGGAAACCTTCTCGCGCCCTACGCCTACCGAGAACTACAAGCCAAGCCTGAAACCCGTACTTGTCTGCAATTACTACCGGCTGCAGAACTTAGCTAGGCCAAAGGTTATTGTCAATGACTGGTTAACGGTAACAAACTGGGTTCCCCCTGTCAACGAGGCACTAGGGCTTTTCCGGTTACCGAAGCCGGGGTAACGAGGGGCGCCGTAGGACAGGTTACCGATGTACGCTTTCCCACAGCTCTGGTTTGTGAATCCTGCGGACAAAACCTGCCATCTCATGGCCGGCGGTATAGTAGTTGCGCCGTGCCGCTTCCAGAAAAAGCGCTGATTGCCCAGATTCGCCACATGGCGAAATCCTCGATACAAGGGCGCACTCTCGGCTCGAACCGCGCGATCTTCACTGGAATTGGAGACGACTGCGCCGTGCTGCGCCTACTGCCGGGAAGAGAATCGCTGGTCACTACCGACTTCACGCTGGAAGGCATTCACTTCCGGCGCGACTGGCACCCTCCGGAATCGGTCGGCCATCGCTGCTTGGCCCGCGGGCTGAGCGACATTGCCGCTATGGGAGGCGAGCCGGTTGCCGCGTTCCTCTCCCTCGCGCTGCCCCGCGACCTACCTCAAGCTTGGGTCGGACGTTTCGTCCGCAGCCTTATCAGCCTTGGGGAAAGATTCGGCTTGACACTCGCCGGGGGCGACACCGCGGAATCGCCCAACGGCATACTCGCAGACATCATCGTTGTTGGCAGCGCGCCAACAGGTGGATCGGTGCTGCGCTCCGGCGCCCGGCCCGGCGACCGCATCTTCGTCAGCGGAGAGCTCGGCGGGTCGGCCGCCGCCGTCGTGCAGATGAGAACCAAGCCTAAAAAGAAGGTGAAGGCCAGCGACTATCCTCGGCACTTCTATCCCGAGCCGCGCGTCGAACTCGGACGCATTCTCCGCGCGAAGGGTCTGGCCTCCGCCATGATTGACACCAGCGACGGGCTCTCCACCGATCTCGCCCACCTTTGCGAAGAAAGCGGCGTCGGCGCTGAGGTCGAGTCCGCACTCATTCCCCGCACCAGCGTGGGCAAGCCCCCGCGCGAAGTTGATCTCGACCTGGCCCTCCACGGCGGCGAGGACTACGAACTTCTGTTCACGGCTCGGCCTGGCAAGCGCATTCCCGCCCAGATCGCTGGAGTCGCGCTGACCCAGATCGGCAGCATCACCCGCTCGCGACTCATTCTCGTGCGCAATCTCAAAGGCGTCGCTTACCAACTTGAGCCGCGAGGGTGGGAGCACTTCCGCAAACGATAAGGGCTTTGTCATCCTGAAACCCGGACTCTCTTCAGACTTGTCATCCTGAGGCCCGCGTTCTGTGCGGGCCGAAGGATCCATGCACTTTCCGGCAGCTGGTATGGCGCCGGCAAGATGCACAGGTCCTTCGCTCCGCTCAGGATGACAAACAGAGATGGAATACTGCAAACGCCGTAGTCCGTCGTTACCTCCGTCACTACTGTGTCTCTTCCCGGCCCCACAAAACGGGACTAGAGTAAATCCATGTCGTCCAGTAAATGGCTTCTCCTCCCAGCTCTCGGTCTCTTGTTAACGGTCGCCGCTGCTGCCCAGAAGAAACAGCCGCCTCCGCCACCAGCGCACGCGAAGTCTCCATCGCCCGCAGTCACCGACGAACTCATCCACAAACAGTTCGGAGAAAACTGTTCGCTCTTGCCGGGGCCTCCGCAATTTGTCGCCGACCTGGATGATGACGGTGTCGACGACCTGCTGGTCGCTGCCAAATGCAAGAACCCGATGGCTGACAAGGACGAATACGGTTTCGTCGTCGCCGACCCTTACAACGGCGCGCTCGGTTATGGTGACGTGAAGGTCACATCCACATTCGCTTCCGACGAACCCGATCGCCGCGGCATCAGTCTGCTGATCATTCACGGGGCCGACAAGGACGCATGGCGCGCCGACAAGCCCAAGGCCAAATTCCTTCTGATCAACCTGCCCTTCAAGACTCTGACCGTGAAAAGGCTCGCCCAGAAGAAAAAGACGATCCTCGGAATTTACATGGAAGAAATGGGCGAGGGAGAAGACACGTCGTCGGTCATCTATTGGGACGGGAAGAAATATAAGTACCAGCAGCTGGGGTCGACCCTCGAATAACTGGCCAGAAGCGAAAAGGCCTGCACCACAGAGGACACGGAGTACACAGAGAACTCTGCTTCACTCAAGCCGTGCGTCTCTGCTGTGCTAACTGCCTGCCTCTTGGAACACCATCCCAATCAACTCTCCTTTGAGTAGGGGAACTCGCTCGTTCCCACTCGGCTCACGTTCGCCTCGGCGAATTCGCAGACTCGATCCATTGACGCCTGCAGTTCCCCTGCGTAGCGTTCCAGGTCTTCGTCGGTCGCAACTTTTGGCACGGGGATTAGCTTACCGAAGTACACCAGTACGCGGGAGAAAGGCTTCGGGATCATCAGGCGGTCCCAGCTGTTGAGGACCCAGGCTTTGTCGACCGCCGCGTGGAACATGGTCATCGCCAATCCAGACGACCGAGCGAGCGCGACCGGTCCCGGCTTTACTTTGCGGCGCGGACCTCGTGGACCATCGAGGGTGAAGGCTACGGTCCAGCCTTCTTCGAGCGCGCGGCGCAGGCCGAGCAGGGCGCGCACGGCGTTGCGGCTGCTCGATCCTTTCACGGCGACGAAGCCAAACTTGTGGATGATACGGCCCATGTACTGCCCGTCGTAGCTATCACTGCTCATCACCCGGATGCCCATGTCGCGGAAGATGTAGGTCGCCGGGATCATGCAGGAATGCCAGAAAGAAGCGATCAGGGGGCGCTGGTCCAGCGTCTGCTGCGCGCCTTCTTCATAGAACACCGAGATACGCAGGGTCGGCCCGATCAGGCGAATGATGGAGTGCCCCAGAAAGATGATGATGCGCAGCACGATGCGCTGGCGAAGGCTAAAACGCTGGGGGTCGATGGGAGGTAGCGGGGGCGCCGCGGCAATGCGTGTGCTGGCTTCAGGCACGCCAATATTGTAACGGCAAGCCGCGCCTCAGTTTTCCAGGTATGAATCGATCCAGGTCTTGATCCTCTGGCGGTGGTCGTCGGCAGAGGCGAAGCGCACGCCAATCGACTTGGGCTTGCACCAGCTCACGACCCCTTTCAGATTGACGCGGGGTAGGGTCATCAGCGCGAAGGAAACCTCCACGTTCGCCCCGATGGAAAAATCTTCGGCAGTCTTTACCGACATGCCCCCGCTGCTGATTTCGATGCTGCTTGTGGCAATGCGCCGGCCGTCGCCGACCAGAGAGACTTCCGTCATCACTGGGATGCGCACGTAGCGGCGGAATTCATGCAGCACCAGCAGGCGCGTGGCGCGGATCAACTTGAGCGCCGCCGGCCTCTCCAGAGGTTCGTTGAACATGGCATTGATGCCGTATTTGGAGTAGCTCATGGCGTGCTGCGCACTGCCGCCTACTCCGTAAATTACGCAGCGGCTGTTCGACGGGGATGAGCGGGCCGCTTCCATCACCGCATCGGCGCCCTCTCCCAGGCTCAGCACGCAAGCCTCAAATTTTTCCTTCTTCAATCGCTCAGCGGCATTCGTGGTCACGACCACGGTTTCAATGCCGAACTGGCGAAAGCCTTCCGCCAGCAGCGCACGGGCCGGTTCGTCCAGGCCTACCAGTGCGGTGCGGGCAGCTGCTTTTCGGGTGAACGGTGCGGGTGTGAAGTGTGTGGCGAAAACTTTATCCATAAAGTTTGGGGGAGACTCCACTTTCGAAACCCATTGTGGATGCGGCCGCCCTCGTTGAAAAGACACAAAGGGCCAACGGGCGAAGTACCAAAGTCGCGTTACTTTTTCAGCGGATGCGGGAGAGAGTACATTACGGGCCAAAACCCGCGTCAAATCAGGGGTTTGAAGCGAATGCCACAGAGGATGCACAACGCCAACGAGGAGATTTAGGATTCTTACTCGGTCCAGCGCCGGAATAACAACGCGCCGTTGGTCCCGCCGAAACCGAATGAGTTCGACATCGCGTATTCGAGTTCCGCTTTGCGCGCGTGATTGGGAACCAGATCCATCCCTGCCGTATCCGGGTCGGGATTTTCCAGATTGATGGTCGGAGGCAGGATCTGGTCGCGCAAGGCCAACACCGTGATGCCGGCCTCAAGTCCTCCCGCCCCACCGAGCAAATGCCCGGTCATCGATTTCGTGGAACTCACTGCGATCTTGCGGTCGCCAAAAAAGTTGCGGATGGCATGCGCCTCGAGCGTGTCGCCAATCGGCGTTGAGGTGCCGTGAGCGTTCACGTATCCCACAACATCGGGAGTCACACCGGCGTCCCGCACCGCATTGCGCATCACCCGGAAACCGCCTTCATGCTCGGGCGCGGGCTGGGTCATGTGGTAGGCATCGCCGCTCATGCCGTATCCCGCGATCTCCGCGAGAATGCGGGCGCCGCGCTTACGGGCAAATTCCAGTTCTTCCAGGATCAGGATGCCCGCGCCTTCGCCGATCACGAAGCCATCTCGGTCGCGGTCCCAAGGACGACTGGCTTTCTCCGGGGCATCGTTGCGCGTGGAGAGCGCGCGCATGGCGGCGAACCCGCCCACGCCCATCGGAGTGATCGCCGCCTCAGCGCCGCCGGCAATCATCACATCGGCATCGTTGTGCTGGATGATGCGGAAGGAATCTCCAATGGAATGCGCACTGGTGGTGCATGCGGTGGCGGTGGCTTCGTTCGGTCCCTTCGCCCCACAGCGCATCGAAACTTGCCCCGCAGCGAGATTGATGATGGCGGCCGGAATAAAGAAGGGAGAAATCTTGCGCGGGCCGCCCTCCATCAAGGCGGTGTGTTCTCGTTCGATAATGTCGAACCCTCCGATCCCCGAGCCGATGTGCACGCCCACGCGTTCGTCATTCTCCGGAGTGATCTTCAGTTCCGACATTTTCAGCGCCTCATCCGCGGCGGCGATGCCCAGATGAATGAAGCGCCCCATCTTCTTAACTTCCTTCTTCTCGATGAAATTCAGGGGGTCGAAGTTCTTAACCTCGGCGGCAATCTGGCAGGCAAAGGCGGTGGAGTCGAACCCGGTAATGCGTGCGACACCACTCTGGCCGGCAAGCAGAGCCTTCCACACCACGTCGGTGGAATTGCCCACGCCACAGACCAAGCCGAGACCCGTGACTACGACCCTGCGTCCCAACTATTTCGCCTTCCCGTGCTTGGAGATGTAGTCGACCGCGTCCTGCACGGTCCGGATCTTCTCTGCATCCTCGTCGGGAATCTCGATGTCAAAGGCCTCTTCGAAAGCCATAACTAGTTCGACGGTATCCAGCGAATCCGCGCCCAGATCGTCCACGAACGACGCGCTGGATGTAACTTCGCCCTCATCCACTCCCAACTGCTCCACGATAATCTGTTTTACCTTCTCGGCTACGTCTGCCATGTTTCTCCTCGTTTGCCACCATTAGATTTGAATTCGGTTACTTCCGTTGCGCACTTGCAGCGCTGACTTCTGCTCGGGCCTTGGCCCTCCACAACTCCGCTACATCTTACGCACTGCGATACGAAAAAAGGCGAGTGTGTAGTGTAATTGTCCCGGTGAATTAGTGTAAAGGAAGGGCCTTGCCACTTTCGGCAAAGCCTCGGTTGAGTTGGAATTGCACACTTGAATCCTAAAGGCAGGACAATGCCGGGGTCAAACGTTGGGCGGGGTTATGATGAGTCGGTTGGGGCTTAGCCAAGGAGTCCGCAGTGAAATACACAGTGTGGATGTTGCTGATTTGTCCCCTGGCGTTTGCGGGCCCGTGTCCCGCTGGCCACGCGAAGGACAACGGTGCCTTGATTCATCTTGAGCAGACCTGGGCCCAGGCCCTGGAGCAACGGGACTCGGCAACTCTGGACTGCATTCTCGCGGACGAGTTCGAGGATGCCGGACCGGACGGCATGCTGACCAACCGCGCCACCACTCTGGCAAAGGCCAGCGAGCACTCTGCCATGCATCACGACCTCACGGACTTGCACGCGCACGTACAGGGTGATTTCGGTTACATCCGTGGACTGGCCACGGCCAAGAACGCAGAGGGCAAAGTCGTGGTCAGGGTGCGCTTCACCGATGTGTATGTGTACCGCGAAGGGCGCTGGCAGTGTGTTGCCGGACACGAATCGATGCTGACCGAGTCAGGTCGCTAAGACGCGAGGAAAGTCGTATGCGTGCCGTCGTGCAACGGGTTAGCCGCGCCAAAGTCACGATCAATGATCGGACCAACAATGCGTGGACCAGTGGCGAGATTGGCCTAGGCTTGCTAGTTCTGCTGGGCGTGGGGCACGAAGACACCGAAGCCGACGCCGCGTACCTCGCCGAGAAAGTCGCTGGCCTGCGCATCTTCGAAGATGTCGACGGAAAGATGAACCGCAGCCTGCAAGACGTGGGCGGCAGCGTACTCGCGGTCTCGCAGTTCACGCTGTACGGAGATGTGCGGCACGGCAAGCGACCATCCTTCGATGCCGCGGCCCCGCCAGAACAGGCCCGTCGGCTGTATGAGTTTTTTGTCGAGAGCATCCGGGGCTCCGGCTTGCGCTGCGAAACCGGCCGCTTCCAGGAAATGATGCAAGTGGAACTGGTCAACGAGGGGCCGGTTACCATCCTGCTGGATTCCAGTAAAGCCTTCTAGAAATCCATCCGAAAACCGGCGTTTCGGTGCTGAGGTGAATGCGCGCGACTGGGATGGTTTGTTGTGCGCCTTGCATTCATTACCCTGCGCCTAAGTCGGGGTTGGCGTTCAGGCGAAGAAATCGGGCCCACAAGGTCGAAAGGACCGCCAGAAAAACGTGGGTGGGCTGTACCGAGGCCTGGGCTGCGGTGGCGTCGTCGGGGCTCTGAGCCCGCGGCTGGCAGTACCCGACCACCAAACTCAGGTTCGCCACTACCGCCGCCATCACCACCTGCCAGCGGGTCTTCTTTTTCCCGAAGTAGCGACTTTGGCGAATCCCTAATCCCACCAGGCGCGCAATCCGATGTTCCACCACCACCCGCTCGCGCAAGCTCTGCCGCCCCGCCTCGGTCTGGTTATGGGCGCGGGCCTGTTGCTGCAGTCGTTCTTCGGCTTGGATGCTGATACTCCGCGGCCCTTGCCCACGGACGCATTGCGAGCGCAGGGGACAGGCCTGACAACTGGCCTGGGAAAAAAGAAATTGGCCCCCTCGACCTTCTCCGGCGGAGCGATAGTCGCGCGTACTCTGGCCTGCCGGGCAACGCACTTCCATCTGATCCAAATCGATCTCAAACTCACTCTTGGAAAAACAATTGCGGTTGTGACTGGCCGGCACCTTGGCCGTCAGGATTCGTTCTTCCTCCGCAAAGACTCGCCGCGTCGGGCCGCCTCCGTAGGCACAATCGCCCACGGTTTCTTCTACCTTCGCCTCCAGCACTCGTTCGCTTTGCTGCACCAACTCCAGAGCTTTCTCCTGATCCCCAGCATTGCCCGCCAGCACCTCCACCCCCGTGATCAACTGACTCTCCATCTCCACCGCCACCGCTGCCTTGTGTCCGTTGAAGCGCTTGCTGGCGCTCTTGCGTCCATGCCGCATCTCCGGATCGTGAACACTGAGGACCCGATCCTTGGCGGTACCCGACTTTACTTGAAAGCCGCCTCCCGGCTTTTCTTCCACATCCTGCGCGATCAGCCGCAGCAGCAAAGCGGCGGCGGCGGCAATGGCTTCCGTCTGCGCGGGATGCTGCTTTCGGATCTCCTCCGCCAGGCTCAGCAGGCGCCGCCCGTCCTGCACGATCTCGGTTAACAACTGCTCCCGTTGCCCTTTGTCGTCCCAGTCAATCCCGGCTTCTCCCTTCAGGCTGCTACCAAAATAGCGACTCAGCCCCTGCTTCTCGGCCCACGCCGTAATCTCTTCTTTTTCTTCTCTACCTCCGCCAACCGCCGCCCCAACATCTCGATCCCTTCTCCCAGCAGATTGTAGGTGTCCTGCACCGCTCCCTTGCCCAAAATCGGCGTCGTATCCAGGGCCACTCGAATCTTGCGATTCTGCAAATATCCGGCGCGCCGGGCCTCTGCGATCGACTTCTGCAAGATCGGCTCTTCCATTTCGTGCAGCACCAGCTTGGCCTCAAACTCCTGCAGCGCGCTCTTCTGCATCGGTACCTCTTCCAGCTCCAGTCCCAAGGCTACCTTCCAGCGCAGATCGTACTTGGTCCGCTCCACCGCCTCGGCAAAACTCACCCCCTCGTAGGCCCGTAAGAACAGCACACTCACCGCCACACTGGGAGGCACGGATTGGCGTCCATTGTCCGGGCAGTACATAGCGGCAAAGTCTTCATCGCGAAACATCTGCTCCCGGTTCTGCGCCAGATACCCGTACAGGGTGTCCCGGCCCACAAAGTCAAGATAGACATGATGGGCGGCAAACAGCTTGTCTTGCGCAGAACGCTTGCCCATCATGGCCGCTGCTCCCGGGCCCGCCGCGCCCTTTTCCGGGAGGAGGGCTGGGGCACAGCCTCGCCCTGGAGTTGCTTCCGTTCCGGCAAACGCACCAACAGCAAATGGGTGCGGTCGAGCACTTTCCAGGTCACGGTCTCGCCCGACTCTAGATCCAAGGCGGAAGCCAAGGGCAGGGGGATGTTGGCATACACTTGCACCGTCCCGCCCTGGCGCCGGATGCCTTGTAAACGGGTGGCGTAATGATTTTCAAGATCTTGCATGTCTATGTAATAGCATAGACATTAATTTGTGTCAAAATTATAATGTGCTCTATGTTATCGACGACCCCCAGTAGCACAGGCGAACTGCTCATACAGCAAGGCGAGCTGGCTGGGCGCAGGTATCGGTTTGAAGCCATCGTTTGCGAGAACCCCACCTGCCGGTGCGACCACGTTACCCTCAAGTGCTTCCCTGCGATGCCCCAAGCGAGCCTTTGTGCCCCCATCGTCGTAGGCCTGGAGATGGATCTGGAACGACAGGAGATTACCAATTTACAGGAACTAAAGGCCGATCCCACGGCATGGGCTCTGGCGACCGCAGTTGCGGCTGAAAGTGGCGAAGAAGAATGGAGTCAGCTCAAACGCATCTACTGGGAACTCAAACAGTATTGGACGGAACACACGGACCTGGAGCAGGTCGAGATCTCGTTCCCACCAGAAGCTCTGACTGGCGCCATGGTCGGATATCCAGACGTTTTTCCGTTTGCCAGGCGGCTTGAGTTCACTCATGGGCAGGAACCTTGGCTGAGCGACGACCAATACTGCTGCAGTCCGAAATGCCTGTGCCAGGAAGCCGTTCTCTCGTTTATTCGCCTTTCCCAGCGAGCGGGACGGGAACCCCTGCGGCCGACCCTGTCGCTCTCTTACCGATATCGCGAGGGCAAGGTGCGTTGGGTCAATCCAGAAAAGAACCCTCGGTATTCCGGACAGGACTTGTTGGAATCGTTGAAGAATGCCCGTCCCGACTTAGATTCGCTGCTTGCCAAGCGGCAGGGATTGCTCAGGCGGTTGTGTGGCCGTACCGTGAAAAGGCAGACGCTTCCGACCGCGACGCCCAAAATTGGTCGCAACGACCCCTGCCCTTGCGGCAGTGGCAAGAAGTGGAAAAGATGCTGCGGAGCCTGATATAACGGGCGCACGGGTGCTGCCCACCCGGTTTGCGCTCGGATCACACACGAAAACAGCCGACACGGTGGGGCCTTTCCGGATGAGTCTCTAGCGCATCCTCCATCGAGACAAATCCGACAATCAAAGGTACGCATCCCAGAGCGCCCTTTCGGTTATTGCGGGAGCCACCGCCAAGATTGACAATTCAATCATCGGGTTTTGGCTGTAGGGGCACCCTGTTCTCCAAATGCATCTTAGTTCGGGGTCTACGTCCGAAGCTCGCGCGAACGAGTGCGCCCGGGACGTGGGGCCAGCGCTCGCAGCACGTGCGGGCGGGGATCGAAATCTCCGCTCCAATAAGGATGGCATCATTTATGAATCAGTTTACGAAGAACGTGCGTCGCACAATCTCCGTGCTGGCCGTCGCGGTAGTAAGCGTGGCTGTTGCGCAGCGGGTGATCGCACAAGACCAGCCGGATCAAGATGATCCACCGAGCCGTGTGGCGCGTCTCGGCTACATGCAAGGCTCCATTTCGTTCCAGCCGGCAGGCGAATCGGAGTGGGTGGAGGCGGCCCGGAACAGACCCATGACCACGGGCGACCAGCTCTGGTCCGATCGCGACTCGCGGGCCGAACTGTCCCTCGGGTCAGCGGTCATCGATTTGAACAGCAATACCGGCATCTCGTTCCTGAATCTCGACGACCGCACGGCACAGATCCAGTTGAGCTCCGGATCGATCAGCGTGCGCGTCCGCGATCTGGACCGCGACGAAGTGTTTGAGATCGATACCCCGAACCAGGCGTTCTCGATCTTCCGGCCGGGCCGCTACCGCGTCGAAGCCAGTGAGGATGGACGTTACACGGTTGTCAGCATTCGCGAAGGAGAAGGCGAATCGACAGGCAACGGCCAAACCTACCGGGTGCACACCGGGCAGAGAGCCACATTCGAAGGTGCAGATCGTCTGAATGCGGACGTAGAGGATCTTGGCGATCCCGACGACTTCGATAACTGGACCTACGCTCGGGACCACCGCTACGAGAATTCTCCGTCGGCGCGCTACGTTTCTCACGATGTCGTCGGATACGAAGACTTGGATGGCAACGGCGACTGGCGGCCGGACCCCTCTTACGGGAACGTATGGTACCCGCGCGTTGATGCGGGCTGGGCCCCGTATCGCGACGGGCACTGGGCCTGGATCAATCCCTGGGGATGGACCTGGGTCGATGAGGAACCGTGGGGCTACGCTCCCTTTCACTATGGCCGCTGGCTGTCGATTGGCGGACGTTGGGGATGGGTTCCGGGACCGGTGGAAGTTCGGCCGGTCTATGCGCCTGCTCTGGTCGTGTTTGTGGGCGGAGGCGGCGGCTTCGGCGGCAACATGGGATGGTTCCCATTAGGCCCTCGCGAAGTCTACGTGCCGTCGTATCCCGTAAGCCGTGGCTACGTGAATCGCGTCAACGTCAGCAACACTACGGTGAATGTCACGCAGGTAACGAATGTCTACAACACCACGATCGTGAACAAGACGACCGTCATCAACAACGTCACGTATGTGAACAAGAATGTTTCTGGTGCCGTCACCGCGGTTCCGCAACAGGCTTTCACCAGCGGACAGCCGGTCGGCCGCACGGCCGTACCAATCAATGCCAGGGAGATTGCCGCGGCTCCGGTGAATGCCAGAGCCGTTGTCGCACCAACTTCCAACAGTGTATTGGGAGTTCATGCCAATACGGCGAACCGCGTGGCAGCGCCTCCGGCGGCCGTGGCGAATCGCGCGGTCGTGGCCAAGGTGACTCCGCCGCCTCCACCGGTATCCTTCGCAGCCCAGCAGCAGGCGATGGCGGCCCAGCCGGGGCAGCCCATTGCGCGGCAGGCCTTGGCACGTTTGCGTCCTGCGAGTACTCCGACTGCGCAACCTCAGGTGAAACAAGCTCCTCCGGGAAAGCCGGCGACACCAACCATGGGGCGGCCTGTGAATCAACCGGCGAGCGCACCTGCCAAGCAACCAGGGAACCGTCCGGCAACTCAGCCGGTTGGCTATGAGCGGCCGGGAGCCACTCCGATTCAGCCCAATCGTCCGGCTCCAAACAATCAACCACCGGCGAACAATCGCCCGTTTGAACCACCGGCACGGAATGATCGCCCCGCCGAGGCTCAGCCCAATAGTCGGCCCGAACCGCCTCAACCCCAGCCGAGCAACCGACCGGAGCCCAATCGCCCGCAGCCCAATCCGCCGGCGAACAATCATTCGGCGGAACCACCGACGCGGAATGATCGTCAACCTGCGCCTGCGGCGCAGCCCAACAATCGGCCCGAACCGCAGCAGCACACTCCGCCTCCGCCTCAAGCGCATCCGGCAGCACCTCAGCAGCACCCGCCGGCGCCTCAAGACAAGAAAAAGCAGGACGAGAAACCACACTAGGAGTCGGGGTATATCAACGCCTTACGCTACAGAAAAGGCGTCCGATTTTCGGACGCTTTTTTCTTGGAGCCGGCGTTCGATCAAACGGACGAGGCTAAGCTAAACATTGTTGAACAAACTCGACGACAAATTCCGCTGGATATATGTCTTGCTGTCGAACTTCCTGCGTGCACTCTCGCCCGACATGTAACGGATCTGCCCGAAGATGGGCCGCTCGAACCAGGGACGATCGAATTTCCCCACAATCGCCCAGGCAATGCCGGCGTAGCCGTTGGGATCGCGTCCATCGAGTTCGTATTTGTCATTCAGGCGCACGGCAATGCGATGGGCTTCGGCGGGCGATCGTCTCCACTCGAGAATCTTCTTGGCCCAGTACATCCGCATGTAGTTGTGCATCCACCCGGTTGAAACCATCTGCATCTGCGCAGCGTTCCACAGAGGATCGTGCGTCTCGGCCTGCTCCAACTGTCTCTCGGAATAGAGCACCGATCGGGGGTCGACCGCATGCTTCGCCAGCGTGAGATGTGCCCACGATTCCGCGCACTCGAAATTGTCGTAGTCGAGATCAAACCGCACAAAGTTCACCGCGAGTTCGCGCCACGTAATGATCTGGTTCAGGAACGCTTCTTTGTCGGACTTGGGTGCGTCTGCCGCTTCGGTTGCAAGGGTCACGGTGATGGGGCTGACGTGGCCGAAATGCAAATATGGAGACAACCGGCTGGTGTGGTTATTTTCCGGCTTGTTGCGCCGCGTGCCGTAGCGCTGCAGATTGTGGCGGACGAACTGATCCAAAAAGCGGTGCGCAGCATTGCTCCCACCGCCCCAGACAGAGACAGGAGAAACCGACCGATCCATCTTCCAACCTTGGGTGATGTCGAAGTCGGGCTCGAGCGAAGCAAGAGTCCGCGGCCTCTTCCACCTCACGTGAGCGTGCGGATTGTTCGAGGGGACAAGGAATTGTTTCAGGTGCGCCTGCAAACGCGGCCGCATGATGTGCGCCGCATATTGCGCCTTCCCGAGCAGCTTAGAGGGCACAATGACATCGGTATCGACGGTCCACAACGGGACCTTTAATTTCTTCGCAGCAGCGCGCCGCCAAGCTTCGGGTTCGCGCATCGGATTCTCATCGCCGATGACCAGCGCGGCCTTTACTTCGTCGCAGAACCGCGGCAGGCTGTGTTCGGGAAAGGCTCGCAGCACGAATCCGATATTTTTTCTGGCAAGTTCGGCGGCAATGTCGGGAATGCCTTCCGCGAGAAAACGGTAGTGCCGCAGATTCGCATTCGGATAGAACGGCGCCGGAGCCAGAAACACAACCGCGGGCTTGCGCAGCGCATTGGCCGCGGTCACCGCTACATCCAGAGCAGGATTATCGTCGCCACGCTGGGCACGCTGCATCCAGTAGACGACGCACGCGCCATCCGGAGCCGGCGATCCCGCGCGCCGCACGGTCACACGCGGATCTTGCGAGAGTCTGATCAGGTCATCCATCAAGGACAGATGGATTAAGTGTAGAGCGTCGCCGAGGATTAACGCGGTGCTGAATCGCTTTGACTTGCACCGCAAGAAAAATAAAAGGCGAATCTTTCTCCAGTAGAAAAAGCTGCGGCATCCCGCTGACTGGGGCGCCTCGCGCTTGAGCCGAGACCTTAGCCCAGCCTTAGCGCGCTTGCAGAATCGAGTCGGCCACGCGCGCCGATTCCACCGTGGCTTTCACGTCGTGCGTGCGCAGAATATGCGCGCCTTTGAGGATCAGAGCAGTTTGGGCAGCGAGCGTTCCGTAAAGGCGCCCCTCCGGTGGCACATCCTTGCCGCCTTTGCCCAGAGTACGTCCGATGAATGACTTCCGCGAAGTACCCGCCAGCAGCGGAAATCCCGTCGCCTGCAGATCGCTGAAACATCCCAGCAAAGGATAGTTCTCATCGAAACTCTTCCCAAATCCGAAGCCGGGATCGAGCACAATCCGCTCGCGCCTCACGCCCGCCAGCACTGCCTTCTCCGCCCACTCCTTAAGTTCGCGCTTGACCAGCAGCACGATGTCCCCCGGCGGCGGCAGGCTGCGCCACTCTTCCGGGCGTCCCCGCATGTGCATCAGAACCGCGCCGCATTTGAGTTCAGCGACCGTCTTTGCCATGCGTGCATCCCACCGGAATCCGCTGACATCGTTGACGATCTCGGCTCCGGCACCCGCGGCCGCGCGTGCTACATCGGCTTTGTAGGTATCGACCGACAGCACCGCCGCAGGATGCTTCTTCTTTAACTCGGCGATCACAGGCAGCACGCGATCGAGTTCTTCCTCCGCGCTAACCGTTGGCACGCATGCCCCGCCCGCACCCTTCTGGTCCTCGACCGTCTTCGAACTACCAACATCCACGTGCGCTCCCGGCCGCGTCGACTCGCCGCCAATGTCGAGAATGTCTGCCCCTTCCTCCAGCAATCGCTCGGCGTGTGCCACAGCTTGGTCGCGGTCCAGAAACCGCCCACCGTCGGAGAACGAGTCCGGCGTCACATTGACGATCCCCATGATCAGCGTGCGCTTACCGAGTTCGAGCGAGCGCCCACCCAGATTCCATTGGAAGACAGATCTCATGCGGCACCGATTTTAAATGAGGGGAGCACTCAGAGGCGCTGCGTGCGATTGCGCTACCGGCGCCGCACGGCAGCCTCGCGCCGCTGCATGCCGCGAACTGCTCCTGGCCCCGTTCCCGTCGGGGGTTTGCGCATTCCGTCGAGCAGCTCTTTCAAGACGACTGCATTGTTGCTGGTCTCATTCTTCGAGCCAAACAGCAGGGTCACACGTTTTCTCTTGCGCACAAGCTGGTAGAGCTGGAGCAGCGAGTCTTCCGCTTCCGGCTGCGACAACTCCTTCAGATATTTCTTGCGAAAGTCCTGCCAGTGATCGGGCCGCGCATGATACCAGCGGCGCAGTTCGTCCGATGGAGCCAGGTCGCGCAGCCACTCGTCGACCGCAGCCTTCACTTTGGTGAGACCGCGCGGCCACAAACGGTCGACGAGCACGCGCATTCCGTCGCTGCGCGACGCGGGTTCGTACACGCGCTTGATGGCAACTGTCATAGCACGGGCTCTGCCTTATTATTGTAAAGCGCTAGCAGCGCCGCATATGGCACGATCGAGGGATAGTTCATGCGACTGCAAGATCGCGGGCGGACGGGTCAGTCCTTGGGGAATATGAATAGGAGAGTTCTTCTTGGAGGAGTGTCAGTTCTGCTCGCGCTGATCATAATTTCCGCGTGCGACGTCGAGCGTCGCAAGTCCGACGCGGAACTTGGCCTCAGCGCGCAACAGTCTGCTGGCCGCAAAATCTACGACGAGCGCTGCGACCGCTGCCACGAGCCGTATTCTACCCGCGGCAAAAAGGGTCCTGGGCTGAAGGGAATTTTCCAGAATAAATATCTTTCTCTCAGTGGGCTGCCCGCCAACGACGACCGCGTCACCGATATCATTCGTCTCGGCCGCAAAGAAATGCCAGGCTATAGCCAGACACTGAACGCGCAGGATATTCAGGATCTGCTCGCGTATCTGCACACGCTTTAGCGCCCGACAGATGCGTGGCGCAGTTTTCATGGGATAATCCGGGAGTGAAAACCACGACGAAATCGGAGCTTTTTCGGGAACTGCCGTCGGTGGACGAAGTTCTGCGAATGCCCGGCGTAGAAGCTCTTGCAGCCGCCCACGGAATTGCGCCCGTCACCGACGCTGCGCGTTCCGTGGTCGCTCGCTTGCGGCGTGAGATTGCTTCCGGACTGCTGAGTAAGGCGGCGCTGGACCTCGCCCTTACTGGAATCGCCGCCGCAATCGAAGGACAGCTGCGTCAGGCGCTCAGACATTCCCTGCGTCCCGTGATCAACGCCACTGGCGTGATTCTGCACACCAATCTCGGCCGCGCTCCGCTAGCTGAGTCGGCGCTGGCACACATCCGGGCGACCTCCGGGCGCTTTTCCAATCTCGAGTTCGACATCGACGCAGGTGAGCGCGGCAAGCGGGATAGTCACGTCGATCGCCTCTTTCGCAGCCTGCTGAATGATGGCCCTGCATCAACCGATGTGGGGACGGCCGTCTCGGCCGTCCAGCCGGAGCCTGCCCTGAGCGAGCGCAGCGAGCCGAAGGGGCGAAGCCCCGCGGAAACTCCGAGCAGACTCTCGACCATAGTCGTAAACAACAACGCCGCCGCCGTCCTGCTGGCCCTCAACACGCTAGCCGAAGGCGGCGAAGTCATCGTCTCGCGCGGAGAATTAGTCGAGATCGGCGGCTCCTTCCGCATCCCCGATGTCATGGCGAAGTCGGGCGCAACCCTCCGTGAGGTAGGCACCACCAACCGCACGCGCGTCACCGACTACGAAAAGGCAATTACCGAGCGAACGCGCCTCCTGCTGCGCGTGCACCGATCGAATTTTGAGATCACCGGATTCACGGAACAGGCTTCCACGGCAGAACTGGTTGAACTATCCCGCAGCCGCGGCCTGCCCTTGATGGAAGATCTCGGCAGCGGCGCACTCGTCGACCTGCAGAACTTCGGCATCAGCGGCGAACCCAGCCTGCTCGACAGCCTGCGCGCGGACGTCGACATCGTCACCTACAGCGGCGACAAGTTGCTAGGTGGCCCCCAAGCGGGATTGATCAGCGGCCGTGCCGATCTGGTCGGCCGCATGCGCTCGAACTCGTTGTTTCGCGCCCTCCGCGTCGACAAACTCACTTACGCGGCTCTCGAGGCCACCCTGCTTGCGTATGTGAAGCGCGACCACGACGCCATTCCCACGCTGAAGATGATGCGCCTGAGCACAGAGGAAATCGGCAAGCGCACCGAATCTCTCGCTGCACGGCTCCGGCCCTCGAAACTCAGCATCGAGGTCATTGACGGCGAATCAGTCATTGGCGGCGGTGCCGCACCCTCGTCAGTCCTGCCGACTCGACTGCTGGCCATCAGTTGCGAAGGCCGCAGCGCCGACGAGTTGTCCGCCCAGTTGCGCGCATCCGATCCGCCCATCATCGCCCGCGTGGAACAAGGAAGAGTGCTGCTGGATTTGCGAACCGTGTTTGCCGACCAGGATCCGGCCATCGCAGCTGCGCTCGATCGAATCGTGTCTTAGACCGACGGCATCCAACAAATGTTGGCCGTTCTCTACACCATCGGGCATTCCACTCGCACGATCGAAGACTTGATTAGCGCTCTGAAGGCACATCAGGTTCAGACGCTCGCGGACATTCGCGCTTTCCCTATGTCGCAGCGGCTACCTCAGTTCAACCGCGATTCGCTCGAGCAGTCTTTGCCGGCAGCGGGAATTCGTTATGTGTGGTTTAAAGCGCTGGGCGGCTATCGCAAGAAAATTCTCGAAGAGTCTCCGAACATTGCTCTGCGCAACCAGAGCTTCCGCAATTACGCGGACTACATGCTCACGCCGGAATTTAACCGCGCCATGTCGGATCTGCTGGCGCTCGCCGAAAGCTCGCGCACCGCATACATGTGTGCTGAGCGCGTATATTTCCGCTGCCACCGCATGCTGGTTTCCGACTGGCTGGTCGCACATGGTCATGAAGTCTTACACATCGATTCTGAGGTCCCGGTCAAAGCGCATAGGCTGACGGCAGAAGCCCGCATCGTCGACGGGCGTCTGATCTATCGTGGAGGTCGATTGCTGTAAGATGCAAAGCCGAGGACATCCGCAACAATGATCGTAGGCACAGGCATCGACATCGCAGAAGTTCCCCGCATCCGCCAGTCCATCGAGCGCTTCGGCCAGCGTTTCCTGCAGCGCATCTACACTCCTGCAGAGATGCGCTATTGCGATTCCAAGGCGAACCGTGCGGAGCGCTATGCCGCTCGCTTCGCAGCCAAGGAAGCTGCCATGAAGGCTCTGGGCACGGGCTGGAACCACGGTGTGCGGTGGCGCGACTGCGAAGTGTCCCGGATGCCTGGCGGTCGACCGACCATCACATTCCACGGCAAGGCTGGAGAATTCGCTGCCAAGCTCGGCGTGAAAAACGCCGCTCTATCGATTTCACACACCCAGGATCAGGCGATCGCGCAGGTCATCCTCGAGAGCTAGCGCGCACCACGCGACGGCACACGGAAGTCTGCTGCTCGCTATCTGCTAGACTGTCGCCTTCCAATTCATTTATGCCCGTACTCACTTCGACCCCTATCCCAACTTCAAGCAGCACCGAAATTCCGGAAAAAACTCTGCTGGGGGGCCTCGCGCTCACCAGCTTCTCGGCCCTATTGTTGGAACTGGCGCTGACCCGCCTGTTCTCGGTTGTCCTGTTCTATCACTTCGCTTTTCTCGCAATTTCGATCGCTCTGCTGGGATTGGGCGCAGGGGGAGTGTTCGCCTACCTGCTGAAAGCGAAGCTCGCCGCTAAGGACACGCGCACGTTGGCTGCCCGATTGTGCATGGCGAATTCCGTCGTCGTCCTCGCGGTGCTGGAGATTGTGCTGCATGTTCCGGTTGCGCTGCAGGTCTCGTGGGCGAACTTCGGCCGGCTGACCGTGCTCTACTTGGCCGCCACCGTACCATTTTTTTTGACTGGACTTCTGTTCGCAGTTGTCTTCGCCCGTGAAACACGCCGTATTCCGCGACTCTATGGTGCCGACCTCTGCGGCGGAGCGATGGCCTGCCTCGCCGTCGTCCCCCTGCTGAATTGGGTTGGCGGACCCAACGTGATTCTCGTCGCCGGAGCGACCATGGCCGCCGCTGGCACCATCTGGGCGGAGTCCCATGCTCTGCGCCGAAATGCCGCTCTGCTCGCGCTCGCGCTGGTGGCTCTGATCGGCGCGAACTATTCCGGACGCCTGATCGACGTCGTGTACGCCAAGGGCAGGTTCCGCGATCCCGCGTGGGTCGAGTTCGCGCGCTGGAATGCGCTCTCACGCGTGGAAGTCGACCGCCAGGGTCAAGCCAAGGCGATCGTCATTGATGCGGATGCTTCCACTTACATCATGAATGCCGATCTGGCGCACTGGCAGGGCACCGAGTGGGAACACAACCTGATGGCCGCGCCGCCTGCTCTGGCCAACGTTCTGCGGCCGCATGGAGAATTCGCCATCATCGGCCCCGGCGGCGGCGTAGACGTTCTGCGCGCTGTGGCCAACGGCAGTCCGAGCGTGACCGGCATCGAGATCAATCCCATCATCGCCACCACCATCATGCGCGAACGTTACGCCGACTACGCGCAGCATCTCTACGATCGGCCCGACGTGCATATCCACGTGACTGATGGCCGCTCATTTCTGCGCTCCACTCCGCAGCATTTTGACGTTGTGCAGATGACGCTGGTCGACACCTGGGCCTCGACCGCCGCCGGCGCGTTCGCGCTCAGCGAAAATAACCTTTATACGGTCGATGCCTTCCGCGAATATTTCGATCACCTCAAACCCGATGGAATGATCGCCATCACACGCTGGGAATTCCGCCATCCGCGGGAAGCGCTGCGAGTGGTTGCGGTGGCGATGGAAGCCCTGCATCGCCTCGGTGTTGCCAATCCCGCCCGCAACTTCATCGTCGCCTCTCAAGGCGAGCTCGATGCCGACGGCATCCCGGTTGTGGTGCTGGCCAAAAAGACTCCGTTCACGCCCGAGGAGGAGAAGGCGGTCATCACGCATTTCGATCACTACTCCGAACTCGACCCTCTCTATCTGCCGTCGCAGCCCGGGCAAAATCCGTTTTCCGATCTCATCGCCACCAACGATCCCTACGCCTTCGCGCGCGGCTATGCCTACAACGTCGCGCCGGTCACCGACAATGCTCCGTTTTTCTTCTTCACGTTGAAGGCCGGGCAAATTCTGGGCGAAAAAGGTTTGAGCGAGGGCATCGACTGGAAAGTGAACCTGGGCGTGCTCGTTCTTCTTCTTGTGCTTGTGATTTCCCTGATTGCCGTGCTGGCATTTCTGGTTTTGCCACTCGCCTTGCGAAGCCGGAACGCCCGGCAGTCGCCGTTTCCACTGCTCTACTTCATTGCCGTGGGTCTGGGCTACATTCTGGTGGAGATCGCCTTCATCCAGCGCTTCGTTCTGTTTCTTGGCCATCCCACTTACGCGCTCACTGTGGTGATTTTCCTGTTGATGCTCTCCAGCGGTGCGGGCAGTCTGTTTTCGCGCATCTGGCTGCCGCGCACCAACTTATGTTGGGTGCCGATTGTTCTCGTCATGGTAACGCTCCTCGCCGACGTATTCTTCCTGCCCGGCCGTCTGGCCGCGCTGGTTGGCCTGGACTTCGGCTACCGCCTGCTGGTGAGCGGCATTCTCCTCATCCCGTTAGGATTCGTCATGGGCATGCCCTTTCCCACTGGCCTGCGCGCACTCGCTGCGCTGCCCGCTCCGGAATTTCCCAGGGGTCAAGGCGCCTCCGATAATTCCGTCGAGTGGGCTTGGGCAATGAACGCAGCGGCCAGCGTGCTCGGATCGGTTCTGGCTATGGTCATCGCCATTCAGTTCGGATTAACGGTCACGTTGGCCTGCGGAGCGACTGCTTACTTTCTCGCCCTGCTGCTGACGCCCGCCCTGCGCACGAAAGCGGCTTAGGTCGGGCTCCAGTTTTGTTATCATGCTGCGAGGGCGGGTTGCGAGCTTGAGCTGTTGGCGCAGCCGGCGCGTTCCATCCAGACGGGCATGATGAGGAAACGATTTGCCTAGCCAGAAACAGCTCAAGTGGTCGCAACTGCGGGTTGGGATCACGGTGATTGTTGCCACTCTGACGCTGTGCTTCCTGCTGTTCTTAATGTCCGGAACCTCCGGGTTCTTCACTCCCCGTATCACTCTGAAGTCCTACTTCGATAACGCGCAAGGGCTCCGCCAGGGAGCTCCCGTACGTCTCAGCGGCGTGGAGCTCGGCAACGTGACCAACATTCGCATCGTCCCCGACAAAGACAAACAACTCACGCCCGTCGAAATCACGATGAAGGTCAGCACGAAATACAGTTATGCTTTGCGCCGCGATTCGGTGACCTCGCTCGACACTGCTGGCGTGCTCGGAGAAACCTATCTCGATATCGAGAGTGCGCAGGCCCTCGGTCCTCCGGCGCAAGATGGAGACACGCTGCCCACGCAGGTGCATCCCGACTTCAACCAGGTGGTGCGTGCCAGCCAAAGTACGTTGGAGAACATGGACGCACTATTGAAGCGCGCCGACCGCATTCTGGCGTTCGCAGAAAGCGGAAAGGGATCGCTCGGAAAACTCATCTACGATCCGACGCTCTACAACCGCTTCTCCTCGACCGTCGCGGAATTCCAGGGGATCGTGCACGAAGTGGGCAGCGGCGAAGGCAGCCTTGGGCGGTTGATCAGCCGCAACGATGCCTATGAAAAATTCATCGCTACTCTCGACAAGATGGACGCCGTAGTCGACGATCTCCAGCAGGGCAAAGGCACGGCTGGAAAGTTCCTTAAAGATCCGGCGCTCTACAACAACGCCAACGACACCATCGCCAACGTGAAGAAGCTGACCGACGATATCAACGCCGGCAAAGGCACGATCGGCCGGTTGACCAAGGACGAGGAGCTGGCAAAGAAGCTCGACAACACGATCAGCAAACTTTCTGCGTTGACCACCGAACTCGAAGCGGGACAGGGCACCGCAGGCAAGCTCTTCAAGGACGAAGCCCTCTACAACAACGCCAACCAGATGCTGGTCGAGACCCGGGACTTGGTGAAGGCCGTCCGTGAAAACCCCAAGAAATACCTCAGCATCAAGCTGCACATCTTCTGAGAGCGGACTCACTGGTGGCTTGAGGCAGCGTTCCTGGCAGAACTCGGCAACAAACGTTGGAACTCTTCCACCGGCAACGGCCCGCTGAACAGGAAGCCCTGGAACGAGTGGCATCCGAGACGAGCCAGGTAGTCCCGCTGTCCTTCCGTTTCCACGCCCTCGGCGATCACCGACAGTCCCATCGCCCGGCTGAGGGAAATGATGCTTTGCGCGATGGCGCTGCTGCTCGCGTCGACCAGGATGTCACGGACAAATTCCTGGTCGATCTTCAACTGGTCAAGCGGCAAACGCCGCAGATAGGCCAGAGAAGAATAGCCCATGCCAAAATCGTCAAGTGCGAATCTCAAACCGTGAGACTTGAGCGCCGTCATTTTGGCCACGACATCCTCAAGATCATCCACGAACATGCTTTCCGTCAGTTCCAGCTTCAGGTTTTGCGGATTGGCTCCAGTGCGCTGCAGAATCGCCAGCACATTCTTCACGAAGTCCGGGTTGAGCAGCTGCCGGGCGCTGATATTTACCGCCACCGTCAGATGGGACGTATTCTTCCGGGCCGCCCATACCGCAATTTGCTTGCAGGCGGTTTCCAGCACCCAGTCTCCTATCAATAGGATTAGCCCAGTTTGCTCCGCGAGCGGGATGAATTCGTCGGGCGCCAAAAGGCCGCGCTTCGGGTGCTGCCAGCGTACCAGCGCCTCCGCCCCAATCATGACGCCCCGATCCACCTGCGCTTGATAGTAGAGCTTGAAATCCTGTGTCTTGATCGCCTGGCGGAGATCTTCCTCCATCTCAGCCCGGGCGTTGACCGCGGCCTGCAAGGCCGGAGCGAAGAAATGCAACGTATTGCGGCCGGCCGCCTTCGCCTGATACATCGCGATATCCGCCTGTTGCAGTACTTCATTCGTGCTGTTTTGTGGACTTCCGAAGACCGTGATTCCGATGCTGGAACTACTGCGGCATTCGCGGCCATCGAGCAAGAAAGGCTGATGCAGGCTGGTGAGAATTTTCTCGGCGACAGTCTTTGCCTGGGCCGCGCATTCCTCGGGCATTTCGCTGAGGTCTTGCAGCAAGACTACAAACTCATCGCCGCCCAATCGTGCGACCGTATCGGCTTCGCGGATCGTGGCAAGAATACGCCGCGCGACTTCCTGTAGCAGAAGATCTCCGATGTGATGGCCAAGAGTGTCGTTCAGCGTTTTGAAGTCATCGAGATCGACGAACAGCAGGGCCCGCTTGCGGTTGGTTCGGACGCTGGCGGCCAAAGTTTGCCGCAACCGGTCTAACAAGAGGCGGCGATTCGGCAGACCGGTAAGGGGGTCAAAAAACGCGAGATTTCTGATCTCGTCATGCGCGGCCTTGAGTTGTTGGAGTTCGTGCTCTCTTCTGCGTGCACCCAGAATCCGCAATCGGGCAACGCCTCCCGCGACCAGCAGAGGCGCAAGCCCGCACATGCCCAAAAACCACCACGACGAATACCACGGAGTCAGAATCCTGAAGGCGAACTCCGCATTGTGCCCACTCCAGCCGCCATCCTCCTCTTGCGCTTCCACCTCCAGCCGATAGGCTCCCGGCGCCAGTTCCGCGAACTGGAGCTCGCGTTGCGTCGTCTCGGTCCATGCGGAATTCGATCCGTTGAGCCGGTAGCGAAACAGAATGCGATTGTCGTTGGAAACGTTCAGCGCCGAGTATCGTGCTGTGAGCGACTTGGCGTGCGTGCTGAAGGAAGGATCGTTCTGGCCGGAAACATCAATTCCTCCCACGATGAGCTTGGTGAAAACCGCTTCGATCGGCACTTGGGGCGCGATCCGCGGACGCGGCTTGAACTGCGAGAGTCCCCCACTGGTCCCAATCCAGACGGTGCCGTCGGGCTCCTGCGCGAACCCGTTCAGATCGCAGTCGTTCCACGCCAGACCGTCGCTCGTGTCGTAGTGGCTCCAGTGTGAACCATTCCACATGTCGACGCCCCGCTCCGTGCCTGCCCACAACCGCCGCGATCCGTCGAATTCCAGAAAATATATAATTCCGTCGGTTCCAGCTCGCTGAACGCCTTTCTCTACTGCCAGACCGCTCGGCAACAGGTGAGCCCGGTCGACACCGCCCCCGAAACGATACCCGATCCATATCTCGCCGTTCGCACCAGCACCGAGCGCCAGCACCTCCTGATTGCTCAGGCCGTTGTCGTGCGTGAAATTCTTCCAGTGCCCGTCCGCATACGCGAAGAGTCCATCGGTACCACCGGCCCATATGACGCCATCGCTGCCCTCGGCGACCGCCCACATTTGCGTGGCCGGCAATTCACCGACGCGAGAGAACCTGTGATACGGCGTCGTCGCCATAAAAAGCCCAGCTTCCGTTGCTGCCCAGAGCCTCTGCTCGCGATCGAAGCGTACCGTGTAAGCCAATTTACCTGTCAGGCCCTGCGCCTCGCCAAACCACTCTACGGCGCCGGTCCGTAAATGAAGGTGCGCTACCCCACGCGCCTCGGTGCCGATCCACAGATCCCCGTCAGGGCTGGTCCGAACGCCGTGGACGGGGAATCCGTCCAACCCTGCAACCTTCTTCCACCGGACGCCCGATCCCTGGTGCTCTCCTCGTAGCAGTCCTCCCTCGGTGCCAACCCAGAGTGTTCCGTCCGCCTGAGGCTGGATCTCGTAGACGATATCGCTCGAAAGACCGCTGGCTGTCGAGTAGCTGCTCCAATCTTGATATCCCCGCCATTGGGCCACTCCGCGACCTGCCAACCCGATCCACAAAGAGTGCTGCCGATCTTCGAACACCGAATAGACTGCCCCGCGAAGCCCGACGGACCTGTCGATCTTCTGCCAACCTTTGCCATCCCGGATCAGCAGCCCGTCTGGGGACGGCAGCAAAATCCTCCCGTCAGAATCCAAGCCAGGAATGCCGATCACTGCGCCTGGCATCTGAGCGGTGGGCCGTTGGAACTCAGTTTGGCCCGCAAGGCGCACATATACTCCCGCCGTCTTCGCTCGAGCCCAAAGATTGCCTTCGCGATCCTTTCGAATCACGATTACAGGGTAATCCGGAAGTCCGCTCTCTCGTCCGAAGACTTGAGTCCCCGCCGAGTCTCTGCGGCAGAGTTCATGTCCGCATCCGTACCAGAGGACATCGCCATCCACCAGGACGGCATCGACGCTGGGTCCGGAAGTTGCCGACACTCGCGGAAATTCGTGCTCGACAAATCCCACATGTCCGGGTTCGAAAGAGAGTTCAATCAGACCGGCGTCGGTGCCGAGTAGAGTGTGCCCCTGGCCATCCGACTGGATACCCTGGGCCCAACTGACCGTCTTGAAACTAACTGAAAGTTTTTCGAAGCGGTTGCCACGCAGGTGGTAGAGCCCGAATGTTCCACCAGCCAGGAGAGAGCCGTCTGGCGCTTCCCCAAAGGCAGCAACAGCAGAGATTGGGATTCCCTGCGTCGGTCCAAAAGCTTCAAAGCGATCTCCGTCGTAGCGGAAGATCCCATTTTCCGTGCTCACCCAAATGAATCCGCCGCGGTCCTGGTAGATTTGCCGCGCCGCGAGATTGTTGAGCCCTTCGGCGTTCCCGAAGGTACGGAAACTGTATTCCTGGGCACAAATGGGTGCAGACACCAGCAACAGAAAGGCCAGCGCGCGCGTAATCCTTGTGCACTCCACGTTGGGATGATATCGCCTAACTTATTCACTCTCTTACTCTAATTCCCGATTTGGACGAACTGAAGTAACGCTAATTCGAGCCCGGAGGACGACCAAGGGAAAGAGAGGTGCCGATATATTGCCCGCGTGGTTCTTGGGAAAATCTTCCCTACGAAGGTCTCAATGTTCTCCGATCCCGAACACTGACCCCAGCATCAGGATGACCAGCACACCCAGCGATATCCACCCATATTTCATATCTTTTTCCCGGAAAAACAAGAAGCAGGCGACGATGACACGCACCACCGGCGTGGCCAGCATCAGCAGGACGCCGGCGCGCTCGATGCCGAGCGGAATGCGGCCGCTGACGAACCAGCCCACGATCAGCCCGGCGAGCATAACGAAGAAGCAACTGAACGCACCAACGCGCAGCACCAGCGCCACGATGCGGTCGAAGCCGGGCTCCCGGACCTCGCTCATAGCCACCCTCGCAGCAGATGCAGAATCAGGTGCCCCGCAAGGTAGAACATCACGCCGACCAGCAGATAGACCACGACCTTTGTATGAACCCGCGGAGCCAGGCGCGCGCCCAGAAGCGATCCCACAAAGACTCCCACCGCAAGGGGCGCTGCATATTCCACCAAGATGTCGCCACGCCGGTAATAGACGATGGCGCTGGCCGCCGCGGTGACGCCGATCATGAAATTGGAAGTCGCCGTGGCCACCATCAGCGGCACGCTCATGAAGATGTACATGACCGGAACTTTAATCGGACCGCCGCCGATTCCCAGCAACCCCGACAGCGCGCCCGCCACCAGCGACGCCGCGAGTCCGAGCGGATAGCGCTTCGGCTCGTAAGGTGGAATCACCGCGTCGTCCACAATTAAGGCCGATTCGTCTCCCAGCGGCTTCACTTTGCCGCCCTTGGTCAGGATCGTGATCGCGCTGTACAGCAAGAATCCGGCAAACAATCCTTCGAGCACATTGCGATTGAAGTAGCCCACCAGGTACGCAGTCACGGCCGCGCCGAAAGCCGTCGCCAGTTCGAGCGTCATGCCCAGCCGAATGTCGGTCGTATGGCGTTGCAAGTGCACCGACGAACTTGCCGCCGAAGTCGTGATCACCGCGACCAGGCTCGTTCCAATCGCCTGCCGAATCGTGATATCGAAGTGCAGCGCGAGGATCGGCGTGAGCAGCACGCCTCCGCCGATTCCAGTCAGCGCACCGAGCAAGCCCGCGAAGAATCCAAGGATCACCAACAAAGCGGTCACCACGAGAGTGGAGCCCTCCCGATGCCGATTTGTTCGATGGGGATACTAGAACTGGGAACGTTGGTCTTTAGAGAAACAAGGTTGGCGGGGAAGGCCGTCAACCGCAAGTTATGTCACCGCCCGCGGCGTCGCAGCGGCGTCGGCATGCTCGTGCGCGTGATAGCTGGACCGCACCATCGGTCCCGATTCAACGTGGCGGAATCCGAAGCGCAGAGCCTGGTCCCGGAGGTAAGTAAACTCTTGCGGCTCGTAGAAACGCGCAATGGGCAGATGATCCTTCGACGGGCGCAGATACTGGCCGACGGTAAGAATATCGACGCCGCGCGTGCCCAGGTCGCGGAACACCTCGATCAACTCCTCTGATGACTCGCCCAGGCCCACCATCACGCCGCTCTTGGTGACCACGCCTGGAGAGAATTTCTTGGCATTCTGCAGCAACGTTAACGTGCGCTCGTAGCGCGCGCCGGAGCGAACCGCGCGATAGAGCCGCGGAACGGTTTCAGTATTGTGGTTGAGCACGTCCGGCTTGGCGTCGAGCACGATGCACAACGATTCTTCCAGCCCTTGAAAATCGGGAATGAGCACTTCCACACGGCAATCGGGTGTCAGTTCGCGAATCTCGCGGATAGTCTCGGCGAAAATCCTGGCGCTCCCGATGTTGTCGTCATCGCGATTCACGCTGGTCACGACCGCGTGTTTCAGTCCTAGCGTGGCGACGGCTTCAGCCACACGCCGCGGTTCATCCAAGTCGATTGGCTCCGGCCGTCCCTTAGGCACTGCGCAGAAACCGCAGCGCCGCGTGCAGATATCGCCCAGCAGCATGAACGTCGCGGTCTTATGGTTCCAACACTCTCCGATATTGGGGCACTGCGCTGACTCGCACACCGTGTGCAGCCCCATGCCTCGGGCCAGTTTCTTCAGATTGTGGAAGTTGTCGCCTACTGGAGCTTTCGCCCGCAGCCACGACGGCTTCGGCACTCGTTGCGGAGCGCCCAGTTCAATCTGAATCAGTTGGGAAGACCCGGCCATCCTTTCGATTCTATCAGTTCCGAAGTTTTGGCCCGCGGCGCCTACCCCACCTCCACCAATCCGTACGTATGCTGCCAGCGCGCCCGCATATGCACCAGAGCGCGGCTGATTTCTTCGGCCGAGATCTCCGCATTGGGCCCGGCAATCACGAAGGCCGCTTCGTGCTTCGCCGCCTCCAGAAGCTGCGCGTCGCGGATGATGTTGGCGACGCGAAAGCTGGGCATCCCGGCCTGTCGCGTGCCAAAAAATTCTCCGGGCCCGCGCAGTTCGAGATCGAGTTCAGCGATCTTGAAACCATCGTTGGTCTGCACCATTGCGTCGAGACGGCGTTGACCCTCTTCGCTGACCTTCCCTCCCGTCATCAGAATGCAATAGGACTTCGCCGCCCCGCGTCCGATGCGTCCTCGCAACTGGTGCAACTGCGCCAGACCAAAGCGCTCAGCGTGCTCAATCACCATCACCGTCGCGTTGGGCACATCCACGCCCACTTCGATGACGGTGGTCGAGACCAGAATCTGCAACTCGCCACGCTGAAACCTCCGCATGACCTGCTCTTTCAGTTCAGCATCCAGGCGACCATGCAAGAGGCCCACTTTCAGGTCGGCGAAGATCGTACCGCTCAACTCGCGGTACATCTTGATCGCCGCTTTGAGTTCGCTCTCTTCATTCTCGGCGATCACCGGACACACCACGTACACCTGGTGTCCGGCCGTCACCTGCTTGCGAACAAAGTCCCAGACCTTCGGCGACTCGTCATCAGAACCGCAGCGGGTCACGATCGGCGTGCGCCCCGGCGGCATCTCATCCAGTACGCTTAGATCAAGGTCGCCATAGAGCGTGAGCGCCAGCGTCCGCGGAATGGGTGTAGCGGTCATCACCAGAACGTCGGGCTCAGCGGGTGTAGGGCTCATGTGGGGACTTGGGTCCATGTGGGGACGGGCGCCTTCGCCCGTCCTGCCGAGCGAAGCTCGGCTGGTTTCCTCAACATCTCCCGACTTCTTCATCAACTTCAACCGCTGCAACACACCAAACCGATGCTGCTCATCCACTATTACTAGCCCCAGCTTCGCGAACTCGACTCTCTCCTCCAGCAACGCATGCGTCCCAATGACGAGCTGCGCGTTCCCCTGGGCGATGTGACGCCGCACCTCCCGTTTGCGATCGGCCTCCAGCGATCCAGTTAACAGCACAATGCGGTATCCCGCATTCTCCAGAATTCGCCGCGCCGAGAAATAGTGTTGCTGCGCCAGAATCTCAGTCGGCGCCATCAACGCCACCTGGCACCCGTTCTCAATCGCGATGATAGCCGCCTCGAAGCCTACAATCGTCTTGCCCGACCCCACATCCCCCTGCAGCAAACGCCGCATGGGATAAGGCTTCTCCATGTCTCCCGCAATCTCTTTCAGCACGCGCTTCTGCGCCGCCGTGGGATGAAACGGCAAAATCTTCTTGATCGCCGCCCGCACCCGGTCGTCTAGGCGAAATGCGATTCCGGTCTGCGCCTTCTGCTGGCGCCGCTTCAACTCCATTCCCAGTTCCACGAAAAACAGCTCGTCGAAGATCATCCGGATGTGCGCCGGCGTGCGCGAAGACTGCAAAGCTTCGAAACTCTCCCCCGGCTCCGGCCAGTGCACATTCCACAGCGCCGCCCGCGGCGAGATCAGCCCCAAGTGCGCCCGGACGGCGGCAGGAATCGGGTCCGCCAGGTCCGGCGTGAGATTGTCGAGCGCGGTGCGAATCGCCTTCCGGAACCAGCGCGGAGTCAGCCGTCCGATCGCCTCGTAGATGGGAACGATGCGGCCGATCTCCAAAGACTCCGCCACTTTCTTTTCCGCCCCGTTCTCGCCCGCGTCGGTGGGGTCCCCCAGGATTTCGAACTGCGGCTGAATGATCTGCAGTTCGCGGCTGCGCTCATCTTGTTCCACCTTGCCATATAGCGCGATCATCTGCCCGGGCGTGAACTTGTCCTGCAGGTACGTCGCGTTGAAGAAGAGGCAGCGCAGTCGTGCCCGCCCTTGTCCGACCGTCAACTGAAAAATCGGCATCTTCCGGGTGCGGAACAGCCCGGAATTGCGCACTTCGCCGACTACCGTGGCCATCTCGCCGGGGCGCAACTCGGAAATCCCGCGCGGGTTCAGCCGATCTTCATAGCGAAAAGGCAGATAGTGGAGCAGGTCGCCGACGGTGTAAATCCCTTTGGTGGCGAGAACTTCCCCGATGCGCGGACCAACGCCCTTCACATATTGGACGGGCGTAGAGAGTTCGAGCATGCGCTAGAGTTCCGTGGGCGTGAAACGGTGAAGGAGAATGGTAGCAGGAGCAGACGAATGCCCGCTCGTACATCCTGATTGGCCGCCCGCAGTGCGCTTTCAAGTCGAGTGGGACAAGCGCCTCGGCCACGGGGGCGTCGAGGATCCCCATCGTGTCGCTTTCCCGCGAATGGTAGCCTAGATCCATGAGCAAGAAGGAAGCCAGCGAGGTACTCGCGGTGGGAGGGCGGGAAGTTCGTATTACGCACCCGGACAAGGAGTACTTCACGGAGAAGGTGCGGGTAACGAAGCTCGACCTTGTGAAGTATTACCTCTCGGTCGCTCCAGGTGCTCTGACCGGAATTCAGGATCGGCCCATCGTATTGAAGCGATTTGTAAATGGCGCGGAGAAGCCGGCCTTTTACCAGAAACGTGCGCCGGAGCAGCGTCCGCCCTGGTTGCGAACCGTGACGTTATCGTTTCCATCCGGCCGAACCGCGGAAGAAATAGTGATTGATGATGCGGCGGGCTTGGCATGGATCGTCAATCTTGGTTGCATCGAACTCCACCCCCACCCTGTTCGTGCTAGCAATCTGGAACATCCGGACGAATTGCGGGTTGATCTTGACCCAGTTCCGGGAGTTTCCTGGTCTGATGTATGTCGAGTCGCGCTTGAGGTCCGGGCATTCTTGCAAGAGGCAGGGTTGCAGAGCTGGCCAAAGACCAGCGGCTCACGCGGCATGCATATTTATGTTCGAATCGAACCGCGCTGGACTTTCACCGAAGTGCGGCGCGCGGCGGTTGCATTGTCTCGGGCGATCGAGCGGCGAGCTCCGGAGATCGCAAGTTCGAAATGGTGGAAAGAAGAACGCCATGGTGTATTCCTCGATTACAACCAGAACGCAAAAGACCGGACCACTTGTTCGGCGTACTCGGTCCGCCCGGTGCCGGATGCTCGGGTCTCAGCACCGCTTCGCTGGAGCGAGGTGCCCGAGTGCGATCCGGCCGAGTTCACGATTTTCACCATGCCCAAGCGGTTTGCGGAAATCGGCGATCCCCACGCCGCGATGGACGATGCTTTTGGCTCTCTCGAACCATTGCTGGAACTCGCCGCCCGTGATGACGCGGAAGGTCTGGGCGATGCTCCATGGCCCCCGCATTTTCGCAAGATGGAAGCAGAGGGCCCGAGGGTTGCGCCTTCCCGAGCTAAGTCTAAGCCGCAGCCTTCGCGGATCAAAATGCCCTTGATCGTGGTTGCAAATTCACCAGACAAGAGCGCAGCTCTTGCCGGCCTGGAGCGCTGGAAAGCGACCCATGCTGGGGTTGTTGAATTTCTCGCGCCGGAGGACGTTCTAGTCGATTCCATGCGAGGCAGGTCGTCCACATGGACGCGCATTCGAGTCAATCTGCAACACGTGCCAGAAGGTCTTCGTCCACCACAAGAAACGCCAGAGCCGGATGAAGACCCTACGCGCGAGTGGCGAGAGCGGAGCAAAGAACAGACGCGCTTGAGGAAGAGGAAATCTAAGAGCTAACGTCCGGAAGGAAAGATTGCGGCCAGCTCCTGCGGTGGGACCACCTCGAGCTGAGCGTATGTGCAGTCGGAGGGCTTCTTATCAGATCTCCAGCGGCGAAACTGTGCCGTGTGACGGAAGCGATCTCCTTGCATGTGATCATAGGCGACTTCCACCACTAATTCGGCGCGTAACGGTTCCCAAGACAAGTCCTTCCCCTGACTCCATCGGCTTTGTCCTCCGGGCACGCGCTTGGCGCCAGTAGCTACAGCAACATCGGCCTCTGCCCAAGCCTTCCACGGATGGTTCACAAGCGCATCTTTCCGATAAGGGTTGAGAAATTCGGCCAGTTCGAGTCGTTTTGCATTGCTGAAACTGGCGCAGACCCCCACATGTTGAAGCGCCCCGGAATTATCAAACAAGCCAAGCAGCAAGGAGCCGACCAGAGTGCGATCACCCTTTTTATGCCATCGAAAACCAGCCACGACGCAGTCGCAATCCCGCTCATGTTTGATTTTGAGCATCACGCGTTTATCAGGCTCGTAGGTTCCATTGGCAGGTTTCGCGATTACACCGTCAAGGCCCGCCCCCTCGAAGCGCTGAAACCAATCTTCTGCCGTGTTCCGGTCACACGTGGCCGGAGTGAGGTGAATCGGCGCCGAAGTATTCTCGAGCAGCGATTCCAGTTCGCGCCGGCGCACTGCGAACGGTTCACTGGACAAGTTATGATCGCCGCGGCAAAGCAGATCGAAAAACACGACGGATGCTGGTGTCTGTTTTGACAGAAGCTTTACTCGCGAGGCGGCAGGGTGCAGCCGGAGTTGTAGGGCGTCAAAGTCGAGTTCATTGTCCTGCACTATGACCAATTCGCCATCCAGCACGCAACGCTCTGGCAAACTCCGACTCAAAGGATCGAGCAGCTCAGGGAAATAGCGATTGAGAGGCTTTTCATCGCGGCTCTGAATCAGGATTTCATCGCCATCGCGAAACACTAGGGTGCGAAACCCATCCCACTTAGGTTCGAATATCCAAGCCCCGGAAGTCGGTAAATCGTCTACACGCTTGGCGAGCATAGGCAGCAAGGGTGGATTGACGGGCAGATTCATTCTCTAATCCTATAACGGGTTCGTTTCTGCGTTCTTTCAGGGTGTTGCTCCCCAGGGACGGACAGGAAGCCACGTGGTTTTGAAATGACTCGCCCTTATTTCCCTAACCACTTGCAAACAATCAGCTATCCGCGTAAATAGAGGGCATCCTTGGATGCCCTCTATGGTGTCTAAACCATCGGTGCTCATCAATTTTCTCCAAGCTCTGCTGGCGATTATATTGGGCAACGTCGTGTACTTCGTCCTGATTCCCCAGTTGCCGGCCGCCGCTCGCCATCGCCCCTTCCACGTGGACTTGGGGTTAATTCTGGACTTCTGGTTCTGCCTCGTGGTCTACGGATTGATCCGCACCGCAAGAAGGTGGCGTTAGCCATCCGATCAGGGTCGCCCCCGTAGCCCGCCCGGGTCGCGCCTCGAATCCGACGTTACTTTCGGCACATCGGTAACCCCTTTTCCGCGTCGTACAATTCGATCGACTATGCCGAAACTCGCGGTCCTATACGATGCCGGCCAGGCCGTACTCTCCACCTTTGATTTGGACGAGGTGTTGCAGAGAATTCTGGCGATCGCGCGGGACTATTTTCACCTACCGAACGTGGCCATCTTGCTGCTCGACAAGGACGCGCAGCAGTTGTCGGTCCGCTCGCAAATCGGCTGGGATCCGGGCAAGGACAAAATCTGCTTGGGACGGCACGAAGGGCTTTCCGGAGCGGCGATCCTGAAGAAGGAACCGGTTTACGCTGCCGACGTAACCAAAGACCCGCGTTATATCTGCGCCGCACAATCCACTCGCTCGGAGTTGGCCATTCCGCTCATGGTTCGCGATGAAGTCGTCGGGGTGCTCGACTGCCAGAGTGACCGCGTCGATCGTTTCGACCACGAAACCATCGAACTGCTGACTCTATTCTCCACGCAAGCTTCCATCGCTCTACAGAATGCACACTTGTACTCGCTGGAACGGAAGCGGGCGCGGCAATTGGAAGCCATCAACATGATCGCGCAGCAAAGCACCGCCGTCATGGAACTGGAGGATCTGTTGGTTCGCGTGTGCGCCGTAATTCAACACGCTTTTCAGGTTTCCCATGTCTCGCTTCTGTTGCGGGAGGAAGGCAACCTGGTCATGCGGGCGCATCAGGGCGAACTTACACCCTGCACTCCACCCGGCGGACGTTTCCCCGTAAGCCAGGACCCGTGGTCGCGCATCATCGAAACCAGTGGCACCATTATCGAAAGGGACGTAACGGGCACACCCGAGTCCGTCCGGCTGTTCAAGGAGTCCGCCTCGCGCATGAGCATTCCGCTCATTTCATTTGGCCAGACCCTCGGAGTGCTCACGCTGCACAGCGCTCAGCCCAATGCCTTCCGCGAGAGCGAACTGCAGTCCCTCGAATCGGTCGCCGACATTTGCGCTACCTCCATCCAGAACGCGCACTACGTGGAGAGGGTCAAGCAACTGGCCTACCTCGACGGACTTACCGGAATCTTCAACCGACGTTTCTTCGAGCTTCGGATCCTGGAGGAAATTGAGCGTGCCCGCCGCTACGGCACAGGTATGGCCGTGATCATGGCCGACATCGATGAGTTCAAAAAGCTGAATGATGAGTTCGGCCACCTGCTGGGAGACGAAGTCCTGCGCCAGGCTTCTTCGCTCTTTCACCAGCAGTTGCGCAAGATTGATGTCGTATGCCGCTACGGCGGTGAGGAATTCGCGATCCTGCTGACCCAGATCAAGACAGCTCAGGCAGTCGGTATCGCTGAGAAGTTGCGGCGGATGGTGGAGGCACATCCGTTCCCGGGAGTGCCCAGAACGGTGACGATCAGCGCGGGAGTTGCGAGTTTCCCCGCCCACGGCAAGAGCCGGGACGAACTAATCCGCGCGGCGGACAATGGTCTGTATGCCGCAAAGCAGGCGGGACGCAACCGCGTCTGCCTCGCCAGTCTTGTCCGCGGCGCTGCGAGCAGCCAGTAGCGTCTTACGTTCTGCTAGATGTCCGCCAAGGCGCGGAACGTGAAGGAGTTACGGTGCATCTGGTTCAGCTTCAACCTCAGTTCTCGTTCCTGCTTCCTGAATTCCGTGCGCTGCTTCACACCTTCCTCACGCATTTTCTTTTGCTGGTCTAATAAAGACTTGCGAAGTTCTTCTGCGGATTTGCGGTAGTCTTCGGCCGCCAGCAGCGCCTGCGGCCGCAGCTTCGCGATTTCGTGTCGCAGCTCGCCCAGCTCCACTCGTGAGTCCGCGTCGATGCATAGATCGTCCGAGGTTTCTTCTTCCAGGAGGTCGCCCGATTCTTTGCGATCCGGCAGCGACAACGTCAGGGTCTGCTCTTTCTTATCGCGTACCACAACCACGGTGGCTGTATTGCCGCTGCGCGACTTCATGCCGTGCGAAAAGTCGCTGGTGTCGTGCACCGCCTGATCGTTCACCTTGACGATCACGTCGCCTGCGCGGAATCCGGCCTTCTCAGCGCGACTGCCTTTTTCCACCGAACGTACTAACACGCCATTGCCGTTCTTCACCCCAAAGAACTCACCCAACTGCTGCGTAATGTTTTCCATGGTGAGGCCACTGCGCGCTGACGACGTTACCATGACCGTGATTGGCGGAATGTCGATATCGGGCACGTGGATCTCGGGAACCTGAAAATGGAAATCGCCCGGCATGGGAGTGTGTACCGCGAACTCGCTGTGCTTGTCGGCCAGTTGCACCTTCACCGTCACCGGCTGGCCATCTCGGCTCAAACCGAAGGTCACCACGCGGCCCGGCGGCATTTCGTGGATCATCCGCCGCAACTGCGCTCCGCTCTCGATCGACGTTCCGTTCATCGTGAGGATGACATCGTGTTCCTTGATGCCCGCCTTTCCGGCTGGAGCGTCCTGGTCGACCATCGTCACTTCGACGCCCTTTTCCTCTTTCAGCTTCAGCGCGCTCAGCCGTTCCGTGGTCACATCCGAAATATCGACTCCCAGATAGGAACTGGTCCCGCTGTCTTCGCTGGAGAACACCCACGGCTGCCCCGGTTGATCGACCGAGAAGTTCTGCGCCGCGTGCGAAAAGGTGAGGAGCAATGGCAACAATACGATACTGGTCATTACGTATTTGCTCATGGTCATTCCCTCAACGTGAAATGTTGCTCGCGGATTTCGCTGATATCCAGCGTTCCGGATCCGCGTTCGTTCCACATTTGATTTCCGATTGTGGAATCGAAACCGCCTCAAATGACGGTTGGTTTTCAATCAACCATCGAGAAATCAACAATACGCAAAGTGTCTCAATGGCCGGCATGCTTAAAGGTGATATTGCCACTCGAGGTGCGCACCTTCAGCGTCGGACCGCCGCCGTTCAGCTTGCCCTCCGCAGTCAACTCTTTGGCTTCCCAGTGCCCGCCTTCGCTGCTGACGTGGATGTCGGGAAACTCAGACGTGATGTGGTGCCCATTGCCCATATCCACGCTGGCTCGCACGTTCACCGCTACATCCGCCGCCAAATACACTGTGATGTCGCCTGCGCCCGTCTCCAGATCGGAATTACGACGCTCGCCGCCGGTGTTCACCATCTTCACCGTAATCCCGCCCGCGCCCGTTTCGGCCGACGCCGAAGGCACGCCATACAACTCAATGCCCCCGCCGCCGGTCTCTGCGTGAACATGTCCCTTGGCCGAATTGAGGCGAATACTGCCGCCACCGGTTTCGATCTCCGCCGGACCACCAATATCGCTGAGGTCGACGCTGCCGCCACCGGTAGAAGCCTTGACCATTCCGTTGCAATGCCGCACGGTGATGCTGCTGCCGCCCGTTTCGATGACCGCGCCCTGCGCGCAGGACTGAATGTCGACGCTCCCTCCGCCGGTTTCGGCTACGAGTTTGCCATTGGCCTGGCGAACTTCAATGGAACCTCCGCCAGTATGCAATCCGAGTTCACCGCTGATGGTTCCAACGTCGATTGATCCTCCTCCGGTTTCGGCATTCGCTCCCCCGCCAATATCGTCGAGTCGCACGGTCCCGCCGCCGCTCTCCGCTTCTACCCGTCCCGAGACGCCCGTAGCGTCCACGTTCCCGCCCTCGGTTTCCAGCTTCACCAGCGCAATCTCGCGCGGCACCATCACGGAAAACTCCGAAGAACAATGACGGGGCCGTTTGCTGCCCTGCCAATCGCCGACGATCCATGCGGTGTCGCCCTTCACGTATGCGGTGACTTTGTATTGCTCGAACTGGCGGCGGGCTTCTTGCTCGGAAGTGGAACCAAAACGAGTATGAATAACGTAATTGATGCCCTGCTGCTGTCCGCCTCGCACCACAACGGAGCCCATGTCCACCTTAATTCTCAGATTCTTGACCCCTGCCAGCGAGCCCGTGATTTCCTGACCCCAGTCTCCACCTTCGCGGGTTACATGTGTTTCCTGCGCCCAGCTCTTGGGAACAAAAGCCAGAGGCGCAAGCAGAGCCAGCATACCGGCCAGCCCGACGATTTGCAGCGCACGTTTCAATTGACTCACCTCACTCCTAATCTCGACTGCAGCGAAAAACTCAGAAGCGTTTCGTATCTCATTATCTGCATTCTGATTTCTTACTTCTGCCTTCCTAATCAATCTCCGGCAACTGCGCCAGCATGGTCCGGGCCTGCGACTTGATGTACGTGCTCTGATCCTTCGCAGCCAGCGCCATCAGCACACCGCGTACGCTGCCGTCGGCCTTCACCGGCTCGATCAACCGCAGGGCTTCGATGCGCACTCCCGAATTCCCATCGTTCACCAGCGCCCGCAACACGGCGTCGCGCACGTTGGTATCGTCCTTGACGTAATTGCCCAGTGCGTCCAGCGATTTCAGCCGTACTCCCGGATTCGTATCGTTCTGCAGCGTGTACATCAGCGCCTCGCGCACCTGCAAATCGCTGCTTCGCTTTGCCAGCAGATCGACCGAGTCCACGCGCACGCCCGAGTTGTAGTTGTTGCGCGCCGCGTATAGCAGCAACTGCTGCACCTTCTGATCATTCAGCGCGCCCTGGTACTCCTGCGTCGATACGGTGTTGTACTTGATGCTGACCTGATTGGTACCCGGGTCCTGAACGATGGAATTGATGCTCGCGATGGAGGCTTCGGTGGGAACTGGTTTCGTTGTATCTATGATTTTTCCGGTATCGATGGGGCGCGATCCGTAAATTTCGCGCATGGTGCCAATTCCGCCCACAAACCCAAGAACCAGAATGGCCGACGCAAGCGCCGGCGAGAACTTCATCTGCAGCAGCCAGTTCGCTGGATCGAACGCCAGCCGGCTCCAGAAGCTGCCCTGCTTTGCCGTCTCCAGCGCTTCCTGCAGCCGCATGCGCGAAGCCGTCACCAGATTGGGCGAGGGATCGGACGCGCGATCCTGCCCGAGCAGAGCGTGGAAGTCCTGCTCCGCTTTCAGTTCGGCTGCGCAGTCGGCGCAGCGGGCCACGTGCTGCTCCAGTTCATGGCGGGCGTCATCCGCCAGTTCGCCATAAACCTGAAGCACGATATTTTCTCTTACCCATTCACACTTCATAATTGCACCTCACCAGGCACGACCACGAACCATGTGGCGACGGGCGCCTTCGCCCGTCCGGCCAGCGCAAAGCGCGGCCGCGCTTATATCAAAACTCGCCATCATCTCATGTCTGCCAGCGCCCCGCGCAATTTCTGCGTGGCGCGGAAGAGGGTATTTTTGGCGGTCTCTTCCGTCGTCTTCAAAATCTCCCCCACGGTGCGCAGCTTCAGTCCGTGGTAGTGCTTCAACTCAAACACCATGCGCTCGCGAGGTGTCAGTTTTTCCAGCGCTCCGGCAATCCGCGCTCCCAACTGCCGGCGCAGCAAATCGCGTTCCGGATTCGCTCCCGCACGCACGTCGGGCACCTGGTCGAGCAGATCGTACTCCCCGCCCGATGGATCCTTCGCGACCGGCGCGTCCTCTTTGCGCACGTTCTTCTTGCGCAAGTGATCGAGACACAGATTGGTCACGATCCGGTAAATCCAGGTGTAGAAGGAACACTCGAACCGGAAATTTCCAATGTTCTTGTAGGCTTTGAGGAAGGCGTCCTGATAGACGTCCTGCGCGTCTTGCTCGGTCCCGGTGAGATGGAGAGCCAGGCGCAACACTGCCTGGTCGTAATGACGCACGAGTTCCTCGAAAGCAGCGCGGTTTCCGCGCTGAGCCTCTCGGATCAACATCGTGTCATCTATGCGGCGTTCTTGCCCAGCCATGCGGCCCCGCGCGGGGTCCTGGTTCTCGCTGAATCTCTCTACTCTCTCACTCTTCGACTTCGAGTGGGCCCGATCGCCAACCGCAAGTGGCAATACCCATACACCGGCCGGCATTTGTCGTCGTTCCTCTGTCGCCCGTATTTACCGTCCCCGGGCTTGCATTGGAATAGACGAGTTATCAGTGGAACCGTGAGCAGAAATTATAGGCTGGACGGGCATTTTTTGGGGGCCTAGGTGGTTCTCGGCCAAAGATTTAGGGCGAAACAGAACAGCCGGAAACAGCCTCTTCATCACTCTGGCCCAGAAATTGCCCTAATCCTGGGGCAAGGGTGCCCGGGTCACTCTGAACTGAATCAGTCCCCCCTCGGTTTCCGGCAATCCGGACAACTCCAAATTTCGTTGCGTACCCGCCACGGCTCAGGTATATAGTGCAGTCCTTCCCTGACATCGGCAGAGGAGGTTCACATGCGCGCCTTTGGCCTGATTCTCTCCCTGTTGCTCCTTGCCTCGTTTGCAAGTGCCAGCGTACCTCCCCAGGATCAACCCATTCCCACGAAGATCGATGTCACCCAGCACAGTGATCCCCACGACGCATGGGACAGAGGAATAACCCTGGCCCAGAACGTCATTTGGCCGCTGATGATCCTGATTGTTCTCTACCTGTTTCGCCCTTCCATTGGCAAAGTCGTGGAACAACTGGGCAAGAGCGGGGGTGAGGTCTCGATCGCCGGTCTCGGCATCAAGCTCCCTACGGCCAAGGGGGCTTCTTTGAGCGAGGACGTTCTTACCTTTAAAGTCGCTGACTCAGCAAGCATCACCAACAGCAGCGCCAGAACCACTCTCGTGAAGATGCTCCGCGAACCCGGCACCCGGGAATACGTAGTCATCGACCTGGGACTGGGCTCCGAATGGATAAGCTCAAGGTTATTTATTTTCGCCTTGATGCTGCAAAGGATGAAGTCGATCCGCGCCATCGTTTTCCTCGACGGCTCGGTTGCCAAATTCCTCGGAGTCGCTAAGCCTGACACGGTTCGATGGGCTCTGGCGCAGGATCAACCGTGGCTCGAGCAGGCCTATCTCGATGCCTATTCAAATGCCGTAAGCAATTTCTTTTCCCAGAATGCTTCCTTCATCGTCAGCAACTACGGAGCCCTCGACACTGTGGTTGCGGAGACTCTGGTTCGCAACTATGTGCAAAACGTCAAAGCGCCGACACCCACGGCAGTCGCGCCCATTACCAACGAAGTACGGCCATGGGCTCAGCTTGGGAGTACTACGGAATTTGGGACCTGGCTAACCGGCGCGGAGCTTAAGTCCTTGCTCGGAGACGAACTTCGGCAGGAGACGATCGTCGCGGCCAGCGATCGTAAGGCCGAGGCGAAATTGTTGTTGCAGTGTAAGGCTCAATATGTGGCGAGGGTCGACGTCAACGGAGAATTTCTTTCGTTGGTCGACCGGGTCGCTTTTGCCGACGAACTCGCGTCGAAGCTCGTTGCTCGCTTGGAACTGTTTGCACCATCACGGGCAGAAGCCGCTTGAAAAGCTGGCGCGGAGCATCGCCGAGAATCCGCGCCAGACCGTGGTGAGACTGATCGCTACTCCGCGACCGCTTCCTTCTCGATCACAACCTTCAGGTGCGCAGTCACGTCCCTGTGCAGCTTCACCGGGATCGAGAATTCGCCGACAGTCTTCAGCGGCTCGTGCAACTGGATCTTGCGGCGATCGACGTTGAAGCCCTTCTTGGTCAGTGCATCGCCGATGTCGCTCGACGTGACCGATCCAAAGAGCTGATCGTGCTCGCCAGTACGTCGGGAGAACGACACGGAGACGCCGTCAAACTGCTTCGCTAGTTCCTCGGCCTGCGTCTTCTCCTTGGCCGAGCGCCGCACCGAAGCGGCCTTCATCTGCGCAATGACGGCCTTGTTGCCCTCGTTGGCCTGAATCGCCAGCTTGCGCGGCAACAGGTAATTCCGTCCATATCCTTCCGCGACCTTCACCACGTCGCCGCGGGATCCCAGCTTCGCTACATCTTCTTTCAGAATGACTTCCATGATAGCTCCAATCAAAGATCAAATTCGTTCGCCACGGATTCACACGGATGAACACAGATCAACCAAGTGATTGAAAAAGCCTTATCCGTGAAAATCCGTGGCCGAGGTCTAGCTGGCCCGTCCCGCAAACGGCAGCAGGGCGATGTTCCGCGCCTTCTTGATGGCCGCCGACAGACGGTGCTGGTGCGGTGCGCAAACGCCGGTCAGGCGCCGCGGCACGATCTTGCCGCTCTCGGCGACGAACTGGCCGAGCATGCGGTAATCCTTGTAGTTGATGTCTTCAATTTTCTCGACGCAGAACTTGCAGACTTTCTTGCGCCGGAAAAACTTGCGTCCGCCACCGCCTTCGCGCGGAGGACCGCCCGGCCCGCGTCCGCCACCACCACCGCCAAACCGCGGACGATCTCCTCCGGGGCGGGGTCCATCAAACCGCGGCCTCTCGCTCGGGGTGGATTGCTCTGGTGCTTTCGTTTCGTCAGCCATAATTCTCCTCTGTGTGGGTCGCCGTACGTCACGACGCCTGATGCCTTGTCATTCCGACATGCCCTGTCACTCCGCGCGAAGCGAGGAATCCGCTGTCGCTTGAGGTCTGCACGAGCCTCGCCAGGGTTTCCAGCAGCCCTACGCTGTCGCCGGGGCTTCCGCCGCCGGCGCCGCGGGCGCTTCCGCCGCGGGTGCCGGAGCTGCGGGCTGCGCGCTTACCTTCTTCTTCGCATCGCGCAGCGCCTTCACCTTGTCCAGCCGCTTCTGTTCCTCATCCGTACGCACGGTGAGAAACTTGATAACCGGCTCGGTCACGCGCAGGCGGCGCTCCAACTCGTGAATCACTGCGCCTCCACCTTCCACCACCATCAGCACGTAGATGCCTTCGTGGAACCGGCGAACGGTATAGGCCAGACGGCGCTTGCCCATCTTGTCGACGCGCTGCACGCTTCCGCCCGAGGTCGGCACCACGCCGCTCAGAGTCGAAATCAGTTTGTCCAGATCCTCTTCCGTCATATCCGGTCGAACAATGAACATCAATTCATAGGTACGATTCATTCTTTTCTCCAAATCCTTGGCCACTGATTTTCGCGGATCTTCATGGATAAACCCTTAAGAATTTGTCTTGATCCGTGAGAATCCGTGCCGATCCGTGGCTAATCCTTTCAGTCTTCCGGCTTGCGGTTGAAGCGGTTCATCGCCGCCGCCGGACCTTCCTTCAAAATCACCTTCACCGCTTCTTCGGCGGTATCGAGCATGCCGTCGACAATCGCCAACTCCGGCTTACGCATCGGAGCCAGCAAGTATTCGGCACCGTCTCCAACTTTTCTTTCCGGCGCCACGCCGATCCGGATCCGCAGGAAATCCTGCGTGCCCAGCGCAACGATGACCGACTCGATGCCGTTGTGCCCCGCCGAACTTCGCCTCGTATGAATCCGCAGCGTGCCCAGAGGAAAATCCAGCTCGTCCTGAATCATAATCAGGTCCGACTCCGGCTTCGCTTCGTACTCCTCGACCAGTTCTCGCACCGAGACGCCACTCAAATTCATGAACGTCTCCGGCTTGGCCAGCAACACCGCCTGATCGCTGATCACGGCCCGCGCCGTCAGCGCCCGGCACTGTCGGTTTCTCACTTCCACTCCCAGGCTGCCCGCGATCCGATCAATCGCCAGAAAGCCCAGGTTATGCGGCGTGAACTGATACTCGATACCGGGATTGCCCAGCCCAACGATCAGTTTCACGCCACCATCCCGATCCACGTAGCGGCGGACGCATTCGTCCGCCCGGTTTCACAGTGCCAGGCCTTCGAGCCGGCGACTGCTCTCGCGGACGGGCGAATGCGCCCGTCCCCACGCGAGTTACTTCTTCTCCTTCTTCTCGCCCTTCTCGCCCTTCTCCGCCTTCGCAGCCGGAGCCTCGACGCCTTCTTCTTCCGTCTCCTGCTTGCCCTTCTTAATGACTTCAGGCTCAGCCGGAGCCGCCGCTTCCGCCGCCGTCGCGTCAGGAGTGGCCACCACTTCTTCCTTCACCGCGGTAACGTGCGCCACGGGCTGGTTCTCGTCCGTAATGAACTTGATCTTGTCCGAGTGCGGCAACTCTGAAACGCGCAGCACTTTGCCAAACGTCAGGTGGTTGACGTCGGCATCGATGTGGCTCGGAATATCCGCCGGCAAGCACTCGATCTCGACTTCGCGCAGCATCTGTTCCATGATGCCGCCCTCCTGCTTCACCCCCGCAGCCTCGCCCACGAGGTACACGGGGACGCTAACTTTCAGCACCTTGTCGAGAGCGATGCGCTTCAGGTCGATGTGCAGCAGATTGCCCTTGATGGGCTCGTACTGCCAGTCGACGATCATCGCCTTGGTCGGCTCGCCGCCAGTCAGCGCGAGATCAAAGATCGTGTTGTGGCCGGTCTCGGAGTTCAGGATGCGTGCCACATGGCGCGGATCCACCGTGATCGCGAGCGATTCCTTGCCCGCTCCATACACTACCGCTGGAATTTTTCCACCACGGCGCACAGCGCGCGCGTCGTTCTTCGTCCCTGCTTCGCGCGGTTGCGCTTCGAGTACGTTCTGTTCCAATGTAGTCGCCATAGAATTAAAGTCCTTAGCTGTGAGCTTCGAGCTATGAGCTGCGAGCAACCATGTTCGCTCCTAGCTCACGGCTCGAAGCTCATAGCTGATTTATGTAAATAACTTACTAACCGAAGTCTCTTCGTGATTGGCCTGAATCGCCCGGCCAATCAATCCCGCAATCGAGAGGACGCTGATCTTGCCTCCCTTTTCGGTTCGCGCCGCATCTGCCTCGGCCGTCAGTGGGATCGTATTGGTGACCACCACTTCCTTAATCACTGAGTTCTTGATGTTCTCCACCGCCGGCCCCGACAGCACCGCATGCGACGCGCAGGCATAAACCGACGTTGCTCCATTGTCGATCAAAGCCTGCGCGGTCTTGACCAGCGTTCCCGCCGTATCAATCAAGTCGTCGATGATCAAGCACGTCCGCCCGTTCACGTCGCCGATCACGTGCATCACCTCGGCCACGTTCATCTCGACGCGACGTTTGTCGACGATGGCTAGGGCTGCGTCCACCTTCTTCGCGAAAAACCGCGCCCGTTCCACGCCGCCCGCATCCGGCGAAACCACCGTCAAATTTGGCAGCGCCAGCTTACGGAAGTGATCCACCAGCACCGGCGAAGCGAACAGATGATCCACCGGAATATTAAAAAATCCCTGCAACTGCGGCGTATGCAGATCCACGATCAACGCCCGGTGCGCCCCCGCGGTCGTCAGCAGATCGGCCACCAGCTTCGACGAAATCGGGCTGCGCGGCTTGTCCTTGCGGTCCTGCCGGGCATACCCGAAGTACGGAATCACCGCCGTGATGCGCCGCGCCGAGGCGCGCTTCAGCGCATCGATCATCAGCAGCAACTCCATCAGGTGCTCGTCCACCGGACGGCATGTCGGCTGCATCACGAAAACGTCGGCGCCGCGTACGTTCTCCTGTATCTGGACGTAACACTCGCCGTCCCGAAACCGAATCACCTGCGCCTGCCCGCGCGTCATCCCAAGAAATTGGCAGACTTCATCGGCCAGGTGTTCGTTCGCCGTGCCGCTGAAAATCTTAAACTTCTCGTCAGAGCGCGGACGCTGCTTCCGCTCGGTCTTGTCGTCGGTCACAGGCGGAGTCTTCTTTTCAAGTTTCTCAGTCTTGTCGGGCGGCGTCACTAAAGTAGCCATGGTTGTCTCTGGGCTCCTGGCCTTCAGTTTGTACCGTTCCACTGCAAGCTCTCAGCGGTCAGCTTTCAGCCAAACCGCCACCGGATCGCTCTCCTGATCTAGCTGAGAGCTGACGGCCGAGAGCTGACAGCTGTTCTTCTGGCTGGGCCGCTAGGATTCGAACCTAGACAAAGTGCTCCAAAGGCACTTGACCTACCATTAGTCGACGGCCCAGTGAACCAATCGTTGATTGTCGACTTTCGATTGTTGATGGAACCCCAGCGGGGCACTTCAATTGTCAATCAACAATCCAAAATCAACAATCAAAAATTATTCGCCGACCACCACGGACCATGTTGCACGGACCATGTGGGGACTGCCGCCCTCGGCCGTCCAGCGAAGCCGAAGGCGAGCGCCCAGTGGCACAAGCCCAGCCCGCAAGCCCTAGCCCCCAACAATCCGCTTCCAGTACGCCCGCCGCGTCATCGTAACCGTAGCCTGCGCCGCCCAGCCCTGCTTCCGCAACCTGGCCGTAGCCCGCACGGCCGCGTCGCGAGACGCAAACAGCCCGTACAGCGTCGAGCCAGAGCCCGACAACGACGCGTACTTCGCGCCCGCGCGCAAAAGCGCACTCTTTCCACTACTCAGCTCGGGATATTCAGGAAAGACAACTTCTTCGAAGTCATTCTTGATCCCAGCCCGGACAAGCCAGAGAAGCGGATTCTCGGCCCGGCCCCCTCTTGCCAGTAGATCAGAAGGAGCACTGGAGTACTGCCCGCTCAGCCACGCCGACAACCCGCGACCAAGCTCATTCATTCTATCGGAGGCAGAAGATACCGTCAATTTCGCCTCGTCTTTTGCGGGGACAGCCGCCCTCGGCTGTCCGGCCGAGTGAAGCTCGGCTGATGCCGGTTCTGAATGTGTGGGGCCGGGTCTTTGACCCGGCCGGGCCGAGCGAAGCTCGGCTGGCTCTTCGCCGGAGGACACCCAACCCGCCCGCATCGCAGTGGAAGAGCGTCCCTTGAGGGCCGCGGCAGATTCCCCCAAGGAACCGGGGTTCAGCCCCTGCCTCTTCTCGCAAATCTTCCGATCCCAATCCGCAAACGCCTTCGGCGTCGACACCCCGATCGTCGGCGTCACCACCACGCAAGCCAAAGCCGGCAAATCCGGCAGGGGATACACCTGCTCCCCCCGCCCCAACCCAAGCACTGTCCCACCAACCAGAAACAATGGCAGATCGGACCCAACTTCCGCCGCAATCCGCAACCTCTCAGCCCCCGACAGACTCTTCTTCACCGCCCGCTCCAGCCCCAGCAGAGTCGCGACAGCATTCGCCGAAGCCCCGCCCAGCCCCCCCTGGACCGGCAACCGCTTCTCAATCTCAATCACCACGCGCCCCTTCGCGCGCAGCGCTTGCATGGCTTTCTCCACGATGCGAAAGCAGGTATTGGATTCGTCCCTCGGCACCCGCGGATCGGCACACTGAATCTCAATCCCACTCCCACGCCCCACGCTCACCCGAATCACATCATGCAGTCCGATCGTCTGATATACGGTCAGCAGCTCATGAAACCCGTCCTCCCGTGCCGCGCCAATCCGCAGCCCAAGATTAATCTTCGCGAACGATCGCATCATCACAGTCATGGACCGATGATTGTAAAGTCTCGATTGCAAATTTACGATCCCGACCCTCTTTCGCTGCTAAGCTGATCAGATCATGCGTCCCTTCGACCCGTGGGGATTTTGCCGCTCCTTAAAGGACCTCGTACTTCTGATCCGCGCCTGCAGCGAGCGCCGGGCCGAGGAGAAGATCGCCGGCTGGAAAAACAGAATGGTCGTCGTGCGCTACTCGCCGTCGAAACACGACCTCTGCGCCTTGCACAAGAGCGACCAGCCGGGTGGGCAGCTGGGAAATCAATAAGAGGAACACCTCCGCCGGGCCTTCGCACCTTACAGAGGATCCCAGCCGTGACTTCGGTAATCTCGACTGCTTACCTTCAGTGAAGCATCATTATTGTGATTTCAATCACAAACCGTCCGAAAGACGGCCTCCCCGTTGAGTTGAAACCGTAAGTTAGGACCAGACCCTTGTGCTGTCCCGGATACGGACCGGGCCCTGTGCAGCATTCTCCCCCGGGTTGGGATAGAAGTCGGTGGGAGCGGGAGCAAGTCGTACGGCCAAATCTCATGCCCGGCTGAACAACCGGTTGCGGAACCGGCGGCCGCGAGCATCAAAGGGACGGGTATGCGCCGAGTCGTTTCTCAGTACTTACTATTGGCATTCTTGTGTGCCGCTACTGGTGCGGCCTTCTCACAGAGCGACTACAAAGTCATCACCGTCATCGGCGGTGGCACGATTTCCGGCACAGTAAAATGGTCGGGATCTGTTCCTCACGACGTTGCTTTCCCCATCACCAAAGACCCGCAGATCTGCGATCCTGACTCCAAAAAGACCACTGATCTTGAGCGGCTGATCATCGGGCCGCAGGGCGGCGTCGCCAACACCGTCGTCTATCTCAAGAACATCTCCAGCGGCAAAGCTATGGACCTTCCCGAGCAGCGACGCCACCTCGATCAGAAGCGTTGCCATTACATTCCGCACATTCTTCTCGTGCCGGAGAAGGCGTCGCTCGACATGATGAGTTCCGATGCCACGCTGCACACTATTCACATGGATGGCGCAGCTTCGTTCAACCTGCCCTTTCCCTTTCCCAATCAAGTCACCTCGCGGGCCATGCCGACGCCCGGGCTGGTGCATCTACGCTGTAACGGTGGACATGTCTGGATGAATGCCGAGATGATGGTGGTCTCGCATCCGTATTACGCCGTCACCGACGAAAGCGGGCACTACGAGTTCACCAACGTCCCGGCCGGAACATATCAGATTGTGGCGTGGCATGAAGGCTGGGGACTGGCAGGGAAAGAACAGGCCTACGACGTCCTGACCGAACACAGCGTGCAGCGCCCCGTCTTCACCGAAGCCAAAACGTGGGAGAAACCGGTCACGGTCAGCGGCAACCAGGTCAGCACCGTGAACTTCGTAATCTCAAACAGCAAATAGATTGGGACCGGGCTCAGGCGGGAGAGGACTTTAGGCGGGTCCCCATCCTAACGTCGCGCCTTTTGCGACGTTAGGGTGGGGATTTTGACTGTACAATCCTCGTTCAAGTTTCCGCCTGACTCAGTGATCCCCCGCTCCAAAGCGCCTCTGCTCCTGCTCGCGGTCGCCGTCCTGATCGCGATCATCGCGCTATTCCTTCCCCGGATTCCGCAACCTCTGGCCTATCACAACTTCGCCGACCACCGCAGTTGGCTCGGCATCCCAAACTTCGGAGATGTCATCTCCAATGTCCCCTTCGCAATCGTCGGAATCAGCGGCCTGATCTTCTTGCCCAAACCGAGCTCTGGAACATTCTCCGATCACCGCGAGCGCTGGCTCTACCTCGTAATGTTCGCCGGCCTGATCCTCACTGCGTTCGGCTCCGCCTACTACCATCTCGAGCCGGGAAATGCCCGCCTGGTCTGGGACCGCATCCCCATCATGATGGTCTTCATGGCGCTGCTGGCGGCAGTAATCGCCGAACGGGTCAGCGTGCTCGTTGGACTCTGCCTGTTCCCCGCGCTGCAAGCCGCAGGCATTGGCAGCGTTCTCCTCTGACGCGCCGGAGAACTGCACGGCCACGGCGACCTACGCTCCTACGCCGCAGTGCAGGTATATGCCATCCTCATTCTGTTGCTTCTGTTGCTGGTTCCGGCGAAGTACACGCGCAGCTCAGACTTCGCGGTTGTGGTTGGCTTCTATGTCCTGGCGAAGATTCTCGAGGAAAGTGACCGCCAGATCTTCGCGCTGGGCCACATCGTAAGCGGCCATACTCTGAAACATCTCGCCGCCGCCGCGGCCGGCTACTGGATTCTAAGAATGTTGCAGAAAAGAGAAGTTGTTCGGGTCTGATCCGTGGAAGTCCACGAATCGCGGGACAAAGAAGTTCGCACGAACCAGGGAAGGGTACTGCTCTAGTTGTGTCGCTGAATTTCGCCCGTTCCTGAATAGAGAAGTCGGATGAACCGTGGAAGGGCACGGCTTCAGCCGTGTCGTTAATTCGAAAAAAATGACTCCGGGCGTCAGCCCCTGAGGAACTCCCCCACGGCTTCAGAGATCGCAGAACTACAAATGCGGGTATCCCCGTCGAAGAAAGCCCCCTCTAGGACAGGCAAGGCTGACCCGCATCCCGCGTCCTGGACTGCCAAGCCAATCACCAATCGAGAAGGCGCGATTTCAGTGACTCAAAACCGTAAATGCGTGCTATGGGGATATTTCAACAGTTAATTGTCGGTTGTCGACTTTCTCTTCACGAGCCCATTCCAGATGCCCAGCCCGCACGCCGCTAGTAACAGCGCAGTGTTCAGCTCAGAAACCACGGAGACCCAAGATGAATCCATGTGAAGAATCCAGGCGGCGATCATGTACACCACGGCGGATATGAGAACGGCGATGACGAGCACAAGGAATACCGCATGGAGAGCGGACCTCTTCCTTAGCTGGAGATACAACGGGTAAATCGGAGCGATGCCGAGTATCAAAATGAAACCGACAATTACCGGGTTGCCTGAGACACCACGAGAGCTCTCAGGGTGAAACGCCATCCATGACAGCAGTGAGGAGATCATCACTGCTGCGACCAATATCAGAACGAATCGGCGCTTGTGCAGCATTGGCTAAGATTCCTGTACGACACGTTGCATCAGGCCTTTACGCGTTTTGACCACTGGTCAATGAGTCTATCCACCAGACGAGAGATGCGGTTAGACCTTGAGCCGTGCAAATCCGGCAAATGAAGTTGCCTCACCCGCGCCGCTTGTACAACACGGCAAACTCAAATCCCGTATTCGGCGGAAACAGTTCCGCCACTTTCCGCAACCGCTCAGCCAGCGCCGACGGCGCCAGTAACGGATAGTCGCGCTCCCTCAAATCGTAATAATCCACGTCGAGATACAGCGACAACAGATAGATCGAAATCGTGTCGGAAAACGTCGCGTCGAGATATTCGTTCTTGAAGCGCTCCGCGTCCGGCCCTCCGGCGGTGGCCAACTTGCGCGCTTCCCAGGCATCGAGCGAAGTCTCCCCCCGCACTCCCGCTTCCACCTGGCTCCGAGCCAACTCACTGAAGTCATGCGAGACTCCGGCGCGCTCGACCAGCGCGTGGCCCACGTTGATATAAAACTCGAAGGCCACCGAAAATTTGTCATCCATCAATCGCGTGGAAATGAACACACACTGCGAGTCGCCAAGATTCAGATTGCGATGGCAGACCGCGTTGTCGCTGAGCGCGACGTCATAGCGGTCAGCGATGACGGTTTCGTCTCCCTGACTCACGGCCAGCGGGACAAAATAGTACGCCTTGCGCTCGAGCGCAGCGGCGACCTTGGTGGGGACAGCAGCGATCATTCGCTCCAGGTCAAACGAGTTGACCGCGACCTCGCCGGCAACGGCATAGCAGATACCGTTCGGCGCTTGCGAAACCGGGGTTTGCCTCACAACTTCGGCGGGGCTGCGCGTAATCGCTGGGGCTGCTTGAGACATCTGCCCTATTCTACACACAGCAGCGTAGAGCTTCGATCCTCAGCGATGTTGGCGCGGGGAGCCCCGCCGGTCGGGCAAGCCACGATTTACAATCTGCCGCCTTCACAACAAGCCGAGACGCCACAGCCACGAAACTACCAGGACACTAGCCTTTTCCGCCCAATCGAGTAAGATTTTGAGGCCCACGCACAGCGAGGGTGCGCCATGAGAATCCGCTCTTCGCTGAGAGAATTGGCACGATGCGCGGAACGACTGGGAGATCGTGCGCACTATCGACCATCGATGTCCAGGTTTGACCTTCGAGGTTAGAGCTGCTTGGAGAAAATACGCGACCAACAAACCCGCACCGACTCCAAGACGCGGCTTGTTGAGCAAATCAACCTCTGTCTGCAGTCGGGCGACTACTCTCGCGCCCTGGATTTGTTGCGCGGCACAGCCGCTGAATTCCCCAATGATGCGGAGTTGTCCGAGTTGGAGAAGCTCGCCCAGGACGGCGTCAAGCATAAGGCCGAAGCCGACCGCCTTATCACCGAAAGTCAGGAACTGTTCGCGCAGCGGAAATCGGCTGAAGCCATTCATTTGTTGCGCAAAGCCTACGAACTGGATAAACGCAATTCTCTCGCCCGCGCCATCCTGGCCAATGCCCTGGTCGAGCAGGCGCATTCGGTTGTAGAAACCGATTGGCTGGAGGCCGAGACCCTGACCAATCAGGCGCTCGCCCTGAACCCCGCGCATCCCACCGCCAAAACGATCCACGGCCTGATCGTGGAGCAGAAAAAAACAAGCTCTGTGGAGGATTGGGTTGAGAAAGCGCGCAAGCTGCAGTCTTCCGGCGATCTATTCGCCGCCTTGGCTTGGGTTGCGGAGGGATTGGCGGTTCATCCCGACGATCCCAAGTTGGTTCAGATTCAAGATGCAATCCAGCGCGACCAGGGCATTCGGCGCCGCCAGGCTCGACGCGGCGATCTGGAAGACCTGCGGCGCCTGCAGCACGAAATCGCTGGGGCCGCGGACGTTGCTGCAAAACAAGCATTAGCTGTGCGCATCCAAGCGGTGGCCGCCAAGTATTGGACGGATGGCGAAATCTTGTCCATCGCCAATGCCCTGCTCCTCCGCTTGGGATTGGTCCCAGAGGAGAGTTCCGGCGGGTCGCCGCGCAGCAAAGGCGCGGCCGTAATTCTTCACGTCCCGCGCCCCACCGCCCTTCCGGCTCTAAGCGCTGATACGAGCCAGACTCCGCCAAGCCCGGCTCTGCCGAGCCCGGTTTTGCCCCCGATTCCGCCGAGCCCGATTTCACAGAGCACGGTTCCGCCCAACCCGCTCTCAACCGCAAACGTTCCCACTGGCGATGTTTCGCCCAGCAAAGTTCCGTCTAACAAAGTTCCGCCCAGCATTGTGCCGCCTGGCAAAGTCCTGACCACACCGCCAGAGACGCAGTTCCCGCCGCTGCCAACCGCCGCCGCTCCCGCCACCGAGTCTTACGCACCCTCGGCCAAAGTCCCATCCCAATCGCCCAGCCCAAAACAGCCGACGAGGTCGAACTCCACAACGCTGATCCTCGTCTTCGCCGCGGCGATTATCCTGGTCACAGCGATCTTCTTCTTCGCAGGAAAACATTCTGCTCCGCCAGTAGCGAAGACCCCCGCAGGAGCGCCCGCCGCTTCCGCCCCGGTGGTCGCCGCACCCAGCGTCTCCGCTCCGCCCGTCTCCGCTCCCGCACAGACAACTCCCGAACCATCTCCGCCTGCTTTGGATGTTTCTTCCGACACCAGCCCCGCAAAAGCTCCGGTCGATAATCAGCCCCCCGCCGAGTCCGGTCAGAACCTGGGGACGCTTCTTGTCGTTGCCGGTCAAGACGACGCGAGAGTTTTTCTCAACGGAAAACTTCAACGGCAACTTACTAAAGCCGGCCAGCTGCGCCTGCCAAATCTCGAGCCCAAGGACTACGTTGTACAAGTCTCTAAGAACGGCTTTCAGGATCCTCCCCAGCAGAAGATCAGCATTCGCAAGGACGAACAGGCCAAGGCTATCTTCAACCTCCAACCGCAGCCTCGCCTTGCCTCGCTGACCATCCAGGGCGGCGCTCCCGAAACCATGGTTCTCGTCGATCAGACTCCGGTCGGCACCGTTCAGCCCGACGGCACACTCTCCGTCTCCACCGTCAATCCCGGAGACCATACCGTCGAACTGCGCAAAGAGCGATTCAAGACCAGGCAATTCAAGAAACACTTTGTTGCCGGCGGAACTATAGCTCTCGCTGCTGCGGATGCCGCTCTGGAAGCCACTCCCGGCGAATTGAAAATTACCTTCGCGCCCCCCGACGCCACCGTCGCTGTCGTGAAAGGCGACCTTCTGAAAATAGTGAGCAGTGGTGTCCCGCTCAATCTTGCCGCCGGCACCTACACTCTTACTGCGCGAACTGCCGAAAGGATCACGCGCTCGTCCACGATCGAAGTCATCGCCGGTCAATCCAAGACTTTGGATCTGTCTCTCGCACCGAGCGGTATGTCGAAGTGGGATGACCCAGGCGCCTGGAAGCACGAGAGCGATTCTTTCATTCGCAAGGGGGGGGACTTCGTCCTGTATGGAGCGGTTCCGGCCTCGGGCACCTTTGTTTTTTCCGCGATGCTTACCAAGGGTCACCTGTTGCAATGGGTGCTGAACTACGCCGATCCCAAGAACTACGTCCTGTTCCAAGTGGACGAAAACAACTTCCACCGAACTGTCATTCACAACGGGGAGAAAACGGACGAGATCATCGTTCCCCATAAAGCCGACAAGAAAAGCTTCCGCACGCTTCAAATCCGCGTTAGCCCCACCGAGGTCGTCAACCAGATCAAGCAAGGTGAACGCTGGATCCTCCTGGATCGCTGGACGCAGCCCGGCACCAATCTCAGCCTGGGCAAGTTTGGCTTCTACCTACCCGGCAACGACCAGGTAGAACTCTCCAGCTTCGCGCACTACGCTGACCTGAACATCCGCTAGCAGCCCAGCAGACTGGGCAGGGAACTTGATCGATCTCGCCGTTTACGTGTCAGGTACATCAGTAACTTTCACGCCCCGATTCTGTCTACTAACCTAGGCCCGAGGGTGTTTGGGGAGAGGATTATGGATAACCGTCGTTGGCTTTGGATCGGCGCGTGTTTGCTGGCAGCAGGCGCAGTCTTTTGGGGAGTGGGCCAGGCCGTGAACCCGAGTAGCGGGGACACGGAGTTTAAGCAAACACTGGAATCGATGAAGCAGGTCAAAAGCTTTCGCGGCGTCTATATAGAGAGCGCGTCTGGCGCCCAGCATTCGGAACGCCTATGGGAAGTGGATTGCAACCGGGTGATTGTCCACCAGCAGTCTCACGATTCGCAGGCCAATACTGACTCTCCTTCCGAGATGAAAGAGGATGAGTTGCTGATGGGCGAGCAGAGGTACTCCCGTACCAGCGACGGATCCTGGGAGAACAACGGGTACGCAGGGGAGCGCGGTTCCGCTAAGTGGTATTGCGACAACATTGCGCGCGGCACCGTTCACGATCTGCTGCCGGATATGTACACCATGGTCAGCCACGCCCTGACTGAAAAGGGCGATAAGAAAACGGTCAACGGTGTTCGCTGCCGGGAATGGAAGTTCGCCGTAAGGACCGCCGTCTTTTCTGAAGACGGTTCGATGTGCATCGGCCTGGATGACCATCTGCCGTACGAGATGACCACGAAAAATGGCGGCCACTATTCCTACTCCGATTACAACCGGCCCATCCAATTCGATGTGCCTGAAGCTGTCCTGCAACCGGCCAGTTCGACCGACGCGTCGCACTGAGTGGTGCCCCATTCTAGATTTCGCGTTCTTTTCGAAATTCGGAAACTGCCATTATCGAATGGCAGGGGATTTTCGCCGCGGCTTCAGCTTGGGCTCCATCTGGCTCCGGCCCTTGAGATTGAGCGTCACGGCAGCGCGGATGAGATCCTTCAACGCCGCCTCATCGATCTTGTCGCCCTCGTGGATGTCGATGGCGCGCCTTACATTCCCCTCGAGGCTGGAGTTGAATAGACCTTTAGGGTCCTTCAACGCCGCTCCCTTAGCAAATGTCATCTTGAAGACGTTTTTGTGCGTTTCTCCCGTGCAGACGATCCCGCCGTGGGAAAAAACGGGAGTCCCAGACGATTTCGGTTTGACCCACTTCCGCTCTTCGATGATCTCAGGATCTGCCTCGTGTATGATTTCGCGCACTTTCGCGAGCATCTTCCCACGCCAGTCCCCAAGTTCCGCTATCTTCTCGTCGATGAATGTAGAGGCGGGTTCCACTGGAATGGTCTTTTTCATGTTCAGCTCCAACTTTCGCACCTAGTCCAACTTTACACTCTTAGCGAGCCGCGAAACCCCCTAGCGGCATAGTAAGATTCCGCGCCGTTGTGATACAGAAAAACAGTGTCGAACCGGCGATCGCAAAAGAGAGCGCCGCCGAGCTTTCTGACAGCAGAAGGTGTTTTCACCCAGCTCGACGTTTTCGTATCGAAATTTCCGAGTCTCTGCAACTCTCGATATTGTTCTTCCGTTAAGAGCTCAATGCCCATGACCGCTGCCATCCCGATAGCGTTATCTCGTGGTTTATTTTCTTTCCTTGAGTCCAGCGCTTCACGGTCGTAGCAAATACTTCTGCGGCCTTTCGGACTCTCCGCTGCACAATCATAAAAAATGTATTCGTCCGTTCTCTTGTCATGACCAACAACATCCGGTTCACCGCCAGTTCTTTCCATTTCATTGAGTGAGCACAGTTTTTCAGTATTCGCTTCCAGCTTCGCTTGTACTTGAGCCCACTCAAGACCTTTGTGGCGGCTCATGTTTTTCTCAAAGCGGGCTTTCAATGCTTTGAGTAGTTCGTCACGTTGTTTCTTTGACAGGCTTCCGTTTGTCATAGTTCCTTCTTGAGTTAACTGCCGCAAATTCAGGGCCAGCATCGACGGAACAATAGGTCGAGCAACCCGCCTTGCCAAACCTCATCATCAGCCGATCGAAGATCACTGGGTCGAGTACGAACTTGTATTGTTCGCCGATCTCCTCGAAAGCAGCCGTCGAACGACATGGCCTTTCCACATCCATAATCCCGAAAGGACCATTACCGGAAGGAAGACATGCCGAGTGGGCGGGGCATAGCCTGGAAGCTTTTCAAACGGACCGTAAATGTAACCGAGGATCGGAATGGCAAAGACGATGGGAATCCAGCGAAGAATCGAACGTTTGGTGACATCTTTCATGACGATTTGTCCTCCATTTCTCGGCGAGAGCGCTTGCGCGCTTCATTCCCCTCGATTCACGACTTTTGACCCGTCTGAGGCGCCCAGTTGGGCGTTTCAATACCGAACTGCTTGGCGTACTCCGCGTGCAGCCGCTGCCAGCCGCCGAACTTCATCGCCTCCGGGCCGACCATGCGGCCAATGGGAGTTCCGCTGAGAAGATGATCCAGAACATCAAAACAGATGTGCCACCCGGCAGCGCCCATTGCGATGAAGCGGTGACCGATGTTGGTCCACAGCGTCAGGCGCGTGCCGCCGCCAAGGGCTTGGAGTTCCCACCGCATATCAAAGCCACCCCACTTGTACTCAAGCACCTCGGGAGCGTCGGCTCGCGTCACTGTTGTTTCGGTAACGCGCGGCGCGGGCGCTCCCACCGTGGTGAGCTTCACCGTGTTTCCAACCGTACCCAGGCTCCCATCGACGTCGAAGGGAGCCCACTCCCGCAGATGCGCTGGGTCGGTGAGAGCCTGCCAGACTTTTTCCGGCGTGTGGCGCAGTTCCCGGACGAGAACGAGCGTCCACTTCTCTTCACCGTTTTGTGCTCGGTCCTTGCGTATCTGCGCCCCGAAAGCGGGACCCGGTGTGTACTCCGCGCGAGCGGCCATCTCCATTCTCCTTAGTGTGAATAGTGTGTCAGCTGGGTGAGCTGAATGAGGTTGCCGCAGGTGTCTTTCAACATTGCAATCGTCGAGCCGGTCACGTCGGTGGGCGGCATCGTGAACTCCGCTCCGTGGCCCTTAATCCGCTCGTAGTCGCCCTTGACGTCGTCGGTGAAGAACATGATCGCAGGCTGGTTCTGTTGAAAAATCGCCTGCTGATATGCTTTGGCCGCGGGGTTGTTGTTCAGCGCCAGCTGCAGCTCAGTGCCGTCCGGCTCCTCGGGAGAAGCCACGGTCAGCCAGCGATATGGGCCCTGACTGAAATCGGTCTTCTTGGCAAAACCCAGCACCTCGGTATAGAAGCGGAGGGCTTTGTCCTGGTTGTCCACGTATATGCTGGTCACTTTGATTTTCATTTCGTTTCTCCTTTCTTACGTTCGCGGTTTGGGACGCTCGTCTTCCCCTTGTCTTCCTTTTTCGTTGGTGTTAACGGATTCATGCGGTCGAGGTGGCGTTCGAGAGCATCGACGTAACCGGACCAGAACCGGCGGAACTGTGCCAGCCAGGCATCCATCTCCTGAAACGGTTTAGGCTTCAACCGGTAGAGGCGACGCTGTGCGTCCACCGTGGATTCCACGAAACCGGCGTCGCGCAGTACGCGCAGGTGCTTCGAAACGGTCGGCTGCGCCATACGAAGCTGGCGCTCGATCTCTCCTACCGACTGTTCTGAAGAGACCAGAAGGCTCAATATCGCGCGGCGGTTCGGCTCCGCAATGATTTCGAAGACAGATTCCATTCCTTGTATATACTCTAATACGCATATACGTGTCAAGGCATATTTAGGTAATTCGAATAATGATTTCGGTCGGCGGGCACAGATGCACGTCGAAGCTGGAACCAGAACCATCTGTGCACTCGGCAGCCACTGCGCGAACCGTGCCCGCAAGAGTTCGAGCCATTAGAATGAGTCGTGACCGCATGACGTCTGCAGCTACATCCCGCGCTCCGCGCTGGTATACCATTCCCGTTCGCGTCGGCCTGGTCACATTTATCGGGACGCTGCTCTGCTTCGCGGTCAGTCTGTTCTTCGCCATCTTCGGCACAGTGATCCTGGCGTCTCTGCGGGGCGTGCATCCCGACATGCGGATCGCCTACCGGCACATTGCGCTCCCCATGGCGGTGGTCGCGGGATCCATCATACTGGTGCTCGCGCTGGTGATAGAGATTCGCCACTACCGCCAGGCTAAGACTCTCTTGGCGATTGAAAGGATGGGCTGGCCCGCGGTGCCGCGCATTGCGATTCCGATACCGCATTCGGCCGACCGCAAGTATGGCGAGCGCGCGATACCGCAGTATGAGCGCGCAGTCGCGCAGGCGGGGGGCGAACCGGTCCGCGTCGCCCTCGATCAGACGCAGGACGAAATCCTGAAGCTGCTGGAAACCTGCGACGGAGTACTCCTGCCCGGGAGCAAAGCCGACGTCGATCCGGCCCGGTTCCACGCGGCGCGCTCGCCGCTCACCGCGGCCGCCGATCCTCGGCGCGACGAAGTGGATGACCTGCTGCTCGACGACGCCTACCGGCAACGCAAGCCCGTGCTGGGCATCTGCTACGGATTGCAGAGTCTGAATGTCTACCGCTCGGGATCCCTGGTGCAGCACATTCCGGAGTTTCTGCCCGAAACCGCGCGCGCAAAGGTTGATCATGAGGCAGGAGGGAAAGTCCCGGTAGCACACTCGGTCGAAATCGATCCCGCCTCCAGGCTGGCGGAGATCGTAGGCGTCAAAAACGGGGACGGACCGCTGGTCGTGCCCGTGAACTCGTCGCACCATCAATCCGCCGACTCGATCGGCAAGGGCCTGCGCGTGGTTGCGCGCTGTCCCGAAGACGGCATCATCGAAGCGCTGGAAGGCACCGCGCCCGATCATTTCGTGCTGGCCGTGCAGTGGCATCCCGAGCGCTCAGTGGACGACAATGCAGCCTCGCGCGCCATTTTCCGTGCACTGATTGATGCCGCAAGCCAACATCGCGAGAAACTGACCGGCAAGACGATGCCTTAGCGGCTCTTCTTTCGCGTCTTCTTTTTCGCACTCGCGCTTTTCGCACTCGCAGATCTCTCCAGGAGCACCACCACGTGGGCGATCGCTGCGTTATCCAGATGGAGGCCTTCCGGCGTCTTTGCCTTAAGGCCAACGCAATCGCTGTGCAGGCCGAGCAACTCAGCAACGCGGGTGCGAATGCTGGCGGCGTGTGGACCGATCTTGGGAGCAGCCAGAATCAGGCTGGCATCGACGTTGGCCACGCTGTAACCGGCGTCGCGCACGCGTTTCAGAGCTTCTCTCAGGAAGATGACGGAATCCGCACCTTTCCATTTCGGATCGGACGGAGGAAAGAGAGCTCCGATATCGGGCGCGGCAATGGCTCCGAGCAGCGCATCCGTAATCGCGTGGAGTAAGACGTCTCCGTCGGAGTGTCCGCCCAAGCCTTTGTCATGGGACAGCGTGATGCCGCCGATCTTCAAAGGAATGCCCGGGCGGAATTCGTGTGAGTCGAAGCCGTAACCGATCCTCATGCAGAAACCTCAGCCACGCATTCGAACGGGTTTTCACGGATCTTTTTTCGTTCGTTGTCGAAAAGCAGTCGGCGGAATTGCGGACGCAGACCGAAGTTCAAGAGCAGGCCTACTTCAATTTCTGTTGCCCTGAGATAGTGCAGGAGTTGCGCCTGGTGTGCCGATTCCAGAGTCCGTGCCGCTTTCAGTTCCAGCAAGACTGTATTGTCTACCATCAGGTCGGCGAAATACTGCCCGACTTTCTTACCGCGAAACCATACAGGCACCGGAACCTCCCGCACAACCGCCAAGCCCGCTTGTGTCAGCGCCACCACCATCGCTTCTGCATAAGTGGACTCCAGGAACCCGTGCCCGAGTTCGTTGTATATGTCGTAAAAGACACCGATGCTCTTTTCTGTGAGTTCAGAGTGCTTCAAGCGGACTGGCTGCGGATCCATCACCCGCGAGTTTACGCCTCTGCACAAAGGTCGATCCGCGAAAATCCGTGGCTCATTTCCGTAAATAGAACTCGGCCAGTTCCATGTCTCCGGGGTTGGTGATCTTTATGTTTCGAGGGGAGCCCATGACGACGGCGACCTCGTGGCCGCTGCGCTCGGCGAGCGAGGACTCGTCGGTGCCCATGAATCCGTCGGCGGAAGCCTCGTCGAAGGCCTTCTTGATGATGCTGTATTGAAATCCCTGCGGCGTCTGGGCCAGCACGACTCCGGCGCGCGGAATCGTGGACTTGACGATAGCGCCTTCCGAAGTCCGCTCGACTTGCTTTACGGTGTCAACGGCGGGCAGCCCAGCGATGGCAGCACCATATTTTTTCGCGGCTTCGATAACGTCGCGGATGATTTCGGGCGTCACTAAAGGCCGCACTGCATCATGCACAAGCACTACGTCATCAGGCGCGGCGGTGAGGGCGTTCAGTGCGTGCTCAACGGATTGCTGCCGGTGTTCACCACCAACGACCAGTTCGATTTTCTTCTTCCCGTTTTTTACTTCTTTGTCCAAGCGCTCGCGGAAGCCTTCGATTTCGTTCTCGCGCAGGGCGATCCAGATTTCGCTGACTTCGTCCACAGCGGCAAACTTGCGCAGCGTATGAATCAGGATGGGCGTGCCCGCCAGGTCGGTGAACTGCTTCGAAGGATGTGGCTTCTTGGTCTTCGCGTCCATGGCGCTGGGCATGGGACCCATGCGCGTCCCAAGACCCGCAGCCGGAATAATGACGATCACCTTCATAGCGGGCTGTAAGTATACGAGCGCGAGCGGCGTGAGTTCAAATCCAGGGCCTTCTGAGGATTTCCGTATCGCCCTTCTCGCCATACAATGTCGAAAGCTTCAGGGAGACCTCGATGCCGTTCGCAAGAGAAATCGGTCACTGGTTCGCTGTCACGGCCCAACCGCTTTACTACTGGATGGCCGCCGTCGGAGTGCTGGTAGCCGCCCGCACCTACCGGAAGAACTCCGTGCTCGAGAGAGCGCGCTGGCTGTCGAACCTGTATTCGAAGTTCTATGAGGCGCCCGACCTCAAGAACATTCGCCGGACGCTGGATGAGTGTCCGCCCAATGATCCCGAAATCCAGAAGATCGTGGCGGACGAGCGCGAGGACTTTACCGACTATCTGAACTTCTTCGAGTTCATGGCTTATCTCCGGCATCGAAGCCAACTGAGCGAGAGAGACGTGGCCGCTTTGTTCGATTATTATCTGCGCAATCTCTCAAAGCACGAAAGCGTGCGAAAATATGTTGAGAAAGATCGGAACGGGTTCGGCTTTCTGAAAGAACTGTTGCAGCATTTCCCCCTTGAGGAGTCGCGATGACGCACCATCTTTTTGTGTACGGCACGCTCTCTCCGCGGCACGCACCGCCGGAGATCGCAGCGACCGTCCGCCGGCTACGGCCAGTGGGCCAGGCGACGGTGCGCGGACGCTTATACGATCTTGGGGAGTATCCCGGAGCAGTCTTGAGTGAGAAGTCGCGCTCGGTGATTCGGGGAGAAGTTTTCGAACTGCCAGGCGACCAGAGCACCTTGACTTCTTTAGACGACTACGAGGGCTTTGAACCGAACAAGAAAGGTTCCAGCCTGTTTCTGCGACGGACTTGGCCGGTCACCATGGACGACGGCAAGCGCCTGCGCTGCTGGGTATACGTCTACAACGGAACCATGAAAGACGCACGCCCGGTCAGGGGTGGCCGCTATGCGCGGCGAACGTCTACCCGGCGCTCCACGAGTGCGCGGTCCTCCGCAGCGAAGTAAATCAACTTACCAATTCCCCTAGGATGCGCCCTGCTTGGTCTCCAACGGACTAGATGCAGCAACAGCCGTTGGTCCAGGTCCCGGCAATGGAACCGGTTGCGCTGCAACAGGAGCGGCCTGGCGAGAGTAGGCGGCACGCTCGTCCCACTTGCCGAAGATCATTTTCCCGGCCGTGGTCTGCAGGACGGACGTCACCGAGACGTCGATTGTCTTGCCGATCATCTTCCGTGCGTTATCGACAACCACCATCGTCCCATCATCCAAGTACGCGACACCCTGGTTGTATTCCTTGCCTTCTTTCAAAATGAAGACCCGCATAGTCTCGCCGGGAAGCACGATCGGCTTCAGCGAGTTGGCCAGTTCATTAATGTTCAGGACTTCCACGCCCTGCAGTTGTGCCACCTTATTCAGGTTGAAGTCGTTGGTAATGATCTTGCCCTCGTAGAGCTTGGCCAGCTCGATTAGCTTCAGGTCAACTTCGCGGACGGCGGGGAAATCGTCTTCCACAATCTGAATCGTGAGCGTGGCCACCTTTTGCAGGCGCTGCAGGATGTCGAGACCGCGGCGACCGCGATTGCGCTTGAGCGAGTCGGCGGAGTCCGCGACCAACTGTAACTCACGCAAGACAAACTGCGGCGTAACGATAATCCCGTCGAGAAATCCAGTCTCGGCAATGTCGGCGATGCGGCCGTCGATGATGACGCTGGTGTCGAGGATCTTGTAGCTTTTCTTGCCCTGCTTCTCGCCGCCGAAGATGCCACCCAGCGCCGCCAAGTTCAACAGATCGCCTTTATTGGCGCCGACGATCAGACCCACGTACGCCATTAAAAGCATGACGAGGATCTGCAAGAAACTCTGCGTGTGTCCTTCAGGAATGCTGTTGCGGATTACCAGGGCGAACAGGTAGGCACCACAGATGCCGAGGAAACTTCCAATGGCAGCTCCGATGAGCCGTTTCAGGCTCACAGCACGGAGTTTCCATTCGAAGACGACGATTGCGAGTCCGATCACTGCGCCCACGCCCGCGTCGTAATTGCGGGTCAATCCGAAGGGCTCAATGACGAAGCAAGTAACCGCTACAACGATGACAAAAAGAAGACGTACAAGAATAAGATCCACGGTAAACCTCCCCGCGGATGCAGTAGCCCATATGCCCAAACGACCGGGCAATGCACCCGTGCCAGCCCTCGCCGCCCCCGGCGAGAATCGGCCTTCCTATGCGGGGCGCGCAAAGAATTAGGGGAATGAATGTACGCCCCGTCCCGGCTTGCAGGGGGCCCGGCCGGACGATCAGTAAGCCAACGCCAAGAGTATATACCCGCCCGTCAGGAACGGGGGAAACCACCTTGGCCCCGCCCACCGGCGATAGAGGCAGGTGACCGTCCTACAGCCTTTCCCGCGTCCATTTACAGCGAACGTCGCTGGTCGAGTATGAGGGGGCCCGGCATCTGACTGAGGTATTCGCGAACTGCGTCAATGGCAGGTCGCCGGCCCCGTAGTCCATCAATCCTTGGAGGATACTATGCGAGCTTTCAGGTTACTAAATCTGGCGCTTCTCTCGGCTCTTGTCGCGAGTTCAGCGGCTCTGTACGCCCAGGACGAAAAGCAGCAGGAAGATAAACCTCGGCAGGAAGAACCAAAGCGTCAAGACGAACCAAAGCGTCCAGAGGAACCCAAACAGCAGGATGAAGCCAAGCCAGCCTCCCGGCCGGACGAGATGAAAACTCCGCGTCAGGACGAGGCCAAGCCTTCGAAGCAGGAGCAGAAGCAGGAGGAAAAGCAGTCTCGGGACGAGATGAAGCAGGGGCGGCAAGAACAGCAGGAAGGGCACGCTCGTCCTGCCGGCAAGGGCGGTCATATTCCCGACGATCGCTTCCGCGCGCAGTTTGGCCGAAGCCATACCTTTAGGGTGCAGCGTCCGGTGGTGGTGGAAGGTCAACCTCGGTTTGAATACGGAGGATATTCGTTTGTGCTGATCGATGCCTGGCCGGCCGACTGGGCTTACTCGGATGATTGCTACGTCGATTACATCGATGGTGAGTATTTCCTGTTTGATCTGCTTCATCCCGGCATGCGGATTGCTTTATTCGTAGTCATGTAACAACCGCTCGAGTTGATCGACTCGGTGGCCCCTCTGCGGCGCATTGCTCGGAGCGGGCCACCGCCATCTCCAGCACTCCACACCAGAGTCGGGCTCGCCATACGATAACCCTGCCCTGCTAAACTTTCCGCATGAAAGCTTTAGTGCTCACCAGCCTTTCTGGTCCGGACGCGCTCGCTGTCGAGAATGTTCCAGAACCTACGCTGAAAGCAGGCCAAACGCTGGTTCGCGTCCGCGCCGGAGGGATGAATTTTGCTGACTTGATGACCACCCATGGAGGCTATCCCGGAACTCCGGCACCGCCGCTGGTCGTGGGCCGCGAATTCTCTGGCGTCGAGATCTCGGGAAGCGGCGAAAGCAGCGGGCGGCGCGTGATGGGTTACGCGCAGTGGGCGGCTTTCGCGGAAAAGACTGCAGCGTACTCCAACATGGTGTGGACCGTTCCCGATCAGTGGACCGACGAACAGGCCGCCGCGTTCCCTGTGAACTACTTCACTGCCTACCTCGGATACTGGCAGGCCGGCATGACGCAGCAGCCCATGTGGGGACAGCCGTCCTCGCCTGTCCTGAGCGAAGCCGAAGGAGCTGTCCGGGCGAGCGAAGCTCCGCGGCGCACTCCGCGTGTGCTGATCCACGCCGTCGCGGGAGGCGTAGGAACCGCAGCCGTGCAGATCGGGAAGTTGCTTGGCATTGACATGTATGGAACGTCGTCGTCCGAAGAGAAACTCGCGCGCGTGAAAGCGCTTGGCTTGCAGCATGGCATCAACTACAAGCAGCACGACTATGAAGAGGTTGTGAAGAACCTGACGCACGGCGAAGGCGTCGACGCTGTCTTCGAAATGCTCGGCGGGGAACACACCGCCAAAAGTCTGCGCTGCCTGCGCGACTTCGGACGCGTGATCCAATACGGCACGGCGACGGGAAAGCAGCCAAAACTCGACCTCCGCGCGATGTATGCGAAGTCGGCCAGCGTGCAGGGACTCTGGCTCACTTATCTGTCGCAGAAGGCCGAGATTATGGTGCCCGCATGGAAGCAAGTTTCCGCGTGGATCGCGCAGGGCAAGCTGACTCCGCAGATCGGGCACGTATTCCCGCTGGAACGGGCGGTGGAAGCCTACAAACTGCTCGAGGAGGGGAAGAATTATGGGAAGGTTGTGCTGAAGATCGAGTGAACGGGACTTTTGACTTCCCCGCCAAGGCACCCTAACATACCGCCACCCGGAAGTTCGGGCGCAGTCCCATGATCGGTCAGACCATCTCGCACTACCGCATCCTCGAGAAGATCGGCGGAGGCGGCATGGGTGTGGTCTACAAAGCCGAAGACATCCGCCTGCATCGTTTCGTAGCGCTCAAGTTTCTGCCGGATGACATGGCCCTCGACCCGCATGCTCTGGCGCGTTTTCAGCGCGAAGCTCAGGCCGCGTCAGCGTTGAATCATCCTAATATCTGCACGATTCACGACATCGGCGAGCAGGATGGGCGCGCCTTCATCGCCATGGAATTCCTTGAGGGCATGACTCTGCGACACCGAATCGCCGGGCGTCCGCTGGAACTGGAAGCGTTGTTGTCTCTGGCGATCGAGACTGCAGACGCGCTAGACGCGGCGCACGCAAAGGCATCGTACACCGCGACATCAAGCCGGCAAATATCTTTGTAACCAACCGTGGAAGTGCGAAGGTCCTCGACTTTGGCCTGGCGAAAGTCTCTGGACACTCCGGAACTGGCGACGAACCAACGGTCGCGACGGTCCAAACCGAGGAACATTTGACCAGTCCTGGTTCGGCACTCGGCACCGTCGCCTACATGTCGCCCGAGCAGGTCAAAGGCAGAGAACTCGATGCCCGCACGGACCTGTTCTCGTTTGGAGCGGTGCTGTACGAGATGACCACGGGGACACTGCCTTTCCGCGGCGACACGTCAGGATCGATCGTCGACTCGATCCTAAATCGCACTCCTGTTCCGCCGGTGCGGTTGAATCCTGACACGCCGCCACCCTTGGAAGGCATCATCAACAAGGCGCTGGAGAAAGACCGCAACCTGCGCTACCAGCACGCGTCGGAGATGCGCACCGACCTCCAACGGTTGAAGCGCGACACGACTTCAGGAGCGATTGTCGCGTCGGCGAAATCTGCGAGCACATCAGCGATCAAGACATCCCCCGAGCGACACAAGACGGCTCTACTCGTTGGCAGCTTGATAGCGCTGGTTGTGGCAGTGATCGGCCTCTACTCTTTTCTGGGACGCAATCGCCAACCTTTCAAGAGTTTCACGATTACGCAAATTACCAACACCGGCAGAGCGATGTCGGCTGCGATCGCGCCCGACGGCAAATACATCGTGAACGCACAGAACGAAAACGGGCCGCAGAGCCTGTGGCTGCGCAACGTTGAGACCGGAAGCGACACCGAAGTTTTGCCCGCAGGGCCTGCCCCCTACAATCTCACCTTTTCTCCGAATGGAAATTACATCTATTTCGTGCAACGGAATCACGGCGATCCGACCCTCTATCGGATTCCGGTCCTGGGTGGAACGGTCCAGGTTGTTGCCGTTGACGTCGACAGCAACGCCACGTTTTCTCCGGATGGACGGCAGATCGCCTACGCCCGTGGGAATGATCCTGAGGTGGGCAAGTTTCTCTTACTGTCCGCCAATTCCGACGGAAGCGGTGAAACTGTTCTTCTCAAGGAGAACATGCCGGCGGGCGACAACAATGCCATGCCTCGACGAATTGCATGGTCTCCTGACGGCATGAGAATCGCTCTTACGTTTGGCAGTTTTGGCGACGGCGAAGTCATGAGGCTTTTCAATTTTCCATCGCAAACCTTAGGACCGTCGGCAAGGTTTCCCCACTTCCTTCTGTACGCAGCCAACTGGCAGCCGGAGGGTGACCGGCTGATCGTTGAGTATTCGCAAAAAGGGCCGGACCCGGACCGCAAGCAGATTGGAGTGCTGTCGCCGTCAGGCGGCAAGGTGCAACCAATTACACGGGACACCAACAGCTATTCGGGACTAACGCTGTCGGCAGACGGGAAAACCGCGGCGACGGTACAAATGAAGCGGACGCGTACCCTCGCTATTATTCCAGCAAGCGGCCTCACCGGTACGGTGGCGCCCAAGTCTGAAATTGAGAACGTGAGCGCATTTGACTGGAGCCCGGACGGAAACTTGATCATCTCCGATGGCTCCGGCCTGTTGCAGGTACGCCCCGACGGGACGAAAGTGAAGGCGCTGATCAGCGATCCCGGCGGTGCGGTGGTGAATCTCTCCCGCTGCGGAGATCGGTATCTGGTTCACTGGGCCTACCGCACCGGCACCGACGGCGCGACCATTTGGAGAATCAACCCCGATGGTTCCAACCCGCAACAAGTCGGGAGCGGCAAGTCCAACAGCGCACCAGCATGCTCACCCGATCACAAGTGGATCTACTATCTGGATACTCTGGTCAAGCTGATGCGGCTTCCGGCGGAAGGGCGTGGTCCTGCCGAAGCCGTCCATGGAGTGACGCTGCCGGATACGTTTGAATACTTGGGGAACATTGACTTTTCCCCCGACGGCAGGCGTTTCGTATTCATAGATGTAGCGACGACGCCCGGCCCGAACCGTCAAATGCGCTCCAACGTTGCGGTCGCTAGCCTGGACGACTCCGACGCTGCCGCACCATCAGTGCTCGTCACCGATCCGCGGTTTTCGGCAGGTGTCACCGCGACATCGATCTATACCGGGGGGCCCCGGTTCAGTCCAGACGGCAAAGCTCTCGTTTACGACATCACCGACAAAGGGATCGCAAACCTCTGGATGCAGCCCCTGGATGGGTCGGCGGGCCATCAACTTAGCAATTTCACCTCGGGGCGCATCAACGGATTCCGCTGGTCACCCGATGGTAAGTCTATGGGCGTGATGCGCGAGCAAGACGTATCGGATGTAGTCGTGTTGCGCGAAACCGACGAGTAAGTCCGCTGTGCTGTGGTCACTCTGGCTCGAACACCCACATTTCACTCACCAGAAAATTGGCCACCGAGCACAAGGTGATCGCGATTCCGTTGGCGAGCAGGTAGTTCATATGGCCCTGGCCGACCATCACTCTCATCAGAACGAGATTGCCAATGACGGAGACGGCTCCGTTGGTCAGATTGAAGCGCACGAGGCGCGGTAGGGAGCGACGCCAGCGGGGCTGCAATCCCTCGACTCGTGTTCTATCAACCCAGGTGAACTGTTCGTGCCAGACAAAGTTGTGGACCACGGCGGCCTCTACGGCGATCGCGGTCGCGGCGAGATAGTTGAAGTGGAGAATGCTCTTCACCAGGAACAGCGCAGCGAACTGCACGCCGATTCCAATTCCACCGACGAAGTTGAACTTGCACCAGCGCAGCAAGGTAGATGACGGAGCGTTGCCTTCGCGCGGATCGTCTGACGTTTCCGTCATTGCGGGATCCTTTCTTCGCGATACAGGCGCATGGTGTTCTGCAGAGTGAAGACGACGACCATCACTCCCATGCCGGCGAGGCCGATGGCACCACCCACATCAAACAGGCGATAGTTCCCCCCCAACACATGCACTACCGGCTTCCAGAACAAAGCGAGGTTTCCGACCGCGAGCAGGATTCGTAGCTCCGTCGGCCCGAAGCGCCAGAACGAAATGCGGAATTCACCGAGCGCGTGCGTCGCCAGATACGACTGGATCGAGAGCATCAGGAACGCGATCAGCAAGCCAATAGCGATCACGGGATGCATGTATCCCGAGAGGGCGAGGCCGCCCATCAGCGCGAGGGCGCCGAAGCTATCGACCATGTGGTCGACGTAGAAGCCATAACGCGGACGCAGGCGCTGGCGGACGCGCGCGAGTGTGCCGTCGAGCGAGTCACCGAACCAATTCAGCGCGAGGCAGGCGATCACGCCGAGGAGCGCGTAGCGATTGAATGCGGCTAACACATAGAACACTCCAGCGCCGATCTGGGCGGCGAGGCCCAAGACGGTAAGGTGGTCGGGTCCGATACTGTCCGGAATGCGCGCGGCTAACCAGAGCAGGGCGCGTTTTTCGGCGGCGGCGGCCCAACTTTCCTGCACGCGCAGCATGTCGGGGAACGGACGGGTGCGGCGCATCTCCAGCAGGACGCGCGGGTTAACTTGTTCGCAGAATTCGGTCATAGTTTGGGAATTGGGGCTTGCCATCGTTGCCTCCGCGTTGCGCTTGGTGGGGCTCACGAGTCCAACTTCGCGCAGGGAGCTGCGCAGGACAATGCACCAGGCATCAAGCCAGGGTCAAACGAAGGTCAAGAGGTAAACAATTGAAAGCAGAGGCAATAGGTGACGAGATTAATTCGCAGGGCCGGGACGACGGCGCTACGTTGCTTCGCGGATTGACGCTACCAGCTGATCGATCGACCAGGCGATCTGGTCTGTCGTGATGACGGCAGCGGGCGCAAGAAGAACGTGGTCGCCCGAGATGCCGTCGACGCTCCCCTGCATGGGATAGACGAGCAGGCCGCGTTTGAGGGCTGCCGCGGCAACGCGTCCTGCGAAGTTCTGAGAAGGCGGAAACGGCCGCTTGCCGGCTTTGTCGGATACGAATTCCACAGCCCAGAGTAATCCGATGCCGCGGACGTCGCCTACAGCTTCTTCCGCCCGCAAGGTCTCGAGGGCCTGCTTGAATTGGGCGGCTGTTGTGCCGGGGCAACTGGAGTCAGCAGCTTCGACTAGATTCTTCGCCCGCAGGTGACGCAGGACAGCACGTCCGGCAGCCAGTGAAATGGGATGCGCATTGTAGGTGAAGCCGTGCAAGAAGGCGCCCGAGCCGCTGGCAATGGCGTCGACGACTCTTTTGCTCGCGATGACGGCGCCGAGCGGGGCGTATCCGCTGGAGAGCCCCTTGGCGGTAACCAGAACATCCGGAGCGACGTTACTGTGCTCTACGGCGAAGTTGCGGCCGGTGCGGCCCATGCCGGTCATGACCTCATCGGCGATCAGCAGCACGCCGTGATGGCGGCAGATTTCGGCAATGGACTGCAGATATCCCGGCGGAGGAACGACCGCGCCCAGCGTGGCTCCGCTGACCGGTTCGACGATGAAGGCGGCCGCTTCGCCGTTGCTCGCCTCGATGGCGCGTTCGAGTTCGGCGGCATATTGCTGTCCACAATTGCGGCATCCGTCGGTGCAATCAAAGTCGCAGCGGTAACAGTAAGGCATGCCAACGTGGACGAACTCGCGCACCATGGGCAGGTACATTTCACGGCGGCGCTTGTTGCCTGAGACCGAGAGCGCGCCGAGCGTCGATCCGTGATAACTCTGCCGGCGGCTGAGAATCTGGTAACGGGACGGCTGTCCGATTTCGACCTGATACTGGCGCGCCAGTTTCAGCGCGGCCTCAATCGATTCGGATCCGCCGCAGGTGAAGTAGACGGCGCCCCCGCGGAATTTTTCTCCGGCGAACGCCAGCAATTCTTCCGCGTACTCCTCGGCGACCGGGGTGGTGAACTGGCTCGTGTGAACAAACTCCAGCCTTGCCGCCTGCTCAGCCATGGCAGCGGAAATTTCGGGAACGCCGTGTCCGATGAAGTTGACGGCGGCGGAGCCGGCGAGGTCGAGATATCGGTTGCCGTCGGCGTCCCACACATAGACGCCTTCGCCGCGAACAGCTGCGGGGAAGCCTTTGCTGAAGGAACGGCGGAGAACGGCAGAACGAGCTGGGATGGTCGTAAAGTCGGCCACCACTGAATTATCGCACCAGAATTATCATGGCAGATTGGGAACTCCAAGATCGATCCGGCGCAACTCGTCGAAATGTCCCACCTTTTCCTTCTTTTGAACATCCAAAAACATAGAGCGAGTCCCTACGGCGCTACTGCAAGCATTCTGGAGCCAGGGCCGTTCTGTAAGGAGCGTTTATGAAGAAATATTGTTTTATCGCGAATGCAGTATTGGGCTTGGCAGTCTTGGCCGGTGGCGCGCGAAGCCTGCTGGCACAGACTCCAGCCACGAACGGAGTTCCGGCGCACATGGTGGTCACCGCTGAACCGCATCACGGCTCGGCAGTACCGGCAGTCAACCGCGAAGACGTGATGGTGTATGAGGGAAAAGATCGCGACACGGTCACGGAATGGATTCCCGCCCAGGGCGACCGTGCAGCACTCGAACTCTTTCTTCTACTCGATGACGGATCCGACAGCAGTCTGGGCACGCAATTGAACGATCTTCGCAAGTTCATCGACGCACAACCGGCCTCCACGAAGGTCGGCATTGCGTACATGCAGAATGGTATGTCCAGAATCGTGCAGGATCTTACGACCGATCACGCCGCGGCGGCCAAGGCCCTCCGCCTGCCCATGGGAGTTCGCGGAGCCAACGGCAGTCCTTATTTTTCGCTGAGCGACCTGATCAAACACTGGCCGGAAAGCAGCGGTCGCCGCGAGGTCCTCATGGCCTCGGATGGAATCGACCTCTATTACGGCACCGGCGACCTGGACGATCCCTATGTCAACGAGGCCATCGACAATGCGCAGCGCGCAGGCATTCTTGTCTCTGCGATTTATACGCCGGGAGTCGGACACTTCGGTCATGACTACTGGCAGACCTACTGGGGACAGCTTTATCTCGCGCAGGTAGCGGACCGAACCGGAGGCGAATCCTATTACATTGGGTTCAACGGTCCGGCAGTGGCCTTTGCTCCTTATCTCGACGACTTGACGCAACGGTTCGGCCATCAATACTTTCTGACATTTCTTGCCAAGCCGCCGAAAAAATCTGGCCTGCAGTCGGTGAAGTTGAGGACAGAAGTGCCGAACGTGGATCTGGTTTCGGCCGACAAAGTGTACGTGCAAGCTGAGCCCAAGTGACGACAGGCATTGAACAGGAGTGTCCGCCGCGCAACTGCCTGACGGGTTGAGATTCCGATAAGATTGGAAATTCTGGTTGAACATTCTGATCGGGTCTCGATGACGAAACTTCTGCGCTTCTTCCGTCCGTCGCACCAGCACACGGCGCTTTCGGCGACGCTGTTGCTGATGACCACGGTTATGCTATCGCGCATCGTCGGCTACTTGCGCGAGGCCTACATCGCTTTCGCTTTCGGCGCCGGATCCCAGACCGACGCCTATGTCGCGGCGTTCACGCTTCCCGATTTCCTCAACTACATTGTGGCCGGGGGCGCCGCTTCCATCACGTTCATCTCGATCTACACGCGGTTTCTGGCCGAGAAGCGCGATGCGGATGCCCAGAAGACGTTCTCCATCATCATCACGGTGATGACCGCTGTCATGCTGGTGGGAACTATCCTGACGGAGATTTTCGCGCCGCAGTTTGTGCGCTGGTTCGTGAAAGATTTCAAGCCCGATCAGATCGAACTCTGCGTGCATCTCACTCGAATTCTGCTGCCGGCGCAAATCTTCTTTTATGTCGGCGGCGTGGTCTCGGCGGTACTGCTCTCGCACAGGCTGTTTCTGCTACCGGCCTTCGGTCCCCTCATTTACAACCTGTTCATCATTTTGGGCGGCGTGATCGGCGGAAGGCATTTTGGGATTGCTTCCCTGGCTTACGGAGCTGTCGTGGGCAGCGTTGCCGGTCCGTTTCTGGCCAGCGTGATTGGAGCGGCGCGCATTGGGACAGGATACAAGCCCTCGTTCGATGTGACAAATCCGGCGTTTCGCGAATGGGTGAAGCTGTCGGTGCCATTAATGCTGGGCGTGTCGCTGGTGACGGCGGATGATTGGATCCTGCGACACTATGCCTCCAGCGTGGTGGGCGGCATCTCGCGCCTCAACTATGCGAAGCGCCTGTTGCAGGTGCCGATTGCGGTACTGGGGCAGGCGACAGGGCAGGCTTCGCTGCCGTTCTTTGCGCGCCTGTTTAACGAGAAGAAGCTGAAAGAATTCGCCACCACGGTAAATGATTCGGTGTATCGGGTTTCGGCAGCGTCATTGCTGGCCACCGCGTGGATGACGGCGGCCGCCCTGCCACTGATCGATCTGGTATATCGACGGGGGAAGTTCCTTTTCGACGACACGCAGCCGACGGCGATTTATTTCTTCTGGTTTTCTCTCTCGCTGGTACTTTGGTCGGCGCAGGGACTGTACGCGCGCGCGTTCTATGCCGCCGGAGATACGCTCACTCCGATGGTGGCGGTTAGCGTCATCACGGCGGTATCGCTGCCGATTTATTCATCCTTGTTTCGTGCTTTCGGAGTCATAGGACTGGCATGGGCATCGGATCTTGGAATCGGGATCAACCTGCTGGCGCTGGCCTGGCTTCTGCATTACAAGAAACTCGTCTCGCTCGTTGAAATGCGCTGGCGGGAGTTAGGGAAAGCCGCTGTGATTTCGGTAGTCGCGGGAGCGGTCAGCTTTGAAGTTGCGAAAATTGTGCCGCCGACATCGTCTGGCCGTGGCGGCCGCATGGCGGATGTCACGCAACTGGCGCTGGTTTCCGTTACGTGGGCCGCGGCGGTAGCGGCGGGATTGTGGCTGCTCCGCTCGGAGTTGCCCGGAGACTTGCGGCGGCGCAAGGGAGCGGTGTATCCAGAGGTCGCTCAGGGACAAACCAAAGAAATTTCGGATGCGGGAACGCAGCCGTAACAAGCGGTCTTGGGCCACTGGTCTTCGCTCCTAGGTTCCCGACTGGGCTATACTCTTTCTCCGGAGTATCCGAAATGGCCACTGCTGTAAAACCCATCTCTATCCAGAATTTCGTCGAAGGCTTGCGGCAACTACCCGAGTCTGCCTTCGGCCCGACCGAACCCGTGCGTCGCTTTCTGCAGTGCACTCCGGTCAGCGCCGATTCTCTCGCGCCCTATCTGAACTGGGATCGGCAGCACTACACGCGGAATCTCATCGACCGGACTCCGCTTTACGAGTTGATGGCCATTTGCTGGGAGGTCGGACAGGCCAGTTCGGTGCACAATCATCGCGACCAGAATTGTTGGATGGCGGTTCCCATCGGGCGCTTGCAGGTGGAGAACTTTCATCTGGTTCACCAGGATCTGGACGGTGGAACCTGCCGGCTCGAGCCCACCAACATTGTCGAGATGAACATCGCGCAGCCGTGCGCGGTCGATCCCGCTGATCCCGTGCATCGCGTGGTGAATCCGCGGGACTTCAACCAGCGCGCCGTCAGCCTGCATGTGTACTCGCGTCCCTTCGACACTTGCGTGGTGTACTCGCCCGAACAAGGGACGTGCGGCGAAATTCAACTCCACTTCAATACGGAATACGGCAAACCGAAGTAACTTCATCCTACCTTTCGATAGCTATCGCATCCGCCTGCCCCTCGCTAACATTTTGCAAGGGAGCAGTTATGAAACGCTTGTTCGGCTCGCTGGTGACAGCTTTTGCTCTGATATTGATGAGTTCCTACATGTGGACGCACCGTGAGCGTGTAGCGACTGCAGTGGCTATGCCAGAGGCGCCGGTCGTAACGCAGGGCACTCCAACGGACCAGACCTACGACGAAGTGAAGGAGGCGCAGAAGGCTGTGACCCTCTCCGGTCCGCTGGCGAACTACATGGCGCGCCAGAAGCCTTCCGACATCGAAACGCTCGATCCGATCAAGGCGGCGCAACCGGCTCAACCGGTTCAAACGGCCGCACCAGCGATGCATCGAACCGGCGCTCCCCCTCGCGTGATCGATTCGCCGGTGGGCACCAGCCGCGATCTGCTGCATCAGATGTTTGGAGTGGCGAAGGTCGTACAGTTGGCCTTTGAGGTGCCGGCGAATGCCTCCAATCCCCAGTTGCGGGGAACCTACCAGTCTTTTGTGAAGCACGGCGGAGCGCTATCGAGTGAAACGGAAGCAGACGTAGAGTTTCTGGTGTTGAATGCGAAGCAATACGACGATTTTCTCAGCGGACGGCCCGGCGAAGCCGTGTTTTCCGTGGACGACGCTCACTCGCAGGAAGTGAACACAAGTCTGCCGCCAACACTCGATGAGCCCGCGAAATACTATCTGATCTTCCGCAACAACTCACATGCTGCCGGGAAGAAAATGGTGCAGGCGGACTTCCACATCGACTTCTAGCTGCGTGGCGGCTGCCACTTTTCTGCTGCTACACTAAGCGGGTTGCCCCCGCGTAAGAAATCTTCGGACCAAGCCTCGCCTGCGGCAGAATCGCCCCGCAAAACGGCTACCAGCAAGCCGTCTAAGGGTGCCCCCGCCCACGGCCGCATCTACCTGATCGACACCATGTCGTTCATCTTCCGCGCCTACCACGCCATGGCGCGGCAGCGGCCCATGTCGACCAAGACCGGCCTTCCGACAGCGGCAACCTACGTCTTCGTGAGCATGCTGCGCAAACTGCGCGAGGATTTTTCTCCCGAATATCTGGCCGCCGTGTTCGATGTTGCCGGGCCCACCTTCCGCGACGAGCAGGCGGAGGCAGTAACCACGATCCGCAAGTTCGACATCAAGACGCAGGCGTTCACCGAAGTGGAATACAAGGGCTACAAGGCCAACCGCGCGGCCATGCCCGAAGACCTGGTGCAGCAGGTCCCCTACATTCGGCGAGCACTCGAGGCCTACCGGATTCCGATTCTGGAGGTGGTCCGCTTCGAGGCCGACGATGTGATCGGTACTCTGGCGCGAAAAGCAGCCGAGGCTTCGCACCCGGTATACGTCGTGTCCAGCGACAAGGACATGATGCAGTTAGTCAACGACAAAGTGCAGATCCTGAATCCGCCAAAAGACAACCTGATCTGCGATGCGAAGAAGGTGGAGGAAATTCTTGGCGTGCCTCCCGAGCGCGTCATCGACGTGATGGCGCTGCGGGGAGACTCCATCGACAATATTCCCGGAGCGCCAGGCATTGGGGACAAGGGCTCGGTCGAGATCATCAAGCGCTTCGGGACCGTCGAGCACGCCCTGGAGCGCGCCGCTGAGGTCGAAAAGAAAACCTACCGCGAGTCCCTGCAGAACAATCGAGAGGCGATTCTGTTCAGCAAGAGCATGGCGACGATCGATACAAATGTTCCCATCGCACTGGACGTGGAATCCATGCGCGCGGGTGAGCCGAACTCGGACGATCTGCGAGCGCTCTTCACCGAACTGGAATTTACCTCGCTGCTGAAAGAACTGCTGCCGGTGGTTGAGGTGAGCGAGACCCACTACGAGGAAGCAAAGTCAGCTGGGGACGTCGCGCGCATCGTTCGCTCCGTCGCAGCCGAGGGCGCGTTGGCGGTGGCGGTCGAGCAGGTACAGACGGTTCCCGCGCCGGAAGAAGAAAACGAAAAAGAAGAAGAGGCGCAAGAAGCGCAGATGTCGTTCATGGGGAGCATGGGAGAAGCTGTGGTCAAGGCCGCTCCCGAACCTGCGGCACGGCGCGCTGCGATTTCAGCTGCGGCGGGATCGGCCACGATCGTCACACTTGATTCCGGCGGCGCTGGCAAACAACTACGGTCCGTGCTTACAAACGAAGGCATTCCCAAAGCGCTGCACGATTACAAGGCGGCGATTCACGCGCTCGATCCACTCGGGATCTCGCTTGCGGGTGTGCGCCACGACCCGATGCTGTACTCGTACTTGCTCGACCCGACCTGGTCGTCGCACCGCCTCGCGGACGTGGCCCTGCGGAGGTTCAATTTGAAGTTGGGCGGCGACCTTCCCGAAGCTGCCGACATTATTGGGCGGATCGCAGCCACCTTGCGCAGCGAGGTCGAACAGGCCGGATTGACACAGCTTTACGAAGAAATGGATCTTCCTCTCGTGCCGGTACTCGCGCGCATGGAGCACGCCGGAGTGAAAATCGACACGGCCGCGCTCGCACAGATGTCGAGCGAACTGGAGCGCGAGATCGCCGCCAAGGCCAAAGAGATTTACGAAGTTGCGGGGATGGAGTTCAACGTCGGCTCGCCGAAGCAACTGGGTGACGTCCTCTTCAACCGCATGAACCTGCCCAAGCCGGTGAAATACGGCAAGGGGCGCACCATCTCGACCGCGGTCGATGTGCTGGAAGAACTCGCGGAGAATCATCCCATCGCGCGCATGGTGCTCGACTACCGGCAGCTGACGAAACTCAAGTCGACCTATGTGGACGCCCTGCCCGCCCTCATCGATCCGGCGACGGGACGGTTGCATACGACTTTCGGGCAGACCGGAACCGCGACCGGACGGTTGTCTTCCGCCAATCCGAACCTGCAGAACATTCCGATCCGCACCGAACTCGGACGTGGAATCCGCGCCGCCTTTATTGCAGAGCCCGGCCACGTGCTGCTGACCGCCGACTATTCGCAGATCGAATTGCGCCTGCTGGCGCACTTCTCGCGCGATCCTCTGCTGGTCGAGGCTTACCGCCGCGGCGACGACATTCATACGCTCACAGCGTCCCAGGTGTTTGGCGTGCCTCCGCTCATGGTTACGCCGGACCACCGCCGGCAGGCGAAGGTTGTGAACTTCGGCATCGTCTACGGACTGTCCGCATTTGGACTCTCGCAGCAGCTCGGCATCGAACCCAGCGAGGCCAAGCAGTTCATTGCAGCGTACTTTGAGAAATACAGCGGCGTGCGGACGTTCATCGACAAGACTCTCGAAGAAGCCCGGCGCGACATGAGAGTGAAGACGCTGTTCGGTCGCGCCCGCCCGATCCCCGACATCAACAGCAAGAACGCCAACCAGCGGGGATTCGCCGAGCGCACCGCAGTGAACACGCCCCTGCAGGGCACGGCGGCGGACCTGATCAAGATTGCGATGATCCGCATTGACGCCGCGCTGCGCGATCGCGGCATGAAGTCGCGCATGACGCTGCAGGTTCACGACGAACTCGTATTCGAAGTTCCTGAGAACGAAGTGGAAGCCATGCAGCCGCTGGTCCGGGAGCATATGGAGAAAGTCCACGCGCTGGCGGTCCCGCTACAGGTCGACATGGGCGTTGGGGCGAACTGGAGAGATCTGGAGTAGGCGCTTCAAGCCTACTTGTCATCGTTGAGGACCGCGCTGTTTGCGGGCCGAAGGATCTATGTGTGGTGCACTCCGCGGCACGAGCGCTGCCCAAGAGTGCAGAGATCCTTCGCGAGACAAAAAACATCTCGCTAAGGACGACAAGGCACTGCCTGCGCGGCCGTAGTGTAGAATTGTTGAGTGAACCCCTTCGCCGGGGGCGGACGGTTGTTTCCCGACCGTTGCACCGGTGGAATCCTTCCTCGTCGGGACGTGGCTCAGCCTGGTAGAGCACTCGCTTGGGGTGCGAGGGGTCGGCAGTTCAAATCTGCCCGTCCCGACCATTCTTCTAGTTAAGCTGTTACGCGGTTTCCCTCCGTGTCACTCGGCGATTCGCCTTACTTCGATGGTCATTTCCCTGTCAGTCTGGGTTTCAACAGGACAGGCGCGGGCCTTACGTTCTGGGAGGATGATGCGCTAGGAGATTGGGCAGCACTCGAGGAAACATTTTTTCTGAGAGGGGGAACCAATCGGTGAAAGCGTGAACTCGCTGTTGTTTTCAACAGCTAGCACAGCCGTGTTGCCATGTGGCACGCGGGAGCTATTCACGAAGTTTGATACCGGGGACTAGGTTGGAGTTGAGCAGCACTTGGGGGAGGGCTGCTCAACGAAGCGTCCGCAACTCGAAAGAGTTTCGGGCGCATTGTCATAGGTTGGTTCCTGTCCCATGTCTGGCGTACCTAGGACTTTTTATGGCCACTGAATCGCACCGCGCGCGCCTTCGGCGGTCCCTCCCATCCTTTCAGCTTTCGCCGGTTCCGGGCTTTTCTTGTCGGAAGCGGTCTTAGCATCGGGGACGCTGAGCCCCTGCTCGAGCTCGGTCATGAGAGTTCGAAGCTTGTGCTCCTCAGCATCCAGAACCTTGCGGATTTCTGCGCTGGCCCTCATGGCTTCTTCATACGCAACGCGAGCTTTGCTAAGAAGCGGTAGTTGTTCAATGAGCACAGTGGCGTTCTTGGTGAACTCGTCCACCGCGCCTGTGTATCTCTTCATGTTTGCGGAGGGCGATGGCGAACTCTGATCTTCGGCGAGAACCCTCTGGGGAACGACTGCTAAATTCCCCTTCTTGAACTCGTCGTTCATTAAAGACTTAACGAGCTCCTCACCGAGCGCCGCCAGGTCCGGTTTCTCCTCCGGGGTCAACTCAGGCTGGGTATTCCCATGTGGGTCGTTGCTTCTGTTCCACATTCACTTCACCCCTTTGCATCTTCACGCCAGTTGGATGCGGCGGCAATTGAGCATTATGTGCTCGATTCGCCAAGAAGGTCAAACTTTTCCCAGTGCGTTTGTGGAAACAGAACACGCGCTACCAGGAGCTGAGGCTCTTTGAGTTGAGCAATCTTGGGATGCTTGCAAGCCGGACTGCACTGGGCCTCAGAGCCTGCCGTGCTCCAGTGCATGTAAGTGTTGATGGCCCGGATCGCCGAGTTCCAGCCCGTAGCCTTCAACCCTTTTTCGCGCGAACGCAACACCGCGTCCTTCAACTCATCTTGCGATGGGGACTCCGTTCAGTGAGATGCAAACGTTAAGTCCCCCGACGACGTTATTTCATTCCTTCCAGCTCCTCCGCCATCGCCAGCATCTTGGTCACGCTGTTCCAGTTGCGGGCCGTGCCTGTGGTCTTCAGCAGTTTCTCGACCTGCGACCAGGGGAGCTTCGACTTGCCGGCGCCATTTGGGAAGTAGATGTAGAGTTCGCGGCCTTTCAGGTGAATTTCCTCGGGATAATCCTTCAAGCCTAGAAGAGAGGCATTTGCGTCTGAGCCGGGCTCGTCGCTCAGAAACGTCACCAGGATTTTGCCCGGCTCTAGCTTGCGGCCGGGAGCAAATGGGGTTGCTGCGATGGCGCTCCTCAAATCATCTGTCGTACGGAGAATGACTGCCGGGCGAAATCCAAACCTCCTCTCGATCGCATCCTGAATCTTCTTCGCCAGGGCGGGCGTGTTCTTTTCTTTGGTCCGGAAGATGATGTTGCCGCTCTGCACGTAGGTGTGCGGATCCTCGAACTTGAGCGATTCGTAGAGCGCCCGCAGGCCGTCCATCTTGATTTTGTTGTGGCCGCCGACATTGATGCCGCGGAGCATCGAGATGAGCACTGGCATAACCGGAATTCCAGGAGCACATGATAGCCGAAGGAGGCCGCCCGAACTAGCTGATGTCGTGCCAGCCAGGTAGCTCCGCGCGACGCTGCCCTACCGAGTAGGTGGAACCAAGAGAATCACTTTGACTTGATGCCGATTCGCTCGGAGAATCAGGAAAGCTCTGGCCGAGCTGATTTCCAGGTCGCACCGCTCGCGACCGAGGGGCCTTCGGGGCCCGGGGAGAAGTACTATGTCGGGACAAGTGGTTCTGTATTTTGAGGATCAAGCAGATGCGTTGCGCTTCGCTCTGGCTGCGGGATCAGTGATGGCCGGCGAAGGCGCCAAGTTCACCAGCGATCTAGTGTCGGAAACCGCGCGGGTCACGCGCATTCGGCTGGACGCGGTGAATGCGGGAGGATCGAAGAAGCCGAATCCCGCGCGCGTCGCGTGAAGGTTGACGGCTGAGTTGCCTCTGGAGGCGCCTAACGCTGGGCTGCGCCCGGCCGACAGCCGGTGAGGGCTGCCCCGAAATATGCTCGTTATGCGGTGCCTGCGTTGGTGAACGCTTCCAGCGCGTCGGAGAGCGTGGGGAACATCAGGAAGATCTGTTCCACCTTGGTGATCTCAAAAACTTTCCGCACTCGCTTGTTCACACCCGTGAGCGCCATGCGGCGTCCCGCCTTGGTACACGACGTACACGCGCTGACCAGCGATCCCAACCCTGAAGAATCCAGATAGGGGACGTTCGTCAAATCCAAAATCATCGTGGGAGCGTCTTCGCGCCGGACCGCGTTCATGAACGGAGACACGTTCTCCATGGTCAACGGGCCGCGGAAGCTCAGCACTCCCCGGTCTAGACGCTCGATCTCCAGCGGTTCCGAAGCCATCGCGCAGCGATTCTAGGCTATATGCCAAGACAGGTTCAAGTGGCCTGCACCTCTGAGGCTTCTCTAGTTACGTTTGGACACTGTCCTCGCTTTGTAATCTTTTTGTGTTATCTACGCGCGCGGCGCTGCAATGCGCTCACGCACGACTACGATTGCAGTAACGGCATGTGGGGGGAAACGGATGATGAAACGAATTGGAACTCCTTACTACCGATGTTGCAGCCAGCCCTTATGGCAGTCAGTCCGCCACTCTCGAGAGACATCCTAAGGGATCGCAAGCCCGCATCCTCCTGAGTTCGGTCTTCGGACCATACGCACAGGACGACGAATTCGGCAGCCGTTCCATCAATCCGATGGAGCTTTATCACAATCAGGTCACGCGCGCCCAGGGCAGCTTCTCGCTGCGCATGTTTCATCGTTCCTGGGGCATCATGATGATCCAGGCGAATATCTCTGCGCCGTGTGCTGTGCTTGATTTCCCCACACGCGATGACTTCGCACAGCAGTTGAAAAACAATCAATATGACGTGGTGGGGATCACGGGAATTATCGTGAATGTCGCCAAAGTGCGTGAGATGTGCCGCATGACTCGCAGACTCTCCCCGCAGTCCGTAATTGTGGTGGGCGGGCACGTGGCCGCGATTCCCGGAATCGAGAAGATGATCGATGCCGACCACATCGTGAAGGGCGAAGGCGTTTCGTGGATGCGGCGTTATTTAGGCGAAGACGAGAGCGCGCCGATCCGCCATCCGTCGATCGTTTCCGGAATGCGCACGCGAATCATGGGGATTCGGCTGCCCGAGCGCAAGGGCGCGACGGCGGCAACGATCATTCCGTCGGTCGGCTGCCCCATGGGCTGCAACTTCTGTACGACCTCAGCATTTTTCGGAGGCAAAGGGAAATTCGTCAACTTCTTTGAGACCGGCGACGAACTGTTCGAAGTCATGAGCCGCATGGAGGAGGAGCTAAAAGTAAGCTCGTTCTTCGTGATGGACGAGAATTTCCTGCTGCATCGCGAGCGTGCCATGCGCCTGCTGGAACTTATGAAGGAAAATCACAAAAGCTGGGCCTTGTCGGTGTTTGCCTCGGCCAATGCAATCCGCAAATACACGATGAACGAGTTGGTGGAGCTGGGCGTGTCCTGGCTCTGGATGGGCCTGGAATCCCCGAAAGCGGGGTACAGCAAGCTGCAGGGCTCCGACACGCGGGAACTCACGCGCGAGTTGCGCGAGCATGGAATCCGCGTGCAGGGCTCGACCATCATCGGGCTCGAGCACCATACGCCGGATAACATCGTGTCGGAAATCGAGCACGCCGTATCGCACGATACCGACTTCCACCAGTTCATGCTCTACACGCCGGTCCCGGGAACTCCGCTGTACCAGCAAATGTCCGAAGAAGGCCGCTTACTGAAAGACGTGGACTATGCCGACGTGCACGGCCAGTTCAAATTCAATTTCAAGCACGCTGCGATTTCGCGCGAAGACTCCAAACGCTTCCTCGACTGGGCGTTCTGGCGAGACTTCCAGCTCAACGGCCCAAGCCTGTATCGCATTTCGCGAACTCTGCTGGCGGGATTCAAGCGTTACAAAGACTCTCCCGACGCGCGCGTGCGGGAACGCTTCACGCGTGAGATGGGGAAACTGAGCGGCGTGTACAGCTCGGCCTTGTGGGCCATGGAGCGGCAGTTCAGGAAAGTCGACAGCAACGTCAGCGAACAGATCCGCGCGCTACGACACGAATTCAAGCAGGAGTCCGGATTCCTGTCGCGGATGCTTCCGGCATTGCTAGGCCCCGTGCTGCTGTGGACGACGCGGCGCGAAGAAAAACGGCTGGCACGGGGAAAGACCTACGAGCCGCCCACGATTCTGGAGCGCACCAATTGGGCGGAAGCGTAGCTACCCTGTCCTGCGCGCCGACAGCATGCTCAGAATCTCGCGCAGGCCTTGGCGAATGTGCTGGATCTCAGGTGCTGAATGAGACGGGAATGGGATGGCGGTCTGCGTCTTGTCGGTCTTGCCTTCGGTGCGCAATTGCAGGCGTGCGCCGGAGATGGTGAACCCCTGCTCGTAGAGCAGCTGCTTAATGCGTAACACGCTTTCCACGTCGCGCTTGCGGTACATGCGCTGTCCGGTGCTGCTCTTAACCGGCTTCAGTTGCGGGAACTCGGACTCCCAGAAACGCAGCACGTATGCGGGCAGGTGGCACAGCGTGGCCACTTCACCAATCCGAAAATACAGTTTGTCAGGGATGAGGATTTCATCCGCTCTATGCTTCGCCGTGCTCTTCTTGCGGGGCGTCATTTTTCCGTCCGCTGCGGCAAACGCCGCGTGGTCTGCCTATTGTGACACAGGTCGGGATCGGAGAATGCGGAATTTGTGTGGAGCTGCGAGCTATGAGCAACCTGAATTTCGGCTCAGCCCGCTCCTCACATTATGGGATCCACCAGTGATTGCTCGCAGCTCACAGCTCATGGCTCGTGGCTCCACAAAGGAAAAGCCCCTCAAGAGGTGCTTCTCTTAAGAGGCCAGTGAGAAATCGTGTGTAAGCGAGGAATATCCTCGCTGACGGTTAGTGTTTCTTCTTTTTTGCCTTCTTCTTCGTTGCCATGAAGGATCCTCCGTGAACGATTTTCCCTTGGTAAAGGTTGTTGACTACGGGCCCTTGTACTTGAAAGACCAACCCTACTCGTAGTAGGCGAAAGTCTTATATCACAAGATATTGCGGCACTATTAATAAAGTGTCAACACAATTTTGCAGTTTTCCGCCAATTTCTTCGCACTGCCATTTGTTTTCTCCCCGCCCCATCGCCAAAATGCGCGAACTCGGGCTGGGTGATCTGAGAATTCGTTGGCGAACGAAACACCAACGCCGCGTGAGTTGCAGTACACTGCGCCTGATGCGGCGCGATCCGATTGAGCTGGAAATTTTCAAGAACCTGTATCACTCCATCGCCGAGGAGATGGGCGCGGCGCTGCGGCGCACCGCCTTCTCTCCGAATATCAAGGAGCGTCGCGACTACTCGTGCGCCGTGTTCGACGGTTCGGGTGAGGTGATCGCGATGGGCGACCACATGCCGGTGCATCTGGGGTCAATGCCGATGTCGGTGCGGGCAGCGATCGATGCTGGCGCGATGGAACCGGGCGATGTAGTGATGCTGAATGACCCGTTTCGCGGCGGGACGCATCTGCCAGATATCACGCTGGTCGCGCCGGTGTACGTGGAGAGTCGCCACGTCCGTGGGCGAGTCGCCCGCGCCCACACAAGTCCCGACTTCTATGTTGCGTCGCGGGCGCATCATGCCGACGTAGGTGGGGCTTATCCGGGATCGATGGGCCTCTGCCGTGAGATCTACCAGGAAGGCGTGCGAATTCCACCAGTGAAACTGATGCGGAGCGGCGCCATGAATGGCGATGTCCTCGCCCTCCTGCTCAACAACGTCCGCACTCCTCAGGAGCGCGAAGGCGACTTGGGGGCACAGGTCGCCGCCTGCCACACGGGTGCCGAGCGCCTGCGTGAACTGTGTTCGCGCTACGGACTGGAGCGGGCCAAGCGCGCGGCCTGCGCTCTCCTAGACTATTCCGAAGATCTGATGCGCGCGTTCTTGCAGCGCGTGCCGGCAGGAGAATATCAAGCCGAGGACTTTCTAGATGGCGACGGAATCAGTGAGCAGTCGGTAAAGATTGCGGTGACTTTGAAAGTGTGGGACCGGGTCTCAGACCCAGTCGCGCGTCGAAGACGCGCTGCTGTGCCGATGATTACAGTAGACTTCACTGGAAGCGATCCGCAGGTTGACGGCAGCGTGAACGCAGTTGCAGCCATTACCTACTCGGCGTGCTTCTACGTATTTCGCTGTCTGCTGGCAGACGACGTCCCCGCGGCAGCCGGGTTAATGCGACCGATCCGGGTCATCGCCCCCGAAGGAACGATTGTGAACGCCCTTCCTCCGGCAGCCGTCGCGGGCGGCAATGTCGAGACGTCACAGCGCATTGTCGACACGTTGCTGCGGGCTCTGGCACTGGCGATTCCAGATCGAATCCCTGCCGCGGCTTCAGGCACGATGAACAACCTGACCATTGGCGGGATTGACCCGCGCACCGGTGAGCCCTTCGCCTACTACGAGACAATCGCTGGCGGCATGGGGGCACGCCCTGGCAAGCCCGGCGTTTCCGGCGTGCACACGCACATGACGAATTCCCTGAACACGCCCGCGGAGGCATTGGAGTATGCCTATCCGCTGCGCGTGCGGCAGTATTCGTTGCGGCCAGGCAGCGGCGGCGCGGGAAGCTTTCGCGGAGGCAACGGCATCTTGCGCGAGATTGAAGTGCTCACCGACTGCGAAGTAACTCTGCTCGCCGACCGGCGTTCGCGCGGACCGTGGGGACTGTCTGGAGGCGCGGAAGGCGCGCCGGGAAAGACTTTCATCACCCGTCACGACGGCTCGGTCCAAACCATGCCCGCGAAGTTCAGCACTTGTTTGCGCAAAGGCGAACGGATCGCGATTGAAACTCCCGGCGGTGGCGGCTGGGGGCACACTTAGAAAACAGAGGCACAAATGATGGCAACCGATCTCGCGATCCATTATTTGGAAGAAGCACGCCGCCAGATGCGCGGGCACAAGCGGATGGGAGAGGGCGCGATGGCTCAACTTGGCGACGCGGATTTTATCGTTACGCTCGACCCCGAATCGAACTCCGTGGCCATTCTGGTCAAGCATCTGGCCGGCAACATGCGCTCGCGCTTCACCGACTTCCTCACAACTGACGGCGAGAAACCGGACCGCTTCCGCGATCGTGAGTTCGAATTGAGTGGAGCAACCACGCGCGCCGACGTAATGCGCTGGTGGGAAGAAGGCTGGACCTGTGTCATGGGAGCCATTGACGCGCTCAAGCCTGAAGACGTGATGCGCACTGTAACGATCCGCGGCGAACCGCACACAGTGCTGCAGGCGATCAACCGGCAGATCGCTCACTATGCCGCCCACATCGGGCAGATTGTCTTTCTGACCAAGCACCTGCGATCGAGCGAGTGGAAGACGCTGACCATCCCGCGAGGAAAGTCGGAAGAGTTCAAGAAAGTGGCGCCGAAACCGCCGAAGCCATGAGACTCTTGATCCGTCCAACCCTGCGATTCTCGACCCTTCTTCTCGACTTTTCCTCGCGAAAAGCGCGAATTCGCGGGAGACTACGGCGGCACCGTAGAAGAGCGGCCCTTCAGGTGTCCAGTTCCATGACATCCTTTACAAAATGTTCCGGGACATCCTTTACACTCCGGCCTTCAGCGCCGCGCGAGGAGTGAGCCTGGGACGGCTTTCGCCGCGGTGGTCGCCTTCTTTTTGCGGCGGCTCGGAACCCACGGGCTAAAGTCCAACTTCTTTTCACCTCGTAACGCAGCGCTGAAGCGCCGCTCTTCCACATTGAATCGCACCACTCGAAGAACTCTAATATTCAAAACACTCACTGACGTTGCCGTAAGGTACGACGCAACAACTCAGCGGCTCTCGGCACTTCCATTCTTCGACTCCGAATTCTCAGCCCGCGGCCAGACCGGAGCCACCAATTCCGTCCGCCACATCGGCCCGCCCATATACGAGAGGGTTTCCGATTTCACGAACGTTGGAGACTCGCCTCCCAGAATCCACACGTGCGAATCGGGCGGCTGCTTCCCCAGCCATGGCGCCACCGCCCCGGCGATGCCCCCAATCTCCACCTTGATGGCGTAATGCAGCGCGTCCCGTCCAGCTCCGGCAAGCGTAAAAGGCTCTTTCGGCTGACGGCTGATCGCAAGTTTCACCAGCCGAGGCCTGGGCGTGGCCACCAGCATCGACAGCTCTATCGGCGGCGCGTCGGGCCCCAAGTTCTTCAGCAGCGTAAGCACCAAACCGTTGGCGAGATCCGGCGGCAGTTTCATGCGCTCACTAAATGTTTTCTCTTTGCCGTCGTCATCGGTGGATTGCACCGTGACCTGCCCGGTAGACGCCATGATCGTAACTTCCGTGGCATGCTGGAACGCCGGTCCCTTCTGCACCAAGTGATAGCTGATGAGCCGGAAGGTTCCTCGTTGAGAAAAGATCGCAGTCTCCTCTTCCCGCGAGCCGTCTTTGAAACGATAGCTCAGGCGACTCGTGATCTGATTGCCATGAGGGACTTGCGTAAGATCGCCTTCCGCAATCGCCTTCCCGTCCAACGTGCTCAGCACCAAAAAGCCATGCAGCAATCCCTCTTTGTAGCGCACTTGTACCGGGGAAGCCGACGCGCTTGCGCAAGAAAGAGCGCAGGCGCAGATCAGAAAAATCACGATCGACCGAGCACGCACAGATGTCAGCCTCCGGCGCAAAGGCGCCCCGTCTTGGATGCCATTGCCCTGGCTACGGTTTGCGTGCTTGCCGCGCCCAGGTGGAGGGAGGTGGAGGGAGGTGGAGGGAAGGCCGCAGAGAAGGATCCCGTCTCCGGTGCTAGAATCATACGTTTTGTGCTTGATTCAGTTTTGAGTTTGGTACCGGACTCCCAGGTGGCAATTATGGCGACAACAATGCAGGCGGTCGTGAAGCCGGCAGCGGCAGCGGGCGCAGAGATTCGCGAGGTCAAGATTCCCGCATTCGGGCGTGCCGACGTGCTGGTGAAGGTGAAAGTCGCCTCGATTTGCGGCACTGACCTGCACATTTACAACTGGGACCGCTGGGCGCAGAACCGCATTCATCCCCCGCTGATCCCGGGGCACGAGTTCTGCGGCGAAGTCGCCGCGTTCGGCAATGAGGTCACGAGCGTCAAAGAAGGCGACTTCGTTTCCGCCGAGATGCACGTGGCCTGCGGCAAGTGCCTGCAATGCCGCACCGGGGAAGCCCACATCTGCCAGAACGTGAAGATCATTGGAGTGGACGCGGACGGCGCATTCGCCGAGTACGTGGTGATTCCCGAGTCGAATATCTGGAAGCTCGATCCCGCCATCCCCGTGGACTATGCGTCGATTCTCGATCCGCTCGGGAACGCCGTGCATACGGTGCTGGCCGGGGAGATCGCGGCCAAGACCGTAGCCGTTACCGGCTGCGGGCCGATCGGACTGTTCTCGATTGCCGTAGCCAAGGCCGTTGGCGCAACCTCGGTGTTTGCCATTGAAGTCAACGACCATCGCGCTCGCATCGCGCGCGAAATGCGCGCCGACTACGTGCTCAATCCGGCGAAAGAAGATGTCAATGCGATCGTGATGGAGAAGACCGGCGGCCTTGGGGTGGACGTCGTGCTTGAAATGGCGGGCCACCCCGATTCGATTCGCACCGCCTTCGATATCGTCCGCCGCGGCGGACGAATTTCCCTGCTGGGGCTGACCTCGAAACCGATTTCTCTGAATTTCTCGGAAGACATTATTTTCAAGGGCATCACGGTCCAGGGTATCAACGGCCGCCGCATGTATCAGACCTGGTATCAGATGACGGCACTGCTCAAGAGCGGCAGACTCGATCTGCATCCCGTGATCACCGACCGTATCCCCATGAAAGATTTTTCGAAAGCGATGGAGCGCCTGAAGACCGGCGAAGCCAGCAAGATTCTGGTGTATCCCAACGGCGTGCGCTAGGTGTTTACGTGGCGCGGGCGCCTCCGCCCGCGACTGTGTCTGCCAAATATGCGCCTGGGTGTCAAAGCTGCAGCAGAAAGTGAATCATGAGTCTCGACGCATTCGTACGCTGCACCTGCATCCGCGATGGGCGGGCCAAACCGCATCCCCTTCCCGAAAGGTTCATGTGGGACGAATCCGATTCGCCTTCTCTTTCCGGCGATCCAACCGAAGACGAGTGGGAGACGCACGACCGTTGGATGCAGGAGTCGTGCGAGCACGAGGGCTATTTGATTTCCGAGCCCCTGGGCAACATCACGCGTATTCAGCGCGTACGCGAGTTTCTACGCGGACTGCAGGGAGATCCCGGGCCCAAGTTTCCGATTCTCCTCAAGAAGGTTGTCTACAACGGCACCCATACCGGCGACTGGCTTCCTGTCAAAGAATCGCCCGCCTTGTTGCGGGAAGTTAATCTCGTACTCGGTTCCAGCGATATTCTGACCGAGGGAGAAAAAGAGTTCTTCCAAACTATGAAACGTATGTGCGAGGCCAGCATCGCGACAGGCAATCCGATTATGTTTTAGGGTGAGAAATTCTTTGCCACGGATTTAAGCGGATCTACACGGATAGACCAATCTGGGTTCAAACGTTCCGACTGCTGTCTTTCGCCGCCGCAGTGGTATTAGACTTGTATTCGCTTTCATCCGTGTTGATCCGTGGCGAGGTTCCTCGATGACCACCGCAACTCGCACCAACCCGCTTTCCTATCTCACCGACCAGCTCAACGAACTCAAGGCCAAGGGTACGCATTTCAAGCTGCGCGTGCTCGACGACGAGCAGGCGCCGGTCTGCACGTTCGATGGGAAGAGAGTCATCAATCTCGCATCGAACAATTACCTTGGACTGACGACGCATCCCAAGCTGCGCGAAGCGGCGCTGGAGGCCACGCGCAAGTTCGGCGTCGGATCAGGTGCCGTTCGCACCATTGCTGGGACGATGAAGATCCACATGGAACTCGAGGAAAAGATCGCCCGCTTCAAGAATGTGGAAGCCTGTGTAGTCTTCCAGTCAGGGTTCGCCGCAAATGCCGGAACAGTCTCGGCCGTCCTGGGCAAAGACGATTTCATCATCTCCGACGCGCTGAACCACGCCTCAATCATCGACGGCGCACGACTCTCGAAGGCGAAGATTCTCGTATTCCGCCACAAGGATATCGCTCACGCGGAAGAACAGTTAACCAGCATTAAGAACGAGCCCGGCAAGAAGCTGCTGATCACCGACGGCGTCTTCTCCATGGACGGCGACATCGGCCCGTTGCCCGCGCTCTGCGATCTGGCCGAGAAATACGGCGCCATAATGATGGTCGACGACGCGCATGCGTCCGGAGTCCTGGGCCGCAATGGCCGCGGCACCATCGATCACTTCGGAATGCACGGCCGCGTCGACATCCAGGTTGGCACGCTGTCGAAAGCAATCGGCGCTCTCGGCGGATACGTCTGCGGCACCAGCGATCTGATCGACTTCCTCTATCATCGCGCGCGGCCATTCCTCTTCTCGACCTCGCATCCGCCCTCGGTAGCAGCCACCTGCATCGCGGCCTTCGACGTCCTGGAAAACGAGCCCGAGCGCATGGAAAAGCTCTGGGAGAACACCCGCTTCTGGAAGAACGAACTCGGCCTGCTCGGCTTCGACATCGGCGGTCGCGCCACTCCTGCCAGCGAAACTCCGATCACACCAATCATCATCGGCGACGGCAAACTCACAATGGACTTCTCCCGCGAACTGTTCAAAGAAGGAGTCCTGGGAACGGGGATTGCGTTTCCCACCGTGCCCGAAGGCAAAGCCCGCATCCGCACGATTATGTCGGCCACACACACGAAGGAACAACTGGATCAGGCGCTAACCGTGCTCAAGAGGGTGGGCAAACGCATGGGCATATTGGCTTAGTGAATTTCGTCTGGCGACTTGAGTTTCAATCAGAGCGGTGAACGATCTTCCCGCCCACAATCGTCGCCACCACTCTCCCCACGAACTGCCAGCCGTCGAATGGAGTGTTGTGCGAAAGCGAGTGCGAGTCGGCGGCATCGAACGTCCAACGCTTCTTGGGATCAAAGATGGTCACGTCGGCGTGGTTTCCTTTTGCTAAGGATCCTCGTCCGGGAAGAGTCGAAGACTCGGGCGGGGCCTGCAGTGAAGAGTTCGACAATGCGCGTCAGCGGAATCTTGTGATCGCGGTAGAGCTGGGTGATCGCCAGCGCTAGCGCAGTTTCGAGGCCGGTGATGCCGAACGACGCCCGCTCGAACTCGACCTGCTTTTCGTGGGCCGCGTGCGGCGCGTGGTCGGTGGCGATGGCGTCGACAGTGCCATCGGCGAGCGCGACTACAATCGCCTCGGTCCGTCGCCGCGCGCAGCGGCGGATTCATCTTAAAGTTGGTGTCGTATTCGCCGACGTTCTTGTCGATCAGCGTGAAGTGGTGCGGCGTGACTTCGCACGTCACTCGCGCCCTCGCCCGCTTGCCACGCCGCACCGCCTTGAGCGCGTCCGCCGTCGAAAGATGCGCCACGTGCAGCCGTGATTCGCGAATCTGCTGTGCGAGCGTCACGTCACGATCGACGACGCCCGCCTCGGCCGCGGCTGGCGGCACGTAGGCCCAGCCGAAAGCTGGTCGGCCCGGCGTGCATCGAGCAGTTCTCGGTAAGCCGCGTATCCTCTGCGTGCTGCACCACGGGGAAATTCAACTCCGCGCCGAGGCGAAGCGCCATACGCATCACGTCATCGTCCAGGATGGGCTTGCCGTCATCGGTAACGGCGACTGCTCCCGCGCGCTGCAGAGCGCTGAAGTCGGTAAGAGTCCCTCCCTTGCTGCCGCGGGTTGCAGCGGCGATCGGGAACACGTTAACCACGGCCTCACGCTCAGGGTTCCGCAACCACGAAACCCATTCCGCCGTGTCGACGACCGGCGCCGTATTGGGCATGGTGCAGACCGAAGTGAATCCTCCTGCGGCAGCGGCCGCAGTTCCGCTTGCAATCGTCTCTTTGTAGCTCTGCCCGGGCTCGCGCAAGTGCACGTGCAGATCGATAAAGCCGGGCGCAACAACGAGGCCGCGCGCGTCGAACTTTTCTTCGGCGCTACCACGGATCTTATTGGGCAGCGCGACTTCCGCTACGCGCCCATCCCGGAGCAGGACGTCCATGGGCGCATTGATCTTCGCCGCAGGATCGATCAGGTGACCGCCTCTGATCAGCAGGCTCGCGCTTTCACGTTTTGGGCTCTTAGCAGTCAGCATTCGGCGTTCAGCCTAGATGTTTCCGATACGTAAAGCACGATCCGTGTTGATCCGTGCAAATCCGTGGCTCACTTCGCCTTCCCCAGCGCCCGCGCCAAAATCGCCATGCGCGTGGGCACGCCATTGTGCACTTCGTCGACAATAACGGACTGTGGCCCGTCGGCCACTTCGGCGGTCAACTCAAGCCCCCGAATGATCGGCCCCGGGTGCATCACAATCGCGTCGCGTTTGGCCAGTTTCAGCCGCGCAGTCGTCATCTGGTAGCGCGCAATGTAGTCCTGCAGTCGAATCTTCTGCCCCGCGAGTCGCTCTTTCTGCACGCGCAGCAGCATGACCACGTCGGTACCGCGCAGCGCATCTTCAATATACCGAGTGATCCGCAGGCCGGGCACGAGAGTTGCAGCTACGTCCGGCACGAATTCCGGCGGGCCGCAGAGCGTCAGCTTCACTCCAAACTTGGTTAGCAAATGACAGGCGCTGCGCGCCACGCGGCTATGAAAAATATCGCCGATGATGGTAGCCCGCAGGTCCTTCAACGACTTCTTATGCTTCAGGATCGTGAAGGCATCGAGCAGAGCCTGCGACGGGTGCTCGTGCATGCCGTCTCCCGCGTTAATGACGGGGATGTCGAGATGCTGCGCCATCAGGTGCGGCGCGCCAGCCGACGGATGCCGCATCACGATGCAATCGGCGCCCACGGCGCGCAGCGTGTATCCGGTATCGAGCACGGATTCACCTTTTTCAATGCTCGATCCCGGAAGACTGCACCAGCGTGGTCATCGCGCCCAGCGATTTCGCCGCAAATTCGAACGACGAGCGCGTGCGGGTCGATGCCTCGTAAAACAACAGCACTACGCGCTTCCCGCGCAGCAGCGGCCGCGCCTTCTGCGGATTCATGGCGGGCCAGTTTGAGCAGGCCCGCGATCTTTTCGCGTCGAGGTGTTCGATTCCGAGCAGCGAGCCGCGTGCAGGCATATTCATCTGGATAAGTGCAAACCGTGCATCATACGCGGCAGGGACGGCCGCTGCAAGGGCGGTGGAACATCCGAATCTGAGCCAAGACATGCAGGCAAGATGCTGTCGCTATAAGCCAGGCCGGCCGCGGCGACCCAGGATAGCCCCGCCGATTGCACCACCGACGCCCCCAAGAACGATCGAAGCGAAGAACGCGAAAACTAATCCGGCGAGCATCAGGAACTCAAAGCCTTCTGGGGTTTTGACTCGGTCGAACATGGCAAGCACCTGCGGGTCGGTAGTCTGAGCTGCCGTTTCCTGAATTTTCGTCAGGATAGCAGCCCGTAGTTCTGGCCCCTTGTGAAACAAAGTCACGGTCAGCGCTTCAAAAACAGAAGACATCGCGAACCAGAGTAGTCCCGCGAGACCGCCGATTCCCGCCCCAGACGAGGCTTTGATCATAATTTCCGGCCGGCGCTGGCGATAGAAAATCACAGCCAGGAATCCGACACTGACCATAGCCACAAATGGATGCAGCCCCAGAAACATGAGTCCCGACGCGACTACCCCAGCCAGCAGGCACGGCTTGAGCGCCTGTGACCACTGCATCGGGAGCGCCAGCACGGGCACTGTTTGTGACGCAGGCAGAGCACCCTGCGTCTCGGCGACAGCCAACGCAGCAGCCGGCATCGCGGGTTCTGCCACTACTACGCGAATCTGCGGGGCCGAGCAGTGCGGGCAAAAAGGTATGCCCTCCTCCACCGTTTGTCCGCACTTGTAGCAGGGATGTTCCATCAGGGGTCTATACAGGACTCGTCTTTGAAAGTATCGCAGAAACCATTCCCAGGCGCAGCAACCCGCGGCACAAGCTTCGACAGGCTGGGACCACAAGGGCATGGAGTATCACGAGAGGTTCCGCGTCTAACGGTGTCCTTCGTGGTACTTCGTGTCCTTAGTGGTAGAGGACTTCTTGGAGCACTGCTAAATGTCTCCGCGCTTGCCTTGCGTGTGCACGTAGACGAGAGCGAACATCGATCCCTTGCCCGAGTCGCGAGGCTCGACGGCGACGACGTGCTGGTCATCCTCGGTGCCGACTTTTAGTTCTGTCACCGGACCTGACTTCTCCTCGCATTTCAATTCTTTGCCGCTTTTGGAGTCCTTGTCGTCATCGTGCACATCGACATCGCCGCTATGTTTCTCCGAATGACACTCCAGCACTTTGCCGTACCTTTTCAGCTTGTCGCGATAGTAGGCGACCACTTTGTCCGGAGAATCTTCCGATTCATATTTCGCAAGAACCATCTTGAGACCAAAGCTCTCGGTCAAGATGCCGAAATTGAGCGGGTCATTGTCCTTCTCCACCTTCGCCCGCGCGCCCGGATACAAGGGAAGCCCAGCCTTCTTGGCATCGGCATCCTTGCCAACATGCATGTCTCCCGCACCGAGCTTTGAACGTCGAAAGGTTTGTCTTGAGTATTGGATTGCTGTGCCCACACTGGCAGGCTCAGAATCGCGACCGCTAGGGTAGCTGTCAGATAGCGAAACATTGGTACCTCCAATCAAATAGCGCGTCGGCGCGCCTAAATATCCGCGTCCTTACCGTGAGTGCGGACGTATACAAGAGAAAAGCTCGATCCCTTTCCATCCGGCTCGACCGCAACGATGTGCTGATTTTCTTTAGTGCCGACTTTCAATTCGACGTTGTTTCCGCTCGAGTCCTCGCACGTCAACTCATGCGATCCGTGATCCGATTTTTCATATCCGGATTCACGTTGAAATGGCTGGTATGGCACTCGAGCACCTTGCCGTACTTCTTCAGTTGATCCTTATAGTACGTGATGAGCTTCTCTGTGCATCGTCAGACCGGTATTCCAACGCGACCACTTTCAACCCGAACCCGAAGCTTGAAATATTCACGTTGGCACTCTTGTCCTTGCCGTTGGAGTCATCCTGCTTCAGGCGCGCGCCCGGATACACTGCGACGCCCACATCTGCCGCGTCGGCGCCTTTGCTGACGTGAATGCCTCCAACGAGGGTGTTGATATCGACCTGCTTGTCATCCCCGTTCTGTTCTTTCTTGACGTTGATACTGCAGGCAGGCAACAGGAGCGCCGCAAGAGTTGCAACTCCTAAAGCGAATATGCTGACGGCTTGAAGTCTAGTTTTGGGCATTTGGAGACCCTCCCTTGGCAACCTGCGCCGGGCGTTCCAGTCCTGCGCCGCGCTGCGCAACATTCGGAATGCTGACCGGCAAATGACCGCGAATCGGAATCTCTCCGAATAGCGCTTTGATCGCACCTATTTCCGATACGCTTGCATTGGAAAACGTGCACATGTAATTCTCAATCTTCGGGAAATCGCTGGCCAGATACGGATTTCCCATGGCGACGGACCGCGGCCTTCGCCGCGGCATGATCGAGCACCTGTTGCAACAGGGCGCCAGTCGCGTCCGCCATCGCTACCGAATTCCCCACCTTGCCCGCCGTCGGTATCACATAGACAGCAGCCACCACGGTTTGCGCCTCGTCAACCGCCTTCAAAACATCGTCGCTCATGCCGGCGGCGATGCGGGGATCCACATAAATCACGCGCGCGTCCGGAATACGGCTGCGAAACTCCCGGCCGAAGGCCCGCCCTGACTCCGTGCGTACGTCATCCGAAAAAAGGACGGCCACTACCTGGTTGTGGGTTTCCTCTTTGGTCATATACGGAAGGCCTGCCTGGGTAGTTCCCTTCGATTTCAGGGGCAGCACTTTGCCGTTGTCGCGCACCAGGGTGATGGCGGAGTTCGCCACCTGCTGGCCGAAGGCAATGTTTTCCGGCTTCCCGACCGCAGTTGCGATGGTTGTGACATCCACTGTGCCGGTGTTCTGCTTCCAGGCCGAGTGCGCCCTTTATTTTCAGGATCTTGAGGACGGAGTGATCGAGCCGTTCCTGAGAAATCTCACTAGACCGCACTGCCTTCAGCATGGATTCGTACGAAGCGGGGAAGTCGGCTGGAATGATGAGCAGATCGTTGCCCGCCTTGAAGGCCTCGACTGCGGCACGTCCAATGTCGTTGGGCAAACAGATGCGTCACTCCAGCCATGTCGAGCGCGTCGGTCACGATGAGCCCCTTGAACCCGAGCTGTTTTTCGAGCAGATCCGACACCACCGCGGTTGAGATCGTCGCTACGTGATTGGGATCAGGATCGAGCGCCGGAACGGTAACGTGCGCCACCATCACAGAGTCGACGCCCGCTGCGATCGCCTGCCGAAACGGAGGAAGTTCGATCGAATCCAGATGCGCACGGTCCACATTGACGCTGGCAACTCCGAGATGCGAATCGGTCGCGGTGTCGCCGTGGCCGGGAAAATGCTTCACCGTGGTCAACATCCCGCCCTCGCGCGCTCCCTTGATATAGGCCGTCACCAGGTCGCCAACTTGTTTCGGATCTTCTCCGAACGAGCGCGTATTGATGATCGGATTCGCCGGATTCGAATTCACATCGGCGTCAGGAAAAAAATTCCAGTGCACGCCGACAGCACTCTCTCGCAAACGCTCGCGCAATTCCTCCGAGCGTTGCGGGCCCGGGAAAAGTCCTTCCAGAAGCACACGCAGGTATAGTCCCGTGCCCCCAACCACAATAGGCAAATGGCCGCGTCCGCTGATTTCCGCTAGCAGTTGCCGCGCCTGACGGGCATACTCGCCCGCGGTCATGTACTCGGTGGGATCGATGCAATCGAATAGATGATGTGGCGCGCGAGCGCGCTCTTGGGCGCTGGGCTTGGCCGTGCCTATGTCGAACTCACGGACCATCGCCACCGAATCGCAGTTGACGGATACTTCTCCGTCAAACTCCTGCGCGAGCGCCAGAGACAGCGCCGTCTTCCCGCTGGCCGTCGGCCCCAGGATCACTACCAGTAGCGGCAGAGACGCCGCGATCTCACGAAGCTCTGAGCCCACGTTCAGTGCAGGCTCCAATGGATCTCGCGCCAGTAGCGCACCAGCGTAAGAATCAGCAACATAAAGGCAATCAGCAGCAGCCCCGTAGTCTCCGACGCGTAGACCGCGTGGCGGTGATGATGCTTGTGATCGTCCTGGGAAGGATTATCAGGCACGCGAATATTGTAGCTCCGACCCTTGTTCGAGCCGTGGCTGTCCCTGCTAAACTACGGCGTCGTGCCAAGAAGTAGCCGAGTCGCGCGGTTTGGATTGTTCGAACTCGATCTCAGCGCAGGCGAACTGCGCAAGAGCGGCGTCAAGCTGCGCCTGCAGGGGCAGCCCTTCCAGGTGCTGGCCCTGCTGCTCGAACGGGCCGGCGATGTCGTCACCCGCGAAGAACTGCAGCAGAAACTCTGGCCCTCCGATACCTTCGTCGACTTCGACCACAGCCTGAACACCGCCATCAACAAGGTGCGCGAAGCCCTCGGAGATTCCGCTTCCAACCCCCGCTACGTCGAAACTCTCGCCCGCCGCGGATACCGTTTCATCGCTCCCGTGCAAGCTGAGGCTCCCGCAGAGGTTCCATCTGGCGCGAAGCCGATTGCCCCCAATGACGGCGCCGCTTCCACGACATCCGCCACTTCAGATTCCAACGCCTCACCCGTCGCACTGCATCCCGAACTCGAGGTCCCCATCCCGCGCCGCGCCATCACCCGCGGCCTCTTCGCGCTGACTCAGGTGATGTACTTGGCTTTCTATCTCTCGGCACTCTTCCTCCTGCGCTACGTTCAGGAGATCGGAGACTCGTTCCGCAACCCCTGGGGAGGAACGGTCCTCGCCGGCGCCGTTCTCATCACAGCCGGCATGGGCATTCCGTTGCGCCTATACCTACTCTCGGCAGTAAGCTTCGATTACCAGCGTCTGGGCGAAAAATTCCGCCAGATGTTTCCCTTCATCCTCGCGCTCGATCAACTCTGGGCGGTCGCTCCGTTCCTTCTGATTCCTCAGATCGGTCTGGGAGCCGCCTTCGCAGTCAGTGCCGCCCTGCTCTATCTACCTTTTTCTGAGCGGACTCTGATCCGCATGGCATACCTCGGGACCAGATGCTAACCAACGATTTTCCATGGAACCAACCTCACGCATCCACCGTAACTACGTCTAACAAGAGGGTGAGGGTGTGCTCGCCCGCCGGAGGATCTTATGAACCTTGCTGCTCTGAAGCGCATGTCGCTAGCCATCTTGGCTGTTGCCGTCATCGCCGTGCTGCCCGCTCATGCCGACGAATGGTCCAAGACGTACAACATCAGCGGCAAGCCCGACCTGAGGATCGAGACGTCCGACGCCAACATCCGAGTCACCACCTGGGACCAGAACACAATTGAAGCGAAGGTCGAAACCTCACGCTACAAGATCGGCGAAGGCGGCATCCGCATCGAGGAGCATCAGAACGGCGACACGGTCGAGATCGAGGTGCGCTACCCGCACCACAACTTCAACGTCGAGTGGGGATCACATAGGGTTGACGTTATTATCCAGATGCCGCGCGAAGGCCGCGTCAATCTGCACACCGGCGATGGCAAGATCGATCTCGCCGGTTTCAAGGGTGACATGGATCTGCACAGCGGCGACGGCTCCGAAAACCTCGAAGGCGTCGACGGCAAACTGCATGCCTCCACCGGCGACGGACACGTCACCGCCCAAGGTCGCTTCGACGAACTCGAATTGAAGACCGGCGATGGACACGTCGAAGTCCGCGCGGCCCAAGGCTCTACACTTGCCGCAGGCTGGCGCCTTGAAACCGGCGACGGCAACGTTTCCCTCGAAATCCCGAGCGAACTCTCCGCCGATGTGAGCCTTCATACCAGCGATGGCCACATCGATCTGGATGTGCCCATCGTCACCGAGGGCAAGATTCGCGAGAACGAAGTTCACGGCAAACTCAACGGCGGCGGCAGCCCGCTGACGATCCGTACGGGAGATGGCTCGATTCACTTGCGGAAGGGTTAGACTCGCGTATTTCGGCGCCAGCCGAAGCTTTCGCCTCCGGGTTGACGCCTGGGCTTATACTTTGAGGTCTCAAGCTTTCCATTTCCTTCCGAACGAGGTTTTCTTTCATGGCAATTCCGCGCGTGAGTGTAGTTGCGTTGCATTCGTTTGCGTGTCTTCCTTAGCCACCGCCCAGCAACCGGCCGCAGCAACCTACACCCCAGCGCTCGACGTCACCGCGATGGACCGCACCATCGATCCCTGTACGGACTTCTTCGCCTATTCCTGCGGCGGATGGATTAAGAAGAATCCGATCCCTCCGCGACCAATCCTCGTGGGACACCTATTCCAAAATGCAGGATGAAAATCTGGTCCAGTTGCGCAGCATCCTGGAAGCGGCCGCTGTCCCCGACCCCAAGCGCAATGCCGTCGATCAGAAGATTGGCGACTACTACGCCTCCTGTACCGACGAGAAAGCGATCGACGCCAAAGGTGCGGACCCGCTCAACCCACTCGTTGGAGCAAATTGCGAAGATGAGTCCAAGGCCGGAACTCGCCGGCGCCGGCCGCAGCGATGATCGATGACAACGTCCTCTTCCGTTTTGAATCCACCCAAGACCCCCACGCCGCCGATCAGGTCATCGCTAACGCCGATCAGGGCGGGCTCGGCCTGCCGGACCGTGACTATTACCTGAAGGATGATGCCAAGTCGGTCGAACTGCGTAAACAGTACCTCGACGCACGTACAGAAAATGTTCGAACTGCTCGGCGACAAGCCGGAAACCGCTGCGGCGAACGCGCAAACTGTGATGCGCATCGAGACTGAGCTGGCCAAGGGTTCCATGACGCGCGTCGAGCGGCGCGATCCCAAATCCCTCGACCACAAGATGACCAGCGCGGAGTTCGAGAAGATCGCGCCCGCGTTTCAGTGGCAGGTTTATTTCGCCAAAGTCGGAATGCCGTCGCTCGCGTCGTTGAACGTGAGCGCACCCGGATTCTTCAAGACCATGAGCGAGACGCTCGAAAATGAAAGCCTCGCAGATTGGAAGACCTACCTGCGCTGGCATCTGGTGCATTCCAATGCGTCGCATCTCTCTGCGCCGTTTCTGAACGAGAACTTCGCCTTCTACGGAAAGACTCTGCGCGGGGCAAGAAGTCCTGCAGGCGCGCTGGAAGCGATGCGTCGAACGGTGGATCGCGACCTGGGTGAGGCGCTGGGCCAGGTGTTCGTGGAGAAGACTTTCGCCGCGGATACCAAGCAGCGGACCGCGCAGATGACCACGGAAATTGAAGTGGCGATGGAGCAGGACATCAAGAGCCTGACTTGGATGGGAGACGAAACCAAGCAGAAGGCGCTTGAGAAGCTGCACGGCGTGGCCAACAAAATCGGATATCCGGACAAATGGCGCGACTACAGTTCAAGTCAAGATATCGCGAGACGATTTGCCGGCAACGTGGAGCGCGCCACGGTTTTCGAATCGCGCAGGCAGTTGAACAAGATCGGCAAGCCAGTGGATCGCGGGAATGGGGAATGACGCCGCCCACCGTCAACGCCTATTACGACCGCAGATGAACGACATCAATTTCCCGGCGGGCGTGCTGCAGCCTCCGCTGTTCGATCCGAAGCTGGACGATGCGCCAAACTATGGCGACACCGGCGCCACTATCGGCCATGAACTGACGCACGGGTTCGACGATGAAGGCCGGCAGTTCGACGCGCAGGGCAATCTGAAGACTGGTGGACCAAAGAGGACGCCGCTGAATTCGAGAAGCGCGCCAGCTGCGTCTCCGATCAGTATTCGGAACTACATCGTTGTCGACGACGTCAAGGTCAACGGCAAGCTGACGCTCGGGGAAGACGTGGCCGATCTCGGTGGAACCTTCCTGGCATACCTGGCGTGGAAGCACGCGACCGCGGGCCAAAAGCTGCAACCGATCGATGGCTTCACGCCCGACCAGCGCTTTTTCGTCGGCTACGGCCAAAGCTGGTGCGGCCAATCGCGTGATGAGACCAAGCGCCTGCGCGCCACCGTCGATCCGCATTCTCCGGAAAAATATCGCACCAACGGCGTGGTCTCAAACATGCCGCAATTCCAGGAAGCCTTCCACTGCAAAGCAGGCTCACCCATGGTGAATCAGAACCAGTGCCGCGTCTGGTGAGCCCGCGACGCGTTGGAACTCGTGTACGACTCATCTGGGTACAACTCATGTGGGGACAGCCGCCTTCGGCTGTCCCGCGCGCGAAGCGAGCCGCACCCTCACTAGCACGTCGAGCCCGATTCGACTCCTAAGGTGGTTGCCTGCACGTTAAGGCCCATCCGTGGAAGAGCGGCCCTTCAGGGCCGCGTCACAGGCCGAATGAAATCGGCTTCAGCCCCTGTTTCACATCGGCGAAGCCCTTCTGGTATCCACTACACCTCAAGCCCAATCGACCGCATCAATTCGAGGCCATTGCTCTTCGTAACGACTCCGTCGCGCAACTTGTAGTCGAAGGTCATCCGCCCATTCGCCAGTTCATCCTGAAAGTGGACATTGCGCAAGCGGCCCGCAACCGATCCGCCGATATCGGTCAGCGCCAGGTCATGCGTGCTCACCAGCCCAATCGCGCCCTTGTTCACCAGCGCGCGAACAATTCCTTCCGCGCCAATGCGGCGATCGTTGGAGTTCGTGCCCTGCAACAACTCGTCCAGTAAGAACAATAGCGGGCGGATCGCCGCCCGCCAAATCGAAGATCTGCCGCAGCCGCGTGATCTCGGCATAGAACCGCGAACTACCTTCCTGCAGCGAATCGTTGACGCGAATGCTCGCGCCCACTCGCAATGGACTCAGCCGCAAACGTCGCGCTCGTACCGGCGCCCCAGCCATCGCCAGCACGACATTCATCCCGACCGCGCGCAGCAGCGTGCTCTTCCCCGACATATTGGAACCGCTGACCAGCAGAACCCGAGTCTCCCCGATGATGCTGACATCGTTACGAACGCAGAGCTCCGACGGCACCAGCGGATGCCCAAGTTCTTCGCCGTCGAACGATGCCGCACCGCCGGCAAATTCTGGAAACGGGTCGGCAGGATGCTCGAAGCTGTAGGTCGCCAGCGAAAGCAGCGCCTCCATCTGCCCAATGGCATCCACCCAAAGCCGCAGCGCCCTACCGTGGGCCGTGCGCCAGCGTTCCGCCGCGAATGCGACCTGCACGGAATACATGAGCGGAGCGTCGAGGATTCGCACCGCAATGTTGTGCCGCGAGTCAATCAGATTCACCAGACTTCTGAGCCGCGCGATGGCCTGCGATCCAGGCACTCCGCTCGACAAAAGCTCCCGCTGCAGCGCCTGCAATCCCGGTGCCTGGAACTTGTACGCCTCCACGCGCCCGAGCACGCCAGAAAGCAGATCCAGGTCGCGAAACGCATGCTCCGTTCCGTGCAGCACTTCTTCCAGAGGCTTTTTGAGGCGGTAGGTAAAGACGGCCTCGATCACAACAATCAACACCAGCAGAGCTGCAATCCCCCAAACGGCCCATACGACGGCACCAGCAACGGCCAATGCCGCAAGGAATGGCGACAGCCATCGAAGCCACAGCGGTCTCATCAGGTTCGGCGACTCCGCCCACTTCAGCAGCGCCTGCGGATGCACACCCACGCTAACGTCTTCGCCCAGCACCGCCAGATCCTCGCGCAGATCAAGCTGATCGCGCAATTCGTCTACAGCCGCATGCCGTTCGCGGATTCGCTCCACGGGCGACGGAGACAGTAGCCACTGCGCCAGCGTGTCCTCGCCCATGCGCGTCCGCGCCGTCGACAGCAACTGGAACAAGCTGCCCTTGCCAAACAGGTCGAGATCGCCGGAGTACACGTGATGCGGATCGTCGAAGCGCTCGCCAGTTTCTCCGGACCCGGCCCAGCGATCTTCGATACGGGCTAGCCCCTTTTCATAAAACGCGACCGCACGCTCGGCCAACTCGCGAGCCCGCAAGATTCTCGAGTGATACGACGCGATGACCACAAACGCCGCTACCGGCGCAGTCAGCCACCAGGCCGAGAGAGAATGCGCGCGGAACGCCGCCCATGCCATGAACACTGCGACGACTGCGAGAGCAAGCCGGACATTTCCCAAGCGGATATGAATCTTCTCGTAGTGCGCAACGCTGGTCACGCGCTCGTTTCGACGCCGCGCGTATTCTTCAGAGGGAACCACGCATCAAAATGTAGCAGGTACACCGAGCGCGAGGAAGGGATCTGGCAGCCCCTGTGATGATGGCGCCATCCCGAGCGGAGCCGCTTTTCGGCGGAGCGAGGGATCTCGCATCTACTCCGCGTCCTTCGCCTCGCCAAACAAAATCATCCGCATCGAGATGCTGCCGAAGTCGAACCCTTCATACGGATACGACACGGCGTCGCGTTCATCCGTGCTGCCCATGCAGTACAGCAGCGGCAAGTAATGCTCCACCGTCGGATGCGCCGTCGCCAGCAGCGTCTCGCCCCACTTCTGCGGCTGAGCCAACGCTGTTGCATCATGCGCCTCAACCGCATTCTTGACCTTAGCATCAAACTCCACGGCCCAATCAAATGCACCCGAAGGATGATCCCAGTCAATGCGCCGCAGGTTGTGCACGATGTTTCCGCTCCCCAGCACCAGGACTCCGCGCTCGCGCAACGCTTGAATCTCGCGCCCCAACTCCAGATGCTCCTTGAAACCACGGCGCTCATCGAGACTCAACTGAAACGCCGGCACATCCGCATTCGGATACATATGCCGCAGCACGCTCCACGAACCGTGATCCAGTCCCCACTCGTTGTCGGGCGAAATCTCCGGATTTTTCGCCAGTTTCTCAGCTTCCGAAGGTGCGCCCGGCGCAGGGTACTGCACTTCATAAAGCGGCTGCGGAAACCCGTAGAAATCGTGAATCGTTTTCGGATGAGCAGACGACAGCACATGCGCGCCCTCGGTCACCCAATGCGCCGACACCACGCACACCGCCTTGGGCTTCGGCAGCCGCGCGCTCAAGCCCCTCCAGCACCTCGGTGAACGCATTGTGCTCAATGGCGTTCATCGGTGATCCGTGCCCGACAAACAAAACCGGCATCTTCTGCAACGAAGTTCTCCCGCCAGAGCGGCAACGCATGCCCTCCAGCCCTACATTCATCGTGGTAACTGTTTGATTATCAGCGACGGCAACAGGACTCGCCGCGATGTTAGGAGTTCGACGGCGCTACTGTAAATCAGACTTGTCGGGGTTGTAGTAGAAGCGGAATCGCAGCGCGAGGTAAGGTCCAGTGAATTCGGTGGGCAGCGGTGGAAAAGGATTCGATGCGCTGATCCCGGCCCAAGCCGCGCGATCCAAAGCAACATCTCCAGAGGGATAGGTCAACCTCATGTCCGCGACCTTACCGTCTTTGGTGATGGCGAACTCAATCTGCAGTTTGCCCTTCTTCATCTCAGCGGATTCCGGAATCGCGCGATACCAATTCTCGCGGACATCCTGCAAAATGCGCTGCAGGTACGGGCCGAAGTCAACGCCTTGCGTGTCGCTCAGAATCTCAAGACTGCCCTGTGGCCTCCCGTGCGCTCCGGTGCCCAGGCCAAAGTCGCCTTCCTGACCACCGCCGCCTCCCCGTCGCGCCGCCGCCGCTGCCGTGGCTTCCTGAATCGCCGAGCCCGCACTCATCCCGGTTCCATACTTCGCAAATGAATTATTCGGACGGGCGGGCGTCTGCAACTGTGCCGTCTGGTCGCTCTGGAACTGCGGACGCGGCGTCTGTTGTTGTCCTTGCTGTGGCGCCGGTGGCTGGTTCTGCGCCATCGCCTGCGGCGCCTGTTGCGTCGCCCGCGGACCGTTCATCCCCGGCGCTCCCGGAGGCGGCGTCGCCAAAATCTTCCGCAACTCTTTCGGATCCAGCTCCGGATGCTTCGACATCGCAATCCGGTCTTTATCCGAAGCAATGTTCGTATTGGGCCGGCGCGTGGGTTTCTGCAAATCCGGCGGCAGCGCGAGAAACGTCATATTCTTGTTCTGGGTCGGATCAACTGCGATGGCCACCCTGCGGTGCCAAACGTTCGCTTCATCCAGAGGCAGGTCACCAGAACGATGAACAGCAGCAGGTGGACGATGATTGAAATCCACGTCGCTTCGCGCTTGCGCGAACGTTCCAGATCGTCCTGCAACTGGATGAGGAGATGGGGCACACGCGCATCCAGATCCCGGTACGCAGTTTCCCAGTCCTGTGTGTCGTAAAGCCCGAGTTGCTCCGGTTGAGGCTTTTCGGGAGCAATCGGGTCCTGGAATGGAATCTGTGTTATCGGCATGCGCTGGGCTGAATGAAACGTCGAACTGAAAATGCTTAACTGTACGAGCCTAACTGAGAAAGCTTAGCTGCATCCGCCTGTCGTTAGACACCGAATACACTCGCGGCGTTGCATCCGGCCTTCACGGAAGAAATGCAATGAGCGCGCGCTGCCCTACAACCAAGTTAGCTCTATTTTCGCATCTTTCGCGCGATTCTGCTCGCCCCAAATCGCCCGCGACTTAGGTGTGTAAACATATGTAAATAAAGTGGAAGTGAGAATAGGGTGTTATGTGGGAACGGCCGCCTTCGGCCGTCCGCCGGCGAAGCCCAGCAATGCGGCACAGCCCTTCAAGGCCTCGCGTGAGCAGTGCCGGCAAGCCCCACTTTTGCCCCATGTTCGCGAATGGCCGACACAATCTCCAGCGCCAGCGCCAGCGCGCGGCGCCCATCCTCCAGCGGCACCACGGGCGTGCACCGCTCCCGCACTGCACGCAGAAACGACTTCAGCTCCGCATGCAGCGGCTCTTCCGAGGCAACCGGCACTTTGGTGACGCCGATCTGCGGATTTACCGTCGGCGTGCCCGCGGTATCCTGCCCCACCGTAAAGACCAGCACTTCCTGCCGTCCGTAATCGAGCGAAACATACTGCCGGGGCTGAAAAAATCGCAGCTTGCGCACCCGCTCCGTCGAAACCCGGCTCGCGGTGAAGTTCGCAATGCAGCCGGACTCAAACTCCAGCCGCACATTCGCAATGTCCACCTTCCCCGACAAAATCGGCAGCCCCACCGCTCGCACTTCTTTGATCGGAGACTTCGCAAACGCCAGCACAATATCGAGATCGTGGATCATCAGATCGAGCACAACATCCACATCCAGCGATCGCGGAGTAAACACACTGAGCCGGTGCACCTCAAAAAACATGGGCTGCGTCAGCAACGGAACCGTGGCCCGCACCGCCGGGTTGAAGCGCTCCAGATGCCCCACCTGCGCAATCCGCTTGTGCCCCACCGCGAGCGCAACCAACTCTTCGGCCTCCGCCAGCGTGCCCGCCAGCGGCTTTTCGATCAGCACATCCACGCCATCCTTCATCAACTCGCTGGCGACGCTCAGGTGATGCACCGTCGGACATGCCACCGATGCGGCCTGCAGCTCGCTGTGCGTAGTCAACATCTGGTGCACCGAGCCGAAGGCCTTGCACCCAAACTCGCGCGCTACCTCATCAGCGCGGCCCGTGTCAGGATCGACCACTCCCAGCAGCCGCACCGGCTCCCCTTGCTGCTCCAGTTCCTTGTAGACTCGGGCATGGTTGCGTCCGAAAACGCCCACGCCCACGACGGCGACGGTGATCGGACTTTGCGTTGGCAGGAGAAATTCTCGATGGCCGGTTGCCGGAAACAAATTGTAAACGGTATCCCGGGAAAGAGCATCTGGATTAACGTCTTCGTCGCGACTCAATCGTGCTCGGGAATCAATTCGCCGGCGATCCCGGCACGGCTTTCAATGTTGCGCAAAGACCACAAACCTGTACACAACCGTGGAAGAGCGGCCCTTCGAGGGCCGCGTGAGGCACCTAGAGTCAGTGAGGGCTTTCAGCCCCTGAGGTTCGCTGCCCGCGATAAACAATCGATTGAGAGTCTGTTATCAAACCAACGCTCGAAAGGACTGAAATCGCCCATGAGGACGATCGCGCTGCTGACCATCTCCAACATCTTCATGACTTTCGCCTGGTACGGACACCTGAAGTACCGCGAAGTCCCGCTCTACAAAGTGATCTTCGTGAGCTGGCTGATTGCCTTCTTCGAATACTGCTTCCAGGTCCCCGCCAACCGCATCGGTTCCTACGAGTTCACCGCGGCCCAACTGAAAACGATCCAGGAAGTCATCACCCTCACCGTCTTTGCCGCCTTCTCAGTGATCTATCTGAAGCAACCCCTGCGCTGGAATTACCTGGCAGGCTTCGTCCTGATCGTCGCGGCGGTCGCGGTGATCTTCAAAAAGTGGTGAGGGAGAGACGTATGTAGCGTGGGAATTTATGCGCCGCGGACGCACCCTTAGGGTACTCGAAGTGCACAACGAACATGTGCCCCATCCGTGGAAGGGCGGCGCTTCAGCGTCGCGTCAGGCGTGCAGAAGATGCGGGCTTTAGCCCCTGAGGGCGCTTCCTCGATCCGGAACGTAGCCCTTTCTATCTTCCCGCCCGAGCCAACGCCTTCTTCAAAATCGCAATCTGCCCCGCGTGATACAGCTCATGCTGCGCGATCCCATGCAGCATGTGATAAAAGTCGTACCGTTTTCCCGGTACCCGCTCCCTGAGGCGCGAATCCGGTAGCATTGCAACCGTCCGAACGAGTCGATCGTGCATCCGTTTCGTCGCCACGACTGCCTTCCGCCACATCGCTTCCGTCGGCTTGGTTACCGGCGGAAAATTCTTGAGGCCCGTAGGCTGCCATTTATTTCCGTCAAGCCGGCGCAACGCCGCGTCGTCCCATACGGCAACGTGCAACACCAATTCCCAAATACTATGAACCTCAGGAAGCGGCTTCGCCGCAGCGGTCGCGGCATCAACATCCTCCAGCAGTTCGAGCAAAGCCGGCCCGTGCCATGCGCTCCCATAAAAAGCGCGGCGCAGCTGATCCGCGATTCGGGCCCCTTCGGATTCGCCCTTCGTTCCCATGACTCCTTATCCCTCTGCAACCATCGCGATCCCCGCCGCGTTCGCCGCATCAATCACCCTCTGCCCATCCAGCAGCAAACACTTGCCCGCGTCGAGTGCAAGACAACTCGCCCCCGCCCCCGTCATCACCTCAATCGTCTTCACCCCAATCACCGGCACATCAAACCGCATATCCTGATTCGGCTTCGCGATCTTCACCACCGTCAAAGCACGGCTCAGCGTGGACGCATCCCCATGCAGCGACCGCATGATCTGCCCCGCGCGCTCGATGGTCGCGTCGGTCCCCTCCATCGCCTCGACCGCCACGCACGCCGACTCCGCGATCACCACCGTCTGCCCTATATCGTGCTCGGCCAGCCGTCGCGCCACCGCACGCCCGTACTCAATATTCTTGCGCTCCTGCTCGCTGGGCTCCCGCACGGTCAACACGCCGGACTTCACCAGCAGCGGCTCCAGCAACCAGGTCGATTTCTCCAGCGTGATCCCTTCATCGGCCAGTACCTTCGCCACCGCCCCCAGCAGCGAGTCTGTATTCCGCGTCGTGAGCGAGAGCAACATCTTCGCCAGCCGCCAGTCCGGCCGGATGCTGGAAAAAATCTGCTTGTGCCGCACCTGACCCGCCATGATGGCGCGCCGCACGCCCTCCCGCTGAAACGTCTCAATCAGCTTCGACAACTCCCCCAGCGAAAGCCAGTGAACCGCCGCCGCCCCATGCGATTCAATCTCCGGAAACGCTTCCTCCTGAATCGCCGCCACCACCACGTCATATCCCTGCGCCCGCGCCGCATCCAGCACAAGAAAGGGAAATTTGCCATTGCCGGCGATGAGGCCAAGTCTTTCGTTCTGAACGGGCATGAGGTAGGCGTTGATCTACACTGACGTCGAGTCAGTCTAGCACTTAGGATCAAGAAGAAGCTCTACGCGCCGCACCCGGAATAGGGGTTGTGGCGTTGGGCAACCGAAAATCGCCGAAGAACAGCAAAAGCAGCCTATGAAAATAACCCCGTTTCCGTGAACTCCCCATAGCTACAATGTCTGATGTTTCTGATCCCCGGGTTCTAATCCCGCTTCTGTTTTCTGTCAGAGGTCGTCTAATTGCGAAGGAGCATCTCCCATGCACGTTGATCTTGCAGTCATCCTCCGCCATCTGCCAGGCGCGCTTGTCCTGTTCGCCGCCTCGACTCTGGTTTCGCAAGCCCAGGAGCGCGATCGCAGCAAAGTACCCGACGAGTACAAATGGGATCTGACCGCCATCTATCCGTCCGACCAGGCTTGGCGTGCGGCGAAGGAAAAGCTTGCGTCCGAGTTACCCAACCTGCGGCAGTTTCAAGGCACGCTGGCTTCTTCCGCTTCCCGGTTGGCGGACGCTCTGGAGACTCAAAGCTCTTTCGACAAAGAATTCACGCGCCTGTACGTATTTGCGGCCATGCGTTCCGATGAGGACACACGAGTCAGTACGTATCAGGGCATGCAGCAGGAAATGATTCAGCTCGGATCCGTTCTAGGCACCGAATCCGCATTCATTGAACCCGAGATCCTCAAAATGGATAACGCGACCATCGAGCGATTTCAGACCCAAGAGCCTCGTCTGCATGTTTTCCGCCATGAACTCGAGGACATCACGCGGCGCCGGGCCCACACGCTCAGCAACGCCGAAGAGAAACTCCTGGCTGGATCCGCCGTGATGGCGAGCGGGCCATCCAGCGTTTATGGCATCTTTGCTGACGCCGATTTTCCGTATCCTTCGGTCACCCTCAGCGACGGCAAGACGGTCAAGCTCGACAAGGCGGCTTTTTCGCTCTACCGCGCTTCACCCTCCCGCGAAGACCGCCAGAAAGTGATGGAAGCCTTTTTCACCGCGCTGGGAAAATATCGCGGGACCTTTGGTTCCATGATGAATTCCAATGTCCAGACTTCCGTCTTCTACGCCCATGCGCGCAATTACGAGACCTCTCTGCAGGCTACTCTGGACCAGCCCAACATTCCGGTTTCGGTGTATTCCAGGTTAGTCGACGGAGTCGATCGCAATCTGCCCACGTTTCAACGCTATCTAAGACTCCGCAAACGAATGATGGGCCTTCCCGAACTCCATTATTACGATCTGTATGCTCCGCTCGTGTCTTCGGTCGACACAAAATATCCGGTCGACGTGGCCGAAAAAAACATCCTGGCAGCTCTTGCCCCCCTTGGGCCCGAATATGCCGCGGGAGCGAAGCGCGCCTTCACCGAACGCTGGATTGACATGTACCCATCCGAAGGTAAGACCTCCGGAGCTTATTCCAACGGGGCGGCATACGACGTTCACCCCTATATGCTGCTGAACTACAACGGAAAGTATGACGACATGAGCACGCTGGCCCACGAACTCGGGCACACCATGCACAGCTACTTCTCCAACAAAACCCAGCCCTATCCTCTGTCGTCGTATCCGATTTTTGTTGCCGAAGTCGCTTCGACTTTCAACGAGGCTCTGCTTATCGATTACATGCTCAAGCAGATCAAGGATGATGCTACCCGGCTTTCCTTACTAGGGAACTATCTGGAGAGCATCAAGGGAACGGTCTTCCGGCAAGCTCAGTTTGCGGAATTTGAACTTCGCATGCATGAAATGGTCGAAAAAGGCCAGCCACTCACCGGTGACTCGTTGTCGAAACTCTACAGTGACATCGTCAAAAAATACTACGGCCACGACCAAGGCGTGTGCATCGTGGACGGTTACATTGCAAACGAGTGGGCGTACATCCCCCATTTCTACAATTCGTTTTATGTCTTCCAGTACGCCACCTCATTCACCGCTTCCTCAGCCTTGTCGGAAAAGGTGCTCTCGGGTGATCCTGGGGCTACCGAGCGCTACCTGAAATTCATTTCGGCGGGCAAGTCGAAATACCCAATCGAACTGCTGAAGGACGCGGGCGTTGACATGACAACTGACGAACCCCTGGAGCTCACTGTCAAAAAAATGAACCGCGTGATGGATGAGATGGAGAAATTGCTGGACAAAAAAGGGACGGCACCGCCCGGAAGTTAAGCGCCGCCGATATCATTGAATACGGCAAAAACTCTGCGTGATCGCAGTCCCGCCGCCATAACTCTTCCCTAAGCCCTACCTCACTTCTTGCCCACCGAAGCCGCATACCCTTGCCACACGTACTCCAGCCCCTCGGGAAGTGTCTGCTGCTTCACCGTCCGGTCCACGTGTCCTGCGTTACGGGCAAACACAAATTGGTAGTGATATCCCTTCGCCGCGAGCGCCTTGGCCATCAGCTCGTTGGCCAGAACCCAGTCGTGCATGTTGTCGCGCATCACATTCGGATTGAACAGATCCCGGTCGCCCACTTCCATCCAGATTCGTATCGGCTTCACCGGACTTCCCGCAATGAGATGCTCGTGAAACTCCCACGCGCCATGCAGCGTCTGCGGATTCGAAGGCCACTGCTGGTTCACAAATGTTCCCGAGTACGTCAGCACACGGTGATACAGCTCAGGGTGATACCACGCCATGATCAACGCGCAAGAGCCTCCCGAACTTCCTCCCATCGTCGCCCGACCATCGGGATCTCTCGTGAGTTTCACGTGCGCCTGCGCTTCAACCAGAGGCAAAACTTCCTTCTCCACGAAGTCGGCATACACTCCCGACATCGTGTCGTACTCCAGCCCGCGCTCGCTCCCTTGCGCATCCCCGCTCCCGTTGCCGATCGAAATGGCAATCATTACCGGAACCTTGTGTTGCGCGATCAAGACATCCAAAGTTGAGAAGAGCAAGTCGTCAGGGCCATCCGCCCCCACAATGAACGGCGCGACACTCCCAGCCACATACTGCTTCGGCACATAGACAGCCACCTTCCGCGTGTATGCCGCGGGATGGCTCGTCGTCACAATGAGCTTCGCAGGATCCGCAGGATCTGGCTTGCCGTGCGCTCCCGCATCCCGCGTGATCCCCGGATAAATCTTGCTGTCCGCCGAGTTCATCGTGAACTCAATCACCGTGCCCTTCGGAATATCGCCTTGGGCAGCCGTTTCGGGAGGTGCCGCGTAGGTCGGCCCGATAACAAAATTCCCATCCACATTCGCAGGAGGAACCGCCCCGTCGGGCAACTCCTTAGCTTCGACATACCCAGGAGTGTGAGGATCCCGCGTCGGCGGCGCCGGCCGCACCGCTGGTTGCGCCGCGGGTGGAGTCTGCCCGAAAACCGGACTCACGACCGTGATCAAGCCAACCAGAAGGCAAATACTGAGACAACGCGGAGATGCAGCCAACCCGCTCACTTAATTATCCCCCGCTCCGAAGCCTCAATAAACCGGATCAGCATCTCCACATCCGCACCGCGATCCGGTTCGGACTTCAGCCTCTCCAGCGCCTGCGAGGTATTCATCTTCGACGCCAGCAGAATCTTGTAAGCATGATGAATCTTCGCAATGCGCTCCTTCGAAAATCCCCGCCGCTCGAGGCCGACTTTATTCATCCCGTAAGCATGCGTGTCGCGCGCGGCTGACGTCATCGAGTACGGCAGGACATTCTGCGTGATCGTAGTCCCGCCGCCGACATAGGAATGTGCCCCGATACGCACGAACTGGTGTACCGGACACAGCGCTCCCACCACCGCCCACTCTTCCACCGTCACATGCCCGGCCAGCGTCGCGCCATTCACCAGCATGGCATGATCCTCAATCACACAATCGTGTCCGATATGCGTGTACGCCATGATCAGCAGGTGGCTGCCGACTTTGGTCAGTCCTCCACCCTTAACTGTGCCGCGGCTGATCGTCACGCACTCGCGGATCTCGTTGTGATCGCCGATTTCGAGACGCGTCGGCTCGCCTTTGTAAGTGACATCCTGCGGCGCCATGCCGATGGCGCAAAAGGGAAAGAAGCTGTTGTCGGCGCCAATCTTCGTCGGCCCCTCGATCGCCACATGCGACACGAGTCGGCACCCCTCCCCCAGTTCGACGTCCGCGCCAAGCACGCAATAAGGCCCGATCTTGCACGACGCCGGAACCTTCGCGCGTGGATCAATCAGGGCCGTAGGGTGAGCGTTCATGGAGGAAGAGTTCATCAACGAAGCATGTGGGGAGTGGGTTTCCTTCGTGAACCTTAGTGTCCTTAGTGGTAAAGGTTTTGAAGTCAGTGTCCTTGGTGGTCAAGATTTTGAACTCAGCGCCGAAACTCAAGATCCGGCATTACCGCCATCATCCGTACCCCGCCCCCGCGAACTATCGATCAATTGGCACGACACCGCCGCCTCAGCCACGCGCCGTTCGCCGACATACGCGTACCCCTGCATCTTCGCTGCCGTCATTCCTGGCACCGTGCGCCAGCCCTTCACTTCCACTTCCAGCCGCAACTGGTCCCCCGGACTAACCGGTCGGCGGAACTTGGCCCGCTCAATCCCGGTGAACACCATGACCTTATCGTTGCGATCCTCCACCTCGGTCAGCAGCAATGCGCCGCCAGCTTGCGCGATCGCCTCGACAATCAAAACGCCGGGCATGATGGGCAACCCGGGAAAATGTCCCACGAAAAATGGCTCATTGATGGTCACGTTCTTGATCGCGACAATCCGCTCTTTGCGCTTCAGATCAAGCACGCGATCGATCAGCAAGAACGGATAGCGGTGCGGCAGAATCTTCAATATGTCGTGGATGTCGAGCGCGGTCTTCGTCAAGCCAGGCGAAGGTTCCGACACAGGGTTGCTCTCATTCATGTTCGTCTCAAAACGGCTTGAAGATTATACTGTACGACTTGGCCCGCAGGTGCGCTCTCTGCACGGGCCGGAGACGAACGCATCATGCCGGGCAAGAAAACTCCACGCTCCAAGCCAAGCCGAACCGAAGCATTCCACGCGGGTCCCATCTGGACCGAGCGTCTTCATTACTTCGAAGCGCGCCAGGAACAGATCGTCCAGACCATCCGCGAGTTCGTCGAAATCGAATCTCCCAGCGACAACAAGCCCGCCGCCGATCGCATGGGCGCCTTCCTTGCCGGAACCTTCGAGGCGGTGGGCGGACACGCCCGCGTTCACCACTCCGACGACTACGCCGACAGTGTCCAGATCGATTTTCCTGGGCGCGAGAAGCTCAAGCCCGTTCTGTTGCTCGGCCACTTCGACACTGTCTACCCACTCGGCACTCTCGCCACCATGCCCTGCCACGTCACCGATGACCGCATGCACGGTCCCGGTGTGCTCGACATGAAATCCGGTGTCGCCCTCATGCTGTACGCGATTGCCGCCCTGCAAACCTGGCACGGGGCCCTGCCGCGCCCGGTCACCGTGCTTCTGGTTTCCGACGAAGAAGTCGGCAGCTACTCTTCTCGCAAAATCACTGAGGGCCTCGCCAAAGAATCCGCAGCCGTTCTCGTGCTCGAACCCGCAGGCCCGCGCGGTGCCGCAAAGACTGCACGCAAGGGCGTCGGTGAATATGTTCTGAACGTCAAAGGCGTCGCCGCACACGCCGGACTCGACCCCGGCAAGGGACACAGCGCCATCCTGGAACTCTCCCGCCAAATCATCGCCGTCTCCAAGCTGAACGACTTGCAACACGGCCTCTCTGTAAACCCCGGCGTCATTCGTGGCGGAACCCGCACCAACGTGATCGCCGCCGCCGCGACCGTAGAAATTGACGTGCGCATCACGCACGCCAAACACGCCGCCGCCCTCGATCGCAAGCTCCGCGCCCTGAAACCTTTCGACAAGCATTGCAAGCTCAGCATCGAAGGTGGCGTCAACCGCCTGCCCATGGAGCGCACTGCCGGCGTCGCCGCACTCTACGAAAAAGCGCAAATAATTGCGAAGCAGATCGACTGGAAACTCGAAGAAGCCGCCGTCGGCGGAGGCTCCGACGGAAATTTCACCGCCGGCATGGGCATCCCCACCCTCGACGGCATGGGAGGCCACGGCCAAGGCGCTCACGCCGTTCACGAGCACATCATCATCTCGGAACTACCGCGCCGTGCCCTGCTCCTGGCAGGAATGATCGAGAGCGCCTGAAGCCCAGTCAGCTGGCGGAACTGGGGTGAAGAACTTGACGTTCCTCCGTGTCCTCTGTGGTTAAAGATTTTGTAGGGAGTATCTCAGAACATGCTGAAGTTCATGGTCGTCCTTTACAAACGCTCCGACCTGACGCAGGAAGATTTCCGCCGCCATCTGCAGAAAATCCACGGCCCTTTAGCGAAGGCCTTGCCCGGCGTCCGCAAGTACATCCAAAACTACGTCGTCGATGATCCCAAGCGCACGCCGGCGTGGGGCGCGATCATAGAACTCTACTTCGACGATTGGCCGAGCATGGAAGCAGCATGGGCAAGTCCGCAAGGCGCGGCCTCCGACGCAGATCTTCCCGCATTCGCCGACTTAACCAGAACGACCTGGTCCGCCGTCGACGAGGTTACGGTTTTGTCGTGAATACGAGAAAATAATCCATCTTGTCGCCCTTCACAAAATCGTATTGCTCGAGCAGTGCGTAGCCAGCCTCCTGCACCTCGTGAATCACAACCTCTTTTCCAACTCCGTGGTCTTCTCCATTTCCGTTGCGATCAATAATTCCCACCTTTGCCCCGGAACGCAGCGCCCCCCGCAGGTTTTGCAGCAGCGCTACGGGCTGCGCCACTTCGTGATAGGTCTTCAACAGCAGCACGGCATCCACAGAAGCAGCAGGCAGAAGAGAGTCGTCCGCCTTGCCCAGAATCGTCTTCACATTCCGCAGCTTCTCCTTCTGCGCCCGTTCGCCGACATAGCGGATCGCCTCCGGATTAATATCGACCGCATAAACCGTCCCGTCAGCACCCACCCGCCGCGCCGCTCGCACCGTAAACCATCCTGACCCTGCGCCAATGTCCGCGACGTTCTTGCCCGGCGCGATGCCAAGAAGGTCCATCACCCGATTGATCTGCAACCGGTCCTCACGCCCCGGCGAATCGAAGACCGACAAATCTCCCGTATACGGTTCACTGGTCTTACGTTGTTCGCTGGTCGCCGGAGCCTGGCTCTGCGCCACGCCAGTCTCAGTGCGTGGAAAAAAGAAGAGAAGAAAGATAACCGCAGCGATGCAGCGTCGAAACATGTGAGCCGGCCTCCAGAAAAAGTACTTCTTTGAGGATAGACTCTGACCGCCATTGCTGGTGAGCATCTCGAAGCGCGGCGCAGCGACTCGTGTAGGCGGACACTCCCTTCGATTCCGCTTAGGCCACGCCCTGTCTGCTGCCTTTGACTCCGCAGATACGGAAGCCTAAACTTTTCTCAGGGACTTCGGCTGCTTACTCAGAACTCGCGAAAGCCGTCCCCGTGGAGAAATTATGGGTGAATTCTCGCCATGGCACTGGCTTTTGGTAATCGTCCTCGCCTTCCTGCTCTTCGGTACGAGTAGGTTAGGGGATGTCGGCAAGGGCCTGGCCGAAGGCATCCGCAACTTCAAAGCCGCACTGAAAAGTCCTGAAGAAGAAAAGAAAGACACCCCGAAGGAAGAAGATCAAAAGAAGTCGTAGCGTCGCTTCACCAACACACGCCTGTAATTCAGACCCCGCCCTGCTCCCGCAACATCCGATAAACCAGCGCCACCGGCAGTCCCACTACATTGCTGTAGTCGCCTTCAATTCGCGGAATCCACCGCGAAGCCATCCCCTGGATCGCATACGCTCCCGCCTTATCCTCGGGTTCGCCGCTGGTGACGTACTCGCGAATCTCATCCTCCGACAATGCGTTCATCGTCACCAGCGTCGTCTCCGAGGCAGTGCGCGCCAGCTCCGCTGCTCTTAACAGATCGCGACTGTCGCCTGCCCTCACCAGACAGACGCCAGTGATCACACGATGCACGCGCCCCGAGAGCAGTCTGAGCATACGCACGGCATCTACTGGATCAACCGGCTTGCCGAGAATGGCCTCGTCCACAACCACAATCGTGTCCGCCCCCAGCACACAATCCTGCGGTCGAGTGCGCCAGACCGCGAGCGCTTTCTCCCGCGCCAGCCGCTCCGCACACACGCGCGCCGCTTCCCCCGCAAGGGGAGTTTCATCAATATTGGCTGGCTCAACCGTAAACGGAATCCCCGCACTGCGCAGCAATTCCTGACGTCGCGGCGATGCGGAAGCGAGAACGAGCATGCGATTTTGATTTTACTGGCAACCGACAACTGACCACTGCCAACGGTCTCTACCGGCTTCCCACCACGCCTCGCACCGACTCAATCAGCTTGCCGGAATCATAGCCGATCCCATCCTTGAACACGGTCTCCACGTTCTCAAGGTCTTCAATCTTCTTCGACGGATCGCCCTTGATCACCACCAGATCAGCCTGCTTGCCCACCGCGATGGTTCCGATGCGATCGAGCTCCCCCAGAAACTGCGCACCGTTCGCGGTCGCAATGTGGATCGCCTCCAGCGGCGTGAATCCCGCCTCTACCAGTAATTCCACTTCCCGCTGATCGCCGAATCCCGCGATCACCCCGCCCATGCCGGTCGGATCGAGTCCCGCCAGCAACAACCCTCCCGCTTTTGAAAAGGCATACTCAAATTCTTCTTCCTTCTTGAATGCCGCGGGATATGGCGAGCCATTGCTGCCGAAACGCTGGCGAATCCGACTGTCGTCGCTCGCTCGAAGCCGATTCGCCAGCACAGCGCTGCGGGCATCCGGCGATAGCGCATCCAGAACTCGCCTCTGCATGGTGGGCCGCCCGGGAAAACTTCCCATTTCAAACACTGGAAGAGTCGAGGTCACGGCGACATGGTGCTGCACCAGATACTGGATCGTGTCGTGCAACGGCCCAGCACTCGCATCCAGCTTTGCCATGCCCGCCGGATCCTCTCCGTCCCCGGGACACTCATCCAGTTTCTTCCCCGAAATAAATTCCGTGTCCACTAAGAGTCCATGCTCCAGATCGTCGATTCCCAAGTCCGCCGCCTCGCGGAAATTCACGGCGCACAGGTGTCCGGTCACTTTCGCTCCGCGCTTGTGCGCCGCAGCAATTGCTGCCCCCAGTTCCGCGCGCGTGATGAACATGTAAGCCTTAAAGTTATCGACGCCCTGGTCGAGCCAGAAATTCACCGTCCGCGTCGCGTCCTCCGGCCCTGTGAGTTGGTGCATCTGAATCGCCCACGAGCCTTTGCCCTCGAGATACGGCCCAGTCACGTGCATCTTTGGACCGGGAGTCTGTCCCGCATCGATGGACTTCTTGAGTTCGAGGTCCGTATAAGGTTCGAGCGCGCCCGTGGTTCGAATCGTGGTCACGCCTCCCGCCAGGTATAGTCGCGGAAAGCTGTACGCCATCTCCCCAAACACCCCATTCCCCATCGGATAAAACATGTGATCGTGCATCCCCACCAGCCCGGGAATCACGCTGTACCCCTGCAGGTCCAACACCTGCGCGTCAGATGGAACCTTCGCCGCCGAGGCGTCTCCCACCGACTCAATCCTCCCCTTGCTGAGAATGACAGTCTGATCCTCGCGCGCCGCCGCCCCCGTCCCGTCGATCACCCGCACGTGCGTCAGAGCAACCGCAGGAGCGTTCACCTTGACGAACGCCTGCACCGCAGGCGAAAGAGTCTGTGCCGCCGCCAGCGAGCAGCATCCAACCACGACCAGTGCGAGAATGCTCCGCATGATTCCTCCGAGATCGTTTCCAAGGTTTGGAAGTCGTCGCCGGCCTCTCCGTTGATCGACTGCCCGTCTACGACGTGTCTTGTCAATACCCTCCCCGGCGTCGCTATATCCTGGGATAGCCTTCTGCCCGTTGGGCTTTCTCCGCCGTGAGTTCTCTTCGCCTGGGGCTTTCCGTAAGAGCTTCTCCGCGGTTGGCGTCACCGTGAAAGAGCGGCCCTTCAAGGGCCGCGAACAGGCGTCCATTTTTATCAGCACGGGCTTTTAGCCCCTGCGTTGTGAGGCAACCGAGGATAAATCAGCCGAGGATAGGTAGCAAGAATTTCACAGAAAACGCGGAGAACGGCTTCAAGATCGACCATACATAATGCTGTGCTTAGAATGAGGATGCGATGTCCTTCATCCTTATCCCACATCACGGTGAAGATCTTCGGGTGAACGCGTGGAATTGGCGCCCCACGATTGCTCTTCTTCGCCATGCAAACTTGATCGACGAACAGCAGCATGAGCTGATGGGACGTAATGGCTGTGGCGGAGGAGTCAATTCAGCGACGGCCAATACGATTGCACGTTTCCTGGACCAGCAACTCGAAGGAATGACGCCCGGCCAAAGACTCCGAGCGGATCTCACAATAACGGGAGAGCCAAAGAAACTGGCCGTCTTTACTCCCGACATGAAGGTCGAAGACATCGATCCGGTCGAGCTTTACTCCGCCACGTACGAATGGCTTGTGATGTTTCGAGATTTCTGCCGCACCTCTGCAGGTTTCAAGGTCAGCTAACCGCACTGCGGAGTAGTTCCGCGCCTACCTGCTAAAATTAGTATTGCCGCTCTTATCATGGATTCCCAGCACATCCGCAATTTCGCGATCATCGCGCACATCGACCACGGCAAATCCACGCTCGCCGACCGCCTGCTCGAGCTCACCGGATCCCTGACCGCGCGCGAAATGCAGGCCCAGGTCCTCGACTCCATGGACCTTGAACGCGAGCGCGGCATCACCATCAAGGCCCACGCCGTCCGGATGATGTACACCGCGCAAGACGGCCAGACCTACCAGCTCAACCTCATCGACACTCCGGGCCACGTAGATTTCTCCTACGAAGTCTCCCGCTCCCTCGCCTCGTGCGAAGGCGCGCTGCTCGTCGTCGACGCCTCACAAGGAGTCGAAGCGCAAACGCTCGCCAATTCCTATCTCGCCATCAATCACGGCCTCGAAATCATTCCCGTCATCAACAAGATCGACCTACAGTCCGCCGACATCCCGCGCACGAAAGAAATGATCGAAAGCGCCGTCGGCCTCGATGCCACCGACGCCGTCCTCATCAGCGCCAAAACCGGCCAAGGCGTCCCCGACGTGCTCGAAGCCATCGTGAAGCGCGTCCCTCCGCCCAAGGGATCGCCCGATAACCGGCTCCAGGCGCTGGTTTTCGACTCCTGGTTCGACCCCTACCGCGGCGTCATCGTGCTGACCCGCGTGTTTCAAGGCACGCTAAAGAAGGGCGATCGCATTCGCCTCTGGTGGAACGGCACCACGTTCGATGCCGAAACTCTCGGCGTGCTCACGCCCAAGCCGGTCGAGATCGACCAGCTCGTGGCCGGCGAAGTCGGATTCATCATCGCCAACATCAAGAACGTCGCCGACACCAAGATCGGTGACACCATCACCCACGACGCCAACCCCGCCATCGAAGCCCTGCCCGGCTTCGAGGAAATCAAGCCCATGGTGTTCGCCGGTCTCTACACCATCGACGCTCACGCGCACACCCAACTCCGCGAGGCTCTCGAAAAACTTCGCTTGAACGATTCCTCCTTCTTCTTCGAGCCTGAGAGTTCCGCCGCGCTCGGCTTTGGCTTCCGCTGCGGCTTCCTTGGCCTCCTCCACATGGAGATCATTCAGGAGCGCCTCGAACGCGAATTCAATCTCGACCTCATCACCACCGCCCCCGGCGTCCGCTACAAGATCTATAAAACCGACGGCACGATGGTCGAAATTGACAACCCGTCGCGCTGGCTCGATCCCAGCGAAATTGAAAAGATTGAAGAGCCGGTCATTCTCGCCACGATTCTCACTAACGAAGAATACGTCGGCGGAATCCTCGCCCTCGTCGAAGAAAAACGCGGCAAGCAGAAGACCTTCGAGTACGTCAGCTCCTCACGCGTCATGCTGCACTATGAACTGCCGCTGAACGAGATCGTCCTCGACTTCTACGACCGCCTCAAGTCGGTCTCGCGCGGCTACGCTTCCCTCGACTACCATCTCGCCGACTATTGGGAATCGCCCATGGTCAAGCTCGACATCCTTGTCGCCGGAGAGCCCGTCGACGCCCTCTCTATCATCGTCCACCGCGACTTCGCCTATGAACGCGGCAAGGCCCTCGTCTCCAAGATGCGCGAACTCATCCCACGCCAGATGTTCGAGGTCCCCATCCAGGCCTCGATCGGCGCCAAGATCATCGCCCGCGAAACCGTTCATGCCATGCGCAAGAACGTCATCGCCAAATGCTACGGCGGCGACATTTCCCGTAAGCGCAAACTCCTCGAGAAACAGAAGGAAGGCAAAAAGCGCATGAAACGCATCGGCCGCGTCGACATCCCCCAGGAAGCTTTCCTAGCCGTCCTCAAAGTGGGCGAGAGCAGCAACTAAGAGACTCTGACTTGTGTTTGTTGTGAAAGGGCGCGGCTTCAGCCGCGCCATCAGACATCAAACTAAAGATAACGGGCTTTAGCCCTGTGCGGGCTCTAGCCTCTGAGAATTGTCGCTCAACGGCTTCGGGTCAGTGTTGCCTGGAGTGATTCACCCAATCTTCCGGCCTGCAACCGCCCAGCCTAAGTGACTGCGATCGCTGATTTCGTCAGTTACGAGTTCTTGGTAGTAATATCGGCATACCAACGAGCCAGCGTTTTCTTTCAAGGGCCGACATGAGTGAGACGCTCCAAGAGATAATCAACAAGCTGTGGATAGCTCCCGACAATGCCGAATGGACCCCAAAAACGGATACGGTACAGCTCAGTGATGTTCATCGCTGGTTGAAAAGCGACGACATCGAAATTCTTGGATTCACCAATGCGCTTATTGATGACGCTCGTTTTCGCATCGAACCGCCGCTCACGCCCAATGAGTACAAGGGTTTTGTGACCTGTTACTACGGGCGATGCCTGAAAGAAGACCCTGACGGCGAGTGGTCTGATTCGAGATACTCCGCTGGTGCGACGTTGGTGAACATCTTTGGCAGTCTTTGGAGAGATTCCGCCGTTCCCCGAGGAATCGTTACGGAACTAAAGGACTGGCTCGGCCGACTCTATGCAGAGGGTGACGAAACCCTTCGCACCTGCATTGTGACAGCTACCTTGGAACATCTTTTTGAGCAGAAAGACATCAGAGAGTTTTTCTCCGATTGGAAACAGCATCCGGTACTGGCGATAGCGCACAAAGAAGCCTCTCGGTGGTACTTGGGCGGCGGTAAAACCCCGCTAGGCAAGTCACCCTTCGGACCTCCAAAGCGTAAATAGCTCGGGGGCTTCTCCGTAGCTGTCGAAACCTCGCGATATCACCCGTTGACCCTGCCGAGGAAGTTTTGAGCGCTATCAAGCCCGATCAGTCAAGAAAGCTCCCTCTCGTAGTTTCACTTGGAGGAGTATCATCCGTTTCGCGCCGTACGCCGGCGCAAAGACTAATTTATTCAAGGAACCCATGCAAAAACTCCTGCTTGCCTGCCTGCTTCTTTCCGCACCAATGTCCGTAGCGCAAACCGACGCGGCAACATTCACCGCCGAGTTATTCCGTTACGAGGTGTATCCCAACATCGTCTATCACACCGCGAACAACTACCAGGCCAAGCTCGACGTGTATCAACCCGCCGGCAAGTCGCAGCCCACGCCCGTCGTCATCGTGATCCATGGCGGCGGTTGGATCGCGGGCACCAAGGAAGATCGCGTGCTCGAAATCATGCCCTATCTCCAGATGGGATTCGCGGCCGTGAATGTCGAATACCGTATGGCGCACGTGTCGCTGGCTCCGGCGGCGGTGGAAGATTGCCGCTGCGCACTGCACTGGGTCTTTGCCAACGCGAAGAAGTACAACTTCGATCGCAACCGCGTGGTTCTTCAGGGCGGATCCGCCGGAGGTCACTTGGCGCTCACCACCGGCATGCTGACACCCGCCGCAGGATTTGACCACGACTGCTACACGGGTGAGGACAATGTCTGGAGCCAGAATCCCGGGACAGACAAAGATCCCCGAGTCGCAGCGATTGTGAACTGGTTTGGCATCGCCGACGTTCTGGACGAGTTGCATGGACCAAACGCCAAGGGATATGCAGTCGCATGGCTGGGCGATCAGCCGAATGCTGACGAGCTTGCGAAGCGCCTCTCGCCCATCCACTACGTCGACAAGAACACGCCGCCCATCATCACCATTCACGGCGACAAAGACGCGCTCGTTCCGTACGAGCAGTCCGTGCGCTTGCACAAGGCGCTCGACACAGCCCGCGTGCCCAATCAGCTCTATACGGTTCCCGGCGCCAATCACGGCGGATTCTCCTACGAACAGAATCGGGCCGCGTGGGCCGCGATCCGAGAGTTCTTGAAGAAGAATGTGAAGGGCCTGGCTGACGCGGCCGCGAACTAGAGCTCCGAGGGCGTTTTCTGCGCGGTTCCTTGAACCGTCAGAAGTAACAGCCTCCAATCCTGAGGCGAACTAGCCGAAGCCGCGCCGGCTGCTCACACTCCACAATTGTTTGTCTTCGCAACTACAAGAATCCATAACTTCTGGAGCACGGTTTTCCAAATCTGGAAAGCGAAACACCATAACTTTGTGAACAGCTACTTGCAGCAAATGCACTTGCTGAGCTCTGTTATGGAGTCGTACGTGCGAAGCACTGTCTCGAAGCCATCAGGCTAAGTGTCTCTCGGGAAAACGTGACTACCGTGTTTTCTGTTAGGCGGCCTGAATTGTGAGGAGTGAATGATCATGAATCGAGGCGTGCGGTACTTCAAATCCCTGAGATTTCCAACTTTGTTGTTTAGCGTGCTGACGTTGTGCGTCGGCATTACCTTCGGCCAGGCGATCAGCGGGAACCTGGTGGGCACGGTGTCCGATCAAACCGGTGCGGTGGTGGCCAACGCAGAGGTGACGGCGACCAACGTTGGCACGAGCGCTTCAGTCTCGACCCGTACCAGCTCAACCGGTGAGTATCGATTCGACAATCTTCCGGTGGGAACTTACAAAGTCACGGTGAAAGCCTCGGGCTTTACCACCTTCATCGAGCAAACTGCTGTGGAACTGAACAAGACTGGCACTCGGAATGCCCGCCTGACGCCGGGTGCAACCAGCGAGACAGTGGAAGTGACGGGTGCGGCGCCGACGATCGACACCACTACCGCACAGCTGCAATCCACATACGATCCTCAATATTCGCAGGATCTCGGCCTCACCTCCGCGGGAGGCGCTGGCGCTGGCGTTCTGAATCTTTCATTGCTGAGCCCGGGTGTCACCAACGGCAGCGCGATGGGAGATGGAGTTGGCCCCTCGGTGGGAGGTCAACGGCCGCGGGACAATAATTTTACAGTGGAGGGCGTAGACAACAACAACAAGAGCGTTACCGGCGCGCTGATTACCGTGCCCCCGGAAGCTGTCGAGAACTTTACTCTACTCTCCAATCAGTTCAATTCGGAGTTCGGTCACTCGTCCGGTGGTCAATTCAATACCACGGTCAAAAGCGGCACGAACAAATTTCATGGTTCGGCCTACGAGTATTTCCGAAATCGCAATCTGAACGCTGTGGACCAAACCTGGGTGCAGCAGGGGCTTACGTCGAATCCTCGTTTTGACTCCAATCGTTTCGGCGGCACCATCGGCGGGCCCATCATTAAGGACAAGCTTTTCTTCTTCACGAATTTTGAGCGCAACCCCGTTGGATTCATCTCCGTCGGCGGCGGGGCTGTGCAGACTCCAACTGCGGCCGGCCTCGCGGCAATGGGTGCCGATCCCAATCTCAATGCCACGAACTTTGGGATCTTCAAGCAGTACGTTCCCGCTGCTACTACTCCGTCCGGTTGCATTACCTACAACGGGACCACAAACAGCGGATCGACCCAGATAGGGACCAATCCTTACGTTGCTCCCGCGAATGGCAGCTGTGCTGCCGGAAGTGTGGAAGTCGGCAACGTTTCCATCGTCCCTGCGGCCTGGCAGAGCTGGACAAATTTTGTCCAGAGTGTGGATTACAACATGTCGGACAAGGACCAGATTCGCGGACGCTTTATCTACAACAAGGAGAACTTGCTGGATAATGCAGCGCAGCTGGGGACCTTCTTTGCACCGTACTCAATCACGTACGAACTGATTAACGCCAGCGAATACCACACATTCACACCCAACCTGACCAATGAGTTCCGCGTCGGCTTTAATCGCTTTGACGAGACCATCCCGGCGGGAAACTTCAAGTACCCGGGATTGGATCAGTTCCCAAACATAACTCTCTTTGATCTCGGCAATGGCCTGAACGTCGGACCGGACGGAAATGCTCCTCAGTTCACGATCCAGGACTTTTATCAAATCGTGGACAATGTCAGCCTGGTCAAGGGTAAACACACTATCAAGGTCGGGGGAGAGTACCGTTGGTACATCTCGCCTCAGGGCTTTACCCAACGTTCTCGCGGCGATTATGAGTACAACGCGACTCAGGTCTATCTCGAAGACTTCGCGCCCGACAATTTCGGACAGCGCAGCACGGGCTCAAGCACGTACTACGGCAACGAGAAGGCCATTTACTTCTATGTCAACGACACCTGGCGCGTGAGCCAGCACTTGAGCGTGAACGCGGGCGTTCGCTACGAGTACACTACTACGCCGATCGGAGAAAACCGGCAGATTCTCAACGCCATTTCCAATACACCGAGCATCCTGGTTCCGCAGGCTGGAAATCAGGCCCTTGTCTTCGGCGAGCCCCAAGCTCCCAAGAACAATTGGGCTCCTCGCATCGGTTTTGCTTATTCACCCGGCAGCAGCGGCAATACCTCTATCCGGGCTGGCTTTGGCATGGCCTACGACACTCTCTATGACAACATTGGCAGTTTGGCGGTCCCGCCGCAAATCGGTTCTACCGAGAACGTGGCCGCTGGGTTACCGCCGCCGAACGTAGCTCCACTGACTCCTAACTTCTTGTCGAACGGCGGCCTTCCGCCCGGAGGCGGAAGCGGCACCACCATTCTGGACAAGGCTGACGCACTCGCGAATACGGCCAACTGGATTCCGAACAAGGTGCAGGATCCTTACTCGATCAACTGGAACTTCGGAGTGCAGCATGCTTTCGGCAAGAATTACTCCGCCGAAATCAACTATGTGGGTACCCGCGGAATTCACCTGCCCCTGCAGGATATTATGAACCTGGCATCGGTCGTCACTCCCGCGACGGCGTTGCCGACCTACCTCCAGGCTCCGAGCCAGGCAACACTGGATGCTCTGCCGAACAGTCTTAATAACCTGCTCGTATTGCAAAACGCCAACATCGTACCGGCGAACTTCGCCAATGCTGGATTTAGCAATGCGATCACTGCTTTCGTCCCGCGCGGCCAGTCCGCCTACAACGGACTGCAGGCGGGGCTAAGTCGCAGGTTCAGCCATGGTCTAACGTTCCAGAGCGCCTACACCTGGAGCCATACCATCGATAACAGCACTGCGGACTTTCATACGACCGACATCACGCCTCGTCGTCCGCAGGATTTCTTCAACTTCGGTCCGGAAAAAGCGAATTCGGCCCTCGACCGTGCTCAGCGGTTCACCTTGGCGATCGTCTACGAGTTGCCGTACTTCAAGGGCGGCAGTTGGATGATGAAGAACATCGTCGGCAATTGGACTTTCAGCCCGGTCTACACGTTCGAAACGGGTGAGTGGGTCACGGTTCAATCGCAGCAAGACGCGAACCTGAACGGCGATTCCGCCGGTGATCGAGCAATCTTCAATCCGGCTGGGGTTCGAGGAACGGGCACGGACGTTTCACCACTGACGGCTGTTTCCGGACCCAATGCGGGCTCGGTTGTGGCCTATGTCGCCAACAATCCTACCGCCCAATTCATCCGAGCCGGTTTGGGCGCGCTGCCCAACGTAGGGCGGAACACCTTGCAAACACCGGGGACCAACAACTTCGACCTCGGAATCTACAAGGACTTGGGCATCACCGAAACCATGAAGTTCCGGTTCGGCGCGCAGTTCGGGAACATTATCAACCATCCCCAGTTCATTCCTGGAAGCAATCCTGGATTTGGCCTCGGGGTGAACGACGTGAACGGCTTTTCCTCGGTGGGAACCGGGTACAAGGCCTTCGTCACTCCTGGGAATGCAAACTTCAACGTCCCCAGCGCCGTCTTCGCAAGCAACGCACGCACGATCGCATTGGTTGCGAAGTTCTCGTTCTAGAGCAAACTCAATCCCAAGGATCGGGGCCGATGTCTGGCCCCGTTCTCTTTTTCCGTGCAACGGCCCTATCGCGCCGGGCAACTGCCGCGCCCGAACCTCCATCTGATCAATTCTGAACGATCAACCTGGTAAAGGCTCGATTCTGGAACTTCGAGTCTGACGCTGGGGTCTATCCCATCGACCATCCGCTCGGTCTTGGCCAGACCAACCCGCAACGGAGGAATCCATGCACCGATGGGCCCGTTTCGCACTCGTTCCGTTCACCATCACAATACTGACCGCGCCCGCTCTCGCGCAACTCATGGATCTGCAGCCCGCACCCGCGCCACAACCTGCCCCGTCGAACCTGCTTTCGACCTCTTCGCCAGCCGACGCCAAGTCCAAGGCCGAAAAAGAGAAAGAGGCCATTGCCCGGCACCAAGCGGCTCTCACGCTGCTCGACCTGGTTCTCGTCGGCTCCAAGAACCTGAGCCTCCCTCAAAACCGTATCGCCGTCGCCTCTGAAGCCTTCCCCATTCTGTGGAGCCGCAACGAGCCGCAGGCCCGGACTCTCGTCACTCAAATGATCGGCGACTTCGCGCAAGCAGCCGCGCGCCAGCAGGAAAGTCCGGCTCCAAACACCCGGCAACAGCTTCGTCAGCAGTGGCAGATCGTGCTGCGAACGATTGCTCCGGCCGATGCGGAGTTAGCGCTCAGCTTCATGCACGCGACCCGCACGTTCGTCCAAATCGGAAATGCTGAACAGGAGGAAGCCGAAGAGCGCAGCCTGCGTCTGGAACTCGCCGCACAAGAAGCGGAGCACAATCCACGCAACGCCCTCCGCCTCGCCGAGAAAGACCTGCAGACTCCCGGCGACCTGCCTCAGGAACTCATCAATCTGTTGACCCAGATTTCTGCGAAAGATCCTGAGGCTGGAACGCAATTGCTGCACGAAATCGTGGCTCGCGTGCGCGGCACAAATTTCCCGGAGGATGGCAACTTTACCTTCGCACTCAATCTGCTCAACTCGCAGGCGAACTCACTCACCAACGGCGCCGCCCCCGACGGATCTCTGAAGACGCTGGCCGACGCCCTGGCTTCGGCTGCCCTAAACCCCGAGTTCTCCACAAACACTCTGCCGATGCTGCAAGGTTCGCTTCCTACTTTCGAACTGTTTGCTCCCGGGCGGGCGCAGGCCTTGCGCCAGAAGGTCGAGGAATACACTCGCACCCTCAACCCGGAACAACAGCAGTGGGATCAGTTCAATGACGCGCAGGCCAGCGGAGACCCGAATCAGCTTCTCGCAGTCGCAGAACAGGCGTCAGACGACGTTCGTACGACTATGGTTCAGCAAGTCGCATGGCAGGTTGCCAATAACGGCGACGTGCAGCGCGCCCGCCAGATCGCCGAAAAACTGCCCGATCCCTTTCAGCGCGAGCAAGTCTTGCAACAAGCGATTCGACAATCGGCATCCAACGCCGCCAATCAAGGAGAGTTCGCCACTGCCCGCCAACTCGCCCAGGAAATCACTCCCGACGAAGATCGCGCCACCATCCTTGCGCAGTTCGCATCGAGTGCCGCACTCGCGAAGCAGCCGGCACTCGCCCAGGAAATGCTCGAGGAGGCCGGCGGACTCCTCGTGAATCGCGCTGCCGGCTCGCAGTCCTTTGCGGCGCAGTTGCGGGTCGCGCAAGCCTTCGCCCATGTGAAGCCCGCCCGAGCCGTTTCCTTGCTCGATCGTTCCGCCGGTCAGTTGGACCAAGTGCTCACCGCCGCCATCGCAGTCGACGCGTTCTTGCCCTACCAGCACTCGTTTGAGGCTGGAGAGTTGATCCTGAACTACGGTTTCCTGTGCAATTCCCTCATCCGGCCCTATGCCGAGGCGACCGCGGAACTGGCCAACTACGATCTTCCGGCCGCGCGAATTCTTGCCGACCGTCTTTCGCTTCCCGAAGCCCGCCTCTTAGCCGAACTGTTCGTGGCGCGCACCGCGCTCGGCGACGCTCCTCCACCGCAGGCAGGAGTTGGGGGTGGTGGGATATTTTTGTCGTCGAGGCGCTACTAGGCCCCAGAAGAAAAACCGATTCGCCCGGCCGCAATTTTCGCTGGCGGCATCGCCCAGCACCGGCCGCAAAACCCGCTAAATTCGCGCCGAAAACGAAAGTACACTGACCTCAAAATGTGCAAATCTCAAAAGCGGAACAAAACCAGTCTCACCCCGCCACGCGTCAGGTTAATGTCCAGTGAATTGCATAACTGATTACTACTCATGGATTTAAGGGGTGGATGCGGGCTTTCCCAAAACCGACCGCTCGGTCCCCGCCGCCAGACATCGCGAACGCGATTTTCAATTCCACAATCTTTTCCACAGGCCAGAGGTGTCCAGCGGGCGTTGGCGCAAACTCAAGGCCCTAAGGGACTTACCTAGACACTTCTACAGTGTCCGCTGTAGGGGAATCGACTACTCGTCGTCTCCGGTCCCGCCCTCGGCAAGGGACTCAAACCTCGTGCTATTTTTCAAAAACGCCATCCGCACCCTTCCAATGGGGCCGTTTCTTTGTTTGGCAATAATGATCTCGGCCTTACCCTGCAACTCCGGATCATCCTGCTTGTAGACTTCCTCGCGGAAGATGAACATAACTAAGTCGGCATCTTGCTCAATCGATCCCGACTCGCGCAGATCCGCAAGTTGCGGACGATGATCTCCGCCGCGCGCTTCCGGAGCGCGGCTCAACTGCGAGAGCGCAATCACCGGCACGCTCAATTCTTTCGCCAGCGCCTTCAGTCCGCGCGAAATTGCCGAAACTTCCTGCGTTCGATTCTCGAAGCGCTTGCCCCCGCCCGACATCAACTGCAAATAATCGACGATGATCAGGTCCAGCCGTCCGCCCTGCGCCTGCTTCAACCGCCGCGCCTTGGCCCGCATCTCGCTCAACGAAATGCCGGGCGTATCGTCGATGAAAATCGGAGCGTGCGCCAGTTGCTCCATCGCCCGCACAACTTTCCGAGTATCGTCCTGCCACAGCGAACCGGTGCGCATCTTGTGCGCATCCACCCGCGCCTGAGAACACAACAAGCGCATCAGCAATGCCTCGCGCGACATTTCGAGCGAGAACACTCCGACCACCTGCTGATCTTCAATCGCCGCGTTCTCCGCGATGTTCATCACGAATGCCGTCTTGCCCATCGAAGGCCGCGCCGCAATAATCACCAGATCCGAGCGTTGCAACCCAGACGTCATCTCGTCCAAATCGACATAATGCGTCGCCAGCCCCGTGATCCGCTGCCCCCGCTGCAGCAGAGCATCCACCGACCCAAACGATTCGCGGACGATTTCCTGCACGCCCATGAACCCGCGCCCAATACGCTTTTCCGACAGCTGGAAAATCGCCGCCTCGGCATCGCTCAGCACATCTTCCGCCGCATCTCCCTGGTCCGACGCCCGCGCAATCGCCGTGCTCGCCGCCGAAATCAGTCCGCGCAGCAGCGCCTTGTCGCGCACGATCTTGACGTAGTGCTCAATGCTCGGCCGGTCCGGAACGCCATCCACCAGGCTCGACACATACGCCACATCGCCAATCGGCTGCAGATCCTTGTGCCGGTCGAGCTCCTCGATCAGCGTAATCATGTCGATCGGCCGAGAGGATTCGGCCAGATCCACCATCCGCGAATAAATCCGCCGATGCGAGTCGAGCGAGAAATCCTCGATGCGCAAATGCTCCGCCGCCTGGTTGTACGCAAAGTTGTCGAGCAGGATCGCGCCCAGAATTGAGCGCTCGGCCTCCACATTCGCCGGAAGCGTGCTGATGCTGTAATCAGTAGTCGCCAAAGATTTCTCTTTCAGAAAATTTTGCGGAAACGCTGAATGAACACTATCCGCAATCCCCTTGTGAATGCGACGCACGTCCTCTGGAAAACTCCACCCAAACAAGAAATAGTTGGCGAGCGCACACTCATGTGGGGACGGCCGCCTCGGCCGTCCCGCGAGGGCGAAGCCGAGCAGCAGACAGCCTCCTGAAAGTGTAGGAGAACAAAAGACGAAGATCAAGAAAGAAGAGAAAAGGGAAAAAGGAGAATTAAAGATGAAGCTCGCCCCAAATGGAAATGCGGCCGGGCCAGCCACCCGACCGCATTCGCACGTGGTTCCCTGCGCTACCTGATCACCGCGTGGCGGCGGAATGACCGCTTCAGCCCGGCAGCACCCCCACTCTCACGAGCAACGAGTGCCGCATGTGCCAAAGCGAGTTGCCCATTCGCAATCTCGCGATCACGAACTGGCAAGCCTGCGGTGGCCGACGGTCCGTCCTGCTCTCTGCTTCTGAGAGCAACGAGCAGGTGGGGGGAGGAGGCCGCAATGCCCGGGCAACCAGTCGCACTTGCGCGCGTTGTCTGGAATGTCCCCCAGCGATTCACCCTCGAGAATCACCAGGCTGCCGCTGGCTCTGCCGCAATCATTCGGCAAGCTCAGGAAACTTCACGTTTCGCTGGACCCACTTTCCGTCAGATCGTTGCGCCTCGCAACACAAAAAACTCAGCCCCTTGTGAAGAAGCTGTGGACGATGTTACTTCCCTGTGGAAGACCGAGGAAAACTAAGAATTAATATTTTCGGCCCAGATTCTCTTCGCCAGCCCTTTCAATAAGTTAGACGGCGTAAAGAATTCCCGCATGCCACGATGGCACCATGTTGGAACGCAATTGTTGGAACGCCTTAATTGTTGGAACGCCCTATTGTTAGGCGCGCCCATGTTGAAACGGCCGAGGTGGGCACAGCCCATGTGGGGACGGTCGCCTCGGCCGTCCCGCGATGGCGAAGCCGAGCAGCCCGGAGGAAACTCTCGCCACCACCCGCTCAACCACAAATGTAGATTCTCCATTTTAAAAGCCTCATCCCGAACGGAACCGCTCTTCAGGCGAAGTGAGGGATCTCGCGCGTACTGACCCCGTAGGGTCTTTCTCTCCGACTGCTCTAGCTCTCGCCGCCGCTCTTGCCCGGAATCACATTCCCCCGCTCCAGAGAACGCATAAAGAATTTCGCAGCCGGCTCCATCCGCCCCACCGCGCTCGAAGCTGGCGCCACGCCAGATTCCGCCGCGGAGGCCTGCTCGACGCAACTCTGGGAATCGCCGATCTCCGAGGCATCCCGCAAGAGTTGCCAGGCTTCCTGGTAGTCCTCGTACCTGGCATACTTCGACTTCGAAAACAAGCACACCGTCTCCCTGCCCGCCACCTTGCCCGCCGGAAGGATGCGTGGACGTGACCTGAACACTCACAAAGCGTCCCGGCCGCCCCGCCACAAAGTCGTAGCTCCTGGACTCTCCCCATGGCCTGCTCACCGCAAACCCCAGCTCCCCCGCCCGCGCCATAAACACCGACTCCACTCATTCCCGCGTGCCTTCGCGTCCTTGATAATCTTCGGCTTCCGCCTCTTCACGCCCGCCAAGTCAGCTCCTCTCCACTGCTCTCCGCTCTTCGTTCAGAAGAAAAGGCGGCGATCAACAAAATTCGCCAACGCCGCCTAATCCTTTAATTCGACAAGAATGAAAAGTCGAAGGCAAGAACATTGAAGGAAAAAGTAGGAACGATTCCCAAAACGGGAACGCACGAAGCGATGCTTCAGGCGTCAGTTCGCAAGATACACATGTAGGGACAGCCGCCTTCGGCTGTCCGTTCGAGCGCAGCTCGACGGTCTCTTCTTGTGTCTCGTGAAGCACGTGGAAGAGCGGCCCTTCCAGGACCACGTAAATCGCGTGAAATCAGACCAGGCTTCAGCCCCCGTGGTCGCCCCTATTCGGCGCATCGCGTTTTTCCAAAGGATCTTCTTTCCGCAAAGACAAGAAGGTAGAGTGCACCCATTCCCTACACTGTCATCCTGAGGCGCCGTCGTTCGGCGCCGAAGGATCTATGCACTCTGCCGGCAGCGCCGATACTCCCGACAACTCAGATCCTTCGGTCCGCAAAAAGCGCGGACCTCAGGATGACAAGAGGACGACATGAGGATGACAATCGGCATAGGGGGACGGGTCGCCCCGCCTCCCCTGCCACACCACCGTACATGCGGGTCCGCATACGGCGGTTCGGCGGATTAAGCTAAAACCGCACGACCATGGGTGGAAGGCCGAGCTGGGCAAAGTAGACATTGGGCAAAGCCATGGCCAAGGCGGGCGAGTTGGCGATGCGCCACGGGCCGTGAGGACTGCCGGCGGTTTGCGCCGCCAGGTCCTGGCTCACATTCCGTTTGCGAAGTTCGCGAAATCGCGTCCGTCCCCGTTTCCATTGCTTCCACACCACCGACCGAAGTCGACGGCGTAGCCACGATTCAAGGGTTTGCAACACCGAGGGGGTTTGACAATCGTCGAAGTATCCGAGCCATCCCCGCAGGTAGGTCGCGATCTGTGTGACCATCTGCGTCAGACTGATGCCGCGGGTTCGACGTGTCTGTTCCCGGATCCTCTCCTTAAAGCGAGCGATGGCCTTGGGGGCGATCCGCCTCCGAGGTTCTCGTTCGCTCGTGAAGCTAAATCCGAGAAATTTCCTTTGCCTCGGTTGGGCCACGGCGCTCTTCGCCTGATTCACCTTGAGCTTGAGTCGGTGCGTGATGAAGCGCGTAATGCTCTCCATCACTCGCTGTCCCGCTCGTTCGCTGCCCACGTAGATGTTGCAATCGTCGGCATAACGCACGAAGCGATGACCGCGCCGCTCTAACTCCCGGTCCAGTTCGTCCAGCACCAGATTACTGAGCAACGGTGAAAGTGGACCGCCCTGAGGCGTTCCCTCATCCACCGCACTCACCAACCCGTCCTCCATCACTCCGGCCTCCAGGAAGGCTCGAATTAGTTTGAGCATTCGTTTGTCGGCCACGCGCTTGGCTACCGCCGCCATCAGGCGATCGTGATTGACTCGATCGAAAAATTTCTCCAAGTCGAGGTCCACCACCCAGCGGTACCCTTCGGCGATGTACTGCTGCGCCTCGTGCACCGCTTGCCGCGCACTGCGCCCCGGTCGAAAACCGTGGCTGTGTTCGGAGAACGTCGGGTCCCAGCGCTTCTGCAGAACCTGCAACACCGCCTGCTGGACGAACCGATCCAGCACACAAGGAATGCCTAACTTGCGCACTCCCGCGCCGTCCGGCTTCGGGATTTCCACCCGCCTGACCGGCTGCGGTTGATAGGTTCCGTTTCGTAGCTGTTCCCCGATTTCCAGCCCATGCTGCTTCAGGTACTCCGGGAGTTCGTCGACGGTCATCCCGTCTACCCCCGGACTCCCTTTATTAGCCTTGACTCGTTGTAATGCCTGCTTGCAGTTTTCCAGCTCGCGGACCTCCTCCATCAGTCGTTCGGTTCCGGCCAGGCTTTCGTTCCTGTGCTTCGCCATAAGCGTTTCGGTCCCTTGCACGGCGGCCATCGGAGCATCACTCCTACTTTCCGCCGGAAAGGCCAGCCTCCCTTGTTCGGGCCGGTTTTTCTGCCGCTGTCCGCTCATGAGTCGCACCGCTTACTTGCCCTTCCCTTTATTCCCCTTGCGGGGTACCGTTCGGGCCTTCGCTCATCGTTCCCGGCGTGGCCTATCTGTTTCTCCGCCTTTCGGCATTTGGAGTGCCTCAATATCCTCGCCGACTGCATGACCTACTACGCCCTCTGCTGACGCAATATAAAAGGGCGCCCCTTTTGGAGTAAGGTTTGGGTGCTAACCACAAACCATCCAAGAAGGAGCACCCTTTTATGACTAGCAGCAGTAAATATATCGGCATGGACGTGCATAAGGAAAGCATCTCGATCGCGGTCCGGAATGCTGCGGGCAAGATCGTAATGGAAAGTGTCATCGAAACGAAAGCGAACATGATCGTGGAGTTTGTCGATGGGCTGCGGGGAGAGGTGTACGTCACCTTTGAAGAAGGAACTTGGTCAGCTTGGTTGTACGACCTGCTGAAGCCCCACGTCACGAAGGTGGTGGTTTGCGATCCCCGCCGAAATGCTCTGTTGCAAGAAGGCAATCAGAATGACCGCGTCGATGCGCGGAAGCTCGCCGAACTGCTACAAAACAATCAATTGCGCCCGGTGTATCACGGAGACCATGGCCTAAGAGCGCTGAAGGAGCTGGTACGCAGTTATCTAACCATTACGAAAGATCTCACCCGGGTCATGACCCGGGTGAAGGCCATCTATCGCAGTTGGGCTATTCCTTGCAGCGGCAAGGAGGTATATAGCTCGCGGCATCGTGCCGCGTGGCTTGAGAAAATCGGCGAACCTGGGGTGCGCCGGCGGGCCGAGTTCTACTACCAACAGCTGGATGCACTGAGATCGCTGCGTCAAGAAGTGCGGAAAGATCTACTCGCGGAGAGCCAGAAGCACAAGATCTGGAAGCAGCTCTCTAAGATTCCTTCGCTCGGTCCGATCCGGGCGGCAGTCTTGCTGGGTATTTTGCAGACCGCGCACCGGTTCCGCACCAAGCGACAGTTGTGGACTTACAGCGGGTTGGGCATCGAAGTGCACAGCAGCGCCGATCATCATGTGGTGAAAGGACAGCTGGAACGGAAGAAGAAGCATATCGAGATTCGCGGACTGAACAAAAATTACAATCACGATCTGAAAAATTTGTTCAAGAGTGCCGCGGTGGTCGCCTCCACCAAGCCGGGCCCGTTCGAAGAGTTTTACACGGCTTTAGTCAGTAAAGGCATGCGGCCGGAAATGGCGCGGCTGACCTTAGCCAGAAAAATTGCCACGATCGTTCTGATCGTCTGGAAGAGAGGAGTGTGCTTCGACGCCAATCATCTGAAACCACAAACAGCTTGAGTGTCTCTGATCGAGTCGGCTCCATGCAGGGGAATCTTCTCTGGCGGTGGCCGTCGGGTTCTCGAGACACTCTGGTTCGAGAGTGAGTCTCAGCGCAGAAGTTAGGCATTGTGTGCCCTCGGGCACGTAGTCTCACTGCTGACCCTAGGCCCTCTCGGATAACCAGAAAAAGCTATGGGCCACGAGTCCCAGATAGAACCATGAGTCGCCATTGAGCGCCGTTCGGCTTTGCTGGTTTCGGAACAGACAGGCATCGTTTGCCAACTGGCGATGAAAACCGCTAGGAGAGAAAACCCAAACTCTCTGGGCTACCACGCCCACGAACCGAGCACATGGTGTGGCCGGTCAAAACAGTCGTGCTCATCCAAGGAGGGCTGGAAAGCAAGAAAAATTCCAGCCGCGGGATTATTTTTTCTCTTGACTTTCCCTTTTATAGAACTTCTGCGACACGGTCAGGGTGAATCGCTTCATCCTCAGTCACGTTGTGTGACATGCCGCAGATCTCCCGAGGTAAGTTCGACCACCTTCGACGCGCAACCGCCGGATTTACCACCAGTGAGCTTGATGGATATGGGCTTCGCAGTCACCTGCCCGCTCGCCCGCCACCGTAGGCCTCGTATCCGGTTCTTGTTCATCGGCTCGCGTCTTTGCTCTGCGCTTCTTTCAGGCCTCGCCTCGCGACGAGTGTTATTTCACCCTTGCGCTTTGCTATGACTTCACCTCCATCAGGCTGTCAAAGGGACTTTCACCCTCAAGTTGTCGAACATGCTCGGCACACAGAAAAAAGGCACGGCCGAAGCCGCGCCCTGAAAATCCGTGCGAATCCGTGTTAATCCGTGGCGATGAAGTTCAGTCCCTGACCCCATCCATGAACGCCCGCAACTTGCGCGACCGCGACGGATGCCGCAACTTCCGCAGCGCTTTGGCTTCGATCTGGCGGATGCGTTCGCGCGTAACCGCAAACGACTGCCCGACTTCTTCCAGCGTGTGCTCCGAACCGTCTTCGAGTCCGAAGCGCATCTTGATGACTTTTTCTTCGCGCGGCGTCAGCGTGCGCAGGACCTGTCCCGTCTGGTCCTTCAGGTTCACGTTGATCACCGCCTCGGCCGGAGAAACCACGCCGCGGTCTTCGATGAAGTCGCCCAGATGCGAATCTTCCTCTTCGCCAATCGGCGTTTCGAGGGAGATCGGTTCCTGCGCGATCTTCAGCACCTTGCGCACTTTCGCGACAGGAATGTCCATGCGCTTGGCGATTTCTTCCGACGTCGGTTCGCGTCCCAGTTCCTGCACGAGCTGCCGCGAGGTGCGGATCAGCTTGTTGATCGTTTCGATCATGTGCACCGGGATACGAATCGTACGCGCCTGGTCGGCAATCGCGCGAGTAATGGCCTGCCGAATCCACCACGTGGCATACGTCGAAAACTTGTAGCCTCGGCGGTATTCGAATTTGTCGACGGCCTTCATCAGTCCGATGTTGCCTTCCTGGATCAGGTCGAGGAACTGCAGTCCGCGGTTGGTGTATTTCTTGGCGATCGAAACAACAAGACGCAGGTTGGCCTCAATCAACTCACGCTTGGCCTGCTCCGCGTCCATGTCGCCCTGGATGATCTCGCGCTGCGTGCGCTTGAGCTCCTGAAACGACACCCCGGTTTCGAGTTCCAGCTTTTCGACTTCACCGCGAATCGCGCGCGCTTGCCGCCGGTATTCCTTCTTCTGCTCTTCGCTGCGAGTGGCGTCGGCCTTGCGCTCGAGGTTCTGCGTCTGCCGGTCGAGCGAACGCATGCCGTCGACCGTCTTGTTGAGGCGCTCGATCAGGCGCTTGCGCTCGGCGTTGGTGAATCCCAGCTTGCGCACCGCCTGCGATGTGGCAACAATGCCGCGCGCCAGCTTGCGCCGGGCCCGGCGATGATCCTTCGGCTTCTTCGTCTTCGATACTTCGTGATACTTCTCTTCGAGCAGCGCGGCCTTTTTATACAGCTTGGCCATGTCGTCGATCTTGCCGGTGAATTCATTCAGGCGGTTCTGCAGGATCTCGTCGGTGATCTCTTCTTCATCGAAAGTGACCACTTCCTTGATCGAGCGCACGCCCTTCTTGAGGTCTTCGCCCATGGCCAGCAATTCGCGGATCACAATGGGCGACCGCGACAGCGCCTTGAGCACTCGGATTTGCCCCCGCTCAATTCGCTTAGCGATTTCCACTTCGCCTTCGCGCGTGAGCAGCGGCACAGTTCCCATCTCGCGCAGGTACATGCGGACAGGATCATTAGTCTTTTCCAGGGCTCCCGGGGTCAGGTCGAGTTCTACGTCCTCGCCTTCCTCGGATTCATCGAATTTTTTATCGAGCGTGGCGGAGGGCAGCTTAGGCCCCTCCAGCACGTCGATGCCTTGCGTACCGATCGTCGTTAGCAGATCATCCAGGTCTTCGGGACTATGCACGTCATGCGGTATGAGGTCGTTGACCTGGTCATACGTGAGATATCCCTTCTCTTTGCCTGTGTCGATCAGCTTTTTGATGTCGTCGAACTTGTCGTCAAGAGCCAAAAGGTGTGTCCTCGAACTGCTTTATTTCCGCTCCACAGGAGCTTGTGATAATGTTCCTTTAAGGGTGGGAATATGGGTATTGCGGGGTTCCGCGTACCGCACAAACCTATCGATTTTAGCAAACAAGTGCTGCACGGTCTATCGGTTGCCCGCTTTAGGTCCCACTACCCGCCGCTATCTTCAATTTCCTTAAATAGTTAGATGGCTCCGCAGGTCTTTTTGTTTCAAGCACTTTTCTTGTTTCCCGCGCTTTTCAGGCCTTCCTCGGCCAAGCTCGGATCTCTCAGGGCGCGGCTGATTCGTTCCAGTTCCGTGAGTAGTTCGCGCAAGCGATCTTTGTCGGCGGCGAGGCCGGGCTTCTTCAGTTCCCGCTGAACCTCTTCCTGACGGCGGCGCAAGTGAATGCGGCGCAAGGCTCGGACAGCGGCTTCCAGCACCTCTGCCGTGAGTTCTTCATCCTCCTTCAGAAGTATTAGGGCCAGCAGGCGGCGATCGCTATCCGTGGCCGGCACTTCAAGGACATCGGCAAATTCACGGCCTACGTTGAGCAGGGAGTCGGCGAGCGACTCGGTAGCCAAGCCGCGGTGCAAACTTTCGTTCTGCAGGACGAACTGCGCCTGGCGGGCGGGATCGAATTCTTCCTCGGCGCCGTCGCGCGCGGAGAGATGTTCTTCGATGGATTGGATTTGGCGCGCCGAGGCCAGAGCGCGGATCAGAACTTTTTCGGCGTCGGTCACCTGCGCTTCAGCGGGGGCCTTGACGGCAGAAGTCTCACGCGTGCTGGCTGCGTGCCGCAGTTCTTGGCGCAAGACCGCAGAATCGATGCCCAGCTTCTGCGAGATCTCGTGCGCCAGTTCATCGCGCACGATGCGGCTAGGCACGCGCTGGATGTGGGGCAGAAGAAAATTCAGCGCCTTCACTTTGCCTTCGCCGCTGCGCACGGGAAACTGCGTGCGCGCGCGTTCGATCAGATAGTCGAAATATTTTTGGGAATGCTTCAGAGCGTCTTCGTATGCTTCTTTGCCTTTGCGGCGAATGTAGAGATCGGGATCGAATCCCTGCTCGAGCGTGAGGACCTTGATCGTGAACTCTTCTTCGACCAGCAATCCCAGCGTGCGCTCGGTCGCTTTCGCTCCGGCCGTGTCGGGATCGAAGTTGACGACGGCGTTCTTGCTGAATCGTCCGAGCAGCTTCGCCTGGAGTTCGGTGAAGGCGGTGCCTGAGCTGGCGATGACGTTGTGAAATCCGGCGGCGAAGACGGAGATGCAATCCATCTGGCCTTCGACGAGGATGGCGTAGTCGAACTTCTTGATCCATTCCTTGGCGAGATCGAGGTTGAAGAGCACCTTGCCCTTGGAGTAGATCGGGGTTTCAGGGGAGTTCAAATATTTGGGGCCGGATTTTTCGTCGGTCGCCAGAGTGCGGCCGGTAAATGCGATGACTCTTCCCGCTTCGCTGGCGATGGGGAACATGACGCGGTTGCGGAACTTGGAGTACATGGCGGCGACTGCGGCTTCCGGCTTTCGGCTTCCGGCTTCCGGCTCCCGGGTTGAGTCAAAATCCCCGCCCTGTCCTTCCAAAGAGCGGACGGACAAGGACGGGGCACCCGCCAACTCAAGGTCCCTCGACTGCGCTCGGGATGACAATGCTGAGGGGGAACCATCCTTCCACGAGAAGAGGCCGCTTTCGCGCAGCACTTCTTCGCTGAATTCTTCTTTCAGACGGTCGCGCAGGAGGAATCCGGAATCAGGCGCGTAGCCGATGCGGAAGCGGGCAATCATCTCCTGATCGAGGCCGCGGCCGGCGAGATATTCGCGGGCGCGGGCACCCTCGGGACGACGCAGGCATTCCTGAAAGAACGCTACGGCACGCTCGTGGATGTCGAGAAGCTGGCCGCGGAGGCGAGCTTCCTTGGCTTCGCCCGGGGTTGAATAGCTCGCCTTGGGCAAGGGGATGCCCAGCTTCTGCGCCACCACCCGCACGGACTCGGGGAAGGTGATGTTCTCGATTTTCTGGATGAAGCTGAAGACGTCGCCTTTTTCTTGGCAGCCAAAGCAGTAGTAGTACTGACGGGTGCTGTGCACCGAGAACGAAGGCGTCTTCTCCTTGTGAAAGGGACAAAGCCCCGAGAAGTTCTGCGCGCCCGCCTTCTTCAGTTTGACGTAGTCGCCGATGATCCGGACGATGTCCGCCTGCTGCTTGACCGTGTACGCGAAATCGCCAGGGTTCGCCATTGAAGGGGACAGGACTCTCCCCAGGAATTGTCAGGGAAAAAGTCTCTGATTGAAATATACAGAGTCGGGATTGCTGTGGAGAAGCTGTGGGAATCGAGCGCTAACAGTTGAAATGGACGGAAAACCTAGCCGTTACGGAAGCAGCGATTCGGCGGCAGGGATGCTTCGACTGCGGAGGATCGGCTTGTGGCCGATTCTCCTACGCTCAGCATGACAGGGGGTAGGGCTCGTGCCGTACAAACGCCGCGATATCGGTCGACGCAATCAACGCAGCGCCAGATCCGACCTCGCGTCTGACGTCACGCTTCACATCACAGGTTCAACTCGACAAGCGTAGCCCCACCGCCGCCTTCGTTTTGGGGGGCTTCGGCTACTGAGGCCACGTGAGGATGCTGTTGCAGCAACTGCCGAAGGGCTTTGCGGAGGATGCCCATGCCGCTGCCGTGGACTACGCGGACGCGGGGGAGTCCCGCCAGGAATGCCCGGTCGACGAAGCGTTCGACTCTCGACGAGGCTTCGTCGACGGTCTGGCCGATTACGTTGATCTCGCTGGGGACGTTCGCGCCCTCGTTTTCTAGCGACACCGAGATACCCCGCGCACGGGCTGCTTTGACGGGAGTTTCTGCCGCCTTCCCTTGGGCGCTGACCAGGACTTCGGCGATGTCGTCGCGCGCGACTTTCATTTTCATCGCGCCCATCTCGACTTCGAAATGATTGTCGTCGACTTTGCGGACGACTCGCGCCTCGCGTCCAGTCGACTTCAACTTCACGGTGTCGCCCTCGGAAACGTGCTTCACCACCTGCGGCTGGGCGTGCGGATCGCCGTGATCGGCGCCGGTGGAGTGGGCCACTACGGTGGAATTGAACTGCTCGCTGAACTCGCGTCGCATTTTGGCGATGCGGCGCTCGGCGTCTTTAGAAAGTTTCTGTGCGGCGGCGCGGTCCTGAACTGCGTTCACGGCTTCGCGCGCGTGATATTCGAAATCACGCAGGAGGCTTTCCAGCTTCTTCTCCATCTCGCGTATTTTGACCTGCTGCTCTTTGCGTCCCTCGGCGGCCAGCTGCGCTTTGTCCTTCTCAAGTTCTTGCTCGCGTGTTTTCAGGCGTAGGCGCTCGTTGTCGGCTTCGCGCAGGTCGGCGTGGAGCTTGTCAAGGAACTGGCCGACATCGCGGGCCTGCGTGCCCAGCTTCGCTCGCGCGCTTTCGATGATCGCGGGATTCAACCCCAGCCGCTTTGCGATGTTGATGCCGGCCGACGCGCCGGGTACTCCTACTTTCAGCTCGTAAGTCGGCTGCAGCGTGGCCTCGTCGAATCCGACCGATGCATTCACTACGCCCGGAGTGTTCGCGGCGTAGACCTTGAGTGAAGTGTGATGGGTAGAGATTACCGTCATGCATCCGATAGCGCCGAAGTGGCCGGCAATCGCGACCGCGAGGGCGGCGCCTTCTTCGGGATCGGTGGCAGAACCCAGTTCGTCGAGCAGAACCAGCGAATGCGCGGTTGCGGTGCGCGAGATGAACTCGATGTTGGTGACGTGCGCCGAGAACGTGGAAAGATTCTGTTCGATTGACTGGTAGTCGCCGATGTCGGCGAGGATGGAGTCGAACACGGGGAGTTCAGCGCGGTCCGCGGGCACCGGCAGACCTGACTGCGCCGTCAGGGCGAGCAGGCCGACGGTCTTCAGCGTGACTGTCTTGCCGCCGGTGTTGGGGCCGGTGATGATTAGCTGGCGGCGGGTGCCTTCGAGTTCTACCGTGACCGGGACTACGGCGACACCCTTCGCTTTTAGGTTACGCTCCAGAAGAGGGTGCCTTGCATTATGCAGCAAGAGCCGAGCTTCGCCACATCCATCTTGCTTTCCACTCAACGTCACCGCTACGCAGTTGTAGTCTTCGGCAAACTTCGCTTTCGCAAACTGCAGCTCCAACTCCGCGAGCGCCCCCACCGCCGCCAGAATCTCTTCGGACTTTGCTCCGATGCGCTGGGTCATCTCGAGGAGAATGCGGTGGATTTCTGAGAGTTCCTCTTCCAGCAGGCGGACCAGCTCGTTGTTCTGCTCGATGGTCTCGAGGGGCTCGACGAATACGGTCTGCCCGCTCGAACTCGCGCCATGAACCACGCCCTGCACGCGGCGTTTCTGCTCGACTTTGACCGGGATGACGAAGCGTTCACCGCGAATCGTGACCAGCTCATCCTGCACCGTGCCGCCTTCGGATAGGCGGCGTAGATAGCCCCGCAGGGACTCTTGAATCGAGCGGCGCTGCTTTTCAATTTCGCGGCGAATGCGGGCCAGCTCGGGCGAGGCCCTGTCTTCGAGCGTTCCATCGGGTTGGATTTTGTTGCGAAAGCCGCGCAGGAACTCGGTGAAGTCGACGATCTGATCCGAGAGCGCGCGCACCCTGTGCCAGTCGGACTTCATGTTTGCCGGAGGATGCAGCACGATCTCGCGCCATTCCGCGGCGCGATCGACCACCAGGATCACGTCCCGAATCTCGGTAGTCTCGAGAGCGGCGCCCGCGATGCGCGCTTCTTTTACGAGGAGATCGATCTCGATCAGTCCGGAAAAATCAAAGCGGCCGCCCACGCGACGGAATTCCCGAATCTCCTGAGCGAGTTCCTGCTGGCTCTCGATCCAATCGCGATCGGCGGAGGGTGCGAGCGCGACAATGCGCTCCTGCCCGAGGGGCGAGGAAGCGTATCCGCGGAGGAGCTGCCGCAAAGACTCGAACTCCAGCACACGCGCGGAACTGTGAATCAGATCAGCCATCGCAATTTATGGTAGCAGGAGGGGAAGTTCGCGATGGGAGTGGAACGCAGAGAGAAGAGCACGAAGAGATTGTTGCGAGCTTAGTCTCCGCCAGCACCGGCAACCTGCACTGCGGGCTCAACCGCCGCCGGGATTCTGACGATGAAGAGCGCGCCGCCTTCCGCTTTGTTCTGGCAGGTAATTTGTCCGTTGTGATCCTGAATCACGCCGTAGACAGCGCTCAGGCCGAGGCCTGTACCTTTGCCGACGGGCTTGGTGGTGTAGAAGGGATCGAAGACGCGGAGGGGGTCGCGAACGCCGGGACCGGTATCGGAAAACTGAAGCATGGCGTCATCCCCCAGACGGTGGGCGGTGATTTGCAAGGTGCCTCCGCCAGCTTCTTCCAGGGCGTCCATGGCATTGTCGATGATCTCCACGAAGGCCTGAAAGAGTTGGTTGGCGTTGCCCTGCACCTTGGGAAAATTCGGCGCAATGGACACCTCCACGCGGATCTTGCCGCCGGGGTGCTGCAATTCCAGCATCTGGGTCGAGCGTTGCAGGAGCACAGTGAGGTCGACCAGAATTTTTTCTCCTGGCGACTGCTGGGCAAAACGGAGCAAGTCCGCGACCAGATCGCGGGTCCGGCGAGCCTGGTTCACAATCTTGCGGAGCAACTGGTTCTGCTCGTCGGTGAGGTGCTCGTTGGCCCAGAGTTGCTCCGAATAACTCATGATGGCGTCCACGGGATGGTTAATCTCATGAGCGGCTCCGGCCACGAGGTTGCCGAGCGTAGCCAACTTTTCTTTCTGCACGAGCTGGCTCTGCAGACGCTTCTGGCCTTCATAGCTGCTGCGCGATTCCTCCAGCAATGCAATGAGCGCCTGGTCCTGCAAATACTGGCGGAGGAAGACGAATGCGCCCAACACCAGCATGGCGGCTAGCACGGTGAAAACGCGGAACGCGCGCGAGGGAGCAGGCGAGTTATCGGCCAGCAAGGTCCACACACCTAAGACCGGCAGGGACAACAACGCCAGCATGGCGAGCCGGGGAACAACCTTCCTCCACCAGAGTGGGTGCAGGGTGGACTGACGGCTCTGGAGATCCCATTCGCGCGCGGACAAGGCGGCCGCGGCCATCCATGCCAGAGTGCCGACGATGGGAATATCGTACGGGCTGCCCGAGTAGTACGAGCCACTGATTCCGGCAGCAGTGAGCAGCTGCGATCCAACGGTGTAGGCCACACCGACACCCAGAAAGTGCAGATAGAGACGCCGCCATCCGCCCAGACTCGTTCCGGCTGCGAGGCCGAGCACGGCGAGCAGCAGAGCGTTCTGCAGTAGATAGAGCCGGCCGTAGTAGAGATTGTAGAAGTGGGCATTCTCGACTACATACTGGTGGGGAAAGACGATGAACGCGTAGAGAAAGATCCACCATCCCATCAGCATCATGAAATTCAGAAGGCTGAGATGGATCTTGCCTTCTTTTTTCGCGAGGTCCGGACGCCAGGCCACGGCGGCGATCATGGGCACCGCATGCATGAAGAGAATGATGTCGAAGAAAAATATGTCGGGAACGGGCCGGCACAGCACGATCTCACAATAGGAACCGGCGGCCGCGCTGCAGGCCCAAAGCAAAAAACCGAGGGCCATCAACCCCCAGAAGCTGCGCTCCTGACCGGGACGGCTCCAGGCAGTCGACAGAGTAATGCCGGCGGCCGCGAGCATCAGTGCCAGGACCAGAAGGTCAGAAAATGCGGTGAGCGCAAAGCTCGGGCGAGCAAAGACCGACACCCCGGCGAAGGCCAGAGTGATTCCGGCCGCTGCGACAAACCAACGGTGTCGTTGGAACAGACTCATCCGACCCAATTCTATGGGACTGAATTGAGGATGCGCGAGGAACGTTTGGAATACGGCAGGTTACTTCCGTTACACCCCCGAGGTTGGGGAAGGCATCCCTTGGCGGCGGAGCGTGTTCCAAGCGAAGGCTCGGAAGGCAGGGAGGTTTTGACTGCTGCGCTCGGCAAGATGTTCTAAAATCAAGGCTGAAGGGTGTTTAGCTGACCCTTCCCCTGGTGACCTCCATGGCATTTCCCGTAACCCGCCTGCGCCGGCTTCGCCGCACGGCGGAACTGCGCAATTTGGTATGTGAAACCCGCCTGACGCCTGATGCGTTTGTCTATCCGATGTTTGTGTGCCCCGGAGAAGGCGTGCGGAAGGCGGTTGGGTCGATGCCGGGAGTGTTCAATCTGTCTGTGGACGAAGCGGTGAAAGAGGCGCGCGAGGTTTATTCGCTGGGCGTGCCGTCGGTGATTCTGTTTGGGCTGCCCGACAAGAAGGATGAAGTCGCCACCGGAGCCTGGGCCGAGGATGGCATTGTGCAGCAGGCGGCGAGGGTGATGAAACGCGAAGTGCCGGGGCTGCTGCTGATGGGCGATGTGTGCTTGTGCGAATACATGTCGCACGGACATTGCGGGATCGTGAAAGCGGCTCCGCAGTCACTGGGAGCGGCCGTCGCGGCGCCTCCGGCGGTTACGACGGACTATGAAATCGTGAACGATGCTTCGCTCGAACTGCTGGCGCGTACGTCAGTTTCGCTGGCGAAAGCGGGGATCGACATCATTGCGCCGTCGGACATGATGGACGGGCGGGTGGCAGCGATCCGGCGTGCGCTAGATGATGCTGGGCTGATCAATACGCCGATTCTGTCGTATGCGGCCAAGTTCGCGTCGGGATATTACGGACCGTTCCGCGAGGCCGCGGACTCGGCACCGCAATTCGGGGACCGGCGGTCTTATCAGATGGATGGAGCGAATATCCGCGAGGCGATGCGCGAAATCGAAGCCGACATCGAAGAAGGCGCGGACATGATTATGGTCAAGCCGGCGATGCCGTATCTTGACGTGATTGCCGCGGCGCGCGAACGCTTCGAGTTGCCGCTGGCGGCGTATCAAGTATCCGGCGAATTCGCCATGATCGAGGCCGCTGCGCAAAATGGATGGATCGAGCGAGACCGCGTCATGATGGAGTCGCTGCTCAGCATCCGCCGAGCGGGAGCGAGTATTATCCTCACCTACTACGCCAAGGACGCGGCCAAGCTGCTGGGGTAGGACCCAAGGGTCCCAGGCAATTCGTTCCTTGACGCTCGGCGTACAATTGTGGCGTTCTGTTTCCCGGTCCTTTAGTTCCTGAACAGCGCTCTACCTCCGGTTCCAGTCTTGCCTTGACTACCTTTTGCGCAATGCGATCGGCTACTGTGAGGACTTCTCGGCTACTACGCGCTGTTCCGCCCTGAGTCTCCGCCTTCGTACTCTCGTCCTTGTGGTTCTGCCACTTGTGACTTCTCCGTTCGCATCGGAGTCTCAGGTTCCCACGTTCCGCTCAACCGCCTCTTTGGCAAGCTCAGGCCACCTCTCATGCCGGATGCCGCTCCGCCCGTAAACAGGTTTCGTCGGAGCTTTGTCCCGTGATAACGACACCCCCACGGTTTTGACATCGTCCCTACGCTTTCGACACTTCCATAGTGGTTCCCTTGCGGTCCTCTTCTTGCCTGTCACCTGACCTGGTCCTTGCCAGGCCTTTTCCTTCTGTGCTCACGACCATGGCTTTTGACCACAGCCGCCGAAGGTGGTTTGGAACCTGTCCCTGCAGACCGGTTCCGAGGGGCCTACCCTCATCAGTTAAGCAGTTACGCACTACTCAGCCTTGCGACTTTTCGTGCTCGTGGCACACTGTCATCCGCGTATCTGATGACCCCCACTTCGCCTTGCGCCCACTTCTTGCGCCAGACGTCCACCCAGAGATCGAAAACCTAGTGCAGGTAGATGTTTGCGAGGAGCGGTGAAATCACGCCCCTTACACAAAAGGTAATTTTGACCGTTTAGGGGTTCGGAGCCCCCGTTTGGTGGCGGAGCTGAAGGAATCGGAATGCTGTGACGAATGGTGATGGTATCTTCGCCGACCAGAATTTCTTTAACCAGCAGTCGAACGATTTTTTGGCGTTCCGTGACATTAAGACTGTCGGCAGCACTACGCAGGCGAGTAAGGAATGCTGTGAGAGTTTCTGCTAAACGCAGGAATGCGGCGCGATCATTCGCCTGGTCGGTGATCGCCTGCAGCTCAGCCCGGAGGGCCTGTTGGCGTTGTCGCAGCGTAGGCATGCGTTCACGCAACTGCTCAAGCGACAAGAGCTCTTCTTGATAGGCGGTGAGCAGTCGTTCGATGCCTTTGTCCACCTGGCTCAACTCCCTCTGCAAACTCTGCTCCCGTTTCCGGGTTGGATCAGAAGTGCGTGCGGCGGCCAGCCGGCGATCAAGTTCCTGCTGGATCAAAGCTGGGTCTTCGAGCAGGCGGGCCACCTCGGCCCAGACGATCTGATCGAGCAGTTCCTGACGAATGAAGCGATTATTGTTGCAAACGGGGCCGCCCAGTTTGCGCCAGCGATCGGAGCCAATGCACTTGTAGTAATGAATTTTGCGGGCGCTGGTTTGCGTCGAGGTTCGCGACAAGGCGTAGCCACACTTCGCACAACCGACAAGCCCCTGCACCACACTGGGGGCGATGGTACGCCGCCGCGATCGTATCTTGTTGTGGCACAGCAGCTCTTGGGCACGGAAATCCTTGGCATGCCCGCAACCAACAGCTTTTTCTCATCGCAAATTCCGGCGATGTGTGCAGGTAGCGTCGCACCGTCCGGTCGTCGTGCAGGTCGGTCGCGAAAGCGCGCAAATGCGGCTCCAGACCGGGGCTGACCTGCAAAGCCGGGGTATCGACCTCGACAAATCTTTCTCCCGCGAAAAACGCTCGCACCGCAGCGACAATGCTCGCCCGCATTTCGAGCCGCGCACGACGCTTCGCAAAGCGCTCGGGCCGCCACCATTGCTCCATCGGCTCGGCACTCCGTCTTGTCGTAGGGTCAGCCCGTGCTAATGTCTCGTTATCAGGCGCGCCGATCGCGCCTCACCGGGATTCCGAACTCATGAAGATCAACGCAATCGATATCAAGCCGGGCAATGTCCTGGAGCATCAAGGGAAACTGTGGATTGTCCTGAAGCGCGATTTTGTCCAGCCCGGCAAGGGCGGTGCGTTTGCTCAGGTCGAGATGCGCGATTTGCGCAGCGGGATAAAGCTCAACGACCGCTTTCGCACCCAGGAGACGGTCGAGCGCGTCCGCCTCGACGAAAAGGAAATGCAATATCTCTATACCGAGGGCGGTCAGGCGACCTTTATGGACAACGACACATATGAGCAGGTGTCGATCCCGACCGAGATGATCGGGGATCCCGCCGATTTCTTGCGCGACGGGATGGTCTGTACCGTGATGCTGCATGAGGGGGCGCCGCTCTCGATCGAATTGCCGCCGTCGGTGACGATGGAAGTGGTCGAGGCGGAACCGGTGGTGCGCGGCCAAACCGCCTCATCCTCCTACAAGCCGGGCAAGCTCGAAAACGGTCGGCGCGTGATGATCCCGCCTTATATCGAGGCCGGCACGCGGATCGTCGTCAACACGGCCGACGGCAGCTATATGGAGCGGGCGAAGGACTGAACGGCAATCGGGCGGGAGCCCGCCGCAATGGCCTTGCGATCCCCGGTACTGAATGTCATGGCGAATGCCGCACTAAAGGCGGCGCGCGGGTTGATTCGCGACTTCGGCGAGGTCGAGCAGCTGCAGGTCTCGGTCAAGGGTCCGGGCGATTTGTCTCGACGGCCGATCTCAAAGCCGAGCGCACGCTCAAGACCGAGCTGCACGCGCGCGGCCCGGCTATGGGCTGCTATTGAGGAAGGCGGCGCTGAAGCGGGGACCGACCCGCGGCATCGTTGGATCGTCGATCCGCTCGACGGTACAACCAATTTCCTGCACGGCATCCCGCATTTCGCGATTTCGATCGCGCTTGAACGCGACGCTGAGATTGTCGCCGGGCTGATCTACGACCCGGTGCGCGACGAGATGTATTCGGCCGAAAAGGGCCTCGGCGCTTTTGTCAACGATCGGCGTCTGCGGGTTTCGGGACGGCGCCAGCTTGCCGAAGCAGTAATCGGCACCGGAATGCCATTTGGCACACGTGGCGACCGGCCGACCTATCTCGCGACTTTGGCGGCCGCCATGGCCGGAACCAGCGGGGTGCGCCGCATGGGCGCAGCGGCGCTCGACCTTGCCTATGTCGCCGCGGGCCGCTTTGACGGGTTTTGGGAGTTTGGGTTGGCGCCTTGGGACATCGCCGCCGGGCTCTTGCTGGTGCGCGAGGCGGGCGGCTATGTCAGCGATTTGTCGGGCGGCCAAAACATGATGACGTCCGGTGACGTGCTCGTCGCCAACGACCATCTGCATCTCCCGCTGGCCGCGCTGCTGCGCGCCAATCGCTCCGGTCCAGGGAGGCGCCGTCTCCGGCCGGCTCACGCACGGTAAGGTAGAGCAGTTATAGCGCTATTCGCGGCAATTTTGTTGTACTCGGCAACGCCAGTACGCTAAAATTAAAGCGCTTGATGACGTCTCGGGCGCCGCGCACGCGGGTTTTGGGGGCGACGAGGCTCGGGGTAATATTAGACATGCATATCGCGCTCGACCGGATGCAACGGCGGCCGGCAGCATCGCGCCCAATTCAGCAACAGTGACACGACCAGCAGCCAAATCTCCAACCGGCCTCTGCCGCGGATCCGCCCGATAAATCGACAGCGTCGTTTTCTTATCCGAATGACGTTGTTCCTGGTGCTCGTCGCGGCATTGGCGGCAGCACTCGGGAAGTCGCTCTCGACCGCCTTTATGGGGAACCCGGCAGTCAACGGCGTCATCCTCGGCATCCTGGTGGCGGGCATCGCCTACATTTTCCGCCAGGTACTGATGCTCGAACCCGAGATCGAGTGGATCGAGGGGTTTCGGCAGCAGCAAGCGGGCGGCGATGAGCTGTTATCCGGCCGCGGCGGCGAACCGCGGCTGCTCGCACCGATGGCGCGCATGCTTGGAGCACGGCCGGGCGGGCGGGTCAGCCTGTCGGCGAGTTCGTTGCAAACCCTGCTCGACGGCATTGGCTCACGTCTCAACGAAACCCGCGAGACCTCGCGATACCTGATCGGCGTTTTGATTTTTCTCGGCCTGCTCGGCACCTTTTACGGGCTTCTGGAGACGGTGCGGTCGGTCGGCGGCGTGATCGGCGGGCTCAGCATCGGCGGTGGTGATCCCGCAAGTGCTTTCAACAACCTCAAACAGGGTCTCGAATCGCCGCTGGCCGGAATGGCGACCGCGTTCAGCGCCTCGCTATTCGGGCTGGCTGGCAGTCTTGTTTTGGGTTTTCTCGATCTGCAGGCGGGGCAAGCGCAAAATCGCTTTTACAACGATCTCGAAGAATGGTTGTCGAGCTTTACCCGGTTGTCGGGTGGGGTTTTGGGCGACGGGGGCGATGCGCCGATCCCCGTCTACATTCAGGCGTTGCTGGAACAGACCGCCGACAGCCTGGAGAATTTGCAGCGAATTCTCGCCCGTGGTGAGGAAAGCCGCATCGGCGCAAATTCGACCTTGGCGGCTGACCGACCGTCTCGGCATCCTTGGCGAGCAGATGAAGGCCGGGCAGATGCTGATGCTGCGGCTCGCCGAAAACCAAGTGGAACTGAAACCGGTTCTATCCCGTCTCGCCGATATTACCGATTCGAGCGGCAATGACGACGCGATGCGCAACCACCTCCGGAACATCGAGGCCTATACCGCGCGGCTGATCGAGGACACGGCGCAAGGCCGCGCGCAAAGCGTGCAGGAATTGCGTGGTGATATCCGCGTCTTGGCACGCACTATCGCTGCGCTGGCCGAAGAACGGCGCTAACCCCGAGCTTCTATTCTCCGAGCTTACATTCCCACCATGGCCATCGCTCCGCGAAACTCCAGGCGACCGAGCATCGATATCTGGCCCGGCTTTGTCGATGCGCTGTCGCAATTGCTGATGGTAATCATCTTTATCCTGCTGGTGTTCACCGCCGGGCAGTTCTACTTGTCGGCGGCGCTATCCGGGCGCGAGGAGGCGCTGCACAAATTGCAGCAGCAGGTTGATGCGCTCGCCAATCTCTTATCGCTCGAACGCACTACCAGTACCGATCTAAAGGCGGCCTCCGCCAAACTCGACGCACAGCTCAAGAGCGCCCAGGCAGAGCGCGATCGACTGAACGCTCAAGTGACGAACCTGAGCGCCAAGGCAAACGAGGCGGTCCGGTTGAGGGAAAGATCGGCCGAACTCGAGGCCAGCCTCGGCGCCGAGCAGCAACAAGCGACGATCAACCAAAAAGCGCTCGCGAACGAGAAATCGGTCAGCAGCGAGGCGCTCGCCAAGGTCGATTTGTTGAACCAACAGATTGCCGCGTTGCGTCAGCAGCTGGCAGCGATCGCCGCAGCCCTCGATATTTCCGAGAAGAAGGTCAAGTCACAGCAGACCCAGATCGCCGATCTCGGGCAAAAGCTCAACGTCGCGCTCGCCAGCAAGGTCGAGGAGCTGGCGCGTTACCGTTCGGAGTTTTTCGGACGTCTGAACGAGATCCTTGGCAATCGTCCCGACATCAGGGTCGTCGGAGACCGCTTTGTCTTCCAGTCGGAAGTCCTGTTCGCCCCGGCGGCGCCGACCTGACCGACGCCGCCAAAAAAGATCTCGATCCGGTTATCGAGGCGCTGAAACAGATCGCCGCCAAGATCCCGCACGACATAAACTGGGTATTGCTGGTCAGCGGCCACACCGACCACCATCCGATTAACACCCCGCTATTCGTGTCGAATTGGGAATTGTCGACGGCACGCGCGCTGTCGGTCGTTCGCTATGCGATTAGCAAAGGAATCCCGGCCGATCGGCTCGCGGCAGCCGGCTTTGCCGACACCCAGCCGATCGATACCGGCACCTCGCCCGGGGCCTATGCCAAGAACCGGCGCATTGAATTGAAGCTGACCGAGCGCTGATCTGCCGCAATCGCCAAGGTTCCGACACCCGAGGTCTGGAGTAATATCCCGGGAACGGGTCCGGTTTTACAGACGGAGACCTCAAATGCGCCATCTGGCGGTGGGACTTCTTTTGATGGTTGGCATGGCCGCTCCGCATTCCGCGTGGGCGGACAGTCCTGGGAGCAGAAATTCATCGTCGTTCTCGCTCAGCGCGACGGCGAGCGATCAGTTGCGCGCACTGTTTCGGAACCTCGATCTCCATTTAATTGCCAAGGCCAATGCGGCCGAGTGCAGGGATGAAGGCGAAATCTGCAAGACCAATGCCGATTGCTGCTCGGGGCTCGAATGCAGCGGCGACCCGCAAACGACCTGTCGACCGGAGGGGTAAGTTCGGGCGACCAAAAGGACACTCGAGCCGGGCACTTGCGCAGCGCAGGCCTAATCGAGCACGATCTAGACCCGTTGCCGCCGTTAAGCAGTCGGCGGAGGTGGAAGCCGACGAGATGATCCTCGCTGTGCAACCCGAGAAGCGCCGCGAAAGCCGGCATCGCCATTGGTTCCTCGGCCTCGAGCTTGGCAAAGGCATCGAGATAGGCTTGCGTTACTGCCCCGTCGTAGACCTCATCGGCGAGCGGCTCGAATGCGCGCAACGGTCCCTTGCGTCCTCGCAATATCAGATCCCCGATCGGGCGTCCTTTGAACCCGGGCACTCGGCTGGCGACACTCTCGCCGACGCAGATACGCGTGCCCAGCGGTTTGTTGGCGGCTTCGAGCCGCGCCGCGGTGTTGATCGTGTCGCCATAGGCGGTGTAGTCGAAGAATTTGCCGCCGCCAAAATTGCCGACGATCGCGGGCCCTGCTTCGAGGCCTAGGCAAGTCACGCCGAGCCCGATGCCGCGCTCGAGCCATCGTGAGCGGAAAATTTGGGCATAGGCATCGAGCTCGAGCGCACAGGCGACGCCGCGCGCCGCGTGATCCGGCTGATCGGCTGGGGCCCCGAACAGAACATGAATAGCGTCGCCGACGATTTTTACGACGGTGCCGCCATGGGCAAAGACGATGTCGGTCATGCCGCCGAGATAGTCGTTGGATGAAGGGGCTATGATTTCGAGATCGAGTGTCTCCACCATCGAGGTAAATTCGGCAATGTCGCTAAACAACGAAGTAATCTCGCGCCGCTGACCGCCGAGATCGACCGCGTCGGGATCGCCTGCCAGCCGCTCCGCAAGGTTGGGCGAGAAATAACGCGACAACAAGGCATGGGCGCGTTCGGCCGCGGCCTGTCGACGTTTCGCCTCGCGCAGCCGTTCGATATGAGCGAGCGTCTTTCTGATTGTGGTTTCAAGATCAGCGAAATCGATCGGCTTGGTAATGAAATCGAACGCCCCGCGGTTCATTGCGGTGCGAATATTCGCCATGTCTCCATAAGCCGAGACGATAACGGTCGAGAGCGGGTCGTCGGTCTCCTGGATCCTTTGCAACAAGGTCAGCCCATCCATTCGAGGCATGTTGATGTCGCTGAGGACCATGTCGAAATCATCGCCATTGGCGATCATGTCGAGCGCCTCGATGCCGTCACGGGCAAAGCGAAAGCCGAATTCGCCGCCGCGGATCTGCCGGCGAAACCGCTGCTGGACCAGAACTTCGAGATCGGGCTCGTCATCGACCACGAGGATTGTCGCGGTCATCCGTCCGCGCCTCCGGCACTAGCACCGGCCATCATTCGCCGCGGCAAATTCAGAATAAATTCGGTGAACGCGCCGGCTTCGGTTTCGACATCAAAGCTCCCGCCATGCTGTTTTACGATAATGTCGTGGCTCAGCGACAAGCCGAGACCGGTCCCTTCGCCCGCCGGTTTTGTCGTAAAAAATGGATCGAAGATCTTGGCTCGCACCGCTTCCGGAATGCCGGTGCCGTTATCGTGTACCCGGATTTAGAACTCGATTCCGAGCCGCCCGGGTGGTCACCGACAATGTCGGCGCGTAGCCGAATCGCGGCCATCCTGCGCGCGCTGGCGCACTGCGTAAAAGCCGTTGGAGAACAGGTTCAGAAGCACCCGCGTCAGCTCCTGCGGATTGACCTCGATTTCGCCGACAGTGGGATCGGTTCGCGACGTAACGTGACATTAAAGTCCGCATGCTCGGCGCGCGCACCATGATAAGCGAGATTGAGCGCTTCTTCGACGAGAGCATTCAGGTTTACCGCGCGGCGCTCTCCGGCATCGGCTCGGGAATGCATCAGCATGTTTTTAACGATGCTGTCGGCGCGCTTACCGTGCTCGACGATTTTCCCCAAATTACCGCTCAATGTCTTAGCCAGATCCTCGATCTCGGCCCGCGTTTTCGTCAGAAAGAACGGTACCCTCAGCTGTTAATACCCCCTGCAGTTCAGCGATCAATTCCCCCGAAAGCTCAGCAAAATTATTGACAAAGTTGAGCGGGTTCTTGATCTCGTGCGCAATTCCGGCCGTGAGCTGGCCGAGCGCGGCGAGTTTTTGGGTTTCGACCAGCCGATCTTGGGCTTGCCGCAGATCGGCAAGTGCATGCTCCGCAGCGAGCCGCGCCTCGCGCGCGGTCTGCTCGCTGGCTTGCAGCGCCTCGGTGCGGGCTTCGACCTTGGCTTCGAGCGTTTCATAGGATTCTCGTATCTTGGCCGCCATTTGGTTAAATCGTTCGGCCAAAATTTCGATTTCGTCACCAGTATGAATTTCGATCGGCGCGCTATGCTCGCCCGAACCGAGCCGGTCAGCGCCGTCCTGCAGCCGCCGGATCGGCACCACCATCCGTCGCGCCAGGATCGTCCCTAACCCCACCGCCAGTAGCAATCCGACAGCCAGCAAGGCCGCAACCCGATACAAGGAGGCGTAAACCGGCGCCAACGCTTCGCGCAGCGGCAGCTCGACAAAAACAATCCAATCGAGCCGCGGCACCGGCGCAAACGCGCTCAAGACCTTAACACCATTGGGCTCTACAGCGATGTTCGAAGGGTGCGCCGGACCCTGACCGCGCGCCTTGCCAGCGCTTCGGCCACGTGCGGTTTATGGGACCAGTCGGTGTCGCGCAGCACAAGACTGAGATCAGGGATCGGCGATCAGCCGGCCGCGCCTATCAACGACGTAGAGCGTCGAGCCCGGTGCGCATCACCTGCGTCGAGTTTAATCAAGTCCAAAATGAACTTTAGATTTACCTCGGCGACGGTAACTCCGGCGTGATGCCCGGCATGCGCAACGGCAATCGTCATATAGGGTTCGGATTGATTACGAAAGTAAACGGGACTGAACCACATCCCCTTTGCCTCGGTTTCGGAAAACCGAGGGTCAGTGGAATAGTCGATGCCGCTCGCGACGGAATCGGGTGCGGTCCGTGAAAGCTTCAGCTGTTCCTTACCGGACCCGTCGATTTCGGCAACCTCGGAAATCGCCGGCACCTCGCGCAACAATCGGATCATATCGTAACGGCGCTGTTCAAGCGGCAGCGCATCCCACTGCCGAGGCGTCGTCCAGCCAAGCTGTCGCTCGATATCCGACACGAATTCCTCGATACGACCCGCAGCGCCGTTGGCTTTCTCCTGCTGGATCCGGACCGCTACGGCTTCGGCTTGCTCGTAGCCGAGCCACATATCAAGCCCGGCACTGACCGCCAAGACGAGGCAGACAAGCCCGATAAAGGCGAGCGCCAGCTTGACCGTGAGCCCGAGCCGGAAGCGCCGCGGCGTGAACGGGACGGCTGTTCCGGCCAGCTCGAATGCGGGGTCGTTCCGACCAAGAAACGCGAGCTCCTTTTACTCGATCACATCATCGGCTTGCGCCAGAAGCGACGGCGGCACTGTCAGGCCGATTTTCTTGGCGGTCTGAAGATTGATCGCGAGCACAAACCGGCTCGGTGTCTCGAGCGGAAGTTGGCCCGGATCGGCGCCCTTCAGGATGCGTACCGCAGGTTGGACTGGCGGCGCGATCGAACATCTCGGTGACATCGGGACCATACGACATCAACCCGCCTTCCCGCACCAACAAGTCGTATTCGAAGACCGCTGGGATCTTGTGCTCGGCGGCAAAGTCGATAACACGTTTACGGTTTAGGGTCGTCAGTACGTCGCTGACCATCAGGATCGCATCCGGCGGCTTCTGTATCATTCTCGCGAATGCCTCGTCGAACCCTTCCGGGGCATGCACGCCGAGTGATACCACGTCGAGGCCGAGGCCGCGCGCCTGCTCTTCGGCCGCCTTGTAGCGCAGAGACATGCCAACATCTTCTTCGTTCCACAGCATCGCTACCCGATGCACGCTCGGCACCGCCACTTCCAGCAGCGATAGCCGCTTGGCCGAAAGCTCCGCGGCAATTTCAGATAGCCCGGTAACGTGGCCGCCGGGCTGCGAAAAGCTCGTGACAAGCCCGTCCTCGACGGGATCGCCGGCACGGACCACGACGACCGGCAAATTCGTATGCTGCTTGGCGGCGAGCGAGGCTGGATAGCCACTGGCAATAACGATCGCGACCTTGCTAGCGACCAGCTCATCAAGGAGTTGTGGTAGGCTGTCGAGCTTGCCGTGTGCCGCCCGTCGTTCGAACGCCGAGATTCCGGCCGAGCACCAACCCGTGGCGGGCAAAGCCGCGGATCAGCCCGGCGCCGAACGGGCTTTGATCGGTAGGCTCGGGCCCGGTTGAAAGGAGACCGACGCGATAAATTTGGATCGGCGTGTCGGCCCCAGCCGGGCTGGCGCTGGCAACAAAAATTAAAATCAACAGAACCAAAAAAGCAGGCGATCTCATTGTTGACCCCAACGCGGTGGCGCGGTGACGATACGATCCGCGTCGAACTCTACCAAGCGGCCCGTGGACAAGATGCCGTGATCGGGAACATTGATCTCTGGTCTCGCTAAGATGCGCCTTGCCGCGAAAAAAGGAAGAGAGCCGGCTCGATGACCGGATCAACCTATATTCTGGCGATCGACCAAGGGACGACCAGCACGCGCGCGATTTTATTCGAT
>CAVVXZ010000016.1:0-117084 GCA_963752175.1 uncultured Acidobacteriaceae bacterium
ATGGCCTGCAGGAACAGCGCGGCGCCGATGGCCCCGGCGAACTGGACCACCCAGTACGGCACTACCCACCGGCGGGAACACCCGGCGGCTGGCGAAGGCGAAGGTCACCGCGGGGTTGATGTGCAGTCCCGACAGCGGGCCCCAGGCGTAGATCATGGCCATCACCACCGCGCCGGGCGCGATCACCGCGGCGGTCCGGCTGATCGGCCCGCCGCCCACATAGTGGTTGATCACCCCGGATCCGGCCGCCACCGTCACCAGGATGAAGGTGCCCAGGAACTCGATGATCAGCCGGATCCACAGCGGCCGCGGCCGGAGGGTGTCTTCCTCGAACTTGATCAGGTACCGGCGTCCCAGCGACGCGGCATGATCGGCGTCCATACCGTCAGTAATTGCTGCCATGGCGCAGCCTCCATACTCTCCCGTACGTTCCCGGCTAGATCGCGGCCACCAGGCCGCGTCACCCCAGGCAGACCTGGGTGCGGCTTAGATCTCGGTGGCTGCTTCGGCTCTGCCGTCCTTCACTGCTGCCTGGAGCGCGGCGTAGTCGCGTTCGTTCTGGTCGGCGTAGGTTTCGGCGAAGTCGGCGATCGCCTGGTCGAATGCGCCGGAGCCGCCGAGGTAGGCGGCGAGCGCTACCCGGTCACCGGAGCGGGCGTGCGCCCGGGCCAGGGTCCACCCGCACCGGCCAGGCGTAGACCCGCAGGCCCGAGGGGAGCGCCAGCTCGATCGGGGCGGAGAACTTCCAGTCCTTCAGCTGGCGGACGTAAAGGTCACGGTCCACCTTGTCCGGGCCCGGCACGCGGGTCCAGCCCAGGAAGATGTCGCTTTCGGCCTGCATCAGGTGCTGCCCGTTCCGGATATGCGGGCCTTGAGGCGACGGCCGGCCCGGGGACTCTCACTTCTGAGGCGACGCCGCCGTTCCGGCCAGCACTTCCAGAATCTCCCAAGCCAGTTTGTTGGGGCCGGCATCTTCCATATTGGTAAGCACAACGACCCCGGCGCGCAGCGCGGGAGCGATGATGAACTGCGTGCTGGTGCCTTGTTGGCCTCCGGAGTGGCCGACGGCGGCAATGCCGTTCTCGGTCCAGGAGCCCCAGCCGAGCGCATAGTTGTCTTTCGATCCGTCAGAGGGTTTCAGCGGTGTCCACATCAGATCGCGCGTGCTGCGCTTGATCAGCTTGTCGTTCAGAATGGCCACTTCAAACTTTGCCATGTCCTCTGCGGAAGAGAGCCATCCCCCGCCGGGAATCTTATAGCTGGAGTCGAGGAAGTCGGTGTTCTGCACCGTGCCCGACTCGGTCTCGCGATAGAAGCGCGTGCGGTAGGGAATGATGGTAAAGCGATTGTCGACTTGTGTGCTGTCCATGCCAGCGGGCGCGAAAACGTTTTTGCGCACGAAGTCCACATATTTTGTGCCGGACGCTCCTTCGATGACACAGCCGACAAGCGTGTAGCCCTGGGTCGAGTAATGAAACTGCTTGCCGGGGTCTGAGAGTAAAGGATCGCTCTTGAAGAAATCGAGTCCGGCCTGGATGGGATCATCGAAATGTTTCGTGTTGCCGATCTCGGGATCGTCCTGCGACTCGGATTTGTAGTGACGGATGCCGGCAAGGTGTCCCATAACTTCGCGCGTGGTGATGGGCGACTGCTTCTGCGGAAATGCCGGACAGTATTTCTGAACGGGCGCGTCGAGATCGAGTTGACCGCGCTCGACGAGTTGCATCGCAGCCGTGGCCGTGAGTGACTTGGAAATCGAAGCCAGGCGGAATAGCGTGTGTTCGCTCGCGGGGGCGTTATTTTCGACGTCGGCAAGGCCGAAGCCGGCCGCCCATTCGTATTCTCCGTTTTCGACGACTGCGACGGAGAGTCCGGGGACATGGGTCTCCGCCATGTATTTTGTGACGGCGGCTTCGATCTGGGTGCGCTTGGCAGCGGAGAGCTCGGCTTTCTGTGCGGAGGAGGAAGATGCCCAGAGGACAAAGGGCAGGATGAGGGGCAGGAGATCGTGTCGACGTTTTGGGAGCGAGAGCATGACTGTGCCTTCCATGGGGGATGAGGCCCACATTGTAGGCTAAGTCGCAGGCCTTGCGTCAGTGGTGAACCCGCTCAGAATCCCTGTTCCGGGCATCTTGAGTGTAATGGCGATTTATCACCAACCACGGCGTCATCAGCCCTGCTCATGCCGCATCGTCGTATGCGAGGGAAGATGACAGCTCACGGTAAGCGTCAGTCTGCTGCCGAAGGGTTGCGGCCACTTGGTCTGCGGTGCCAACGGCATCTGCACCTGCAATGAAGCGCCGTGGTAGCTTTTCCTGACCCGAGATCATAATTAATGCCTGGGCAAGTTTGGCGGGATCGCCGGACTGCTGGCCGTTGTAGCCTTTCCAGAATTCCATTTGCTTCGCTCTGCGCTCGTTATAATCGTCAATGGTCCGCTCTGCGAAATTTGTAGATTCTTCCGTGAGGAGTTCCGTGCGGAAGAAGCCCGGATTGACAGTGATCGTATTAATGCCAAACGGTTCGACCTCAGCCTGCAGCGACTGCATCCAGCCCTCAAGACCGAACTTCGACGCAGCGTAGGCGGTGCCGAACTCGAAACCGATGAGTCCTGCGGTCGACGAGATCGTGATTATGAGCCCTGAACCTTGCTTGCGCATAACCGGCAGAACGGCGCGGGTTACGTTCATCGGGCCGACCAGACTGGTCGACAACTGCCGCTCCATCTGCTCCGGCGACAATTCTTCAAAGAATCCTGCATAAAAGTTTGCGGCATTGTTGACCAGCACGTCTATGCGGCCAAACCGGTCAACGGCCGCCTTAACCGCGGACTCCGCGTCAGCAGGTTTGGTGATGTCCAATTTCACGACCAGCAGTTTGGCGGATTTTCCAAGAGCCTTGGTCACCTTGTCAGTATTGCGGCCGGTAGCGACGACTTTATGGTCGCCAGCCAAAGCCGCCTTGGCGATATCCACGCCCAAGCCGCGGCCGGCACCGGTGATGAGCCAGACTCTATTGGTGGCCATGGTTCCTTCCTCCTGTATCGAGCTGACCGATTCTTTTGTGGCATGGAGATTGTAAGGGATAGTTGACGAAACCAGGCCATTTCGCTGATTGAGGATTTTGAGCGTTATTGCGATAGTTACGTCAGCGACGATCTACGGGATTGTCATCGTCGAGACTCTGAGCAGCAGCGCGACCGCCAGACTTCGGGCCGCGTGGTTTTCTAACCGGAATTGCAGAGCTCCGCCAGCACTGCGGTCGCCGATATTGAAGATTTCTTGAATAACTGCCGCAATCTGCTCCCTTCGCCAACTGTCGTGCAAGCCTTGCGCCAGCGCAGGACGGTTACGCTTCGTGGCGAGCTGCTTCAAAAAATCTGCGGCAACAGGGTTTGGTCCCCAGCCTTTCAGGTGCAGCACGAAGTAATCGACCACTTCATGAGGATTGTTCACGGTTAGACCCTCGGTCAGGTCAACCGGAAAATCAGTTCCGAATACCTCTTCGGCAAGCTCGATTTTTTCCAGCTCTTCGAACATTTCGCGGATTTGCTTTCGCCAATTCTAACGCGGGGACCCTGATAACTGTCGAGAACAGGCCGTTTCACGTTTTGACCCGCTTGTCGCCCCGGAGCCTGCGAGTGCTCGAAGCTGATGAACGAGCGCTGGAGCGGTTTGGTCACACTTGACAACGGGTAAAGGCTGTCAAAAAGGGAGGCTTGATCGCAGCGCTAAAAGCGCTGCGCCACCCAAAAGCAACCCAACCCAGCAGAGCAACCCGGCACTAGCAAATCATTCAATCGAACAGGCAAAGCAAACCAAACCAAACAGCAGAAGGGAGCCTCATTGGGTGACGGTGGCCTGGTAGCTGACGGCCTGCCAGTGGCCGGTGCGGCGCACCCAGACGCGCGTGTAGCGATAGGGGCCGCTGAAGTCTTCGCCGAGCTGGTGTCCTTTGACGTCGGCGCGTGCGGTGACGACAGCCGTGTCGCCGTAGACACGCACCACCATGTCACTCACATCGATGGCTTCATAGCGGAGCTGGCCGCTCTTGCGGGCGGAGACCGTGTCCTGCTTGGTCGTGACCTGTCCCAGCGGCGTGATGGCAACATAATCCTCAGCGAGGGTGCGCTGGGAGAAATCAGGATCGCGGTGGAGGCTGGCTTCTTTCGCTTGCCGCTCCATCTCCACAATCTCTTTAATCGTGGACTGGTCGCCGGAGTCCATCGCCGTCCGCGGATGCACCGCTACATGCTGGCCCGCAAAGGCCGGCAGGGTCACAACCAGGGACGACAACAACAACACTGCATACTTGTTGAGCACGATGAGACCTCCGCGGTTTGCGAGGGGACAGAGATCCGCCTGACCGAGCTACGCAACCTAGGATGCTGGAGTTCCGTGGAAAAGTTAGCCAGTGCGAATTTTGTGCCAACATTAACAACGGGCCAGCGTTCCCGAATCCCGCTGAATGCGTTTCCCTTAACATATGACGGTGTAGCGGCCTGAATTATTTCCAATTATTTTCGGAAAAACACCCGAGCCGTTAACTCCTCCCGGAGCAGGACCGGCAGCGTCCCCACACCCCACTGCCAATCACTGATTGCAACTCCGCTTCCATAAAGAGTGCGCGCCAACGTCTTGAAAAAGGGGAGCGGCCGACCTGGGGCACCGATTCTATTGTCCACTCCGGGACTGGAGTGTCCAGTATCGGACAGGAATCTTGCCCGGCCACTGTCGATCGACAGGAGCCCACCGAATGAGCGGTGTATGGGGAGAGGGGCGGCATCTAGTAGAATCAAACCTCCGATTCGTGCATGGCTGATATCCGTCGTGGTCTGATCATCGTGAACACCGGGCCGGGTAAAGGCAAGACCACGGCGGCCATGGGAACCGGGCTGCGCGCCGTAGGCCAGGGGATGCGGGTGTTGATGCTGCAGTTCCTGAAGGGCTCATGGCATTATGGCGAGCTCGACGCGGTGCAAGCGTTCGGCGACAAGTTTGTGATGAAGCAGATGGGCCGCGGCTTTGTAAAGGTGGGCGCCGAGAAGCCCGATCCCGAAGACGTGCGCATGGTCGAAGAGGCCTGGGCCGAGGCCGAGAACGCTATTCAATCAGGCACTTGGGATCTCGTGATTCTGGACGAGATTAACTATGCCATCAGCTATGGCATGCTGGATCCGGCGAAAGTGGTCGAGAGCCTCAAGAAGAAGCCGGAGATGGTGCACGTCATCTTGACGGGCCGCAACGCGCACCCGACAATTGTCGACGTCGCTGATACTGTGACCGAAATGCGCCAGGTGAAACACGCATATGAGAAGGGCGTGATGGCGCAGAGAGGGATTGAATACTAGCGTTGAGTACGCAGTACTCAGTACTCGGTACCCAGTTGCCGCGGCGTTGGGTTCGAACTGAATACTGAGTACAGTTACTGAGAACTACTTTTATGGCTTGGTTTAAGCGCGAAGCCGGCGAGCTGGATACTTCGGGGGAGAAGCGCGTCAAAACCGAAGGCTTGTGGGTGAAGTGTGAGAACTGCCGGCAGATCATCTGGAAAAAAGATCTCGAAGAAAATATGAATGTGTGTCCGAAGTGCGACAAGCACTTTCGGATCGACGCGCGCACCCGGCTCGCCCAGTTACTCGACGACAACCAGTATGAGACGTTCGATGGGGACATTGCCTCGACGGATCCGCTGAAGTTTGTGGACCTGAAACCTTATTCCTCGCGGCTAAAGCAGGCGCAGGCGGATACTGGACTGAACGACGCAGTCATTAATGCTCATGGCAAGCTGATGGGACGGCCCGTAGTTGCCAGTGTGATGGAGTATGCCTTCATCGGCGGCAGCATGGGCGCCGTTGTAGGCGAGGCGATTACACGGGCCGTGGAGCGCGCGGCCTCTACTCGTACGCCGTTAATCATTGTGTCGGCATCGGGCGGCGCTCGCATGATGGAGGGCGTGATCAGCCTGATGCAGCTGGCAAAGATTTCCGCGGCACTGGCGCGGCTGGATAAGGCCAAGGTTCCCTACATTTCATTACTCACCGACCCGACTACCGGCGGCGTAACCGCATCGTTTGCCATGCTAGGCGATTTGAATATCGCTGAACCGGGTGCGCTGATTGGTTTTGCGGGGCCGCGAGTGATCGAGCAGACGATCCGCCAGAAGCTGCCGCCAGGTTTCCAGCGCAGCGAGTTCCTGCTGCAACACGGCATGCTGGACGCAGTGGTCCCGCGCAAAGAGCTGAAGCCATATATTGCGCGCGCTCTGGATTTCATGGGGAGCTCTTAGCTCTTGGCTTTTAGCTCTTAGCTCTTAGGCTTCACCCCCTTCGCAACCTGCCTTTGATGACCGCTCACCCTGATTCTCAAGAAGCGACTCGAGGGACAGTTGGCCTGAATCCTGCGCGCCGATTTGATAGTCTGAGCTAAGAAAATCCAAAGCTAACGGCTAAGAGCTAAGAGCTAAGAGCTGCCTTATGTCCTACGAAGCCGCGGTTGCGAGCATGTTTGCGTTGGGTCACGAACTGGCCCAGACGCCGTCGAATAAGTTCGACTTGGCGCACATGCGAGTCTTGCTCGCGGCGATGCAGCATCCTGAGCACGCGTTTCCCAGCGTGCTGATTGCGGGGACGAACGGGAAAGGGTCGACGGCGGCGACACTCGCATCGATCCTGCGGGCGTCCGGACTGAAAACTGGGCTCTACACGTCGCCGCACTTGTTGCGGATCAACGAACGCATCCGGATCAATGGGGACGAGATCGGCGATGACGATTTCGCCCGGCTGCATGCCGAAGTCGATCGCGTCGCCGAGCGCCTCGTGGAAGAGAGGCAGCTGCCGTGGCATCCCAGCTTCTTCGAGATGATGACCGCGATTGCCTTCGCGTATTTTGCGCGGGAGCGGGTGGGGATCGCCGTGCTCGAAGTAGGCATGGGCGGGCGGCTCGATGCGACCAATGTCGTGGAGCCGCTGGTCAGCGTGATTGCCGACATTTCCCTAGATCATCAGAAGTTTCTCGGCAATACCGTGGGGGAGATCGCTCGCGAAAAAGTCGGAATCATCCGGCCAGGCGGCGTGGTCGTGACTCTGCCGCAACAGCCTGAAGCCAACGACGTGATCGGCAATACGATTCTTGATTTGGGCGCGCGCGGAGTGAGTGCGGTGCAGTATGTGCCTCCGGTGTCGCCCGGCAGTACTCAGTACTCAGTACTCGGTACTCAGAGAACTTCATCTTTTTTCTCCGAACGCGTGGGTGAAGCCGGCAGGACGCCACCCAGTACCGTCAGGAATATCCACTGCAGGTGATGGGGGCAGAGATTCTGGTCGAGACGCCGCTGGTGGGGCGACATCAGTTGCGAAACGTGGCGCTAGCCGTGGCGGCGGCCGAAGAGGTGTCGAAGCTCGGGATTGCCGGCATCACGCCACAATCGATTGAGCGTGGAATCCGCGAGACGCGCTGGCCCGGACGATTCCAGGTGCTTCGGCCGCGGCCGGGTTGGCCTGAGACTGTGCTCGATGTAGCGCACAATCCGGCAGGTGCGTGGGCCCTCCGCTCTGCCCTTTCGGAGCGCTATGACGACCGTCCGCTGATTTTTGTTTTCGGAGCGATGCGCGACAAGGCAATCTCAGAGATGACGGAGATCCTCTTCCCGCTGGCCCGACGGGTGATTGCCACGCGGCCTGACAACCCAAGGGCGGCGTCGCCGGAGGAGATTCAGCATGCCGGGAGCCGCACGGGGACCGAGATCGAGCTGGTTGCCGACGTCACGGAAGCCCTGAAGCGTGCACGCGACGGCGGGGGGCCTGATGCGGTCATGGTGGTAACGGGGTCGATTTACCTGGTTGGAGAGGCGATGCGAGTTCTCGGAGTGAGGATTTGAGCCGTATCCAGCCAGCCGGTTTCCCCTAGAATGGAAGTGTGCAGGAAGTGAAGTCATCTGTCGATCAAGCGGAAAGCGCCGCGGTCGAAGCGCGCCAACTGGACAGCGGTCCACAGGCGGTTGCGATTGCCTCGCCCGCCTCGCCGCGGCTCAGTCCACATGCCATTCCAGGGCTGAAGCACGGCTGGTTGAGCCGTCTGCGCTCGTACTTCATTCTCGATCCGCTGATCTGGCTCTACACGCTGGTGATGGGGCTGGCTGCGATCCCCGGTGGCTTGTTTGACCGGACGGGACGCCGGCTGCATTGGTTCTCCTACGCATGGTCTTGGCTGATCATGAAAACCATCTCTTCGCCGGTGAAGGTGATTGGGCTCGACAAGATCGACACTTCCAAGCCGCACGTCTATGCGGTGAATCACGCGTCGGCGCTCGATATTCCGGTTCTATACACGTATCTGCCATTCCAATTCCGCATCGCCTTCAAGAAAGAATTGCTGTCGTATCCGGTGGTGGGCTGGCAGTTGAAGCGCTCGGGCCAGGTCTGCATCGACCAGCAGAACCCGTCGCACTCCATCAGCAGCATCCGGGCGGCATTGAAGGGACTGAAAGCGGGCCTGCCGCTGGTGATTTATCCGGAGGGTGGTCGAACGCCCGACGGAGAGATTAAGCCGTTTTTGTCGGGAGCGTTCTTTCTGGCGATCAAGGCGCAGGTGGATATCGTGCCTGTGGCGCTGATCGGAACCTACGAATTGCTGCCCATGAATACCTACCACATCAAGTGCCGTCCGCTGGAGATGCGGGTAGGAGAGCCGATCCCGACGACCGGGTTGACGATGAAGGATCTGGAGTCGCTTTCGGCGCGAGTGCAGAAGGCGGTCGAGGACCTTTATTACCGCTGAGTCTTGCGCGCGCAGGTTGATGTTGAAACTCGGTTCTGCCTGACACCATGCACCTGATCCCCGTCGTGCTGCTCAACGTGTTGAGTGCAGCGGTTCTGTTTTGTCTAGGCTCGGCACTGGGAAAGAAGGCTGCGTCGCGTGCGAGCCGCTCTTGGCTGTTGTTGGCGGGTATTCTTCTGGCAGCGCCGGGGCTTCTCTTCGCTCTTTACTACACCCACATTTTTGACAACGCTGCCTGGTTTTATAGCTTTCGAGTTCTGCCTCTGACCGAATTCTTGCCGGGCGGCACTGGATTGCTGGCCGGAGTCCTGCACTCGCGTTTCGAGCCCGAAACTCTGGGACAGAAGCTTCTCTTCCCGGGCGCGCTCCTGGTTGTGGTGGTGATCCCGTTCGTGAAGCCATTACTTGATCCGATCGAACTGGCGCGGTTGCGCGATCACTGCGAAGGCGAGGTGTGCATGCAGAGCACATTCTCCACATGCGGGCCGTCGAGCGCGGCGACACTGCTGAAAGCTTTCGGCCAGACGGCGTCTGAGAAGCAACTCGCTGGGGAGTGCCTGACTTCACGCGGGGGGACCGAGATATGGTATATCGCCCGTGCATTCAAGCGGCGGGGCTTTCGCGAGCGTGTTCTCATTCAGCAGCCGAATAGTCCGTCTCTGCCGAGTCCTGCGATTGCGGGAGTGGTTTTGCGCGGAGGGGCCGGGCATTTCATCGCGATCATGAGTCAGACCGCAGACGAAGTGACGATCGGCGATCCTATGAAAGGCAAGCTGGTGGTTAAGAAGGCTGACCTGAAGATCTACTACAAGTTCACGGGCTTCTTTCTGGTCGTTCAACCTCAATAGCGCTAGGCCGCCTTCGAGGTTTCATCGCACCGCTGCTGATAATACTCGCGCCCGCGCTGGTAGCCGCGGGTGAATGCCTCCTCCACCTCCGCCCCGGGATGTTCCCGCTGAAGGTCCTCAAGAGCGGCATCCATAGCGGCCGAGACTTGGTCGAATTCCATGCAGCGGGTGCGCGCGTGCAAGGCCGCCTCGAAGCCGCGGCGGAAATATTCTTCATCTTCGGCGAAGTTCTTGCCTAAATAGTGGCTCTCTTCGGCGCTGCGCAGGCCGATCCACCACTGCTCGCGGGCCGCGTCGATGGATTCGGCGCCCTGCATCTTCAGCAGCTCGCGGAGAAGCGATGCCTGCTGCGTGTCCTCGGCGAGAACAATGACGACACTTCGTCCCTGACGCAGAGCATCTTCGTAGACGAAGATTTCGTCTTCGGGAAGCCCCTCGGTGGTGGAGGTTTCCAGTTCGTTTCCCACGGTTGCACCGACGGTGGCGCCGGCGGCTCCGAGGATCGCGGCGCCCAGCAGTCCAACTGCCGTGATTGGGCCAAGCCCAGGCACCAGCGCCATCAGGAGCGAGCCGCCCGCGAATCCGACGCCCCCGCCTGCCAGCGCGCCAATCGCTTTTCCCATGCCAGGCTGCTCGGTGGTGTCTGTAGGGACGGCCAGCATCTCTTTATTGACCTGGTCGACGTTGCCCGGAGTCAGGAGCGTGACCCGGTGGGCAGGAATGCCCGCTTTGAGCGCTTCGTTGACGGCATTCTCGGCGCGGGCACGAGTTTTAAAGACTCCACTGACTGCTTCCATAAGCCACCTCTTCACTTCCTGCCAAAAGTTAAGGTTTTGGATGCCAGAACCCCGGCGTGGAGTTACATGAAATTTTCGTCCGATTTTCCCCTGCCCGTAACCTTTTGGCCGGCCGAAGCGTTTACCCTAATGCAAGACCAAAACCGCGGAGATTTCGTTGAAGGCTCTGAAGAAAGAAGCGGACGAGCGGCTTCTGATCGAAGCTGCGCAGAAGGATCCCGCCTGCTTTGCCGATCTTTACGAAATCAATTTTGAGCGCGTATATGCCTACGTGGTGAAGCGCGTGCGGGACCGGGCTGAGACGGAAGACGTTACGGCGGAAGTCTTTCACCAGGCGTTGGCGAATCTGAAGCGGTTTGAGTGGCGGGGGATCCCGTTTGCAGCGTGGTTGTTCCGGATTGCGGCCAACCTGATTTCGGACCGCTGGCAGCGCTCTGGCCGGGAAGTGGCGGACGAGGCGGGGATCATCGATTCAGTCCAGGTGAGTCCTGCCGACATTGAAGAAGTCGAGCGGCGGGCGACCCTGTTTCGCCTGGTGGGCACGTTGCCGACCGAACAGCGGCGTGTGGTTGTGCTGCGGTTTGTGGAAGAGAAAAGTATTAAAGAAGTGGCGCGAGAGGTCCGCAAGACTGAGGGCGCAGTGAAACAGCTGCAGTTCCGCGCGCTCAGCAGCCTGCGGGCGCGCATGGAGGGTGCCGATGCCTAAGCGCTCTCTGAATCCGGGGAATCCTGACACGAGGCAGATCGAAGAGCTCAACAAAGCAGTAGACGCGATGCTGTCGCGAGTCGACGGTAAGCCTCCGAAGGTGGCGAGAAGCATCGAGCCTATGTTGCGGATTGCCGCGGGCCTGCGTGATTTGCCACGCGAGAGTTTTAAGGATCGATTGAAATCTGAACTAGAAGGGAGAAACCGTATGCCTACTATTGCTGAACCCGTCGCAGCCGTTCGAGTGACTGCAACACCGAGGTTGGCGTTTCGAGACCCCGCCAAGGCGATTGAATTCTATCAGCGCGCTTTAGGTGCGAAAGAGAAGTTCCGTTTTCAAGTTGGGGATTCCATCCCGCACGCCGAGCTCATGATCGGCGATTCGGCGATCGATGTGACCGGAGAATGGCCCGAAGGAGGGCGCTTCAGCGCCGAGACGCTGGGTGGTTCGCCGGTTTCGATTTCCATCCAGGTCCCGGATGTAGATGCCTTTGCGGAACATGCCGTGGCTGCCGGGATGAAGTTAGTCCGTGAGCCCAAGGACCAGTTCTACGGACATCGCGACGCTCTGCTTCAGGATCCCTTTGGCTATTCGTGGGCCGTGGTCACGGTGATAGAGGAGATGTCGGTAGAGGAAATGCACCGGCGCATGCAGGGGATGACCCACGGACCCGAAGGCGGCAAGATGCCCGATCCCAAGATGACGGAAAAGAAGCCGGGGGTGAGTCCGATCCCGAAGGGGTACCGCACGGTGACGCCGTATCTGGTTGTGCCCGATGTCGACGCGGTGATCAATCTGGTGAAGAAGACATTCGGCGGAGAAGAGATCTTCCGCGCCGTGGGAGGCGCGGGCGGCTACCACTGCGAGGTTCGAGTGGAAGATTCCATGCTGATGATCGGCGGCGGCGGTGCTGACGTTGCGTGGACGGGCGAACCCATGTTGGGTGCGTTCCACGTGTATGTTCGCGATTGCGACGACGCCTACAAGCGCGCGTTGGAGGCAGGCGGGAAGTCGCTGGCAGCGCCAGCCGACCAGGAATATGGAGAGCGGTCCGCGAGCGTGATCGATGCGGCGGGCAACCACTGGTACATCGCGACCGCCAAGGCGAGCGGCTACAAGTCGGAGGGCGCGCCAGCAATTCAGCCGTATATGCACCCGCTTCGAGTGGATCCTGTGATGAACTTCCTGAAGCGCGCTTTCGGGGCAGAGGACTTGGGGCGGTACACATCGCCGGACGGTGTGGTCCACCACATGACGATCGCGATTGGCGACTCGCACCTGGAAATGGGCGAGGCCCAGGGACCATATCAGCCGATGAAGTCAATGTTCTACCTCTACGTTCCGAACGTGGATGATGTATACCGCACGGCTCTGGCAGCAGGCGCGAAATCGCTGAACGAGCCGGCAGACCAGCCCTACGGCGACCGCGTCGGAGCGGTGACAGATATCTTCGGCAATCAGTGGTGGATCGCCACGCACGTGAAGGATGTGGCGCACTGACTCAAGAATCTGGCACGGGTTGGTTGATTCGATGAACCGTTCCCCGTGTCCGGTTCCGGACACGGGATTCCACGTCCGCACATCGGACACGGTTCACGGCGAAACATCACATTCCACCGGTTCCCTGAAATCAGCGGCTTGCGGGGATGGCCAATTTGGCCCGCCGGGTGCAATTCCCGAAGGCATGGAAGCCACACTGCGGCAGGAAACATATTCGGAAGCACCACCCGCACTGGGCCGAGTGCTGATCGCCGATGATCAGAAGCACATCCTCGACGCCTTGCAATTGCTGTTGAAAGGTCACGGCTTTTCAACCGAAGCCGTCACTCATCCGGCGCGCGTGTTGAGTTTGCTGGAGACGGGTGAATTCGACGCCGTGGTGATGGATCTGAACTATGGGCGCGATACCACCAGCGGGTCTGAAGGTCTGGAGTTGGTGTCGCTGATTCGGTTGATGGACCAGGTGTTGCCGGTGGTAGTGATGACGGCATGGGGCAATGTGGACTTGGCGGTGGAAGCCATGCGGCGCGGAGCTTCCGATTTTGTCCAGAAACCCTGGGACAACTGGCTGCTTCTGCAAAAGCTGCACAACCTGGTGTCGCGGGGCAAGATGCAGCGATCGGTCGAACGGCAGCACGACGACGAACTGCGCGAAGCACGCGAGATCCAGGAGAAGGTGCTACCCAAAAGCTTGCCTGAAGTGTCAGGCTACGAGGTAGCGGGAATGACCCAGCCCAAGCGTTTCGTGGGCGGCGACTACTACAACGTGGTGCGGATCGACGCGGATCACATCGCGCTATGCATTGCCGATGTTGCCGGCAAGGGGTTACCGGCAGCTCTTCTGATGTCGAGCTTCCAGGCAGCGCTCCGACCGCTGATGTCGCACAATCTGGCTCCCCGCGAGTTGTGCGGACGGCTGAATCGCATTCTGTGTGAGCTGACTCCGGTGGGGAAATTCATTTCATTCTTTTATGCCGTGCTGAACGCCAGCAATAGACTGCTCACGTATTGCAATGCCGGGCACAATCCGCCACTTCTGATTCGGGCGGATGGGCGGTCGACGGAGTTGAATGCCGCGGGAGCAGTCCTGGGCCAGTTCCCCAACTGGCTTTATGAGCAGAGCGAACTCCAGATCAGTTGCGGCGACAAACTCGTGGTGTTTACCGACGGGTTGGTAGAAGCCTGCAACGCCGACGAAGAAGCGTTCGGCGAAGACAATGTCGTCCGGATCGCGCGGAAAAATCCGGGTGCCAGCGCCATGGACCTAATGGGATTGCTGACGCAAGCGGCCTCACAGCATTGCGGCGGACATTTTCAGGATGACGCCACTATCATCGTGCTGAAGGCAGTCGAGCCCTGAGCTAACCTTAGCCCTAGCAGGACAAGAAAGCCCGCCGTCGCTTGAATCTAATTCACGAACTGCTCCAGCATCCTATTTTTGCTGAATCGACTCGATGTGCCTGGTGATTGCGTCCAACCTTACTTCCCCCCAGTCTTGGTCAGACTCGACCTCATGAAAGATTGGCCCCCAAATCGGCATCAATCGATCACCTTGGGACGGCAATCCAGTTTTTTCCCCTTCAATGATTTCCTTTACACGCTGGTACGGAAACCTTCCACCACTTCCTTGCGAGACTAGGGTCAAATCGGGAACTTGATGCTTGAGAACCACTGAGTCCGGTCCATGCCCTTTTCCATCAGTTCCATGACATACAGCACAGCGGTATTGAAAAATCTTTGCTCCCTCGGTGTTAGGCTTCGTAGACGTCGACTTATCCTGCGTGTGAGCTGCCGGCGAGAGAACAGCCGGCAGAAGAATCAGGCACAGAAGTAGCATTGACCATCGCTCTTGCCGCTGCATAACGCACCTCCGCGTACAGCCGCTTCCAGCTAAGGACGTTGAGAGAATCCCAGGTCGCCTACGGGGGTGCTGCATCCCAATCGGTGGGAACTGCTCTTCGGGGAGGCGAGACTGTAGTTCGAGACACATTCATGCTGCGCGGATGAGAACTTCATGTCAATGACTTGGGTCACATTTGATTCGCGGTGAGCGCCAGGAGTCACAACTGTGTCAACTTCGACGATTACACTTGTTAGCCACATTGCGTGGTGATGAAGATCGCTGACAGTCACGCCGCTCCGCTGCAAAGCTTAGTGATCATCGGTAGCAGCTTCCGACTTGCTTCAAGCTTCGGCACAAAGGCATCGACAGAGGCCAACGCAGGCATTGGTACGTCGCTACCCGACAGCAATATAACCATCAGCTCCGGTCGGACGAGCTTTATCGCGCAGGCAACCTCGTGTCCCTTCATTCCGGGCATCTCGAAGTCGACGAGCACAGCATCGCAACTACACGTTGTCACCAGTCTGAGCCCTTGTTCCGGCGACGCTGCCGTGAGAACCGCGTATCCAGACCTTTCGAGCAGCGCTCGCTCGTAGCACAAGATTGCCTCGTCGTCATCGATGCACAGAATGGTTCTTTTAGCAGCGGGATAAGTTGGGATCAAATTGGCCTCCTGCCAATATCAAGGCCCGAAGCTGACGCGTGCGCCGCGCAGATCGCAAGCCTGATACTCAATAAGAGATGGTGAGTTTCGGCAGCGAAGCGTTTCAACAAAAGTGAGGACCAAGGTGACGACACAAAACCTGGTTCTGCCCGCAAGCCCTGTTCCGGTACAAGATCTACGGTTCGCCAACGGTGACTTTCTGTTGTTGACGAAATATCCCGAGGCGCTCATTGACCGGGGTCGGCCCGATTCTTAATGCGTGAAATCACCCCTGATTAAGAACAGTTAGGCACTCTTTACCGCGTTGCGTGAATGGCAATCCGCACGGGACGCTCGAAGGCAAAGCTGGGAGAGACGAGCCGTCTTCTTTACTTGACGGTCACTTCAGTCTTGAACACACCAGTCCACTCGTATCCGTTTGGATTCCAGAAGATCGAGCCCTCGAGCGGCTGGCTTCGGCCTAGAGCGTCGATAGCTCGCGACCAAATCTCATGGACACCCGGCTTGAGATTCGCCTGCGTTGTCCACCGATACCAGGCATACGGGCTGTCGGGCACCTCGAACTTCGCCGGCTGCCAGCTTTGGCCGCGGTCGCACGACACCAACACCGACTCCAACCGGGCGGAGCCATCGTTGTACGCAACGCCACTGACCGTCACGGCGCCGGCTTTCAGTTTGGCTCCCGACTCAGGGGCAAGGATGTAACTCATCAGGCGAATGTCCCAGGTCGGTCGGCTATTCTCCAGAGTGAATCGGAACTTTTCTCCGGGCTTGAGGAGAGACAACGGAACACGATACTCGGTCGCATGGTAGAAGTTCGGGGACTCGGCCGTCTCGAACCGCAGCCGACGGAGCCACTTCACCTGCATGGTGCCGAACAATCCCGGCGTTACCAGACGGACCGGTCCACCGTGTATGCCCGGTATGGGCTCGCCGTTGAGCTTCAGAGCAAAGATACTTCTTTCCAGCACGGGTGCGATCGGCAGACTGTGCTCGAAGTCTGGCCTCTCAAGTCCCAGGGGCAAGTCGTGACCCTCGGCAGTCACAAACTTTACCTGGGGATCGACACTCACGTTGTACTTCTCGAGGATTGCTTTCAGCGGGACACCCGCGAAGCGAACGTTGCCCACTCCGCCCTGATTCCAAGGCGTCCCGGGGATGCCTTTATATTGCGACCGTCCGTTGCCCGAGCACTGCAGGATCATCTCGTACTCAACCTGCTCCATCCCGAGCAACTCTTCACCACGAATGACGACGCGAAAAGGTCTGATCAGTCCAACCAACTCGGTCTCCCAGCCTTCCAGCGGCAGCGGTTCGAGGGTCATACCCTTGGGCAAGTCCTGGATATTCCTGACGAACAGGTACTTCTTGTCCGTGATACGTTGTTCCGCGAGTAAACCGACCGGAGTTGAGAGCACGAGAGGGACCGCGGACATAACTTCAAGCCGTTCGTCTTTCCCCTTGATCGATGTTGGTTCTTCCACGCTGCGCGATCCAATTGGATTGCTTAGCGCAGTTTGTGTTGACATACATTCTCCTTCTAAGCTTGGCTGACAGAATTACCTCGCGTGCCGTGACGAAGCCCCGCCCCACGGCGAATCGCACAGTTTAATCATGGTTCCGCCTTTTGAGGTGGCGGCACAGGAAATCGACCTCGTCGGTCACGCTACGTTCGAAATTCTCGCCGATGTACGGGTCGAAATGCTCGAGCGGGTAACGGCACACCTCGGCGCGGTCCCCCATGATGCGCGCGACCGCCTCCGCAGCTTCGGGAGGCACGACTGAATCATTCTGGCAGATTTGAATCAGCGCCGGGCATCGCACCTGCTGGGCACTGCGCACTGGCCGATAGAAACCTGCAAGGACTGCGATGCGGGCCGCGACTTCCCAGCGAAAGTCCTTGGGCGCGATCGCGCGAAAGCCGTCAACCGCGCCGTTCGATGTGATCACAGCGAGACTACCCGTAGGCCCGGCGGCCTTTATGTAGTGAGTGGCGCCGAACAGGGCCAACAGCAGGTCAAATGTCCCGTGGGCGGTGAGCCTCAGGATTTGACGGAGCCCTGCATATCTCCAAATCTGAAAGACGGAGGCCCGCCCGTCCATCATCGGGCATTGCGCCACGATCGCCGCGATGCGTGAATCCCGGGCAGCAGTGGTCAGCACGTGACCTCCCGAAAACGACGTACCCCACAGCGCAATCCGCCCTCCGTCGATCCCAGGAAGCGACCGTGCAAACGCGACGGCGCTCGCGAAGTCCTCAAGTTGGCGGCGCACGGAGATCAGTTGGCGCGGTTCTCCATCGCTGGCGCCGAAATGCCGATAGTCAAACAGCAATACAGCAAAGTCCGCGACAACGAAGCGCTCCGCATATGCTGGCAGGCGCGCATCGCGCGTGCCAGCGAAACCATGGGCCATCACGACGCAGGGCGCGCTGTTGCTGGTATCCGTCCTCACCGCTGCCGGCCTGTACAACCAGGCGCGGCACGTAATGCCACCGCTCTGGAAACTGACGTCTGATCGCTCGACTACGCGACTAACTCTGTCTTCCGACTGATGAGCTAAACCTGCCTCCACGTTTGCTCCTTTGTCATCCGGTGGCGTCGATTACTCTACGGTCACATGGGGAACAGCGGCTCCCCTGATTGCAAGAGAGCCGCCGCGAAACCAATGGACCCCCTCAGATATCCTCGATAAAATCCATCTTCGCATTCATGTCGCCGTAGAAGACCATCGCATCGAGAATCTGGTTCACTGGCAGCCGCAACAGGGATTCTGAGTGTAATGGCTGATTTCAACAGTTAACTGCTGGTTCGCCCGTGACAGGTTGATCCCGCCTGACAGATTGCCCCAGGAGATACCCAATCCAAGATCCCACAGCGATCGCGGTCGTCGTGGTAAACAAAATACTCAGATTAGAAATGAGTGCAACCGGTGCACTGAGCCCTTCTCCTTTCAGCGATGAGATTTCCAGAAAGCCGACAATCCCACGAAAGAGTGCGCCGGCAGCACCGAGAGGGATGATACCGGCTAGCATGACAATCGGTGAAACACCCGGACGCCGGACCAAACTGACTACGGCGAAAATAACCACGGCAGCGGCAACGAACGTTGCGAGATTCTGGTTCGCACCCCAGCCCATCAACAGATCGCGAACCAGGCGAGCGATGAACCCACAGCAGAAACTCGGCACCAGCGCCCAAGAGGGAGTGGAAAAAACAACCGCCATCCCGGCAGAAAAGGTCGCTGCCCACAGGCTGTTCAGTAGAATTGCGGCTAGGTCCATGTTCCTTCCTCCGCTCCGCTATAAGACGGAATTCGCGATGGCCACGGCGACGGTCATAATGAAGAATAAGACGCTCGCGTCGAAGAGCCGTTGCACTCCCAGAAACAAATACTTGCCGGATGCAATGTCAACAAAGCCATTGATCAACGGGATCCCCGGAACCATGTAGATAACCGACGCGATTAGCGTGGCTCCCGCTACTCGGCTCAAACCGAGCTTTAACCCGCCGACAGCAATGAATCCGGAGACGAGCGCACAAAAGAAAGTAATCGCCCAACGTGAGAGAGTCCGTTTTTGCAGCAGAGATCGAACGAACTGCCCCACCCCTGCCGCCACTAGCACAACTCCCATTCCTCCCCAATCTCCACCTGTGCTTCGGGAGAAAGCTGCTGCTGCACAAGCAGCGGCCAACATCGTCGCCCAGCGATTATGAGGAGAGGCCAATTGCTTGACTCGCTCGACCTGAGAGACAAAGCCAGCGGCATCCATTTCTCCTCTCGCAAATCGTTCGCTAAGAACCGTGGCTTCAGAAGCACGAACGAGATGCAGTCCTGGTGGGCCGAGCGGGCGGAACACGGTCCAAGCCTGCCCGTTCGCGGCAGTACTGGACGCGATGAAGTCCTCTCGGTAAACAGTGGAGACGCCCTCTTCCTCATATCCCTTTAGGACGTTCTTCAAAGTCGTGTCCGCCATCGGGGTTGAGCCGCCACTTTGAAGGACAAGCGAGGCCAAGTCTAACGCCGCAGTAGTGGCTTGCGTGGATCTGACTTCGGACTGATGAGCTAAACCCGTCTCCACGTCTGCTTCCTTTTATCTGGTGGCGTTTGCGGTCGCCAGCAGATCGAGCCGTCAAGCGGCTGGCTGCGACCGGTGGGCCACGCAGGCGAACCGTTACCCACGCGCTACTCCTCTGAGGATGATGGGTGGCCCTCCCCGTTGCCGGGGAGAGCCACCGCGAGATTAACGAGTTTCAACCCCCTCAGATATCCTCGATAAAATCCATCTTCGCATTCATGTCGCCGTAGAAGACCATCGCATCGAGGATCTGGTTCACTGGCAGCCTGTACAACGGATCATCGTCCGACGGCCGGAACTGCAGGGTCGCGTCACCAGCCCAGAGTTCGCCTTTCTCTAGCGACCACGTCATACCGGTTAATTGCGATAACGCCCACTTGTTCTTAAAACCGGGCGTGTATGGGATGAAGCGTGTGCAGATCGTCTTGTACGGCAATCCCTGCGGCTTGCCAGTGGGCTCGGGCAGCGGGAGCGTCAAGTTGTAGGGGAACGGGAAGGTCGGCTTCCGGTTTGCCGGCAGGGGCGTCGAGACCATCTTGCCCGTTTTCCGGAACGTGTACGAAGCGACTCGGTTTCCGCTTCCTAGCGGGCGCTGATGAGAGCGCTCGAGGTAACCGGTTCCCATTTCACCGTGCCAGTCGAGCCGGATGTCAGCAAGTTTCTTTGGGTAGCCCCCGGCTTCACGGCCCGAGGTCATAGCGGAGTCAGTGTCCACCCAGATCTGTGCCACATAGAGGTAGATCTGCCCCTTATAAAGGCACGGAATCGTCTGAATGGCTTCCTTGTACGGGGGAAGCGTGCCTGCGCGATAGTCTGCGAAGACCATTTTCACCGCCGTCTGGGACGGCGCCATCGGAATGGAGATGAGTTCGCACTGAGCCGGCAGCCACTCGGCGGCCGACTCCGCATCCGTCATGTAGTCAATCAGGATCGCGTCAATGTCGAGCCAGTCCCAACCTTCCGGGCCGAATGCTGGGTAGGTCGGCGCGTAGGAAGGCATGGAAGGCCCGAAGTTCTCCTTGGTCAATTTGCCTCTCAGCCCTGCCGCAATGGGCGTAACCACTTCTGCTGTAGCCATCTTGATCTCCTTGTCTTCTAAATGTTTTGATCGGTCGTAGCCGAAGCCGGTTTACGCCGCGCTGCGAGCCGGTAACTTCTCAGCTCCCACTCTCTGAGTTTTGAGCAACCGGGCTGCGTTGGAGTAGAGGTATTTCTCCATCGTCTCGTCGCTGACCTGGAATTGCTCTTGGAGCTTCAAGGTGTCCTCAACCATCACCTTCATGTTGGCGAACGGGAAGGCGCTGCCGAAGACAAGCTGATCAGGGATTCGCTCCAGGTTCATGGCATAGAGAAATCCGTTCGGCCAGAACATATAAACATCGGCGGAGATGTGGAGCTGGGGCCATTTGGCGCAAAGGCCCAGCACTTCCTGAACGTAGGGATAGCCCCCATGGGCGAGGACTACTTGCACCTTCGGGAATGAGAACAGCAGCCGGTCAAGGGCTTGAGGATTGTTGAATGAGATGTCCGATCCGGCGAAGAGTCCAGTCTGGATCAGCAGGAAGGCTCCCGTTTCATTGAGCACCTCCAGGATCGGCCAAAAGGACGGGTTGTCCGTGAAGGTTCCCATTTTTCCTAGCCCGACCGTCTGATAGCCCGGCTCGAGGTTGGCGCCAGCCATGCCTAGTTTTTTGATGGCCCTCTCAACCTCCTGAGCCGTCTTATCCGGATCCTGATCGAGGTTCAGTTGGGACAGTCCGAACAATCTACCCTTGTATTTGTTCTGCAGGCCAGCCAGCGTGTCGTTGTCCATGCAAAAGTCAGGCAACCCGCCGACATAACGGCCGTTCACTACGACCGCGTCAATTCCCGCCTCGTCGATTTCTTTCCACCACTGCTCCATTGCAGCGGGCTTGTCTATCCCCATTTCTATGGCGGGCGAACTCGTGTTTGCCCCGCGATTCTTAACGATCAGGTGACTCTTCATCAGCACGTTATTCTTGAGGTCGTACAGACCCTTGTAGGGCTTGAGCGGCGGCCGATTGCGGAAATCGATGATCTTGCGCTTTGGATTACTCATGATTCGTTTTCCTCTCATGGATGCTCCTGAGGAACTGGGGCGTGAACGTCAGACTTATGCGTTGTTCCGCCTAGTAGGGTGAGTGATAGAAACTACTAAGCACGCTAGTTCTATTCTGTTCGCGTCGACTACTGGTAGAAGTGACAGTCGGAAACAGAAGACAGGTCGCCCACTGCATCCTCGCTGCAAGCTACAACTGGATGCAAATCACTACCTCGATGAAAATTGTAGAGATCGTTGCCGATAAATCTCCGTCACACTCATTGGCGCCATCTCGTTCATTCCTGCGCGAGCCGCATCTGGCCCTACCCTCGGTTCGCGCGCGGGCTGGCCAGAGTCAAAACCAGTTCTGTGGCGGGAGGGCGGAGGTGTAGGAATTTTTCGTGCCCGATAGCCGGTTCTCCTGCCCCCGTTTGACCCTCCCGAATCCGTTCAATAGACTGAAAGATTCAGAACACCTGCAGGTCCCACATTATGGCTGACAGCATTCATGTAAAGCTCCCGGATGGGAGCGTGAAGGAAGTTCCCAAAGGTACGACTGCGCTCGACATCGCGAAGTCGATCAGTCCAGCGACTCGCGGATGCGGCGCTGGTGGCGAAGGCGAACGGCGATCTGATCGACCTCACCCGTCCGCTCGAAAAAGATACCGACTTGCGCCTGCTGACCGAGAAGGATCCCGAGGCGCTGGAGGTTTACCGGCATTCGTCGGCGCATCTGCTGGCGGCGGCGGTGCTGGAGCTTTTCCCGGAGACCAAGCTCGGCCACGGTCCCGCGACCGAGAGCGGATTCTTCTACGACTTCTACCGGCCGACTCCGTTCACGCCCGAGGATCTGGAGAAGATCGAAAAGAAGATGCAGGAACTGGTGCAGCAGAACCTTCCGTACGCGCGCGAATTTCTGCCCCGCGACCAGGGGCTGGCCGAGTTCAAAAAAGACGGCGACTTCATGAAGTGCCATTTCATCGAGCAATTCACCAAGCCCGATGAAAAGATTTCCATCTACCGCACCGGCAAGTTCACCGACTTCTGCCGCGGGCCGCACATTCCGTCGACCGGAAAGATCAAGGCGTTCAAGCTGTTCAACATCGCGGGCGCGTACTGGCTGGGCGACGAAAAGAATCCGCAGCTGCAGCGCATTTACGGGACGTCGTTTTTCTCGAAGAAGGATCTCGACGACTATCTCAAGCAGATCGAGGAGACCAAGAAGCGCGATCATCGCGTGCTGGGCCAGCAGCTGGATTTGTTTTCGATTCAGGAACTGGCCGGGCCGGGGCTGATTTTCTGGCATCCCAAGGGCGGCATCATCCGCAAAGAGATGGAAGACTGGATGCGCGAGCAGTACCTGAAGCGCGGCTACTCGCTGGTGTACACGCCGCATGTGGCGCGGCGGCAGCTGTTCTACACCTCGGGGCACGAGGGCTACTACTCGCAGAACATGTTCGACGCCATGGAACTCGACGACGCCGAATATCGCCTGAAGCCGATGAACTGTCCCGGGCACATTCTGATTTACAAGGACTCGCTGAAGTCGTATCGCGATCTGCCGGTGCGGCTGGGCGAGTTGGGCACGGTTTATCGCTACGAGCGCTCGGGCGTGATGCACGGGCTGTTGCGCGTGCGCGGCTTTACGCAGGATGACTCGCACATCTTCTGCACGCCGGAGCAGGTCGAAGGCGAGATTACCGGCTGTCTCGACTTTGCCCTGGATGTGCTGAAAGATTTTGGCTTCGACAAGTTCCAGACTGAGCTTTCGACCTGGGATCCGAACGACCGCAAGAATTTTGTGGGCAGCGAAGAGCAGTGGATCCACGCCACCGAATCGCTCGAAAATGTGCTGAAGCGCAAGAACGTCGAGTACAAGACCATTCCTGGCGAGGCGGCGTTTTACGGGCCGAAGATCGATATCAAGCTGGTGGATGCGATCGGGCGGCTGTGGCAACTTTCGACGGTGCAGGTTGACTTCAACCTGCCGCAGCGCTTTGGCCTGGAGTATGTGGCCGAAGATGGTTCGCGCAAGCAGCCGGTGATGGTGCATCGCGCGCTGTTCGGATCGATCGAGCGATTCTTCGGCGTGCTGATCGAGCACTACGCGGGCGCGTTTCCGGTGTGGCTGTCGCCGGTGCAGGCGGTGATGATTCCCATCAGCGAGCGGCATGCGGAGTACGCGAACAAAGTCGCTGCGCAGCTCAAGGCGATTGGCGTGCGCGTCGAAGTCGATGCGCGCAACGAGAAGATGAATGCCAAGATCCGCGAGCATGCCATGCAGAAGGTGCCGTTCCTGCTCGTCGTCGGAGATAAAGAAGCCGAGGCGGGGAAGGTGAACGTCCGCACGCGCGGGAAAGAGAAGACGGAAGACATGCCGGCGGCGGAGTTCGTGGAGAAGATCAGGAAGCTGATCGCGGAGAAGAGCCCGGGAGTGTAAGCATGACGCAAGTGGAAGAACTCGGCGTCGTGACAACCCGTTCCGGCATTCTGGCCATAATCGACACCGGCTATTTAAGTCTGTGGTCGCATGATCGCCCTCCGATGTTGCCGCCTGGCTCGCTCAGTAGCGAAGAACAGACCGAGAGAGCCAATTCGTTTGTTGATCTGCACATTGTTGGCGCGGACGCAGAACGAGCCGGGACTCTCCTCGATATGTCCTGGCATCCCTCCTACGTGTACGACCAGCCATCGGATCATGCAGAACTCCAAAATAAGTTGGGTGAACTAGTACGCAGGCACAAATTAGATGCACGCTTTGAGATCATCAGCCCCCGAATCCCGCACCGGCGGCGCGTCGACTTGGCTTTGGAGCATGGAAAGGGCGCAGGCGAATTCCAGTTTCATGGAATTTGGGCGGTAGCTGTTGCGGGAGCGCCGCCACTCCAGCCGCTGCGAATTCTTGCTCAGCGCTCGACTGAGCCTCACGCCGATCGATGGAAACAGGTGTTTGTTGAGTGCCGACCGCACGGGCAGATCGTCCGCTCACAAAGAGTTGGCTTGGTCGGGGTTGACTACGCTCGCCTCTTGATCGCGGATATCGATGCCCTGGGTATGTGGCAGCACGAGGAGTCTCGCGATGGGAAGGCCGACTATGTTTTCTGGGGGCGCGACGCGGAAAGGGCCGCTTCAGCAACGAATGCACCTAGGTTGCCGACCGGAGAATTTGGGTGGCTGGATCTACCTGAGGATTCCGCTCAGGAGCATGGACACTCTGTGGAAGAGTATAGGGACCAGCAATCGCTGAAATTTGCGGTTGACTATCGTCCTCACTCTGATCATTGGCGCGTGATGACGCCGGCAAGGAAGAGCAGTACCGAATCGGCTACCGTGGAGTTAGCGGGAGTGATGGTTTGCAATTTCATGACTTCGTGGGGCGACGGTCTGTTCGAAGTCCATCGCGATCTTGGGGAGTCAGGTGAACTGTTGAGGATACGGATTGAAATGGAGCAGGAGCCCCGGAAGGGCTAGCCGTTGTGATCGGACCGTCCGCGAGGCAAATTCAGCAAGGCTCTTCTAACCAGGTTGTACCATGCTTCAGTGCATTCTTTGGCGGAGCGCGTGCTTTCCCACATTCGGCGGCAGGAACTGCTGACGGCTGGAGATCGCGTCGGCGTGGCCGTTTCTGGTGGGATTGATTCGGTTGCGCTGCTGCGAGTGTTGCTCGAGTTGCGGGGCGAGTTGGGGATTGTCCTGTCTGTCGTTCATTTCAATCACAAGCTGCGCGGGTCGGAATCCGACGCTGATCAGAAATTCGTTGCGAGCCTCGCTCGCGAGCACGACTTGGAATTTCACGTCGATGGCGAGGACGTGGGCCGGCATGCAGCCGAGGAGCGAGTGAGCGTGGAGAAGGCGGCGCGGGAGTTGCGGTATGGGTTCTTCCGGCATCTCCTCGGTGAAGACGGAGTGGACCCCCAGGGGCTAAAGCCGGATTCCGAGGAGGCGCCTTTCCGCGGCCCTGAAGGGCCGCTCTTCCACGGTGCTGCTTCGACTCGCGGCTCTGAGGAGGCCTTCCGCGGCGCTGCTCTCGACAAGATCTTGACCGGGCACACGCTCGACGATCAAGCAGAAACCGTGCTGATGCGGATGATTCGCGGGGCGGGGCTGCGGGGGCTCGGCGGGATTCATCCCCGAATTTTCGTGGAGGACGATGACGGGGAAATTTCCGGCGAGATTGTGCGGCCGCTGCTCGGTGTGCGGCGCCGCGAACTGGAGCAGTATTTCAAAGATATCGGGCAGCCCTGGCGCGAAGATTCAACCAATGCCGACGAGCACTTCACGCGCAACCGCGTGCGCAAGCTGGTGGTCCCGCTGCTGGAGCGGGAGTTCAATCCTGCCGTGGCGCAGAATCTTGCCGAACTGGCGGAGATTGCGCGCGGCGAAGAAGACTACTGGGAGAACGAAGTTTCGGGCTGGCTGGGAACGACCGTGCAGTGGTCGCAGCCGGAGTGGGCCCGCGTCGTGTCACCGAGTTTCGTGCAGATCTCGATGGGTGAACCCACAGCGTTATCTTCGCAAGGATGCGGATCTGCATATGAAAATCGATAGCGCCCCCTGGCTCGTCATGGACGCGTCCGTGTCGCGGATGTGGTTTCTAGGTGAGCCGGTCGCCGTGCAGCGCCGACTGGTCAAGGCAATCGGCGAGAACGCCGGGATCCCGCTGGAGTTCAAGCATGTGGAAGAGATCCTGCGCATCGCGGCGGAAGACGGTCCATCGGGCAAGGAACTGTCGCTGCCGCTGGGCTGGAAGCTGGTGCGCGAACCCGAGGCGTTGGTCTTCGTGACTCCCGATTTGCGCGATTCCGCGCCGCCGCAGGACTACGACTACGAACTCCCAATTCCCGGGCGAGTCCTCGTTTACGAAGCAGGCTCCTCGATCGAAGCGCGAGCCATTCCAGCGGGCGGGGATGCGGGGTATAATCCTGAGCACCTTCTGGATGCGGAATCTCTGCCCGGACCGTTCAGGGTGCGGAACTGGCGTCCCGGAGACCGGTTCTGGCCGGCCCATACGAAGTCCCCCAAGAAGATTAAGGAACTGCTACAAGAGCGTCACGTGCCCCAGGCGGAGCGCAAGTCTTGGCCGGCAATCGTGAGCGGCGACGAGATTGTTTGGCTGCGAGGGTTTCCGGTGCCCGCGAAATATCGGGCGAAACCGGGCCGAGCGGCAGTTCTGATCGTGGACGAACCGCTGGCCCATCAGCCGGCGGGAGAGTAAGTAAGCGATGTGCCCGGGAGGCACACAAATTTCATGAGCGGTCCGCGAGTCGAGCCCCTTCGCCCGGTCATCACTACCGATCAGATCCAGAAGCGAGTGAAGGAACTGGCCCGGCAGATTTCCGACGACTACAAGGGCGAGACCGTGCAGATGCTCGCGGTGCTGGAAAACGCCTTCATGTTTCTGGCCGACCTGGTGCGGGCCATCGAGGTTCCGGTCGTTTGCCAGTTCATCAAGCCCAAGTACACACGGCCGCCAAGTGGTGCCGCTCACGAGGTAATGGAGATCTTCTTCAGTCACGAGCCTGACATTCGCGGCCAACACATTTTGCTGGTGGAGGGATTGGTGCACTCCGGCGTGACCAGCGAGTTTCTGATGAGCGACCTGCGCTCCCGGGGAGCCGCTTCGGTGAAACTGGTCACGTTACTCGACCGCCAGGCGGCTCGCCGCGTGCCCTTGCAGCCGGATTATTTCGGATTCCTGGTGGATGAAACTTTTCTGGTGGGATACGGCTTGGGCGCGGTTGAGCAGACCAACCGCAATCTGCCGTACTTGGCGGCGGCAACTCCCAAAGCCTCAGTGACTTAGGTCACCGCGTCAGGAACGCGCCTTTTTGCCGGGGAAAAGGTAGAATAAAGTCCTTAAAGGATTTGCCAATCGAAAGTCGTACATGGGCATCTAATCGCTGTAGGAGCCTCGGGGGTTGGTGTAGGCAGCTGCCCGTGTCCGGAATTTAGGAGTCTTCTAGGTGAACTCAACTGTAAAGACCGTGCTGTTCTGGTTGCTGATTATCGTTTCCGCGTTTCTGCTTGTGGCAGGTGGTCAAGAGCGCGCGCGACGGCCAGAAGGATGCCGAGTTAAACGTCAGCCAGTTCATGACTGACGTCGATCAGGGCAACATTCAGGGAATTGTTGGTCAACGGCATGGAAGTGCGCGGCAAGCACAAGGACGGTTCCGCGTTCCACACCACCGCTCCCAGCAACTACTTCACTCCTGAAATGCTCAAGAACCTGCAGAGCAAGGGCGTCAACATCACCTTCCGCGACATCAACAGCGGAAGCTTGCCGCTGCAACTGCTGGGGACTTGGGCTCCGCTGATCCTGCTGGGCGCACTGTGGTTCTTCATGATCCGACAGATGCAGACCGGCGGCAATAAAGCGCTGTCGTTCGGCAAGAGCCGGGCGCGGTTGCTCTCGATGCAGCAAAAGAAAGTCACATTCAAAGATGTGGCCGGCGTCGAAGAGGCGAAGGAAGAGCTGCGCGAGATTATTGAGTTCCTGCGTGAAGCGCAGAAATTCCAGAAGCTCGGCGGACGCATTCCGAAGGGCGTACTTCTGGTCGGACCTCCGGGAACCGGCAAGACGCTGCTAGCCCGAGCGGTCGCGGGCGAGGCCAACGTTCCCTTCTTCTCGATTTCGGGCTCGGACTTCGTTGAAATGTTTGTCGGCGTAGGCGCGAGCCGCGTGCGCGATCTGTTTGAGCAGGGCAAGAAGAATGCTCCCTGCATCATTTTCATTGACGAAATCGATGCCGTTGGACGTCATCGCGGCGCCGGCTTAGGCGGCGGACACGACGAGCGCGAGCAGACTTTGAACCAGTTGCTGGTCGAGATGGACGGCTTCGAATCGAACGAAGGCGTCATCCTGATGGCAGCGACCAACCGTCCTGACGTGCTGGACCCCGCGTTGCTGCGGCCTGGCCGTTTTGACCGGCGCGTGGTTGTGAGTCGTCCGGATGTGCGTGGCCGCGAGGAGATCCTTCGCGTGCACACCCGCAAGATTCCTCTCGCAGAAGATGTCGATCTTTCTGTGCTGGCTCGCGGAACCCCGGGATTCTCTGGCGCCGACTTGGCCAACATGGTCAACGAAGCGGCGCTGGCAGCGGCGCGGCAGAATCGCAAGGCCGTGCTGCAGTACGACTTCGAACTTGCCAAGGACAAAGTCCTGATGGGCGTGGAGCGCAAGTCGCTGCTGCTCACCGATGCCGAGAAGAAGAACACGGCCTACCACGAGGCGGGACACGCACTCGTGGCGGCGAAGATGCCGAACTCCGATCCTCTGCACAAGGTCACGATTATTCCGCGCGGCATGGCGTTGGGCGTCACCATGCAGTTGCCCACCGATGACCGGCACAACTACTACAAGAACTACCTCGAGACCGAGATCGCGATCCTGATGGGCGGACGCATCGCGGAAGAGTTGTTCCTGAACGTGCTGAGCACGGGCGCGGGCAACGACATTGAGCGGGCCACGGAAATGGCGCGCAAAATGGTCTGCGAGTGGGGCATGAGCGATCTTGGTCCCATGACCTTCGGCAAGAAGGAAGAGCAGATTTTCCTGGGCCGCGAGATTGCGCAGCATCGCGATTACAGCGAAGACACGGCCATCAAGATCGACCAGGAAGTCCGCAAGCTTGTGAACGCCGGTTACACCACGGCCAAGCAGGTCATTTCCGACAATCGTGATGTGCTCGAGCGCATTGCCCGTGCATTGATCGAGCGCGAAGTTCTCGACGCGAACGAAATCAAGATGCTCGTCGAGGGCCAGGAACTGCCGCCGATCCAGCCGCCGCCAACGTCGAAGGACGACGGCGTGCAGCACGTCATCAAGCCGGAGCTGCAGCCGGGACGCGCCAAGGGCGGAGAGCGGCCAGCAACGGCGTAAGAAGCGTAGCAAGATTGTCTTTAAGGGCGGCCTCAGCGGGCCGCCCTTCGTTTTTGTAGCCGCATCCCTTCGGCTCGACTTAGGGCAAGCCTGTCTGTGATGGGGCAGTCCGGGTTCGAACAGTAATGATGGGGGGACTGGCTAGCGGGCTAGAAAACTGCAAGGGTGTGCGCGCAAACGCGATATCGAGAGGTATCGCCAGTTATCTTTTCAGCATCCCCCAACTTCCACGTAAATCGGCGGTGTGAAAAGGACCGCCGTAGGATACGGCTTCCCAATCTCGCCATTGTTTCCGAAAGAAATCAGCTAACCACCCCGCGACTGCAATAGAGGATTCGTGTGAACTGTACACTAGCCAGTCGAAGTCGCTCGTAACGAAGGATTCGTCACCTCGGTACATTGGTTCCACCAAGGATCGAGCAATTTCATAATCTACTGGTCCCTCAAGAAGCAGAAAACATCGCTCAATGGCTCGCTGTTGGATGGCTTGAAGAAGGAGTGACGTACCATCACGCTGTTCCCAAAGCTCCTGATGAAATGCGATAACGTTGGTCTGCGGCGCGCATTGTGACAGAGGGTACCAATAGCCCTTCGCTCCCCAGATCGCATTTAGCTTCTGCCGTGACTGCTCGCTCTCGGATTTTGTGAGAACGCGGCGATAGGGGAGAGGCTTGATTTGAGCGAGTTGGATGGGATCAAGGTTGCTGATGTAGGAATCGAACGCTTTCCATTCGTCAGTGAGTGCAACTTGCGCTTCGGGGCTTTGCTGAAATTCTTGAAATAGGGACGATAACGCGCTACGATCCTGCTTCGAGGAGTAGTTTGCGAGCCTCTTCTAGCGAACGAAGTTGATCTCCGGCAATTCTCTCGACCTCGATCCCCATGGCTTCATCGAGCCTGTATTTTGGAAACAAGCTGTACGCAGCCTTGGAGTACTCTTTTTCCGCTGGCTCCTGCCCTGACTTCACAAGCGGCATATATTGTCCCGACCAATGGGAGTGCTGATTGGCGCAGAAGGTCCGGGCAGCGGTGTGCAATGCAAGAGGTAAATCCATCGTGTTGCCTTTAAATTAGATTGATCGTTATCGTCCAGCCCAACTTCGACCCAACTGACGAAACCATACCATTCCGCTCAAACCCCCAGTGCGCGGTTTATGAGTCCCCCGATTCGTGTTCGTGCACCCACCACTTTTCCTCTGAAAACGGCCTGTTACTGACTCGATTCTATGTTTTTCGGAGGCCCGAAAACCGCCGTTTTGTGGTATAATTTGAACAGTCGAAAAACGACCCTAAGTATTAAGAATTTCAATAACTTGAAGTCTTTTGCAGGAGGCTTCAAAGCGGTCGGTTCGAGACGAAAATTCCAGCCGAATTCCAGGGATTCGTAGCACAGTTTCACACAAAAAATCGGGACATTTTCGCGGAGCGGAATGGCCACCAAAGAGATCAATACTCCCATCGCTGACACCAAAACAAAAAACGGAAAAGTGACTCCCATCGACGCACCGAACGGCGCGGCCACGAGCGGCAACGGCGACGGCAGCTACAATGCCGATTCCATCAAAGTGCTGGGCGGCATGGAGGCGGTGCGCAAGCGTCCCGCCATGTACATCGGATCGACCGGCGACTTGGGCCTGCATCACCTGGTGTACGAAGTGGTCGACAACTCTGTCGACGAGGCGCTCGCCGGATTTGCCACCAAGATCGAAGTCACGATTCACCTCGACAACTCGATCACGGTCATCGACGACGGGCGCGGTATTCCGGTCGACGACATGGTGATCGATGGCGAGAAGGTTTCAGCGGCGCAGGTCGTCATGACGACGCTGCATGCCGGCGGAAAATTTGATTCGTCCACGTACAAAGTTTCCGGCGGACTGCACGGCGTTGGTGTTTCGTGCGTCAACGCGCTGAGCGAAGATCTCGAACTGGAAATCTGGCGCGACGGCGCGACCTGGCAGCAGAACTATTCCAAGGGCGAGCCCACCAACAAGCTGAAGAAAACCGGTGCGACCAAGAAGCGCGGCACGAAGGTTCACTTCCTGCCCGACCGCTCCATCTTCACCGCGACCGAGTACAACTACGACACGCTGGCACAGCGGCTGCGCGAACTCGCGTTCCTCAACAAGGGATTGCTGATCACGCTGACCGACGAGCGCGCCACCGATTCGAAGACCGGCGAGCCCAAGCAGACCGACTTCAAGTACAACGGCGGCATTGCGGAGTTCATCAAGCATCTCAATCGCGGCAAGCAGACGCTGCACGACAAGCCGATCTACATGGAAGACGACCGCAACGGCGTCCACATGGAGATTGGGCTGCAGTACAACGACGCGTACTCCGAAACGATTTTCAGCTTCGCCAACAACATCAACACGATTGATGGCGGCACGCATCTTTCCGGATTCCGCACCGCGCTGACCCGCACCATCAATTATGCGGGGCAGCAGATGGGGCTGTTCAAAGACGTCAAAGAGAATCTGACCGGCGACGATGTGCGCGAAGGCCTGGTCGCAGTCATCAGCGTGAAGTTGCCCCAGCCTCAGTTCGAAGGCCAGACCAAGGGCAAGCTGAACTCCGATATCGCCGGCACCGTCACGCAGTTCGTGAACGAGCGGCTGGGCGCGTTCTTCGAGCAGAACGCAACCGTGGGACGCAAGATCATCAACAAAGCAGTGGACGCCGCGCGCGCCCGCGAAGCTGCCCGCAAAGCACGCGATCTGACCCGCCGCAAAGGCGCGCTCGATTCCGGAGGTCTGCCCGGCAAACTGGCGGACTGTTCCGAGCGCGATCCGAACCGCTGCGAGTTGTTCCTGGTCGAGGGCGAGTCCGCAGGTGGAACCGCCAAGCAGGGACGCGACCGTCGCTTCCAGGCGATTCTTCCGCTGAAGGGCAAGATCCTCAACGTAGAGAAAGCGCGCTACGACAAGATGCTGGCGCACGAAGAAATTCGCTGCATGATCACGGCGCTGGGCACGGGCATCTCGAAGGAAGATTTCGATCCGACGAAAGTGCGCTACGGCAAGATCATCCTGATGACCGATGCCGACGTCGACGGCAGCCACATCCGCACGCTGCTGCTGACGTTCTTCTTCCGGCACATGCAGGAACTGATCAAGCGCGGCAACGTGTTTATCGCGCAGCCGCCGTTGTTTTCGCTGAAGAAGGGCAAGTCGCAGCAGTACATCAAGGACGAGCGCGAATTCGTGAAAGTCATGGTGAAGCGCGCCGCCGACGGATTGAGCGTGCGCTACGGCGAAGGCGCGGCCAAGATCGAAGGCAAGGACCTGGCGCGATTCATGACTGTACTCGACGAGTATCTCGGTTTCTTCGAGAAGCTCGACAAGCGTGTGCGCAACGAACGCGTGACCGAACTGATTCCGAAATTTGATCTCGCCAAGCGCGCGGATTTTGAAGGCGACAAGAACACTCCGCCAAAAAAGATCGAGCGCCTCGAAAAAGAACTGAAGAAGCTCCAGAAGGAAGAGGGCTTCAAGAGTGTGGGGACGCGCTTCGACGAGGAGCACAATCTCTGGGAAGTGAACTTCGTCAACAAGCACGGGGCTGAGCACGTCATCAACTGGGTGCTGGCTTCGAGCGCAGAATGCCGCCAGCTGATCGCGAAATACAAGCAGATCGAGCCCTACATGGAGCCGCCGTTTGTGGTCGAAACGCTGGTCAAGGCAGCGCCTGCCAGCAACGGCGATGGTGCTGATGGTGACGCCGCCGACGAAGACAAGAGCGAGAAGGCCGACAAGAAGACGGCGAAGCCCGCTAAGCGAAAGACCGAAATTGAAGTGGTGGAGAAAACGAACGTCCGCGACCTGCGAGATTACGTCATCAACGAAGGGCGCAAGGACTTCACCATCCAACGCTACAAAGGTCTTGGCGAAATGACCGCGCCGCAGCTCTGGGAGACGACGATGGACCCCGAGCGACGGACGCTGCTGTCGGTGAAGCTGGAAGACATCGCCGAGTGCGAGACCATCTTCACCACGCTGATGGGTGAGGACGTCGAGGCGCGGCGCAAGTTCATCGAAGAGAATGCGCTGGATGTGAAGAACCTGGACATCTAGAACTTCTTTGGCCACGGATCTTCACGGATTCCACAGATAGAAAATGCAAAACATTAGGGCGGCCTTCGGGTCGCCCGTTTTGTTTGCAGACTGCAATCAAGCTCCAACGGCTTACAATGTGCCGTGATGATTCGACTCCGGGCTCTCACCTGCCTTCTATCGATCGCCCTCGTGACGCCAACGCTGCGCGCTGCGGATCCCACCGCCCCGACTCCTCCCATGGGCTGGAACAGTTGGGATTCGTACGGCACCACCGTGCGCGAGGCACAGGTCAAGGCCAATGCCGATTGGATGGCGGAGCATCTTGCGAAGTACGGATGGAAGTACATCGTCGTCGACATCCAGTGGTACGAACCGAACGCGCAGGGACACGACTACAAGCCAGGCGCTCCGCTGACCATGGACGAGTTCGGCCGCCTGATGCCGGCGGTCAATCGCTTTCCGTCCTCCGCGAGCGGTGCGGGATTCAAGCCGCTGGCGGACTACGTCCACAGCAAGGGGCTGAAGTTCGGCATTCACATCATGCGCGGAATTCCGCGGCAGGCCGTCGAGAAAAATCTTCCGATCAAAGGCACGTCATATCATGCCGCCGACATTGCCGATAAAGACAATGCATGCCGCTGGAATCCCGACATGTGGGGCGTGGACATGACCAAGCCGGGCGCTCAGGCCTACTACGATTCCATCGCAGAGCTGTATGCCTCGTGGGGCGTCGACTTCATCAAGGGTGACGACATGGGCAGCCACCTCTACCAGCCCGCCGAGATGAAGGCGCTGAGTCAGGCGATTCGCAAGACCGGGCGGCCGATGGTGCTGAGCATTTCGCCGGGGCCCGCTCCGGTTTCGGAGGCGGAGTTCTTTGAGAAGTATGCGCAGATGTGGCGCATCTCCGATGATTTCTGGGACGAATGGAAGCTGCTGCGCCAACAGTTCGACTTCGCACGTGACTGGGCGAAATTTGCCGGCAAGAACGGGACATGGCCCGATGCCGACATGCTTCCCCTCGGCAAATTGAAAGTGACCGACAAGGAAGGCGGCGGCACGCCAACCAATTTCACCCCCGATGAGCAGCAAACCGTGATGACCCTCTGGAGCATCTTCCGCTCCCCGCTGATTTTCGGTGGAGACCTGCCCAGCAACGATGCCGCAACCACCGCGCTCATCACGAACGAAGAAGTGCTCGAAGTCAACCAGCACAGTCGAGGAGGACATCAGGCCCTCGATCGAGGAAATATCCGCGCGTGGGTCGCCGACGGCGCACAGCCGGGAGAGCATTTCGTAGCCGTCTTCAATCTCGGAGATGCCGCAAAGAAAGTCGTTCTCCGCTGGAGCGATGTCGGCCTCCCGGCGCAAGCGGTCGCGTTGCGTGACCTGTGGACGCACAAGGATCTGGAAAGAGCTAATAGCATACAGGTCCAGTTGCCCGCACACGCCAGTGTGCTGTATCGGATCGACGAATAAGCAGGTTCCTTCTCGAGCCTCGGTCCTTCAACTTATAGAGCCGGCTGACCGACGCTCAATCCCATTTCAAATAGCACGCAAAATCGCCCCCATCGAGCGTTCCATCGTAGCCGCGACAATCCTGCGGGAACAAAATCGCGTGGACAAGACTCTATTCCAGCAGGGACTGCACTTGGAACGGTACGAAAGGAACGTATATGCCGGTGACGTTGGGACGTTGGAGATCGTTGTTGACCAGCGGCAGGAATTTAAAGGCAGGATGGCTTGTGAGCGCAGGAATTGTGGCCCTCTATGTGGGAGTGATTCGACCGCACGAGAACCAGCACAGCATCAACAATTCGAGGGCTGCCGGTCTCGCGGAGCAGAGAGAGGAGCCACTAGGCCTGTGGCGCCAGGCGCGATTCGCGCCGCTGGCACGGGCCTCGCGGGATCGGACCCCAGATGCCGACAAATCTTTCATGGAACCGAATCAGGTCCAGACGATGGCGATGTTGAGCGCGCCTGAGGCTCCTGCGGCAGCACCTCAGGACGCGGATAGTGATCGGAAGATGGTCCGCACGAGTTCGATCGACCTCATTGTTCAAAAGCCGGCTGAGGCGGCTGAAAAGATTCGGAGACTCACGGAGAGCCTGGGCGGCTTTCTGGTTACTTCGCAGGTAAGCGGTGGCCCCGATGCCACCGGTAGCTCACTTACCGTTCGCGTGCCGGCTGCACGCTTCGAAGAGGCGCGCGCGGAGATCCGCAAGCTGGGCTTGCGAGTGGAGAACGAACGAATCGAAGCTCAGGATGTGACCCGGCAGTATGTGGATCAGGCCGCGAACCTGCGCAATCTGCGGGCAGAAGAGGCACAGTACTTGACGATCCTGAAGCAAGCCCGGACGGTGAAGGATACGCTCGACGTGAGCGAGAAACTCAGCTCAGTGCGCGGACAAATCGAGCAGCAGCAGGCAGAGTTCGACGCTCTCTCGAAGCAGATCGAAACCGTGGCCATCAACATCTTGCTGCGGGCAGAGGCCGAAGCGCGAGTCTTCGGGTTGAATTGGCGCCCGCTCTACCAGATGAAGCTAGCGCTCCGCGACGGACTTGACGGCCTGGCGGACTATGCGTCGACGATGACAGCGATTGTTTTCTATCTGCCGGCGGTAGCGCTGTGGCTGACGACGATCATGGTGGGTGCTGCAGTGGGATGGAGAATATTGCGATGGGCGGGGCGGCGGGCGTTTGGGGCGAAGATTACTGCGACGGCGCCGGCGCCGCAAGCATGATGCCTGATCGGGGCACGGGCGAGTCTACGTGTTCTCAGGAGGTTTTGCTTCCGCCTCTGCCTTCTCGCCACGAAACACTCGCGAGATGCCTCGAACGATCCGCCGCATGGGCAGTTCGCCTTTTGCATCAGCGAAGAAAATTTCGCCGGTCCGGCTGCCGCGGTAGTACCAGCGCTTGAGGAGGGCGAGGTGCTCCATATTCTCCAGCGCTGACTTCGTGTTTGCTGGCGGGAACGACTTCAGTATCTCCTGTACTCTCCCTTCCATCGACTGCGATTTTGCGTGCTCGATAGGCTGAATGCTGAATGCGATTGGTCCGCAGATGCGCCCGCCTTCCACTCGGAAAAACGCAACGCAGCCCACGACAGAACTTGGCTGAATTATCAAGGCCGAAAGTTGATCGAGACGCCGAACGATTTCAGGAAACTGGCCCACGATCGGCTTTAGCTTCTCGACGCGCACGTGAATCGCCGCCGCGTCTTCGAACGCGAGCCTGGACGACGCGGCTTCGCGCTCGGCTGAGAGTTCGCGGCTCAAAGAATCTCCGCCGGAGTCAAAATAAGCCTGCACCCGGTTCACTTCGGTAGCATATTCCTCATCGCTGCATCCCTTGAAGCAGGGAGCCAGGCACATCTTCATCTCGGAATAAATGCAGCCGGGAAACTTCGGGTCGGGATGCAGATCATCAACGCAGCGCCTCATCTTGAAGAAGTCCAGCGAATCGTTCATGAACTTCTCGGCAGCCACGCGCGAGACAAACGGCCCATAGTAAAGAGAGCCTCCTCCGAGCCGGCCCAGCCGCGTCGTGATGGAGGCGCGCGGGTACTCGTTCTCCAGATGCAGCTTCACCAGAGGCGCGAAGCGGAAGCGCATCCGGTCTGAGTAAGTCTTGGGAAACGCAGCCCGCAGAACACTGTAGAGGAGAAAGCCCGACTCAAAATCAGATCCCGTCGGTGAGTACTCGACGACACGAACGCGATCGCGCAGGTTGAGCTTTTTCGTCCGCTCCTCGACGGGCCCTAGCAACCGCTGCAACCGGCGTCGCAGATTGGCGGTCTTGCTGATGTAGGGCTCGGCCTGTGCGTCCGCCCCTCGCAGAAGAAACACCGCCGGAGCCGCCGGGACCGCGGCAAACACCTCCGCATCCCGCTCAGGCGCGAATTCCAGCCGCTCAGTCAGCACGAAGTTATTCTAGTGTGCGCTGGCTCTTCAGAATACTCGGGAGAACTTCTCTTGCCACGGATTTTCGCGGATCACACGGATAAATCTAAGGAAAAGGCCAGGAAGGCCCCTTCCATCCGGCGGGTTGTTTTCATCCGTACGAATCCGCGTCGAACGGTGGCAAAGAAGTTACCGGAAGTTGGCGTTGCGGAATTTCTGGCGGAAGTCCGTTCCTTCCAGTGTGACGATCCGGCACATCTCATGCAGCCGCGAACGCATGCGTTCGCCGATACGGTCGCCCAGCGTCTCGCCGCGCGTAGCGGCCCTTGCGGGCGAAATAGATCCAGCAGCGCCTGCCGCCGGCTGATCGTCAAAATTCGTGGTGATGATCGTAGTGCGGTTGTCGTTGTACCGCGTGTTCAGGATCAGGCTGACCGTGTCCCATACCCACTCAGTCGGCTTCACTGCTCCGAGTTCGTCGAGCACCAGCACGTCGGTTTCGAATACCGGACGTAGCACGTCCAACTCCGTGGTCTGCACGGTCGAGTTGTACGAATTCTGGATCTCTTTCAACAATTCGCGATAGTCATAAAACAGGCATGGGATGCCGCGATTGACGATCAGTTCCTTGAGGATCCCGACCGCCAGATGGGTTTTTCCAGTGCCGATCTTGCCGATGATCAACAGGCCCTTGTCGCCGTGCGGATCACATTTCTTGGCAAAGCCCGACGCAATAAAATGCGCTTCTTCGAGCGAAGGATGGGCGCCGGGAAAGTCTGTGTCGTAGTTCGAGAGTTCGCAGTGCTCGTAGCGGCGCGGAATGCGAGCCGCCGTCAGCAACGATTCGCCCCGGGCTCGCAGCCGGCAGTCACAGCGCGTGACGCGGCGGTCGTTCGGGCTATCGCTGGCTCCTGCTGTCTTCCATCCCGTACCCTGGCATAATGGGCACACCGCTGCGGGAACTTTGGCCCCTCGGGATCCTTCCGCCTTCGAATCGATCATCTTCAAACAAATTCTCCTCTTTCGACTTTGCACCCGCGGCACGGTTTCGCGCAAGCCGGAAACCATGCCTCCCTGTGTACATCCTGTGAAGGAAGGCGGTGCCCTGTGGAGGGCGTAGGAAAAACCCTCCCGGGGAGGCTGAAAAGCCGCTCGGGTCGCCCTGATTCGGCACTAAGGAGTGCGAAACAGGCTTCCGGCGCGGATTTTCACAGTTGACTTTCGCCACAGAGGGAGGAGAATACGAGCCGTCAGGTTTCCCAACTCAGCCATAGCCAGTTTTCTGCCGTTATAGGCGGGGTATGCAAAGAGACCTGCGAGGAGAATCTAATGAATAAGGCTGATCTGGTTGACAAAATTTCAGGCGCTTGCGAAATCAGCAAAGCGCAGGCCACGACTGCCATTGATACCGCCGTCGAAAGCATCACGTCTGCCCTCCGCAAAGGAGATCGGGTGGCGTTGATTGGCTTTGGAACCTTCTCGGTGTCGCAGAGAAAAGCACGGAACGGACGCAATCCACAAACCGGCGCGACCATTAAGATCGCCGCCCGCAAAGTCGCGAAGTTTAGCCCCGGTGCAGAACTTAAAAAATCCGTCAACAAGAAGTAGTCCGAATCAGGGAACGCAAGATTGCCAGAACGGCAGGGGGTCGGCCCTGCCGTTTTTTGCTGCCTGCGCGGCTTGACCCTCCACCTCTGCGGCCCCTACCATCGACTGGGGCCCATGCAATTTCAGATGTTTTCTTCCTCGATCCGCCTGCTGTTGCGCACGCTCCGTTGTGGGGTTTTGCTGCTTGTGGCCGGAATGCTGCAGGCGCAGCAGGCGAAGCCGTCCGCGCCTCCGCTCCCACCCATTGCCACGTTCATCGACATCGCCGAGAAAGCCGGCCTCACTGCGCGGAATGTTTTCGGCGGTCTCGATACCAAGAAATACATCATCGAGACCACCGGAACTGGCGTCGCCATCTTCGACTACGACAACGACGGATGGCCCGACATCTTCCTGGTGAACGGCACCAAGCTCGAAGGATTTCCCGCGGGGCAAGGTCCCAGCAACCGCCTCTACCGCAACAATCACGACGGCACTTTCACCGATGTCACCGCCAAAGCCGGTCTCACCGCGACCGGATGGGGCCAGGGCGTCTGTGTCGGCGACTACGACAACGACGGATGGGAAGACCTCTACATCACCTATTACGGCAAGAATCGCCTCTATCACAATCAGAACGGAGTCTTCACGGAAGTCGCCGAGAAGGCAGGGGTCGCGGGGTCGGGCAAGGCGTGGGGCACGGGTTGCGCCTTCGTCGACTACGACCGCGACGGCCGCCTCGATCTCGTCGTGGCGAACTATGTGGATTTCGATTTGGCAACCGCGCCTTCGCCCGGTGACCGTCCCACATGTATCTGGAAGGGTGTTCCGGTCATGTGCGGCCCCCGCGGGTTGCCCGGCGCGAAAAATATCCTCTACCACAATCGCGGCGATGGCACGTTTGAAGACGTCACCGCGAAAGCGCATATCGACCGGACCGACGGCCATTACGCCTTTAGCGTCTCGACCCTCGATTTCGACGAGGACGGCTGGCCCGACATTTTTGTCGCCTGCGACAGCACGCCCAGTATTCTCTACCGCAACAATCACGACGGAACGTTCACGGACGTGGCGGTCACTGCGGGCGCGGCATTCAACGAAGATGGCCGCGAGCAAGCCGGCATGGGCTCGACCATCGCAGACTACAACGGCGACGGCCACCTCGATATCTTCAAAACGAATTTTTCCGATGACACTTCCACTCTCTACAAGAACAACGGCGACGGGACTTTCACCGACGCTACCGCAGCCGCGGGCCTGGGCCTCTACACGCAATATCTGGGCTGGGGAACCATGTTTTTCGACATGGACAATGACGGCTGGCCCGACCTGATTCTGGTGAACGGCCACGTGTATCCCGAAGTCGACAGCCAGCACTTGGGCAGCAGCTACAAAGAGCCGCGGATTCTTTTCCACAACAACGACGACGGAACATTCAGTGACATCTCGGCGTCGGCCGGAGCCGGGATCACGACCGCCGCTTCTTCACGCGGGCTCGCCGTTGGAGATCTCTGGAATGACGGCAAAATTTCGATTGTCATCAGCAATATGAACGCCGAGCCCAGCCTGCTGGTGAATCAGATTCACAATGCGAATCACTGGGTCGCGATTCATACGGTGGGAACGAAGTCGAATCGCGATGGCATTGGCGCGCGCATTCGCGTGAAAACAGCGGCGCGCATCCTGGTCGACGAAGTTCGCAGCGGTTCTAGTTACATTTCCAACAGCGACATGCGGGCGCACTTCGGCCTGGGATTAGCTGTGAAGATCGAGTGGGTGGAAATCCGCTGGCCGAGCGGATTGACCGAGCGCTTTGCGAATCTGGCGGTCGATCAGATTCACACCCTCAAAGAAGGTTCGGGCGCAACAGTCGAACCGGACACCAAAAAGCAGTAGCCTATTTTCCAGTCTTAGGATTCTTCGGGAACTGCTGCGTGCGCGTAATCCCCTCGCCTTCCTTCACGAATAGCACTTGGTTCGGCTTAATATCTTTCAACGTATCGACCTGCCCGCTCGGCCAGCGCACTTCCAGCACATCGACCTTCTCCGCCTTTCCTAGCCCGAAGTGAACCCGCAGATCATTCTGCGAGAAGTAACCGCCCCCGCTGCGTACTTCGTCGATCTGCCGGTGCGGCTTGGTCTCGCCGGGCGCATGCGTTACGCACACCAGCCTCGCGCCAATCCCGCTGCGATTCGATTTCGTTCCAATGGTGCGGATCTTGATCCAGTTGTGGTCAAGTTTCAGGTCGCAGCGCAGCAACTGAGGATAGTCGTTGACGGTATTCACGACTACGTCGATGTCGCCGTCGTTGTCGAAATCGCCAAACGCTGCGCCCCGCGACGGACTCGGCTCCGAGATCCCGGGTCCGGCCTGAAACGACACATCCGCGAAATGCCCGTTGTGCAGATTCTGATAGAGCAACTTGCGTTGCGCGTATCCAGCTTCGGTTTTTAGTTGCTCGACTTCAGGATAGACGTGGCCATTGCAGATCAGAATGTCGGCCCAGCCATCGTTGTCCATGTCGAAGAAGCCGCACCCCCAGCCTAGATATTGCGTATGCGCGCCCAGGCCGGCGGTGAACGTGGCATCTTCGAAATTGGCTCCGCCCTGGTTGTGATAGAGAGAAGGCGTATCGCCGGCGAAATTTGTTTTAACCAGATCGAGGTTGCCGTCCAGATCGTAATCTGCCGTCGAGATGCCCATCCCCGCTTGCGGCTTGCCATCCGGGCTGAGCGCGCACCCAGCTTCAATTGCGATGTCCTGAAACTTCCCGTTCTTCTTGTTCTGGTACAGAATGCTGGCGGTGGAATCGTTGGCCACATAAATATCGGGCCAGCCGTCGTTGTCCAGATCCGCAGTCAACACGCCCAGGCCATACATGCCGTTAGCGCTGAGAATCCCGGAAGCTTCGGACGCGTCCGTGAACGTTCCATCTCCGTTGTTGTGGTACAGAATGTTCTTGCCGCCCTGCAGTCCCGGCGGCCCGCACGCGACCATGACACTTTTGTACAGACACGGACCAGATTCTGGCACCGGAGCCGTGGACAAATCCATGTCAATGTAGTTGGCGACGAATAGATCCAGCCGTCCGTCGCGATCGTAGTCGACAAAGGCGCAGCCCGTGTTCCAGCGCTTCCCGTTGCCCGCGACGCCGGCCTTCTGGCTGACATCGGTGAATGTGCCATCACCGTTATTGTGATACAGAACATTCTTGCCGAAGTAGGTGACGAATAGATCGTCCCATCCGTCGTTGTCATAGTCGCCGACACAAACGCCCTGCCCCCAGCCCGAGTGCGCGACTCCGGCCTTCACGGTCAGGTCGGTGAATGTGCCATCGCGATTATTGCGAAACAGATGCGAAGTCGGCTCGTTCCCCGCCGGAAAGCCCTCGAGCCGTGTGCCGTTGACCAGAAAGATGTCGAGCCATCCGTCGTTGTCGTAGTCGTAGAAGGCAACGCCGCAGCCAGTGGTTTCGAGCAGATACTTGTTTTTGTGCTCGCCGCCGAAGATCGTTTTCACGTTGAGCCCGGATTCGCGCGCGATGTTGAGGAAGCTGACACCGAGATCGCCACCTTCGGCTGCTGGCGCATCCTTCGGCGGCGCGGCCTTTTGCTGCGCTGCGCTTGCTCGCGACCATAGCGGACGAGCCATCGCCAGCACGCTTTCCAGCGAAAGCACCAGTGCCGAACGGCTGAGAGACTTCAGAAAAACGCGGCGTGAAGGAAACAAGAGGTCGCTACCTGGCCCACTCGGCTCGTGCTAGAATTCGCCCCTACTCCTTATATTCAGGGAACCGCGACTTTGCAAGCCGGGTGCCCAAATCCCCGTTTCATGAGAAGGCCGCAATGAAGTTTTATCTGATTCGTGTTCGGCATTTTGGCTGCCTGTCGCGCATCTTGCGCTGCGCTTCTTGGTTGGCGATCTCGCTGCTGTGCACGTTTCCATCCGCAGCCCAGCAACCTGCTCCAGTGCTCGAACTGTCGAGGACCATTCGTAGCTGGGATTTTTTGCCGGTCGTTGGTACTCGAGCGGGACTCTTCGGCAACGAGACCGGAAGGTTCGAAGCCTGGGTGTATCCCCTGAAAATCTTTCGCGACTTTCACCTGACTTTTCTTGTCGGCGATCGCGCCCTGCCCGCGGAGAGCCTGGCTCGTACCCTCACGGTGCATCCTGAGTCCGCATCGATCCTGTACGTCGGCGACTCTTTTCGCGTTCGTGAAACGCTCTGCGTTCCGGTGAGCGAAGCAGGCGCCATCGTTTTGCTGGACGTCGAGACCGAGCAACCGCTAGAGATCGAGGCCGGATTCACAGGAGACTTCCAACTGGAGTGGCCTGCCGCGCTGGGTGGAACGTATATCGACTGGGCGGCGAAGGAGCGCGCGTTTGTGTTCGGCGAAGAGGCCCGTAAGTATGCCGCGTTGGTGGGATCGCCCACCGGGACCGATGCCCGGCTCTCGTATGAGACGAACTATTCTTCAGCTGACCAGAACTCTTTTCGTTTAGGCGTGACACAAAAAGGTAAAGAGACCAAGGCGATCGTGATCGCCGCATCTGTCGCAGGCCTTGCCGACGCCGAGAAGACGTACCAGCATCTGCTGACTTCGTATGCCGACTCCATGCATGAGTCGTCAGCCTACTACCGCGCGTATCTCGACAAGACCGTGAGCCTCGAATTACCCGACGCCGTTTTGCAGGAGGCTTACGATTGGGCGCGCATCAGCACGATTCAGGGCCTGGTTAGCAATCCGTATTTGGGCTCCGGGTTGGTCGCCGGATATCGAACTTCCGGAACCGGCCAGCGTCCTGGCTTCGCGTGGTTCTTTGGCCGGGATTCTTTATGGACTTCGTTTGCTCTCAATGCCGAGGGAGACTATTCCACTACTCGCATCGCTCTTGACTTCATCAGTAAATATCAGCGGGAAGATGGCAAAGTGCCGCACGAGATTTCGCAGAGTGCGAGCCTGGTGCCGTGGTTCAAGGACTATCCCTACGCCTACGTCTCCGCCGACGCGACTCCACTATTCCTCATCGCGATGAATGATTATGCAGTGCAGAGCGGCGACCTCGCTTTCGCGCGCGACAAGTGGGACAACGTTTGGCGCGCCTACCAGTTTCTGAAGTCCACCTATGATACGCAGGGCTTCGCGCAGAACGTCGGCATCGGCCATGGCTGGGTGGAGGGCGGGCCGCTCCTTCCCGTGAAGAACGAGTATTACCAGGCAGGACTCGGTGTGGAGGCTTTGCAGGCGCTCTCCAATCTCGCGCGACTCGTTGGCAAAGACGATGTCAGCAAGCAACTCGCGGCGGAGTTTGAGCGCAGAAACCCGGCGCTCGATCAGGCCTTCTGGTCGCCCGAAATGAAGAGTTATGCATTTGCCTTGAAGCAAGACAACCAGCGCGAGGACGAGGCGAGCGTGCTCGCAACCGTTCCCATGTGGTTCGGCCTGCCCACCGCAGATCATGTCGACCAGACCATCACGCGTCTCGCGGCCGCCGATCACCAAACGGACTGGGGCATGCGTATCATCTCGCAGAATTCCAAAGTCTATGACGGCTCCGGCTATCACTACGGCTCGGTCTGGCCGCTCTTTACCGGATGGGCTTCGGTGGGCGAATACCGCTACCATCGCACCTTTCCCGCGTACGCGAATCTGCGGTCCAACGCCTTGCTCGGCCTTGACGGCGCGCTCGGCCATTTCACCGAAGTTTTGTCAGGAGACTACTACCAGTCGTTCGCCACCAGTTCGCCGCATCAGATCTGGTCGTCGGCGATGGTTGTCAGTCCGATCCTGCGCGGCATGTTTGGCCTGCAGAGCGACGCCCAGAAACGTGAGATCACGCTGGCTCCCCACATCCCCGCCGACTGGACCACGTTCGCAATCCTTAATGTTAACGTCGCCGGCGTCTCTGTCGATTTTCGATATCAAAAAACGGAAGGCAGCATAACGCTCGAAGCCAAGCGCACCGGGACTGGTGATTGCTGGGTTGAATTCTCTCCCGCGTTCAGTCTGCGCACGCAGGTGGTCAGCGTTCAGATGAACGGGCGTATGTTGCCTTTCAAACTCCTGCCCAACGGCAACGACCAGCATTTATCGGCCAGGTTTCCGGTCAACGACGGAACGAACAATCTGGTCATCCGCGTAAGGAACGATTTTGGCCTGGCTCTTCCGAATGAACTCCCGGCGCTGGGCAGCGCCAGCCGGAGCCTGCGCGTTCTCTCCGAGTCGTGGAATGCCTCGAAGACGCAGTTGTCGCTTGAAGTGTCGGGCCGCGCGGGAATGAGCTATCAGATGGAGGTTTGGAATCCCGGCCAGATCTCCTCCGTAGACGGCGCAGTCCTCACCAAACTCGGCAAACTGGAAATTCAGATGCCGCAAGGAACAGCCGACGCATACATCCAACAGAAAGTAGTAATTCACTTTGCACGGCCCTGAGCAATTGCGCCACGACGCACTCCGAAGCGGAAAAGGTTTACACTCAGGCAAATCGCAACTCGCCGCCTTCCTGGCCACCGCGGCAACCGGGCCGATGCTTACGGCATCCAGGGTACTTCGATCAAGCTTCAAGGAGCCGCTCTATGCAACGTCAGCTCTCTTCGATTCTGCTGTGGGTGTTCCTGTATTTGTCGGCGCTCGTCGCGTGTGCGCAGAATGTGAACAAGCCAGTCGACGCGGAGGGGCACCAGTGGTGGCAGCATGCGGTTTTTTACGAAATCTATCCGCGCAGCTTTGCTGACAGCAACAATGATGGGGTAGGCGATCTCAACGGCATTACGTCGAAGCTGGATTATCTAAAAGACGTGGGCGTGGACGCAATCTGGATCTCGCCCTGCTTCCCATCGCCGCAAGTGGACTTCGGTTACGACGTTTCCGACTACGAGAATATCGATCCTATGTACGGAACCTTGGCCGACTTCGACACTCTAGCCAGTGAAGCCAAAAAACGCGGCATTCATATCATCCTCGATTTCGTGGTGAATCACACCTCCGACCAGCACAAATGGTTCCTCGACTCGAAGTCGTCTGGCACGTCGGAACATCGCGACTGGTACATCTGGCGCGACGGCAAGGCCGCAGGACAGCCCCCCAACAACTGGACCTCAACCTTCGGCGGTTCGGCCTGGAAGTTCGATTCCACGACCAACCAGTATTACTACCACTACTTCTACGTCGAGCAGCCCGACCTGAACTGGCGCAATCCGGCGGTGAAAGACGCAATGTTTGACGTTACGCGCTGGTGGTACAAGCGTGGCGTGTCCGGATTCCGTCTGGATGCGGTCGATACACTGTACGAAGATCCCAAGCTACGCGACAATCCTGTTCTGCCCGGAGTGAATGCGTTCGGCGATCCCAACGAAGAGAAGAAATACAACGACAAGCTGCCTGAGGTCCATGACACGCTGCGCGAGTTGCGCAAGGTGGCCGATGAATACAACGCCGTGTTGATCGGCGAAACCTGGACGGCCAACATCGCGGAGCTGAACTTGTATTACGGCAAGGGCAACAACGAGCTGCAAATGCCCATGGATTTTCTATTCACCACGGTCAACAAACTTTCTCCGGCCGACTTCCGCAAGCAGATCGCGGCTGTCGATTCCGCTTCGGGCTGGCCCACATTTGTGATCAGCAACCACGACATCGCGCGCTCCTACGACCGTTACGGCGATGGCCAGCACAACGATCAGATTGCGAAGTTGATGGCCGGGCTATACCTCACCCTGCGCGGAACTCCGATCATGTATTACGGTGAAGAGATTGGAATGAAGACGACGACGCCCACGCGTAAGGAAGATGTGAAAGACCCGATCGGCCGCACTGGCTGGCCCAAAGAAAAAGGACGCGACGGCGAGCGCACCCCCATGCAGTGGGACGAGAGCACAAACGCCGGTTTCTCTACGTCCTCGCCGTGGCTGCCCGTTCCCCCGACCGCCAAGACCCACAACGTTGCCGATGAAGCGAAAGATCCTGACTCGGTGCTCTCGTTCTACAAGAAGGTACTCAAGCTGCGCCGAACGAATCGGGCCCTGCTCGATGGCAGCTACGTTCCTCTGAATGAAAACGATCAGAACGTGCTGTCGTATTTGCGCGCATACAAAGATCAGATGGTTCTGGTCGCGTTGAACATGTCAGGTGCAGAGCGGAGGGTCAACTTTGAAATGAGCAAGCGCGGCTTCACTTCAGCGAAGAGTCTGGTGGCTACCGGAAAGTCTTCAGTGAATGGCGAAGTCGTTACGCTCGAGCCCTACGGAGTCTTCATCGGCCAGTTGGTGAAGTGAAGCTGCTGACAGCGTTCGCCTACTGCGCGCTCAGGCACTTCGCGATCGGGTATAGAATACGCACGGCGAGCGGATGCACGAACTCTCGATTGCGATGGGCATAGTGGACGCTGCGATGGATGAATCGCAGCGTCGCGGCGTCCAGGTGAGTGCCGTGCACCTCAGGCTGGGCGCGCTTTCGGGCGTGGTCAAAGATGCGCTGCTGTTTTCCTATGAAGTCGCGTGTCAGGACACTCCGCTGCAGGGCTCGCAGTTGATCGTCGAGGACGTGCCCGTGATCGTTTTCTGCGCGCAATGCAACGACACGCGGCAACTCGAGTCCGTGCAGTTATTTCAGTGTCCGGAGTGCGGCACGCCGACCATGGACGTGCGTCAAGGCAAGGAACTTGAGGTGTTTGCATTGGAGGTCGAGGAATGAGCGAGCCGCGTCTGGTCGAAGTCCGCAGAAATGTTTTGAAGCAGAACGACGTGATCGCGCGCTCTCTCCGCGAACAGTTCCGCGCCGCGGGAGTCTTTGTGGTGAGCCTGGTCTCCAGTCCGGGCTCGGGGAAGACGATGTTTCTGGAGAAGACGCTCACGCAACTCCAGCCTCGTTACCGGGTTGCAGCGCTTGTCGGTGATCTAGCCACGGAGAACGATGCCGTGCGCCTGGCGCGCAGCAAGGCGCCCGTGAAACAAATCACTACGGGAACGCTCTGCCATCTGGAGGCGGCAATGGTGCAGAACGCCCTGCAGGAGTGGGATCTGCATCAATTGGATTTTCTGTTCATCGAGAACGTCGGCAATTTAGTTTGTCCGTCTTCTTATGATCTCGGGGAGAATCTTCGGCTGGTGCTGATGTCGGTGACCGAAGGCGAAGACAAGCCGCTGAAATATCCCACGATCTTCAACAGTGCGGACGTCGCCGTCATCAGCAAGAACGAACTTGCGGCTGCCGTTGAGTTCGATTGGGATGCCGCGCGCACGAGCATCCAGTCGGTGCGCCCCGGAATACAGATCTTTCGGCTCTCGGCGAAAACCGGCGAGGGCATGGAAGAGTATTTGAATTTTCTTTCGCAGCAGCTGGCAGAACAACGAGCCGTCGCTCAAATCTAGTTTCGCTGCCGTGTCCCAATTCCTTGGCGCGCACGATCCGCACCGCGTAGCACCTACTTCTTTACCGCTTCAAACGCCTGCTTCGCAGTTGCAATCGTGCGCTGCACATCCTCTTCCGTGTGCGCCGCTCCCAGGAACGCCGCCTCGTACTGTGAAGGCGGCAGGTACACGCCACTGTCGAGCATGCTGCGGAAGAATTTCCCGAACGCCTCGGTATTCGACTTCGACGCTGAATCCCAATCCGTAACCGGCCCCTTCGTGAAGAACCATGTGAACATCGATCCCACGCGGTTGTAGCAGAGCGCCACTCCTGCTTCTCTCGCTGCCGCCGCCACACCCTCGACGAGTTGTCCACTCAGCGTTTCCAGCTGCGGATAAATCTCCCCCTTGCGGTCGCGCAACTGTTTCAACATCGCACACCCCGCGGCCATCGCCAGCGGATTCCCCGATAGCGTTCCCGCCTGGTACATCGGTCCCAGGGGTGCCACCATGTCCATAATCTCTTTCGGCCCGCCGTACGCACCCACCGGCAAGCCTCCGCCAATAATCTTTCCCATCGTCGTCAGGTCCGGGCGGATGTTGTACAGCTCCTGCGCTCCGCCGAACGACACGCGGAATCCCGTCATCACTTCGTCGAAAATCAGCACCGACCGCTCACGCTCCGTCAGCATCCGAAGTCCCACTAGATAATCGTCTGCGGCGGGAACGCATCCCATGTTCCCCACGACCGGCTCCACGATTACGCACGCAATCTGGTGCTTGAATTTCTGAAACGCATGCTCGACCACGGAAAGATTGTTGAACGGCAACGCCAGCGTGAACTGCGTAAATTCTTCGGGCACGCCCGCAGATCCCGGAATTCCCAGCGTCGCCACGCCCGAGCCAGCTTTTACAAGCAGAGCGTCCGCGTGTCCGTGATAGCAGCCTTCAAACTTCACAATGTATTTGCGTTTTGTGTAAGCCCGCGCCAGCCGGATCGCCGACATCGTCGCTTCCGTGCCAGAACTGACGAACCGCACCTTCTGCATGTGCGGAAATGCTCCCAGTACCAACTCCGCTAAATCAGCCTCGGAAGGTGTGGACGCTCCAAAACTCGTGCCATTACAAGCCGCGCCCACTATCGCGTCGAGCACATTCGGCTCGGCGTGCCCCAAAATCAACGGCCCCCACGATCCGATATAATCGATGAATTCGTTCTCGTCGGCGTCCCATATGTGCGACCCTTTACCACGCACAATGAACGGCGGATCTCCTCCCACCGATCGAAACGCTCTCACTGGAGAGTTCACGCCCCCCGGAATCATGCTCTCCGCCCGCTGCTGCAGGCGTCGTGACTGCTCGGTTTTTCGCGATGTTGTGGACGGCATCAAATCCTCTCAACCAGGAATGAAGAGAAAGATGTCAACAGATGCAAAGAATCAACCGAATACTATAGCAGCGCCCGCCGCCCAACCGAATTCATCAGATATTCATCGTTCTGCAATCCCTTTGCAACATGCCCACAGTACCTTAGGGGCATCAAGTTACCCTTCTAACCGGGAGGGTTTTGAGGGACAGTCTCGGGGGCTCCGGACTGTCCCTTTTGATTTTGCTGATGTATCGCTCGGATCATAGGGGAGTGGGCAGGCTCGTGTGGGGCCGGGTCGGGTTTGTGTGGGGTCGGGCCCACTGGCCCGCCGCGGCGCGCCAGCGCCGCTGGTTTCCCATCCACCTTCACCGACTCATTAACCACAATTAACCCCTCATCGTATAATCACCCTCAATGATCACCGTCTCCAAAGAGGACTACCTTAAGTCGATCCTCGAAGCAGAGAGTGAAGGCGAAGCGGTCATCTCCGCCCGCCTCGCGGACCTGCTGAAGGTCTCTCCGCCTGCGGTGACCATGGCCCTGCGCCGCCTCAAAAAAGACGGCCTGGTCCGAGTCGAAACGGGCGGCGAAGTCAGCCTCACCCCAGCCGGACGCAAGATCGCCCGCAAGCTGACTCTCCGCCATCACTTGATCGAGCGCATGCTCTCGGAACTCTTTGGCATGGAATGGTGGAAGGTCCACGACGAGGCCGAGCGCCTCGAGCACGCCGTTTCTCCCGACTTCGAAGCCAAACTCCTGGCGAAACTGGGCTCCGGCGGCGCGTGCCCACACGGAAATCTCAGTGAACTCGAAGGCCCCGCCAGCCGTCGCCGCCGTGGCCTCGTCCTGCTCGCCGACGCGGAGCTCGACAACACTTACACGGTCAGCGGAATCTACGAACGCGACCGCCAGCTTCTGGAATTTCTCGAGCACCGCGGAGTTCGCCCCGGAGCCAAGTTGCGCCTGCTTGAGCGCAACTACGATCAAACCCTCACCCTCTCCACTCCCGCGGGAACCATATCGCTAGGCCCCGCAGCCTCCGAGCGGGTCTGGCTCGCTCCCGCTGCCCACGCCAAACGCTAGAGCTGCGGTCCTCCATCCTCTGCGTCCTCTGCGATTGGTTCGTCATGCAGCCACGATCATCCGGCAGGGAGTATCCACCTTGAGGACGCATCTTAACCATCTCGGCTTCCCCTGTCATAATCACGCCATGCTCTCGACGGTCCTGCAGGATCTGACCTTCGCCCTGCGCCAGTTTCGTCGCAGTCCAGGATTCGCCGCGACCGCGATCCTCACGCTCGCTCTCGGCATCGGGGCCACCACCGCCATTTTCAGTTTGTTTGATGGCATCCTGCTCCGGCCTCTGCCTTTTCCTCACGCCGACCAACTGGTCGCCATCGATACTCTGGAGTTCCCGCCAGGAGTCGGTCCTTCCAACATTGCCGCGGCGAACTCACTCGGCAGCTCCTATCCCAACTTCTTTGACTGGCAGCGCCAGAGCCATGCCTTCGAGTTGCTCGCTTCTTACGACAACATCACCCGCCTCCTCAGTAGGGCGAATGGCGAAGGCGCTCGAGTATTGGACGGTGGCCGCGTCTCGGCGAACCTGTTTTCGCTGCTCGGAGTGGCTCCCGCGCTCGGTCGCGCATTCACCGCGGACGAGCAGCTGCCTGGTCATCGCGTCGCCATCCTCAGTCACGAACTCTGGGTATCAGATTTTGCTTCGTCGCCCAACGCTCTCGGTCAAACGGTGAAGATCAGTGATGAACCGTACACCATCGTTGGAGTCATGCCCGCGACCTTCCACTATCCCATCGCCCAGCCATCCTCCTACTGGTCGACCTACGCGATCGACGCGGAAGGTAAGGCTCCGGTCACTTCTTTCCGCGACGACGACCGCCTCTCCATTGTCGGGCGCCTCAAGCCTGGAGTTGGCATCAAGCAAGCCCTCGCCGAACTAAACTCCATCCAACTTGGACTGGCACAGCAGTATTCCGAGGATCGCTACCGCCTGGCCGTCTCGATCAACCCATTGTTGGACCAAGCAGTCTCCGATATCCGTCCCGCGCTCTCGCTTTTGTTCTCTGCGGTTGGAGTCGTCCTGCTCATCGCCTGCGCCAACGTTGCCGGACTCCTCCTCGCCCGCGCCAACGGGCGCCGTCCAGAAGTGGCTTTGCGCACGGCTCTCGGTGCGAGCCGCATTCGCGTTGTGCGTCAACTGCTGATCGAAGCGTTGCTCCTCGCCTTGGCGGGCGGCGCTGCGGGCATTCTCGCCTCGTTCGCACTATTGCACGCTGGACTTTACCTCATCCCCAATGATGTACCTCGCTTGTACAACACCTCCATCGATGGCCGCGTGCTGGCATTCGCGCTCGTCCTTTCCGCCGGCACGGCTCTCATATTTGGTCTGCTTCCAGCGTGGCGAATGTCGCAATCAGACCCCGCCACTGCCCTACGCGAAGGTGGCCTCAATACCACCTCTGGCCGCAACCGGAATCGTCTTCAGCACGCGCTCGTCGTGGCGCAAACCGCTCTCGGCTTCGCACTGCTCATCGGATCTGGATTGCTCATCCGCAGCATGCTCAATGTCCTTCACATTGACCCCGGCTTTGACACCACACACACCGCCTTCTTCGACATCGCGTTGACCAACAAACTCTATCCCGTGCCAGCCAAGTTCCATTTCATCGACAAACTTCTCCCGGAGATCGCAGCGCTCCCGGGTGTCGAGCGGGTGGGCGCCGGACATCCTGTGCCCATCCTCTGGGGACCCGGCGTGTTCACCAACTTCACAATCGCAAATCATCTGAACTCGCCCGATCATCTTCCGGGTGCTGGGGCTGCCGTCACGATGCCCGGCTACTTTGAAACTCTATCGATTCCTCTTCTCCGCGGCCGCACTTTCGCACCCCGCGACAACGATCCGAAAGGCACGCCAGTCGCGGTGATCAACCAAGCCTTCGTAAGGAAATATTTCCCGAATGAAGATCCGATCGGCCAGTACTTCACACCGAAGTTTGAGCATTCCGACGAACCGGCCATCGCTCGGCAGATCATCGGAGTCGTTGGCGATACCAGAGTCGATGACACGTGGGATCCCTATCAGCCGCAGTTCTTTATGCCGTATGGCCAAGATCCCAGTCATCAGCGCACGCTTGTTGTGATGAAGGTTGCAGGAGATCCCGCAGCTTACGAGAACGCGGTTCGCAAAATGGTTGCGACTATGACGGACGCTCCGGTCTTCGGCTACCGCACCTTCACTGACAGCATCACAGTACAGGCCGCGCAGCCGCGCTTCGAAGCTGTTCTGGTTTCAGGTTTCGCCGGAATCGCTCTGCTGCTCTCCGCTCTCGGCCTCTACGCGGTTCTCTCGTACGTCGTCTCCGAAAGAACCCGTGAACTCGGACTGAGAATCGCGCTAGGCGCCTCGCGCTCCGAGATTCTGGGCATCGTCCTGCGACGCGCTTTGATCCTCGCATCGGTTGGCATCGGGATCGGAGTACTCACTTCGATCTTCGCCACCCGGCTCATCACCGATACCTTGTTCAAAGTCGCGCCGCTCGATCAGTCGGTATTCCTGATCGTGACGCTCGTGCTGCTATTTATTTCGATGGTCGCTGCCCTGGTGCCCGCGATTCGGGCTGCCAACGTCGATCCGATGCACACGCTACGCGAGCAATAGCAAAGTTGGAGTCTTAACCGCGGCGAGGGGGGCCATCCAAAGGCGGGAACTACTTCTTTGCGTCGTTCGTCCAGTTCGAAACCAGCACGATGGGTGTCGGAGCTTCGATGGGCAGTGCCGTCGTCAGAATCTTCTGCGCATCCGGGCTTAAGTCATAAGGCGTTCCCGTCGGCGACGTATAGGTCAGCGAAAACATCGGCCGTAGTGGCGTGATTTCGAACTCCGGATTCTTCTTGTTCACGGTCGCCACCTGGAACTGTAGATCGGTTCCGACGAACCAGATTTCCTTACCGTCGTCGCTCCACGACGGGAACGTTCCTCCGTTCTGCGACACCTGCCACCGTCCCTGACCGCTCGGGTAGTGCGTCACATACACTTCTTCGCGCCCCGATTCCGTGGAACTGTACGCCAGCCACTTTCCGTCCGGCGACAGACGCTGCTGGACAATCCGCGCCGGCGGCGCTGGCGGCGGCACCACCACCGACGCTTTCCCGTTCTCCAGCGAGATCGTCCAGATTCCGATCTCGCTGGGCCCCTTCTGCGACGTGTACGCCAGCGACTTTCCGTCAGGCGTGAACTGCGGCGAAAGCAGCGTCGCCGGATCATTCGGCGTCGGGATCGTCTCTTCCTGTCCGCCTCCGCTCGCCAGCCGGATCCGGATCGTGCTTCCCGTGACCACCGTGGCTCCGTTCTGCCTCACATACACCACCCGCTGTCCGTCTGCCGACCACGAAGGCTGCAGGTGCGTGCCGCCGCCAAACGTCAGCCGCGTCTTCGAACCGCTCGCCAGGTCCAGAATCCATATATCCGCTTGCGGATCGCCCAGCGCGACCGCCAACCGCTTTCCATCCGGCGAAAGCCGCCCTGCTCCCTTGTAGAAGCCGCGGTCCGCAACCTTTCCCAGCGTGTTTCCCTTCCGGTTCAGCCAGAACAAGTCCAGGCCCAGAGTCTTTGATCCCGGCTCGTAGATCAGGATTCCGTTCTGGCTTGCCGCAAAACTTGTGTGCCACGTGCCCGCATCGTATTCCACGAAATTCGCCACCAGCACCGGATCTCCGGAGACCTTTCCATTCTCCGGATCGAACTTCTGCGCCAGAAGTTGGGTCTGCATGTGATACACCAGGTATCCCGACGCGTACACCGCCTGCGAATCAGAGTCCAGCACATGCCGGTAGCTTCCGTCAGCCAGCGATCCGTAGTAAACGCCCTGCTCCGTATCTCCCGAATGGCTCGCAGCAAAAAACAAAAAATGTTTCCCGTCGGGAAGAAACTGCGGCCACCGGTGCGTCGTCTGCTTGCTGTTCACGAACTTCGTCACCCGCGTCGGCGTTCCGCCTCCCGCGCTGATCGAAAACAGCGTGTCCCGGTAATCTGCCTCGAACAAAATAACGTTGTCCCGGCTCCACGCTCCTCCGCGTGGATTCGGGGCCTCCGCCAGCACCGTCACCGGACCACCTACCGCCTGCACCTTCTTCAGATGCGCGTCGCCGAAAAAGCCCAGCCACTTTCCATCCGCCGACCAGAACGGAAACGAAGCACCCTCGGTCCCCTCGAGCTTCCGGGCCGTCAGTTCTCCCAGGGTTTGCACCCAGATCGCGCTTCGCTCCTTTGGCGACCGCGCGCAGAACGCCACCGCCGTTCCCTGCTCGTTGATCACCGGCGGCCCCGAGAAGTCTCCGGTGAAATCGAAATTCATTTGCTCCGGCGGAGGCAGGAACAACCGCAGCGTTGGTTCGGGCTCGTGTCCTCGCAGAAGCGACCACGCCAGCAATCCAACCAGCAAGGCCGCCACCGCGCCCCATGCAACATGCCAGTGCCACGGAGTCCCCGCCGGAGCGAATTCCCCCGCGGATGTCGGCGTTCCTGCCGCCCCGCTGGCAATCCACCGCAACTCCTGCCCAATGTCCGCCACGCTTTGCCAGCGGGCTTCCGGATCTTTCGCAAGGCATCCCTGCACCACGTGATCGAGCGCCGTTGGCGACATCGGCTGCACCGAGGAAACCGGCGCCGGTTCCCGCTCCAGCACCGCCGCCATCGCGCTGGCCGCCGTCTTGCCTTCGAACGCCCGCTTCGCGGTCGCCATTTCGTAGAGGACCGCGCCCAGCGCAAAAATGTCCGAGCGTGCGTCGGCCTCTCTGCCTTCGACCTGCTCCGGCGCCATGTACTGAAACGTTCCGACCACCGTGCCCTGCGCCGTCAGCGGATGGCTCCCCACCGGCGTCGTCATCGTCACCGTGAGCCCGGAAGTCGCATCCGCTCTCGCTACGACCGCCTTGGCCAGACCGAAGTCCATCAGTTTCGCCCCGCTCTTGGTCAGCATGATGTTGCCCGGCTTCAGATCGCGGTGCGTCACTCCGCTACGGTGCGCCTTCTCGAGTCCCTCGCAGATCTCGATTCCATACTTCAAAACCTGCGCCACCGGCAGCGGCCCCTTGCGCAGACGGTCCGCTAGCGTCTCGCCCTCTAGGTATTCCATCACCAGGTAATCGACGCCATCCTGGCGGCCGACATCGTGCAGCGTGCAGATATTGGGATGGTTCAACGAAGAAATCGTGCGCGCTTCCCGGTCGAAGCGTTGCTTGGCCTCGGGGTTCTCAGAAAGATGAGAAGGAAGAATCTTGATGGCAACGGTGCGATCGAGCCGCGTGTCCCGCGCGCGATACACCTCACCCATGCCGCCGGCCCCGAGGGGCGATTGAATCTCGTATGGACCGAGTCTCGTGCCAGAGGTAAGCTCCATGGGTGCGCGCAATTATAAGCCATGCTCCGTCGTCCGTCTGGAGGGTGGCGATTTTGATTTCGCTCGTGCCGATCGCCGGCGCGCGAGGGAACGCAAGCCTTCGTGATCCTTAGTGTCCTTCGTGGTTGAGGTTTTTCTGCGCCAGTCCGCTCCAGAAAATAGTTAACCATAGTTTATATTCTGCTATATACTTGCGCTAACAGTGAATCGCGGCATGCTCCCCATGGAGTAACCGCTCCTTCGGGATGAACGAAGCGACCACAACTCCGAAACCGCAGAGGGAGTTGCCGTCGCACGTCTCCGCCGAATCAATGACCGCTCCCGACGGCGTGGTCATCACCCACGAAGACATCGACCGCGCCCACGACCGCGATCGTGTCCGCACCACCCGCATCCAGCGTGGCCTCTGGCCTCGAGCCCGCCTGCTCTGGCTGCTGGTCGGTCCTGGCATCCTCGTCATGCTCGGAGAAAACGACGGCCCCAGCATGCTCTCCTATGCCGCTACGGGAGCCCGCTACGGCATCGGCTTCTTCCTCCCCTTCGTGGTCCTCACGTTCGTCATGGCCTGCGTCGTGCAGGAAATGACTGTCCGTCTAGGTGCCGCCACCCACCGCGGTCACGCCGAACTCATCTTCGACCGCTTCGGCCCCTTCTGGGGATGGTTCTCCATGATCGACCTCATGGTCGGCAACTTCCTCACGCTGGTCACCGAGTTCATCGCCATCCGCGCCGGCCTGGGATTTTTCGGCGTCCCTCCCGCCGTCTCCGTCCTGGGTGCATGGCTGGTCCTCTTCGTCGCCCTGATGGCTCACCGCTACTGGACTTGGGAGCGCATCACGCTCGTCGCCGCCATGTTCAACCTGATATTCGTCCCCGTCGCCCTGCTGAGCCATCCGCATTGGCGCGCGATCGGCAGTGCGCTGATCACCTTTAAGCCGCTCCCCGGCGGACTCACGCAGGAAACGGTTCTCATTCTTCTCTCCAACATCGGAGCCACCGTCACCCCCTGGATGCTTTTCTTCCAGCAAAGCGCCATCGCCGACAAGGGACTCACCACCCACGACATCCGCTTCGGCCGCGTCGACACCGTTCTCGGTGCCGCGCTCGCCGCCCTGGCGGCGCTGGCCACGATCGTCGCCACCGCCCCGCTATTCGCCCATGGCATGTCCGTCGCGAACTTCGAGGGCGCTCAATTCGCGCAAGCCCTGCAGCCTTTCGTCGGACATTGGGGCTCTGCGCTCTTCGCTCTCGGTATGTTTGAAGCCGGCATGGTCGCAGCCGTAACCATCTCCACTTCGTCGGCCTACGCCTTCGGGGAAGTCGCCCACCGTCCGCACAGCCTGAATCTCCCTTTCCAGCAGGGAAAATCCTTCTACCTCGTGCTGATTCTCGAAGCCGCGGCCGCCGCCGGACTTGTCCTGATCCCCGGCATCCCCCTCGTCTACATCGTGCTGATCGTGAACGTGATCGCGGTCCTTGCCATGCCTCCCGCGCTGCTCTTCCTCTACATGCTGGTCAACGACCGCGAAATCATGGGAGATCTCGTCAGCCCCCTATGGGCCAACATCCTCGCGCTCGGAGTAGTCGTGATCCTCGTCGGCGCCGGAATCTTGTTTGGCGTCAGCGTCGTCGCGCCCCACGCCCTGGCGCTGATCGGAGGCAAGTAGATGACAGCACCCACTAGCCCTCTTGAATGGCGGGCTCTTGAATGGCAGGCTCTTGAGTGGCGCGCTCCCGAATGGCGCGCTTTTGGATGGTGCGCTTTGGGGTGGCGCAGCGCTTTCAGCGCTGCGATATGCCGACTCTTTTTTTCGCGGGCTTTAGCCGCTGAGGCAGCACCCGGAGGCGCATCCTAGATGGACCCGCACTTCGATTCCGCCCCCAGCGGCGAAGTCAGCCGCGCCGACCTTGCATCGGTGGTCGCGTCTCTCGAGCCCGACCAACTCATCTCCGCCAAAGCCAAGCATCACTGTCCTCGCCGCCGGTTGACCGCCATGGAAATGGCCCTCTTCTGGGCGCTGCGGTTCTATCTCATCTTCATGTTCGGAGTGGTGATTTATCAAATCTGGACTGGAACCCGATAGATCTCCACTCGCGGTCATTTCTACAGGAAATGCTGTATAGTTCCTCGCTCTGAAGCCCAGCTACCATCATCGGGCTACGACCTGAAAATCGTGGTCCCTTGGCGTACTAGTCACGCCGCTCGTAAATTCGCATGAACGCACTGCCCGGTGAAATTTGAGCGCCACCCACATCCTCATCGTCGACGACCATGAAATCGTCCGGCGCGGACTGCGTTCCTTGCTGTCCTCCCGCCCGGAGTGGCACATTTGCGGCGAAGCAGCAGATGGTCTTCAAGGTGTCGAAAAAGCGAAAGCCCTCCGCCCGGCTCTCGTCCTGATGGACATATCCATGCCTCGCATGAACGGACTTGAGGCGACTCGCATCCTTCGCCGAGATCTCCCCGACACGAAAGTTGTCATCATCAGCCAGAACAACCCAGAAGTCGCCCGCCGTCAAGCGCAAGAACAAGAAGTGGACGCGACGGCCTATATCTCCAAGAGTGATCTATCCCGCGATCTGATCCCGACGGTGTCCAGGTTTCTCGATCCCACGAATTCCAGTGGCGGAGTCACGCCGCAGCCCACGCAGCCTGTCTCGTCGCCACCCATGCTGGACTGGTTGGCTGGCGGCGGAATTCTGAGTCGCCTGATCCAGGAATATGACTTTTCCCATACTCCGCTCGGCCCCATCGCAGGCTGGCCGCAAAGCCTCAAAACTTCCCTTAACCTGATCCTCAATTCGCAGCACCCCATGTGGATTGGCTGGGGTCCGGAAATCACCTTCCTCTACAACGATGCCTATGTTCAGGTATTGAGTTCCGCCAAACATCCGTGGGCGCTGGGTCGGCCTGCCGAGGAGGTCTGGTCTGAAATCTGGGACATCTGCGGCCCTCTGGCAGACAAGGTCTTCAAGAACGGCGAGGCATCCTTCGATGAGGTTCGCCTGTTCATGAGTCGTGGAGATTTTCTGGAGGAAACCTACTATTCATTTTCCTACAGCCCGATTCGTGACGAATCCGGCAATGTCGCGGGACTGTTCTGTCCGTCCACCGAGGTAACCCCAAAAGTCATCAATGCCCGGCGGCTGCGTACACTGTCGCAGCTCTCGGCCCACGCTCTGGTACAGAAAACGACTTCGGCCGCTTGTGAGTCCGCCATGGCCACCCTAGCGTCGAATACCGATGATGTGCCCTTTGCCATCCTCTACCTGCTAGAAGACGAACACACAGCCCGGCTGGAACGGCTCTGCGGTTTGCTCGACGGACTCGATGACCTTTCCCCTCTGGTCGTCGATTTGACCGTGGCGGGCCAACCTTGTCTCTGGCCGCTAGCTGAAGTTGTCAAGACAGGTCAGGGGCAGGTGATTTCGCTCGAGGATGAGGCCGGCCTGCCTCGCGGCCTCGCGCAGCAAACCATTTCCCAGGCGATGGTCCTGCCCGTGACGTCACGCGGGGAGGAGGGCGCGGTTGGAGTGCTGGTTGCCGGAGTCAATCCCGCACGAAAGCTCGACGCCGAATATCGCACCTTCTACGAGTTGATCGCGGGCCAGATCGCGACCGCCATTCAGAATGCGCGGGCCGCCGAGGAAGAACGCAATCGTCTCGAATCCCTGGCGGAACTTGATCGCGCCAAGACCACCTTCTTCAGCAATGTCAGCCATGAATTCCGTACGCCTCTAACGCTGATGCTCGGCCCGGTTGAGGACTTGTTGGCCAAGAGCTATACCGGCCTTTCGCCGGCCGCCAAGAGTCAGCTCGAACTGGTGAACCGCAACGGCTTACGTCTGCTCCGGTTGGTCAACACGTTGCTCGATTTCTCGCGGATTGAAGCTGACCGGATGCAAGCGATTTACCTACCCACCGATCTCGCCGCCTTCACCGTGGAACTCGCCAGCGTCTTCCGTTCGGCCACGGAAAAAGCCGGCCTGCAACTCGAACTGGACTGCCCCAAGCTCGACGAGCCGGTCTTTGTCGACCGCGGCATGTGGGAGAAGATCGTCCTCAACCTGATCTCCAATGCCTTCAAGTTCACCTTCGAAGGTAGCATTGCCGTGTTGTTGACCAAGTCAGGCAGCAACGTCGAATTGAGGGTTCGCGACACCGGAGTGGGCATTCCCTCCAAGGAAATTTCCCGCCTCTTTGACCGCTTCCACCGCATTGAGAGCACGCGCAGCCGCACCCACGAAGGCAGCGGCATCGGGTTGGCGCTTGTGCAGGAACTCGTCCAACTTCACGGCGGATCGGTGCGAGTGGAAAGCGAACTCGGAGTAGGCAGCATTTTCATCGTGAGCCTGCCTCTCGGAAGCGCTCATCTGCCCGCCGACAGAATTGGAGGAAATCGCACGCTGGCTACCACTGCCCTGGGTGCGGCTCCCTATCTAGAGGAAGCTCTGCGCTGGCTTCCCGACTCCGGCGAAAGCAATGGCGCCGAGGAAATTTTTCCCGCTCACGAACTGCTGCCCGTTCCGTGCCCGCCTCTTACTGGGGTCAAAGCCGTCGCCGACAACCGGCCCCGTATCCTCGTTGCCGACGATAACGCCGATATGCGCCAATATCTCGTTCGTCTGTTGTCGGAGCGCTATGACGTGCAGGCGGTTCCCGACGGTCAGGCGGCATTGGCCGCGGTGCGCGACCGTTCCCCCGAGCTAGTGTTGTCCGATGTGATGATGCCTAATCTCGATGGTTTCGGCTTGCTGCATGAATTGCGCTCCGATCCTGCGACCCAAACCGTTCCTATCATCTTGCTCTCCGCGCGCGCGGGTGAGGAGTCCCGCGTAGAAGGCATGGAACACGGCGCCGACGACTATCTGATCAAGCCCTTCAGCGCCCGTGAATTGCTGGCCCGCGTGCAAACTCATTTGGAGATGGCCCGCGTGCGCAAGCAGGCGCAAGAGGACTTGCGCCGGCGCACCGAGCAGTTCGAGACCCTCCTCAACCAAGCCCCGCTCGGCGTCTATCTCTTGGACGGCGATTTGCGAATTCGTTCCGTGAATCTCCTTGCGAATCGGCTCCTCGACGTCATTGGCACTCCGATTGGACGAGATTTTGCGGATTTCATTTATGCCATCCGGCCCAAGTCGGTCGCAGACGAGGTCATCCAACACTTCCGCCATACCGTCGAAACCGGTGAACCTTATTTCGTCCCCGAGCGCATTTTGGACCGCCCAGACACGGGTGCACGCGAGATTTATGAGTGGCAGATCAGTCGCATCCCGCTCCCGGAAGGTGGCTACGGCGTCGTCTGTTATTTCCGCGACATCACCCGCCAAGTGCAGGCGCGACAGGCCATTGCGGAATCCGAGCAGAGACTTCGGCTGGCACAAAAAGTGGCGCGCGCTGGAACGTGGGAGTGGAACTTCGAGACCCAGCAACTCATCGCATCGCCTGAATTGCAAGAACTCTATGGCTTTGCTGCCGGGACCGCGACCACCGACCGCGAACTGTGGCGGCGAATGGTTCACTCGGACGACGTGCAGCAACTCGATGACAAGCTCACCCGCGCCATCCATATGCACGGTGAGTACCATGTCGAGTTTCGCATCACTCGTACCGACGGCCAGTTACGCTGGATGGAATCCACCGGCCAGATCTTCTACGACGACCATGGCGAGCCCACACGCATTGTCGGCGTCAGCACCGACATCACCGACCGCAAGCGTATCGAAGATCGAGAACGGAAGATGACCGCCGAGGCCGTCGCCGCCACCGCCAAGTTCCGCGCTGTCTTCGAGCAGACTCCGGTCTTCGCCGGCATCATGACTCTTGACGGCACCGTTATCGACGCGAATCAGTTGAGCTTGCAGGCGTGTGGCTACCGCTCTGAAGACGTCCTGGGTCATCTGTTCTGGGAGACCGGCTGGTGGCGGCACTCCAAGGAAGTGCAGGCCAAAGTTCGCGAAGCCACCATGCTGGCCGCGCAGGGCTGCCCCTTCCGCGAGACTCTGACCTACCACTGGGCCGACGATACCGAGCGCGTGGTGGACTTCGCCCTTCATCCCATTGTCGACGCTCAGGGCCAGATCCTCTTCCTTCACCCCACCGGAGTCGACATTACCGACCTGAAACGTGCCGAGGACAAGTATCGGGCATTGGCAGAATCCCTGGATGCCGAGGTTCGCATTCGTACCTCCGAAGTTGTGCAGCAGGCCGAGCAACTGCGCGATCTCTCCAGTCGATTGCTGCAGGCTCAGGACGAAGAACGCCGGCGCATTGCTCGTGAATTGCATGATAGTGCAGGTCAAATCCTCACTGCGCTCTCCATGAGCCTGTCCCTGGCGTCTCAGCATGCCTCTCAAGGGTCCGCCGCCTTGGCCAAGCAGATGGAGCAGAGCGAGCAACTCGTGCGCCAACTGAGCCAGGAGATCCGGACGATGTCGTATTTGCTCCATCCGCCCCTGTTGGATGAGACCGGATTGTCCGAAGCCCTCCGCTGGTACATCCAGGGCTTGAGCGAACGGAGCGGATTGAAAATCGCACTCGATGTTCCTGCTGACTTCCAGCGCCTCTCCCGTGAAATGGAGTTGGTCATGTTCCGGCTGGTCCAGGAATCTCTCACTAACATCCATCGCCACAGCGGCAGCAAGAGCGCTGCCATCCGTCTTGCCCGCAACGATGCCTATGTCTCTCTCGAAGTTCAGGACAGCGGCAAAGGAATCACCGCAGAAAAACTTTCTCAGATTCAATCGCTAGGATCCGGTGTGGGCATCCGCGGCATGCGCGAGCGCGCCCGCCACTTTGGCGGACATATGATGATTGAATCGAATCAGAAAGGCACCAGGATTTCCTTCCAGTTTCCCCCGTCCGCGAATTTCACCCCGAAATCCGAGAACGTTGTCGACCAAGAGAGCACAGATCAACCCGCCCAAATCACCAGGTGATATTCTCTTTGGTACGCGGCGTGATGACCACAATCCATGAGAATCCTCATCGCTGATGACAGCGAGTCGGTGCGGCGTGGCGTAAGGAACATTCTCGCAATAAGCACCAGTTGGGAAATCTGCGGCGAAGCCGAAGATGGCTCCGAAGCAATTCAGCGCGCCACGGATCTTCGGCCCGACGTTGTCCTTCTCGACGTCAGCATGCCCGGTATGAGTGGATTGCAAGTGGCTCGAATCCTGCGGGAAAGAGTGCCCACCGTCAAAATTGTGGTCATGAGCCAGCACGACCCGGCCCTGCTGTTACCGCGCGCGCTGGAAGCCGGCGCCCAAGCCTGCATCGACAAAAGCCGCCTGGCCATCGACCTCGTCCCCACCATCGAACGCATCCAGGCCATCTGAGAACTTTCCGCCAATCTTCACGACTGGCGTCATCCTGAGCGGAGCCGTTCCTCTGGCGAAGCGAAGAGCCTGCCCTGAGCGCAGTCGAAGGGATCTCGTTCGCTCCCGCCCCGCACTACTCAATTTCCATCCCAACGCATTACACTAATAGGTTGCGATCCGCACCTGGGGACAGCCGCCCTCGGCTGCCCGCCCTGACAAAGTCGAAGGGTCCGGTGGAGAGAAGCTCCGCGGCAGTGCCCGAATTCATACCTCGAGGAAGGCCATCAATGTCTGTGAATAGTTTCAACAGCAAATCCACCCTCAAAGTCGGCAAAAAAGAATACGAAATCTACCGCCTCGACGCGCTCGACAAGCAAGGCATCTCGACCAAGCACCTGCCGTTTTCGCTCCGCATCCTGCTCGAAAACCAGCTCCGCACCGAAGACGGACGCAACGTTACCAAAGAAGAGGTGCGCGCCCTCGCGAAGTGGAACAGCGAGTCGAAGCCCGACAAGGAAATCGCCTTCACGCCCAGCCGCGTCCTCCTCCAAGACTTCACCGGCGTCCCCTGCGTAGTCGACCTCGCCGCCATGCGCGATGCCATGAAAACTCTCGGTGGAGACCCCTCGCTGATCAATCCTCTACAACCGGTAGAACTGGTCATCGATCACTCTGTGCAAGTCGACGAATTCGGCACCGCCCAAGCTTTCGACATCAACGCCCTGCTCGAATTCCAGCGCAACAAAGAGCGCTATTCCTTCCTCCGCTGGGGCCAAACCGGATTCCGCAATCTCGCCATCGTCCCGCCCGACACCGGCATCGTCCACCAAGTCAATCTCGAATACCTCGCCCGCGTAGTCTTCATCCACGAATCCCCCGGCAAGCGCGTAGCCTATCCCGACACCCTCGTAGGCACCGACAGTCATACCGTCATGGTGAACGGGTTGGGGGTTCTTGGTTGGGGTGTGGGTGGGATTGAGGCCGAGGCGGCGATGTTGGGGCAGCCTGTGTCCATGCTGATTCCGCTGGTGGTTGGTGTGAAGCTTATTGGGCGGTTGCGGGAAGGCGCTACTGCTACCGATTTTGTTCTGACGGTTACTGAGATGTTGCGCAAGCATGGCGTGGTGGGAAAGTTTGTTGAGTACTTTGGGCCTGGGCTGAAGGATCTGTCGCTCGCCGATCGCGCTACCGTGGCGAATATGGCGCCCGAGTACGGCGCGACTTGCGGCATCTTCCCTATCGATAAAGAAACGCTGCGTTATCTGCGGCTCACGGGGCGCTCGGAAGAACAGATCGCGCTCGTCGAGGCTTACAGCCGCGAGCAGGGACTGTTCCATGACGACAAGACTCCGGAGGCGGAATATTCGGAACTGCTCACTCTCGATCTTGCGACGGTCGAACCGAGCCTGGCGGGGCCGAAGCGTCCGCAGGATCGTGTCGTGCTGTCGCAGGCGGGAGAGTCGTTCACTAAGGCGTTGCCGTCGCTGATCAAGCCGAAGTCTGCTAAGACGGCGGCAACGACGACCACGGCTGCGAATAGCGCGAAGTGGGAGCAGGAAGGCGGAAGTCCCACTGCCATCGGCGTAGAAGATCCCAACGTGCACGAGCATGTGTCCGCTTCGGTGAAAGACTCGCTGAAGCACGGCAGCGTAGTAATCGCTGCGATCACCTCGTGCACCAACACTTCGAATCCGTCGGTGCTCATCGGCGCGGGGTTGCTCGCCAAGAAGGCCGTCGAGAAAGGGTTGTCGGTTCCTTCGTGGGTGAAGACTTCGCTGGCTCCGGGATCGAAGACCGTGACCGATTATCTGGCGAAGGCCGGACTGACTCCGTATCTCGAGAAGCTGAAGTTTCATCTTGTCGGCTACGGGTGCACGACCTGCATCGGCAACTCCGGTCCATTACCCGAGGAGGTGTCGAAGGCCATCGACGAAAAAGAGTTGGTCGTTGCTTCGGTGCTTTCCGGGAACCGCAACTTTGAGGGACGCATCAACTCCGAAGTGCGGGCCAACTACCTGATGTCGCCGCCTCTGGTGGTGGCGTTTGCGCTGGCGGGGCGTATCGACATCGACTTGCGCAAAGATCCCCTTGGCAAGGGCCGCGACGGGCAGCCCGTCTACATGGCCGACATCTGGCCCTCGTCGCGCGAGATCGAAGAGACGATGGAGCAGTCGATCACCTCCGAAATGTTTTCGAAGTCGTACGCGGATGTGTTTCAGGGTGACGAGCGCTGGCGCGGACTCTCCGTTCCCAAGGGCGAGACCTACGCGTGGGAGCAGAACTCGACCTACATCCGGCAGGCTCCGTATTTCGACGACATGTCGGTGAAGCCCGCGCCCGTGCACGACATTAAGAAGGCGCGCGTGCTGGCGGTGCTTGGCGACAGCGTTACCACCGACCACATCTCTCCCGCTGGATCGATCAAGAAAGATGGTCCGGCCGGAAAATATCTGCAGGAACATGGCGTGAAGCCGGGGGACTTCAACTCCTACGGATCGCGCCGCGGCAATCATGAAGTGATGGTGCGGGGCACCTTCGCCAATGTCCGCCTGCGCAACAAGCTGGTCGCGACCGAAGGCGGATTCACGCGGCACCTGCCGACGAACACTGAGATGTCGATCTTCGACGCGTCGGAAAAGTATCGCGCCGCGGGCACCCCGCTCATCATTCTCGCGGGCAAGGAATATGGATCGGGCTCGTCGCGCGACTGGGCGGCCAAGGGTCCGGCGCTGCTCGGCGTGCGCGCCGTGATCGCCGAAAGCTACGAACGCATTCACCGCTCGAACCTGGTGGGCATGGGAGTGCTGCCGCTGCAGTTCCCCGCGGGCCAGAACGCGGAATCGCTCAAACTGACAGGCGAGGAAGTGTTCGAGATCAGCGGCGTCCGCGACCTGGTCGAGCACTTCGCCGCCGGAAGCCAGGTGAAAGTGCGCGCCACCACGAAAGGCCAGCCGGATATTGAGTTCGACGCGCTGGTCCGCATCGACACGCCGCAGGAAGCGCTGTACTACGCAAACGGCGGGATTCTGCAGTATGTGCTGCGGCAGTTGCTGGCGACGAAGAAGGAGCCGGTGGGGGTGTAAGCGACGAAGTCTTTGATCTCGCTGACACCAGCAACACAGTGGGTGCCCCGTCCTTCGCGCAGTTTGCGAAGGGCGGGAGTTGGCGAGCGTTCGTATCAAAGATTCGAAACTCTTGTGTCGACAGCATCGCCACCCGCCCTCGCAAAGTGCGCAAGGACGGGGCACCCACTGTGCCTGCCGTTCACACAAACACCGTCGAAGGGTGGGCCACCCGCCTCAAACTCTTTCCAGTGAGCACCCAACTACTCATAACGAACTTTGTCTCAAGCGAAGCCGTCTCCATATCGGCATCATGTGTGCAAAAACACCTACTGCTTCCGGTTCGTAATCCGTCGTTGCATTATCTTCTGCGCTCTCCGTCATTTCGTTTAGAAACGCTTCTAACGAAATTACCGAAAAGACAATGCTTGTAAGTGCCGGTAATTGTCCACCTGCACGAGGGCCATCGGCCTTAATGCTTTTTGCCGCTTGCAGCGCGACGTTAAAAAGCCTTCCCGATTCCAAGAAACGAACGCCCGTTCTCTTCTTTAATTTTCTGGGCGTTTGTCATATCAGAAACTCTACGCGCGTCCGCGCGAAAACGTTACTTGATGGGTGGCCCAGCTTTGATCTCGCTGACACCACCAACACAGTGGGTGCCCCGTCCTTCGCGCAGTTTGCGAAGGGGCGGGAGTTTTGCGAGCGCTCGTATCAAAAATCAAAAGCTCTTGTGCCAGCAGCATCGCCACCCGCCCTTGCAAAGTGCGCAAGGACGGGGCACCCCTTGTATTGAAGCTTTAGGCGGTTTGAAAGAAGATCTTCGCCCAGCCTTCATTTATTCGCACTGGCCCCGGTTCGTCCAAGAGGCAGAAACGAAAACTGCTCCAGCGCCATTCCTCCGGTGAATTTACCAAGCCTCGCTTTACCGGATTGCGATGCATATACCTCAGCTTCTCCACCCGCTTGTTCGTCGTGAACACATTGAAGTCGTAGAAACGCTCCTGCCAGAATGGCGTGCGCGGCGCGTTTGGCCTATTCATCGGCAATAACGCGCGGGCCTTGCGCTGTTTCAATACCTGCATCACTGTGGACGGAGTTCTGACATCTGGTTCGGTGATGAGCAGATGGAGGTGTTCCGGCATGACGACATATCCCACGACCACGAACCGGTAGCGATCGCGCGTCTGTTCCAGAATCGAGAGGAAAAGATCTCGACTGCTCGCGCTGCGCAGATAAGGCAATCGCTGATAGCACGAGCAGGTAATAAAGTGCAGGTGATGAGCGCCGTAGGTGCGATGCAGGCCGCGGCATGACAAACAAATGGTACAGGCAGCATCGCCACCCGCCCTTGCAAAAACCGCGGACGGGGCACCCACAGTTCCGGAACGGGAAGGAAAAAAACGGAAAGGTGGCCCCCGCCGGGCTGCCGTTAGCGAGGCTTGCTGCGGAGGGTTAGCTCGCGTCTGGTTTTGCTTAGCAATCCCCAGGCTTCGCGGCAGTGTTCGTATTTGTAGCGGTCTTGTTTGAGGGCGGTTACGGGATAGAGGGTGAGGCCGACTTTCACGGTTGGTGTGAGGATCACGGCCGCAGGGATCAAGTACCAGGTCGTGACCGGGATGATGTAGGTGGCGAACAGGTCGACGTCGTCGAGGGTGTAGGGGTGCTGGGTGAGGTAGTTGCGGTGGAACTGGCAGAAGTATCCGGTGCCGTTGCGGACACTGCTGGATTTGACTTGCACGCGGAGCAGGCCGCCGGCGCATTCGATGTCGACGTCGTAGGCGAGGGATGAGGATGTGATATCCGTGCGAGGCGGCGGCCGCCATGAATAGAAGTTCGACCCATTCGCCACGCTGCTTGAAAGTGCTGAACGGCTCCGAACCCTTCATCGTGCTGCCCCTGACTCGTCCCGAAAACACGAAAGGCGCGACCGGTGGCCCGCGCCTTTTCTTTTTTTATTCTCTATATCTAGTTTACTAAATTGGCGGGGGCAAAGTGGACATGGAGTCCGGCTTTATGTTCGGAGCGCTTTCAGGGAGTTTAAGTGCGATCGTGTAGTTCTTGCCTATTGACCAGAATCGGGGAGAAGCACGATTTCGTGGTGATTACGGCAAGGTGCAGAGATCCTTCGCGATGCTCAGGATGACAGACCGTTGCTCAGGATGACATTCCGTTGCTCAAGGATGACAGTGTGACGGAAGGATAATACTGCCCACCCTCTCGCGCAGAGTGCGAGGAGGGTGGGGTCAGCGGCCTGACCGTGTTTCCGGTCAGGTGGGGGGACGACTTCGAGGCACTTCATCCGGCGCGGCGGGTGAAGGCGATTCGGGCTCATCGGCGGATGCAGCCTCCGCAGAGTCGGAAGCAATGGGGGGCAGGGCTGTGATCTCGGGCGGCGGTAGCGTCGCCGGGATGGTCTCGGTAAGGGCTGCGACTGCGGCGGGAGGCTCCGCGGGGAGTGCCTGCTGGATGGCGAAGACCAGACCTTTGCTGTCGGCCTTGGGGATCACTTTCCGCACGCCGACTTTCTGCGCTTCCAACTCCACCTGTGGCGACCAGTGCAGGGTGTGCATGAGCAGGGGGAGATCGGGAAAGAGTTTCGAGAGCTCCCGGGCGGCAGCCAAGCCGTCCATGACGGGCATGACCAAGTCGAGAAGAACGACACTAGGGAGGAGTTCCTGGGCCTTGGCGACGGCCAACTGGCCATTTTCGACGTCCACGATCTGCCAGTCGCCGGCATTCTCGAGCAGGTGGCGCAGGGCGGTTCGAACCGCCGGATTGTCGTCGGCAATCAGTATTCGGGTCGGCATGGGAATGCCTGAACAGCTCGAGACGGGCGGCGGCGCGTATTCTTAATTTCCCGCCATCGTTTGATGCCCTACAAAGCTATCCCGGAGGGCTAAAGCCCGAAAATACAGGAAACCCTGTACCACTTTCGGGCATTCCCCGTCCCCCGTTGCGGGATTTGTCGGAGAGATGGCTTCAAGTTTAGCGGCATCCAAGAGACGCCAGAAGACTCCATGGAGGTAGCCATGCGCAAAGTGAGCAGAAATGGTGCGAGCGGGGCGGCCAATCGAAGCGTGGAACCGGTGCATCCGGGGGAACGAACCAGCCCGGAGGGAAAGGCAGTGGCCAATAGCCTGCTGCTCGCAATTCCCGATGATGAGTTTCACGTGATCCGGCCACATCTGCAGTTTGTCTGCCTGCCCCAACGGGGCAGCCTGCACGAGGCCAACACGAAACTGGAAGACGTCTACTTTCTGAATACGGGAATGGTGTCCCTGGTTTTCACGACCCGCGGCGGGGAAAGCGTTGAGGTCGGGGTAGTGGGGAACGAAGGCTTTACGCCGATTCCGATCGCGGCCGGCTTCCGGAGAAGCCCGCACTGTGCGGTCATGCAGATCGGCGGCGAGGGATTTAAGGTGAGCGTCGATGTGCTGGAGACGGTGCTGCCGTCGACCCCGGGACTGCAGGTTTTGCTGCACCGGTATGCGGCGGTTCATGGATTGCAAGTGGCGCAGACAGCGGGCTGCAATCGCCTGCACGATCTGGAGCAGCGTCTGTGCCGGTGGTTGCTGCTGACACAGGATCGGGTCGGGTCAGGGCTGTTGCGAATCACGCACGACTTTCTGGCGACGATGCTGGGGACGGATCGTCCCAGCGTCAGCCTGGCGGCGGGTGTGCTGCAGAAGAAGCGCATCATCGAATACGCGCACGGATCGGTAAGAATTTTGAACCGCAAGAAACTCGAAGGCTCGGCGTGCGAATGTTACGGCATCATTCAAGCCTTCAATGGGGAGTTGGCGCTGCGGTAGGACTCGAGCGTGCTAGAACTCGTCGCCTAGAACTCGAAGTGTGCGCGGAAGGCGGGCACGACGACGGGGCCGCGGTCGCGGTTGTAGCCGGGATTGTTGATGTGCTGCACGCCGGGCGCGAGATAAATTCCGCGCCAGACGTGCACGGTGTAGTAGGACTCGAAGATATTTTCGCGGCCGTAGGTGAGGTGGCCGTCGCCGAGGAGGAATCCGAGGCCTCCGGCGGCGAGATAGTTCTGGTGATCCTTCTTGATGCCGTTACTGATGAAGGCGACGCCAGCGCGATCCTGGCTGCGATGCCACCAAGCGCCGTTTGCCCCCATACCTTCGGCGAAGATTTGGTCGACTTCTGTATAGGCGAAGGATTCGGTCTTACCATTGTCCCATCCGAAGCGCGCGAAGGCGGTGAGGTAGTGGGTGAGATTCTGTTCGAGGTTGATGCCGAAGCCGTACTTGCGAGTGATGCTCCAGGGATGGTTGGTGATGTCGGGAATGGTGTTGGCCGCGGCGGCCTCGATGACTTGGTTGCGGTAGATTCCCATGTTGGCGGAGTTGGTATAGGCCAGCAGGCGGACGGCGCCCGCTTTTTTGGGGATGAAGCCGTGACGCAGTTCGTATTCGAAGTTCTCGGCGTGGACCTGCCAGGGGCGCCAGACGAGGTCGATGCCATTGGCGATTTTGGGCATGAGAGCTTCGGCGAAACGGAATCCCCAGTCGCGATCTTCGTAGTCGGCGGTGAGTCCGACAGTGTAGCCGCGGGTGTCGGCGGCGTAGTCCCATGCACCGTTATTGTCGGTTGTCCAGTTGAGGAACTGGAAGTGCGTGTCGGAGCCAACGGAATTGATGTCGAAGAAATCCGGCATGCTGAATTTTCCGAAGCGGAGTTCGAGACGCCGGCGCGGCAGTTCGTCGAAGAGCGAGAGGTAGCTGCGCTGGTTCTCGACTTTGTCTTTGCTGAGCGCGACAACGGTATGGACCATGGCGCGGCCGAGGTAGGGAGCCTTGCTCAACAGGGGATTGCGCACGATGTCGAGGTCGGTGTTGCCGGCGAGGCCGAAGCCTAGGCTAAGCGCCGCGCCACCCGCCTCTTCAACGTCGACCAGGATCTCGGTGGAGTTGTTGAGGCGCGCCCCGGTGTAGAGCGTCATTACGCGGGAGGTGGCCTTCTCGTAGTTCGGTCCGAGACTGTGCGGCCCGCTGTACAACGCCGGGAACGGAGGAAGAGCCTGAAAAACGAAGTTAGCCTGACCGGAGAGCCAGAAGCGCGTGTCCTTGAGATGCGGGAACATGGCTTCGGTGGTGTCGTCGGCGGAAGGAGGGTCGACGGGATCCGTGGCCGTTGGAGTCGTTGCGGGAGAAACGGCAGGGGTCGGCGGTGGGGGAGCGGAATTGCCCGGTTGTTGGGCGTACACCGAGCCGGCAAGGGCGGCGACGGCCAGAAGCGCTAGAGCTGGGGAGCAGCATCGGAGCGCGAGCTGGCGGAGGATCGCCAGGGCCGGGACGCCGGCCAAGACTCCCGCCATATTGAAAATGAATTTCAATTTCAATTTCATGCTCCCAAAGTAATTTGGCTGCGCCATGCGCTCTGCGGCGCAGGTCACGGGCGGATGTGACCGCAATCACGCCCGTTCGTCAGCTCTGCAATCCAATCCTTTCAGTCCAGAACCCCAGTTCGGTATTAACTGTCTTATATCGTTTTAGGTTAACCACAGCTAACAGTATTTCTAGATCGAGTGTCAACCGTGCGTTGCGATTTCGCGATTCAACCAGCCTACCCATGATGAATTACAGGAGTGTTACAAACTGTACGTTCGTGGAGCCCAGCCTTCTTTCGCCGAGGCTTTGGTGTCGGTTGCGGCACCTTCGAGCACGCGGAAGAACCCTTCAGCGGCAATAGATCCGCTTGCGCTTTCCTGACTTAAGTTGTTGGTAGAAGAAGCAGAGGTGAGGCGATAGGGGACAACGTCAATTTCTATCGGATCACATCCGCTGCTTCTACACGGGCAGGCCGCGGAGGATTTCCGGAGGCTGGCTCCCCACTGCTAGTATTCATACGTCCTTAGGATTCGGCGGTAATGACTTCCGCTTAAGGATTTTATATCATACCCCCCTAGGGTATATGTCAAACAGAAAAAGTGGATCCGTATAAGAATTGCGGCCAAAATCTTATGAAGGATAAGCTGCCGGAAATTTCCAAAGAAAAGCAGAAATTGTTTTCCCGCATCAAGCGCCTGGGAGGACAGATTGGGGCGGTGGAGCGTGCGGTCGCCGAGGGGGATGAATGCGCGGACATCCTCATGCTGCTGGCGGCGATTCGCGGCGGCGTGAACAGCTTGATGGCGGAGATTCTGGAGGATCACATCCGGTTGCACATCACCCATCCGGAGCGCGGGCCGGATTCACCGGAGGAGTTGACGGAGGATTTGATTTCGCTGGTGAGGGCGTACTTGAAGTGAGGGAGCTTGCGAGACAAAGGCAGAACGGTTGAGCTTGCGCTCTACAGACAGCCGAGGGCGGCTGTCCCTACATGTTGTTTGGGTAGGTTTGACAGCATTCCTCTTCTACCCCTAACCTTAATTTTCTCTGGCTTATGAAAGTTCTGGTCCTTGGAAACGGCGGGCGCGAGCATGCGCTGGTATGGAAGCTGCGGCAGTCGCCGCGGGTTTCGCAGCTTTACTGTGCGCCGGGGAACGGCGGCATCACCGATGACGCGGAGTGCGTGACGGCGGATCTGAAGAGCCTGGAATCGATTACGGCGCTGGCAGCGCGTCTGCAGCCGGATCTTACCGTGGTTGGGCCGGAACTGCCTCTTACGCTCGGCGTGGTCGATGAGTTCACCCAGCGCGGATGGCGGGCGTTTGGTCCGACGCGCGCCGCGGCGCAACTGGAATCTAGTAAGAGCTTCGCCAAGGAATTTCTGCAGAGGCACCACATCCCGACGGCTCCCTTTGCGATTTGTGATTCGATCGAACAGGTGCGGTCGGCGCTCGGGCATTTTCATGTGCCGGTCGTGGTGAAGGCTGACGGGCTTGCGGCGGGCAAGGGCGTGGTGATCGCCAAGAGCAAGGAAGAAGCGGCCAGCGTGGCGACGGAGATGCTGAGCGGAAAGATGCTGGGCGAGGCCGGCGCGCGCGTCGTGCTGGAAGAGTGTTTGAAGGGGGACGAGCTTTCGTTCCTGGTGTTCAGCGACGGCGAGCGCGTTGCTCCGCTGGTGGCGGCGCAGGATCATAAGCGCGTGGGCGACGGCGATACCGGTCCAAATACCGGTGGCATGGGCGCGTATTCGACGGCGGATATTGTCGACGACCGCATGCGCGACTGGCTGGTGCATCACATTGCACGGCCGGTGGTCGCTGGCATGAAGGCTGAGGGCGCCGAATTTAAGGGCGTGCTGTATTGCGGGCTGATGATGACGGCGCGTGGACCGATGGTTTTGGAGTTCAACTGCCGCTTTGGCGATCCGGAGACGCAGCCGATCTTGATGCGGTTGGAGAACGATCTGACCGAGGCCCTCGAGGCTTCGATTGAAGGGCGCGTGAGTGAAGGGGACTTTAAGTGGTCGCGGGATGCATCGGTGTGCGTAGTGATGTCGTCGGGGGGATATCCGGGGACATATGAGGTGGGGAAGCGGATTGATGGACTCGAGGAGGCTGCGGCGATTTCAGGCGTGAAGGTTTTTCATGCGGGGACTTCGAAGCGCGATGGGGTTTACTACACCGCGGGCGGACGCGTGCTAGGAGTGACGGCGCGGGCGCGGGATCTGGAGACGGCCGTCGAGCGCGCTTATGAGGCTTGCGGGAAGATTTCGTTCGACGGGGCGCATTATCGGAAGGATATTGCGGGGAGAGCGTTGAAGAGATAAGTTTCAACGTTTCGGAGTTTCAAGGTTTCAAAGACGCTCCGACTTTGAGATCTTGCTCGCCGGTTCCGGTGCGGTGATTCGGTAGGGATCCTTCGACTGCGGATTTGCTGCGCGTTCGCGAAGCAAATCCTCCGCTCAGGATGACAAATCAATAGAACGCAATCTGGAGAAAAGGTTAATGAGTAAGACACTGGTTTCGATTGTGATGGGGAGCGATTCGGATCTGGAAATTATGCGCGAGGCCGGAAAGGCGCTCGACGAGTTTGGGATTGCGTATGAGATTGATGTGACTTCGGCGCATCGTTCGCCGGACCGGACTGCCGATTTCGCGCGCAAGGCCGCTGGGCGCGGGATTCAGGTGATCATTGCCGGAGCGGGCGGGGCAGCGCATCTGGCGGGAGTGATTGCGGCGCATACGACTTTGCCGGTGATTGGGGTGCCGATCCCCTCGACTTCGCTGAACGGGATGGATTCGTTGCTGGCGACGGTGCAGATGCCGGCGGGGATTCCGGTGGCTACGGTTGCGATTGGGAAGCCGGGGGCCACCAACGCGGGGATTCTGGCGGCGCAGATGATTGCTTTGGGCGATGCTTCAATGGGGAAGAAACTCGACGCTCACAAGGAGAAGTTGGCGCGAGGAGTGGAGGAGAAGTCGAGGAAGTTGAAAGAAAAGTAGAGTTCCTGCCTGAATTTAGATTCCCATTTGAATTCAAAATCCCGACCCTGTCGCAAAGAGCGCGACAAGGGTGGGTCACCGTCTTCGGCTTGCGGTGGTCAGTTTGGGGTACGGATCCTTCGACTGCGCGAGTTCATTCGAGCTCGCTTCGCGCAGGATGACAGAGTCTTGGGGTGAGCTTCTGCTTGTGGAGCTTTGGCCTAGAGTTCCAGGCCTTTGAGATATTCGCGGAATTGGCCGCCTAGGTCGCTGCGCTTTAACGCGAATTCTACCGTCGCTTTCAGGAATCCCAGCTTGTCTCCCGTGTCGTAGCGCTTGCCTTCGTAGACGTAGGCGTACATTTTCTCCTGCTTCAACAACATTCTCATTCCATCGGTGAGTTGGAGTTCGCCTCCCGCGCCCGTGGGAGTCTTTGCCAGGCAATCGAAAATCGCAGGTGTCAAGATGTAGCGGCCGATGATGGCCAGGTTTGATGGAGCTTCTTCGGGCTTGGGTTTTTCGACCATGTTGCGGATCTCGAACAGGCGGCCGTTGAATCCCTCGGCGGGCTGGGCATCGAAGACGCCGTAGGAGGAAATCATTTTGCCTTCGACGACCTGCGCGGCGATCACCGAGCATTGCCTCTGGTCGAAGACGTTGACCATCTGCTTGAGGCAGGGGACGGGGGCGTCGATGACATCGTCGGCGAGGAGCACGGCGAAGGGTTCGTTGCCGACGAGTTCGCGCGCCATGAGCACGGCGTGGCCGAGTCCGAGCGCCTCTTTCTGGCGGACGTAGGCGACGTGCATCATGTCGGAAATGTTGCGGACGATTTTGAGCAGGTCTGTCTTGCGCCGCTCCTCGAGCATTTTTTCGAGTTCGTAGCTGACGTCGAAGTGGTCTTCGATGGCCTGCTTGCCGCGGCCGGTGATGATGAGGATCTGGTCGCAACCGGAGGCCATGGCCTCTTCGACGCCATATTGAATGATCGGCTTGTCGACGACGGGCAGCATTTCCTTGGGCTGAGCTTTGGTGGCGGGCAGAAAGCGGGTGCCGAGGCCGGCGGCGGGGAAGACGGCTTTGCGAACTTTCATGGGCATGGGTCGTGGGTGCTGGGTCTTATACGTGGGCCCTGGTTTCCGAGAACGGATCATTGTAAATGGTCGCGTTGCAGGTGGCGATGGTTCTATAAGCCGTCTTACGCGAGTCCCAGAAGTTCACTGCAGTTCCCCGGTACTCCCGTGTGGGCTCTTACGTTTCCAGTGTTTCGCGGCTTATTTCGGCGATGAACCGCTTGTTTTCGACCCCACTTCTGATGCCGATTCCTCGCTCGCCAGTTGCTCTAGAACTGTGCGGAGGGCTCGGAGGACTTCGTCTGCGGCCGTGGCTTTCAGGACGAACTTCAACATGCCGTCCGGAGTGAACTGGGCACCACGTTGGGTGGAGACGAATCTCGCCAGCTGTTCGGGATCAACAGCGGCGTTCTGGCGGAACTTGAAAGTCACGAAGTCGCGCTTGCGCTCGATAGCGTTTACGCCCACACGCATGCAGAGGAGTTTGAGGCTCGCATAGTCGAGCAGGTTGCGGACTGGTTGCGGCGGCGGGCCGTAGCGGTCTTGCAGTTCGGCGCCGACATCTCCGAGTTGCGATTCGGTCTCCACGCGCGCTACCCGCTTGTACATCTGCAGACGCTGGTTTTCTTCGGGGATGTAATCCGCGTTGATGCGGATGTTGAGTCCGAGATTGAGCTGCGTCTCGGCCTCGTCCGGTGCGGCTTCGCCCTTCATTTCACGGACGGCGCGTTCGAGCATCTGCGTGTAGAGCTCGAAGCCGATGGCTTCGATGTGTCCGCTCTGCTCCCCGCCCAACAGATTCCCTGCACCGCGCAGCTCCAAATCCAATGCGGCGATTTTGAATCCGGCGCCGAGGTCGGAAAATTCTTTCAAGGCCGCGAGTCTTCGGCGCGCGATCGGCGTAAGTTCCACTTCCTTCGGAATCAGTAGGTAAGCATACGCGCGGCGGTTGGAGCGGCCGACGCGCCCCCGGAGTTGGTAGAGCTCGGAGAGCCCGAGGCGATCGGCGCGGTTGATCAGGATCGTGTTGCAGAGCGGGATGTCGAGGCCGTTCTCGATGATCGTTGTGGCGACGAGGATGTCGGCTTCGTGATGCATGAAACCGAGCATCACTTTTTCGAGTTCGCTTTCTCCCATCTGTCCGTGGCCGACGATGATTTTCGCTTTCGGAACAAGCTCCTGCAGCTTTGCGGCGATCTCCCAGATGCTTTCGACGCGGTTGTGGACGAAGTAGACCTGGCCGCCACGTTCGAGTTCCTGCTCGATGGAGGACTGGATGAGCTTATCGTCCCAACTGGCGACAACGGTTTGAATCGCCATGCGATCTTTTGGCGGAGTTTCTATGACGCTCATGTCGCGCAGGCCGACCAGCGACATGTGCAGCGTGCGCGGGATGGGCGTGGCCGACATGGTGAGGACGTCGACCTGCTTGCGCATCTGCTTGATGCGTTCTTTGTGGCGGACGCCGAAGCGCTGTTCTTCGTCGACGATGAGCAAGCCGAGGTCGGCGAACTTCAGATCTCTCGAGAGAATGCGGTGGGTGCCGATGAGGATGTCGATTTTGCCGGCTTCCGTTTTTTGCAGAATTTCCTTCTGCTGTTTCGGGTTGCGGAAGCGGCTGATCATTTCGATGGTGACGGGGAACGGTCCAAAGCGCTGCTTGAATGTTTCGTAGTGCTGGAAGGCGAGGACCGTCGTGGGAGCGAGGACGGCAACCTGCTTGTTGTCCCCGATGGCCTTGAACGCGGCGCGCATCGCGACTTCCGTTTTGCCGTAGCCGACATCGCCGCAGAGCAGGCGGTCCATGGGCTGCTCGGATTCCATGTCGCGCGTCACGTCTTTGATGGCCTGCGCCTGGTCTTCGGTTTCGTTGAACTCGAAGGCGTCTTCAAACTCGCGTACGAATTCGTTGCCGGCGGGGAAGGAGTGGCCCTTGGCCATTTTGCGTTCGGCGTAGAGCTTGAGGAGTTCGTCGGCCATGTCTTTCATGGCCTTGCGCACGCGGGCTTTCGTTTTGGACCACGCCTGCGTGCCGAGGTGACTGAGCGCGGGCTTGGCACCTTCAGAAGACCGGTATTTCTGAATCAGGTCCAGTCGCGTGAGCGGGACGTAGAGGCGTGCCCCCTCGGCATATTCGAGCAGCATGAACTCGGCGTTGCCATCGCCCTGATTGATTTCTTTCAGGCCTTGATACTGACCAATGCCATGTTCGACGTGGACAACGTAGTCTCCGACCTGCAGATCGCGGAAGTCGGAGAGGAAGGCCGAGACTTTCGACTTCTGGCGCTGCGGGCGAGATACGACGGCGTCGGATTCGTCGAAGAGATCACGGGCACCGAAGATGGCGAGGTGGGCGTCGGGGAACATCACGCCGTCGGGGACGTACGCTTTAGCCAGAGTCGTTGTTAACACTTCTCCGGCGAAGTAGCTGGTTTCGTCGGCATAGCTTTCGCCGCCGCGGGTGCGGCTGCCCAGGCGGAACGAGACGTTGTATTCGGTGAAAATGTCGGCGAGGCGCTCGACTTCGCCGGTGTTGGGGACGGAAAACAGAACTTGATTTCCTTGTCCGGTGAGCTTCTGGACTTCTTCGAGCATCGACGGGACCGCGCCGTGGAAGCGGGGAGTGGGCTGGGTCAGAAAAGTTACAGTCGAATCGGCATCATCGCTGCGCGCAATGCCCAAGTGCTCAACGTCAGCGCCAGTGATGGACGCGACCTTCTTCCACCAATCGTCTGGCGGCAGATACAAATCCACGGGGCGGACGAGGTTGCCGACGCCGCTGCGCTCGTGGGCTTCCTCGACTCGGGTCCAGAAGCGGTCGAATTCTGAGCGCAGCAGGTCGGGCTCGTCGAGCAGCACGGCGGAGTGAGGAAGCAGATCGAACACCGTGCGGTCGGCGCCGGCTACAGGGGCGTAAAACTCCCAACCGGGGAAGACGGTGACGCCGCCGGAGCGCACGGCGGCTTCGACAATTTCTTGCGAGCCGGTAATGCGCTTGCCAGAGAGCCGAGTGTGAATCGCGCCGAGCAAATGATCGCTGACCGGAGTTTCGGTGAGCGGCAGAAGCAGCGCTTCGTCGGTGGGATTCGAGGAGCGCTGCGAGGTGGGATCGAAGCGGCGGATCGAGTCGACCTCGTCGCCGAAGAATTCGATTCGGACCGGTCGATCAGCCTCGGGCGAGTAAACGTCGAGGATGCCACCCCGAAGAGCGTACTGTCCCGGCATCTCGACAACGTCTGCGGACTCGTAGCCTACCATGTTCAGGTGGGCGAGCACTTTCTCGACATCGAATGACTCGCCGCGGCGCAGAACGCGTGCGAGGTCGGTGTAGTATTCGGCGGAGCGCAGCAGGATGGCCGTAGCTGCGACCGGAGTGACCACGATCGAAGCTTTGCCCGTGGCAATCTTCCAGAGGGCCGTGGCGCGCTCCTCTTGTAGCTCGGGGTGAGGGGAGAGATTCTGGAACGGGAGCACGTCGCGGGCAGGAAGGGCGACGACGCCTTCGGGATCGCTAGCGCTGGTGAGATCACAGAAGCCGCGCAGAATCGGCACGAAATCTTCGACGGCGCGGTTGTCGTTGACGACGACGACAAGGGGGCGGTCGGCGCTTCGCTGCAAAAGCACGAGCAGCAAGGCTTTTGCGGTGGGCGAGAGTCCGGAGACACGAATGCGCCCCGTGCCCTCCCGCAAGTGGGAGGCAACACGCGTGAAGGCGGGAAGCGTTTCTACGTCTGCGAAGAGTTCGCGGACGAAGGGAAGCAGCATGCGGACTCAATTTTAGCAGGAACGGGCATGGAACTTCCGGCAGGATGCGAGCCGATGGTCTGGTATCAATCTGTCGCCAACCCCTACCAAAGACAAAAAAACGGGGCGGTAAAGGGACGGTCGCTTTACGAATTTACCTCTATGCTGCGGAACGAATCATTCGAGCAACATGGTGCGCGACTATCCTGAAGGACCGCCAGAGGTCGTCACGCCCCATCGTGAATAGAGATGGAAACTAACAGTCGACAGAGATCGATTCTGCAGAGATCGATACAGTGGCAGAGCCCTCTACGATTGCATTCGCTGGGGGAGCGCAACCCAACCCTATCAGATCTGACAGTTGTAGTTGCTGCAGCTGGTTTTTAATCTCCTGCTTGTAAAATCCGTTCCATTTTTGGACGCAGACGCTTGCGTTCTTCCTTCAGAACCGTACCAATCCAGCCTGATTGCAAAAGGAGCATTATGGCGTTAACTCCCGAACAAGTTGCATCGATCACAAGTGAACTCAAGAGATTTGGCGCCGATCTGAATCTCTCGGAGGATCAGAAACAGAAATTGCACGCCTTCATGAGCGAGGCGTACGAGAAGGTGCAGGAATACAAACAGCAGAATCCCAACGCGACAAAAGAGGATTTACTCAAGAAGCTCGCGGACAATCGAGCGGCGATTCGTCAGCGGCTGGTAGGTTTTCTGACTCCCGAACAGCTGACCAAGTGGGACGCGGAGATGGGAAAAGCCAAGGAGTTCCTGGGCCAGAAGTTAGCTGCTTGATCCAACGTAAGCGCTGAGGGTGACCGGCAGAGGATCGCCGGCCACCAATTTTTCCAGCCGTTTTCGACGAATCGTTACAAATTCAGGATACAAACCGGAAGGCGGCGAGTTTGCAGAGCCAAGCATTGGTTATGGTGTCCAACACCCACGTTCGTCTCGCTAGTCCTGCGTGCCGCCTTTACGTTTTCACCGCCGTCGCTGGACGCGGGCGCATGAATCCTGTCCTATGTGAGGTGTGCCATGGAGAGACCCACAACGCAAATACCTTCAACTGTAAACGGTTTGAAACGCGCTCTCGAACTGTGGCCTTACGTGTTCATTGCCATTTCGATCGCGGGCCTGAGCTATCTCGCGCTGAGTGCCGCCCGCTGACGAATTGATGGAGCAAAGTTTCTGAGCGCCGCGCAAACGTGCCGTTCGAGTTGGCGACCCCGGTGTACACATTTCCGGTCAGCCCTATGCAGGCGGACCCGAGGAGGATCATCATGGGATTTCTCGTTTGGATTGTGGTTGGAATGATTGCAGGTTGGCTTGCCGGGCAAGTGATGAAAGGCGGTGGCTACGGCATTCTCGTGGACATTATCCTCGGCATCCTTGGTGGCTTTCTGGGCGGCTGGATCTTTGGACTTTTGGGGATCTGGCCAGGCGGAGGCATGATCGGCTCCATCCTCGTGGCATTTGTGGGCGCCGTGATTTTGGTCTGGATTACCCGCTTACTGAAGAAAGCCTGATGGTTGAAGCAACCGAGCCTACGCTCGCCGCTATCCAAGGTGTGCAAAGGCGCCATTTGGGCACCACCAGGGTTTTTTGAATCTGCCAGCTCGCCCCCATGAAAGATTTCTCGGGGGCCGCGTCGTGCATCGACGCCCTGCGTTTGTAGGGACTGTGAGGTCGAATCCGCGAGAAAGAAACACCCTGGTTGCGGTACTATTAACCTAATAGTGTGCCGCGTTTATTTGTAGCGGTGTAGTATGCGTAGAATTTCCTTCAGTGATTGCCCCTACTGCAGTAGTTCAGAGGTGTATCGCTCGCGCCGGAAGACGTGGGGAGACCTTGCCAGTCTGCCCTTCCTACTAGGACTCGCCCGATGTCATGGCTGCATGAGGCGCCACTTCCGTCCTTTCTTCTTACCCGCTCCCAGATACATTCCCCCGATTGCGAAGGAGCCCGTCCCAATCGGCGCAGCCGAGGATGAGTGGAAGCGCTCGGCGTAGCTATCTCACGCTTCGAAGCTCAGGGTATGTCGGGCGCCGGGATCAGTGAGTGGACCTGCCTCGCACGGTCAGTTCAGCCTCTGCCGACACATCGGCCAGCGTCATGTGCAGCGCGTGCTGCTTGGGGTCGTATGTGGTTTTCAAGGGGTACGTGCTACTGGAGAACTTGGCCTCGGCGTGGGCCGACGGCCAGTCATAAATCACCACCTCGAAAAACTTCCACCAGGGAACGAAGGAGCCTTCGCGCTTGTGGAAAGTCAGACGAATCGCCTTGTCGTTGGATTGACAGGTGAAGCTCTGCCGCAGGTACTCACCTTTCTGGTAGCGAAAGGTGTGGCCGTCATCGAGATAGATGGAGCCGCTGCACTGTGGGCCGGGATAGACGTGGAGTTCGAGCGGGCCCTTGGGAGTTTCGTCGGTGTTCTGGATCAAGGGTTGGATCGGGATAATGCTGCCATCGCGCACGTAAACCGGCATGGTTTCGAGCGGAGGATGGATGGCGCGAGGGTAAGTGACTTCCGCCCCAATGTTCTGGGCAGTGACAGCCGCGGCGATCGGTGGCGCTTGTGGGGAAGGCGGCGCTTTGAGTCCAGTCCAGAAGTCGTACCACTCGTGAGTTTTGGGGAAGGAAACCGAGTAGTCGTCAAGCGTTTCGGCGAATGGCGGCGGGGCGATCAGCAGGCTGGGGCCGAGAAGGAATTCGGTGTCGAGATGTTCGAAGCCGCCGGAGTTGGGCGCGAAGATCTCGGGGTAGTCGAGGAAGACAGGGCGCATCATGGGAAGTCCGGTGCGCGAGGATTCGTCGGCGAGCGAATAGATATAGGGCAGCAGCTTGTAACGCGTTTCGAGATAGCGGCGGCGAATGGCTTCCTGCTCGGGTCCGTTGGCCCAGAGTTCGTGGGGCTGGGTGCCTTTGGAGGCGTGATCGCGGCAGAGGGGCGAGAAGGCCGCGAGTTCAACCCAGCGGGTGAGCAGCGTGGGCGGCGGCGAACTGCCGAAGCCGCCAACGTCGGCACCGACCATCGAGATGCCGCTCACACCGAGATTGAGCACCATCTGCGTGGCGAGCCGAAGGTGGTTCCAAGTCGCGGAGTTGTCTCCGGTCCAGGTGAAGCCGTAGCGCTGGCCTCCAGCGTAGGTGGCACGAGTGAGGACGAAGGGGCGTTCGTCGGGGCGCAGCCTGAGCAGGCCGTCGTAGGTGGCGCGGGCGTTTTCGAGTCCGACGATGTTGTGAATCTCGGCGTGCGCGGCGGTGCGCGTGGTGAATCCTGGCTCGTCGATGTGGTGAACGGTATCGAGTGGCATGGTCATGCCGGGGCCGTCAAAGACAGAGGGCTCATTCATGTCGTTCCAGAACCCTGCGACGCCGTCTTTCACGAACTCGGTGTAGAGGCTGCCCCACCACTCGCGAGTTTGAGCGCGGGTGAAGTCGGGAAAGACCGCGGGGCCGGGCCAGACGATGCCGATGAAGTCGGTGCCGTCGGGATTCTTCACGAAATGGTTGCCCGCCTCTCCGGTGTCGAAGGGTGAGTAGCCCTGATTGGCGACGTGCGCAATGTGCAGGTCGGTGATAGTGACGGTGCGGAAATGATCTTTGCGCAGATCCGAGATCAGTCCGGGCAAGTCGGGGAACGTCTTAGGGTCGACCGTGAAGGGTCGGTTCTTGAACTGGTAGTCGATGTCGAGATAGAGAGCGTCGGAAGGAATCGCGTCGGCGCGCAGACGTTTGGCGACGTCACGTACTTGGGATTCGGGAGTGTAGCTGTAGCGGGACTGTTGGAAGCCGAACGCCCAGAGCGGAGGCAGCGGCGGTGTTCCTGTCAAATAGGCGTAGCTTTCGACGACTTGCTTGGGAGTGGGGCCGTAGAGGAAATAGTAGTCAAGTGGTCCGCCTTCGGAGCCGAAGAAGATGGCGTCGCGCGCCTGCTTGCCGAAGTCGAACCAGGTGCGCCAGGTGTTGTCGAGGAAGAGGCCGTAACTGCGCGTTCCATTGACGCCGAGAAAGAAAGGGATGGCCTTGTAGAGCGGGTCGGTCGATTCCTGCGGGCCGATGTCGGTGTTCCAGAGCGTGAAGGACTGATTGCGGCGGTCGAAGGATCCGGCTTTATCGCCGAGGCCATAGTAGTGCTCGCCGCCGGGCATTTGTTTGGAGACGGTGAAGCCGCCGAGTTGGAAGCGTACGGGGCGGCCCGGGGCATCGGCGGAGATGACGTCACCAGCGAGATCGCGGATGACGAGGCGGAGAGGATTGCGCTCGACGCGGACATCGAGTGCTGCGGTACGAAAGCCCACGGAAGCGTCGTCCTGCGATGGCTGCACGTCGATGGTTTTACTGCGCGCGGCGGAGAGGACGGCCCAGGAGGCGTCTTCGGGAAGCGTGCCGGGAGCGATGCGCACCCGGATAATGTCATCGCGCAGGGCGGTGATGCGAAGGACTGCGGCGCCGGCCTGGATTTCAATGCCGTCGCGCAAGGGCTGGGAGCCAGTGACGGCATCGATGGTTGTTAGGGGCTGCGCGGAGGCGGTCTGCGCCGGCGCGGAAATCGAGGCGACGACAGCTATTACGAAACACACGATCAGGAGGCGGAGGTATGAAGATGGCATCCGTAAACTCTTTCCCCGAAACGATTTTCTATTAAGTAGAAAGATCATACTAATCCTAAAGGTAATTCCGGTTGAACGATTCCGACAGCGTGAGGTGACGTTTAGCTGCGGGTGAATCAAGAAATCTGTTGACAAGCGAGTCTGCTCGGATGTATTTAACCTAATAGTTATTTAACTTACTGGTTCATTAATACAATGAACGATCGATTGAGCGAAACCTTCGGAGCACTGGCGGATCCCACGCGGCGCGCGATTCTGGCGCGGCTGGCGTCGGGGGAGGCGTCGGTGACCGAGCTGGCATCGCCGTTTGCCATGAGCATGCCGGCGATTTCCAAGCATCTGAAGGTGCTGGAGCGCGCCGGGTTGATTGCGCGTGGGCGCGAAGCGCAGTGGAGGCCATGCCGGCTACGGACTGCTCCGCTGCAGGATGTGGCGGGATGGGTGGATTACTACCGCCGATTCTGGGAGGTGAGTTTCGACCGGCTGGATGACTATCTGCAGGAACTGAAGGCCCAGGATTCGAAGAACAAAGCGAAGGAGAAGAAACATGTCCGCACAAAACGCAAGGACAAAGATTAGCGCCGCGAGGGAATCTTCGGAATGGGATCTGGTGATGACGCGCGTGTTCGACGCGCCCAGAGATCTGGTCTTCAAGGCGTGGACCGAGACCAAACACGTGGCGCAATGGTGGGGACCGAAGAGGTTCACAAATCCTGTGTGCGAAATGGATGTGCGGCCGGGGGGAGCGATACGCATCCACATGCGGGCGCCGGATGCATTGGTGTATCCCATGACGGGCGTATTTCAGGAAATCGTCGTGCCTGAGCGGTTGGTGTTTGTGAGCAGCGCGCTGGATGATAAAGGCAACTCGATGTTCGACGTCCTGAGCACGGTGACATTTGCAGAGCAGCGGGGAAAAACGGCGCTGACTCTTCAGCTTCGCGTAATTAAGGCAACTGCCGTCGCTCCGCAGTATCTCAAAGGGATGGAGATGGGGTGGACTCAGAGTTTGGATCGTCTGGGAGAACTGTTGGGCTCGCTCGCAGGATAGGAGTAGGCCCGAAGAATGTGGGGAAGGGCACGAAACATGTGGAAACGGGCGCCCTCGCCCGTCCAGCAAGCGCAGCGAGCGCACCCGACCACAGACGTCGCGGAGTTGCCGACGCCGGCACGGTCCCGCTGTGCCCTGTGGCTCAGCCTCGCAACAGGGGGCGGGTTAGGCAGGTGGGGCCGCCGCTGCCGTTGATGCAGAGTTCGCTGCCGGGGAAGGTGCGGACGTCGAACCCAGCGCGGCGAAGGCGGTCGTTGGTCTTCTGATTCTCATCGATGGCGAGCAGGCGTTTGCCGCCCAGCGCGAGCACGTTGCAGGCCAGCGTGTCGCGTTCAGAATCGTCGATCTGGATGAACCGGTATCCGCGGGACTTGAGCAGTTCCACCGTTTCAACCGCCAGCCACGGGAGATCTACCAGCGCGGTCTGTTCGTCGAGCAGGCTGATCAGCGACATTAGGTGAAGGCAGGCGGATGGGCCCGGGCCGTAGGGGAGCGGGGCGGAGAGAACAGTCACGCCTTTTGGCGCGAGGAGATCACGCAACTGGGCGATGCCGGCGGCGTTGGTGCGGTAACCGTGGCCGACTAGCAGCGTCCTGGGGCCGAGCCAGAGAATGTCTCCGGCCTCGGTGGTGCCGGGTGCGATGATCTCCGCGAACCTGGGAATCCCGAACCGCTGGCAGTATGCGCCCTGGTGCTGACCTTCGAAGACGCGATTGGGTTTCCCGGGACGCATGACGATGACCCCGAAATCGGTGGCGAGAGAGGCGTCGTGAGCGTAGGCGGCGTCGAGAGAGAGCTCGGGCGCGGCTGCGAGTTCGAGAATCTCGGCGCCGGCCTCGGTGAGTTCGCGGCAAAGTGTTTCATGCTGCGCCTGAGCCGTGGCGAAGTCGGGGGCGTGATGAAAGTCGAGGTCGCGCCAGCGCGCGACGCGTTCCGGCTGGTTCCATCCTGCGGTGCGGGGCGAGCAGACCAGCACGCGCTGAAGCGGTCCGACCATGGAATGGCCGTTGCATGCGATGCCGGTTTCGGGTGTGGTGGACAACACGTGCCTCCTGGACCATCGCTACTCTTGAACGACTCGGACGATTCTAAGTTCTTCTGGGCGGTTTTCCAACAGCGATGGCCTTCGCCACTAAGGACACGAAGGTGCACGAAGGAAACACTTATATAAAACCTTCGGTGATACTTCGTGCCCTTAGTGGCTCACGGCCTGTCTTGCAGCGCTTATTTGGAGGCGGCGAATTCGACGTGCGCGTCTTCGTTCGGCATCAGGTCGCGCACGGTGTGGTCGTCTTTGTCCTTGCTGTGAGCGCTGCGCTTATGCAGCCACTGCTTGAGATGCTTGCGGGCCGTGGCGCTGAGCTTGGAGAAGAAGAGTCCGGCGCGGCCTTGATCGCTAGCCCAGATGACATCGGCGTGTCCCTGCAGGGTCACGTTCGTGCCGGGCAGGACGCAGCGGAAAGCCAGGTTCGAAGCCATCGGGACGGTCTCAGTAGCCTGCACGGCGAGTCCATGCTCGCCGATGTCGATACTGACGCCGGGAATCGTTCCGTTTTCCAGGTCCAAATAGACCAGCGTCTTCACGTCGTAACGAGTGGCCTTGCGGCGATTTGATTTCCGCGACTTCTTTTCGTCTTTGAGAGCTTCCTTGATTTGCTCGGGCTCGACGGGGCGATACAGGATGCGGCTGGCGCCGGACTGGAAGGCCTGTCCGGTGCCGGGCCACGCGCGGCACGCGATCGCCAGCAGCGTAGGCTTTTGGACCGGCGGCAACAGCGACGCCATGCGAATGACTTCATCGGCGCCGGGCAAATCGAAATCCACAATGAGCGTTGAGCAATGGCCGGTCATGACCATTTCGAGCGCAGCCTGCCCAGAGGGGCAGTTAACCAGTTCGATATCAAGCTCTTCGAGGGTGGTTTTCAGCGTTAGTAAGGATCGTTTGTCGTGACACAAAATTGCTGCAGACTGGGGCATGAGCTACAAAGTACGGGCTCGGGTGAGGCGGGTAAATGTCACAGCGGTAATCTGCGGCGTGGTTACTGAAGAGCTCTATAAATGCCGGAAAAGGCGGGGGTTAGTTCGTGCGTGAGCCTTCGCTCCGCCGGAAGAACGGCTACGCTCAGGATGACGCCTCCTTGAGGGGCACTGCTAATCCGGGGGGGTGGGGAGCGGGTTCCGGGCGCTGTTATAATCGAGAATTGCGCTTATGACAACGAAGCGACTGATACGATCCACGACAGTTTTGTCGGTCCGGCGGGATGGGAAGGTCGTCCTCGCGGGCGACGGCCAGGTCACGCTCGGGGAGTCGGTAATCAAACATTCGGCCAAGAAGATCCGGCGGCTGTACAACGACAAGATCATTGCCGGATTTGCCGGTTCGACGGCGGATGCGTTCACCTTGTTCAGCCGGTTTGAGGCGAAGCTCGAGCAGTACCATGGCAACTTGGGACGGGGCGCGGTCGAGTTGGCCCGCGACTGGCGGACTGACAAATTTCTGCGGCATCTGGAAGCGTTGTTGCTGGTGTGCGACAAAGAACAGACGTTTCTGCTCAGCGGGCAGGGCGATGTGATTGAGCCTGACGGAGCGGTGGCGGCGATTGGCAGCGGCGGTCCTTATGCGCAGGCTGCGGCGCAGGCGCTGGCGGAGCATACGCAACTTTCCGCCCGGGAAATCGCCGAAGAAGCAATGAAGATCGCGGGCAAGATGTGCATCTATACCAATGACAGGGTAACGATTGAAGAGTTGTAGAGCTCATGTGGGGACGGCCGCCCTCGGCTGTCCGCTGGGTCGAAGACCCAGCAGCTTCATTCCGCTGAGATCGAGTTAGGAGTTACAGTCGAGCTTCGCTCGACGGACAGCCGAGGGCAGCTGTCCTCACATGAGTATCTATGGCCATTTATCTTCCCTCTTCCGCTGAAGAAGAACAGCTTGCGTTGGATGAACTGACTCCGCGCGAGATTGTTGTCGAACTCGACAAACATGTGATTGGCCAGAAGGACGCCAAGCGCGCCGTGGCCATCGCGCTGCGCAACCGCATGCGGCGCCAGAAATTGTCGCCGGAACTTGCCGAGGAAATCATCCCCAAAAACATCATCATGATTGGGCCCACGGGCGTGGGCAAGACCGAGATTGCGCGGCGGCTGGCGAAGCTCGCGAACTCTCCGTTTCTGAAAGTGGAGGCATCGAAGTTTACCGAGGTCGGCTATGTGGGGCGGGATGTCGAATCGATGGTGCGCGACCTAGTGGAGATTGCCATCGACAACGTGCGCGAAGAGAAGCTCGAAGACGTTGCCGACAAGGCTGAGCTGAATGCGGAGGAGCGACTTTTGGACATTTTGTTGCCGCCATCGCCTCCACCACGTGCGGACGGGAGTTCGACCACTGCGGGTGGTGTTGTGATTGATGGCAGCACGGCGCTTACCGAGTCTTCGAGTCGGACGCGCGAGAAATTGCGTCAGCAACTGCGCGAGGGAAAGTTGGACGATCGCTCGGTGGAGATTGACGTGCGCGAACGCAACTTCCCATCGTTTGAAATTCTGACCAACCAGGGCGTGGAGGAGATGGACGTCAACATTAAAGACATGTTGCCGAACATCTTCGGGCAGCGCACCAAGAAGCGGAAGATGAAGGTCAACGAGGCCTTCGAGTATCTGATTCAGGAAGAAGAGCAGCGGCTGATCGATATGGATCAGGTCACGCGCATGGCGATTGATCGCGTGGAAAATTCCGGCATCGTCTTCCTCGACGAGATCGACAAGATCGCGGGGCGCGAAGGCGGGCATGGGCCCGACGTTTCGCGCGAGGGCGTGCAGCGGGATATTCTGCCGATTGTTGAAGGCACGACCGTTAACACGCGCTACGGAATGGTGCGCACGGATCACATTCTGTTTATTGCTGCGGGCGCGTTTCACGTTTCGAAGCCCAGCGATCTGATCCCGGAACTGCAGGGGCGGTTTCCGATTCGCGTCGAGCTGCAATCGCTGACCATGGAAGATTTTGTCCGGATTCTTACCGAGCCGAAGTCATCTCTGGTGAAGCAGTACACCGCGCTGCTCGAAACCGAGGGGGTGAAGCTGGAGTTTACAAAAGAAGCGCTGGACGAAATTGCGCACTTTGCCTTCCGCGTGAATGAGAGCACAGAGAACATCGGAGCGCGTCGGCTGCATACGATCATGGAGCGCGTGCTGGATGAGCTGAGCTTTGACGCCCCGGAGAAGAAGGGCCAGTCAGTCACGGTGGACGCCGATTATGTACGCAAGATGCTGACCGACATCGTGAAGGATCAGGATCTGTCGCGGTACATTCTGTAAGCGATTGTGGCTTGTGTGGCCGCGGGCGACTCGCCCGCGCGGTTTTCGAAGGTGGCGCCCTTCTTTATTGAAGGTTTCGGCTACAATTTCCGGGCTCTTGCTTTCCCGAACCTATCATTCCCGTTTTGGATCACAAAACCTGCGCGGGCGAGTCGCCCGCGCCCACACGAGCTTCTTCAAGTGCTACTCTCCTCTCAAGGTGCAGAGAAAGTACGAATACCGCCGCAGCCTGCCTGACTACCAGAAAGACAACCGAATCCTGTTCATCACCTACTCCACATGGCATCGCTGGAAGCTTCCAGAGATCGCGAAGGATCTTGCTCTAGACTCCTGCCGGCGAGCCGATGGGAGGAAGTATTCACTCTACGCGGCAGTCGTCATGCCAGATCACCTTCATCTGATTTGCATGCCGCTGGTGGACGAGGATGGCTCGATCTCAATCCCGGAAATCACTCGGACCATCAAGAGCGAATCTGCCTACGGAACCAACGAAGCTTTAACGCGAGCTGGGCGCGTTTGGCAGGATGAGTCCTTTGATCATATTCTGCGTGGCGACGAGAGTCTCAGGAAGAAAGCGATGTATATTCTGGAGAATCCAGTCAGAGCGGGATTAGCTGCAAGTCCAACCGAGTATCAATGGTTGTGGTGGGATGCGAATGATTGAATCGGTAGCTTAAAACCTCGCGGGCGAGTCGCCTGCGGCCACACGAGCTGGTGTCGTGTCGGCTATTTGTCCTCGCCAAATGGTTTATCTTTAACTAGCCAATGAAAACGATCGATCGCAGCCACCAGTCCCTGATGCAACGTGAACAGAAGAAGTTTGTGGACGAGCGTCCGAAGCCGAAGGCCCTGTTTGGGCGGGCGCTCCTTTCGTTGCTGTTGGCAGGATGCGCCACCGGTCAAGTTGCTTCTCAACTGCCGAAGTTGAGCATCCTCCTTCCGGTGAATACTCCGCCCAACAAATTTGAGGTTCAGTATTACTTGTACGGATCCTTCGGCGCGAATGGGGGATATATGTCGCCGAACCCCGATTCGACAGGGGGAGCTAAGATTCCATTATCAGTGGACGGGAAGATCGCGAATGAAATCAAACTGTTCGCTTGGGCGCCGGGGTGTCAGTTCGCGACTTACGATCTCAGCGTGCATGAGTCGGACATGCAGGAGCTTTATACCTGCAACCCATTGTCGACTGTCACGTTGCATGGGCAGATCGCCGACAAGAGTCTGCTGCAAAAAACTTCGTCAGAGATTCGCGTAGACTACCTTGCCGGTTGGGCGTGCGACTTCTTTGGGTTGTTCGACTGCGCGGTTCCGCAGATTTCGTTAGGCATCGTCACTGCTGACGCGGACGGCCGCTTCGAGATAGAACTGCCCGACTTTGCACAGGATCCCGCCTCCTCCGATTCCAAATCCACTTCTGAGTTTGAGTTTGCACTTCGCAAAGTCAAAACTTGGAGTCTCATTGCGATGTTAGGTCCTGAATTGAAGATGCTGCGCGCTGCTGGCGGGGGATTACGCCCAGCTTCGTCGTACGCGGATCCCGTAATTTTCAGCGCGCGGAAGACAAATTAAATCAACTATCAGTCCACCATTCTGTTTTTTCCACAGGCCCAAACGTCGAGAGTGTGACGAACGACCTTTACTCAGAAAATTGAAACGTGCACACTGGCATGGCATGGTGCGTGCGGACTCTCCCTATCTGATCTCCGACAAACGAACCGCGGCCAAGCTGTGCCGTTCCTCCAACGCTGCTAACTCCTTATTGTTGAAGATTTTTCCTATAACTCCTTTAGATCCAATATCTTGGCAGATCAAGCCGATCCCTGGCCAGCGTAACCCTAATGAATCCAGGATTTTACAGATTCGAAAGAAAAAAAATTGCGAGATCTTTAGGAGTGTGACTTGAAGGGGAGCGCAGTGGCGTTTTTCGCGGCGGCCATACCTTTGGCGTTCGTTCTCGGGTTTGTGTTCTGGTTTCACTCGGCACTCTCTCCGGGAATCGTAGCTCTAGGTCTGTTCCCACCGTCGGAGCCCGGCGACCAACGAGGTGGAGTATTTGCCTTCCTGGTGAATGGCGTTTCGTGGCTTGTGCTTTTTACTGCTGGATATGCCCTCATTTGCAAACGCCAGACGCTCATTAAGGCGGTTGGAGTCCCTCTGTGCGTGGTTCTTGCTTTGGCGTCTCGCGGCTTGCTTTTTGTACACGACCCGTTCTTTCCGGAGCCAATCCTGTTCTGGCTCTTCCGCGGACCTATTTCTCGGGGACCCTCCAACGGATTCTACTTCCAGCTTTCTCTATTCGCAGATGCCGTCGGCTGGCTCATCGTCCTCTGGTTTGCATATAAGCTCACCTACGAGTGGACAGCACGGGGTTCGGCGAGAGCGGCCAATAAAGAAGGCAAACATCCATGAGCGAGAAACAAATGCACATCACGCGAAGCACACTCGTCAGGATTACCATGCTAGGTGTTGCGGCTGGGCTCTATGCTCTATAACGTAACGGCGGTTGGAGCGAATGCCAGCGGTCCCGTCGATTCCACTCCAACAACTTCCCTCTGTGTCCTCTGTGGTTTATCTTTGGCTAGCCAATGAAAATTATCGATCGTGCCCGCCTGCAGTCCCTGATGCAACGCGAACAGAAGAAGTTTGTGGACGAGCGTCCGAAGTCGAAGGCGCTATTTGAGCGGGCGCGCAAGTCCCTGCTGGCGGGCGTGCCCATGAACTGGATGGTGAAGTGGGCGGGAGCGTTTCCACCGTTTGTGCGCGAGGCGCAGGGCGCGCACTTCTTCGACGTGGATGGGCACCGCTACATCGATTTTTGCCTCGGCGATACGGGCGCGATGACGGGACACTCTCCATCCGCCACGGTAAAGGCGGTCGAAGACCAGGCGAGGCGCGGGATTACGTTGATGCTGCCGGGGGAGGATTCCATTTTTGTGGCGGAGGAACTGCAGAAGCGGTTCAACCTGCCGTACTGGCAGTTCGCGCTCACGGCGACGGATGCGAACCGGTTCTCGATTCGGCTGGCACGGCAGATCACCGGCCGCGCCAAGATTCTGGTGTTCAACTGGTGCTATCACGGGACCGTCGATGAAACGTTCATCACGCTGGATACGAATGGAGTTGCAGGTCCGCGGCCGGGGAACATTGGTCCCCCGGTGAATCCGGCGGTCACGACCAAAGTCGTCGAGTTCAACGATGTCGACGCATTGGAAGCTGCGCTCGTCTCAGGCGATGTGGCGTGCGTGCTGGCCGAGCCGGCGATGACGAATGTCGGCATCGTCCATCCGCAGGAGGGATATCACAAAGCTTTGCGGGAACTCACGCGCGAGTACGGGACGCTGCTCATTATTGATGAAACGCACACGATCTGCGCCGGGCCCGGAGGGTACACGCGGGCGGAGAATCTTGATCCGGACATTCTTGTTTTTGGAAAGGCTATCGGGGGAGGCATTCCGGGAGCGGCATACGGGTTTTCGCGGGAGGTCGCCGACCGGATTGCGGCGAAGCAGGAACTCGAGAACTGCGACGTTGGCGGGATTGGGGGCACGCTGGCCGGAAATGCGTTGTCGCTGGCGGCGATGCGCGCGACCCTGACAAAGGTTCTTACGAAAGAGGCATTCGACCGCATGATTCCGATGGCAGAGCGCTGGACTGCGGGTGTAGCGAAGGCGATTGCCGCCGCGGAGCTGCCGTGGCATGTGACTCGGCTGGGATGTCGGGCGGAATATCTGTTTGGTCCTACGAAGCCGAAGAATGGCGCCGAGGCGCACGATGCGATGGATTTCGAGATGGAACGCTTCATGCATCTTTATGCGATGAACCGGGGGATTCTGCTGACGCCGTTTCATAACATGGCGCTGATGTCGCCGCAGACGGAAGCGGACGATGTGGACCGGCATACGAAAGTGTTTCGCGAGGCTGTGCGGGAGTTGGCGGAGTAGTGTCCATCTTTGCCGCGCCGCAAGAGTCGCGGCAGTGACCTCGTGCACAAGCCTGGGCGCCCCGATCATGTCATCCGGAGCGAAGCGAGCTGGAATGAGCTCACGCAGTCGTAGGATCCCTAGTGCAGGATGACAATGGTCTGGGCAGGAGGTCTGGTAGTCTGTTTTCTTCAGCATGAGAAGCTCTGCCTCGATGCTTTTGATGGCCCTGGGTATGCCGTTGATGTTTACGGCGTGCGCGACGATTGGGCCCCCGCAGCCTCCGTCGCTTGATTTGCCCAAGCCGCCTGCGGATCTGCGCGTGGTGCGCAAGGGCGATCGCGTGATTCTTACCTGGACGGCGCCCAGCGTTACAACCGACCGGCAGAGGGTGCGGAGCGTGGGTCCGACGCGGATCTGCCGGGGACTAGAACCCGAGTTGACGCGCTGTGGAACTCCTGCGGGCGAGGCGACTGCGCAGGCGATGGCTGCCACGGCTCAGTCTTCTGCGCAGAACGCTTCGAGATCGTACACCGACGCCCTCGGCGCGACGTTGCAGAGCAACAATCCTTCCAGCTTCGTAACCTACGCGGTTCAAGTGCTGAATGCGGGTGGCCGCAGCGCTGGGCTTTCGAATCAGGTGCGGGTTTCGCTGGTTCGAACCCTGCCACCGCCGCGGGAGTTTGCCGCGCGCGTCACGGGTCAGGGAGTGGTGCTAACGTGGGCGAACGATGTTCCGCCGCCGAGTTCTGCAGCAGTGCATTATGTGTATCGGGTTTATCGCCGCCTGGAGGGGAGCGCGGATCAGATTCTGGAGGGGCAGCTTCCGGCGGGCAGCGATCCTATCCTTACTCTGACTGATTCGAACATCGAGTGGCAGAAGACTTACGAGTATCACGTGGAGACAGTTACCGTCGTCGCCCAGGAGAATAAGCCTGAGATCCAGGTCGAAGGCGCCGACACGCCGGAGATCAAGGTTTTCGTGGATGATGTTTTTCCGCCAGCAATACCTTCGGGCGTGCAGGCCGTGGCTTCCGGGCCGGGGCAGAAGACGTTTGTGGATCTTGTGTGGGCGCCGGTGACTGACGTCGATCTGGATGGATATAACGTGTATCGGCGTGAAGAGGGTGCGGCGCCAGTGAAGGTGAATGCGGCGCTTTTGAAAACTCCGGCGTACCGTGATGATGCTGTTGTCTCGGGGAAGACTTATTTGTATTCGGTGTCTGCGGTGGACGTGCGCGGGAACGAGAGCGCGCGGTCGGAGGAGGCGGGCGAGGCGGTACCGTGACGCTGGGATCAGTTGGCGTACTGGGAATGACCTTGGAAGGCGGCGCTCTCAGTTGCGGCCAGACTCCAAACGAGCGTGGTAGCCTTTGCGGGCCCGAACTTGCAGGCGCTTGCCATCTTTCTCGGCGATGACGCTGATGGATCGATAACTCCCGTTGGGGTCGAAATCCGCCGGTTTGTAAGCGATGAAGTAACGGCTGCGGATTAAATCATGCAGCTTATCAAGAGACTTTCCCAAGGTCCAGATATCGCCGGGGAACATCGCCTCGCCTCCGCTGCGCTCAGCGAGCACTGCCAATATCCTGTCGGCATCCGTCTTATCGCCTGAATCCTCGCGGGTGCTCACGGTATAGATCGTTACGCCTGTCCTCTCGGCCGCCTGGATGCTTTGTTTGAGACTGCTATGGCTGGAATTATCTTCGCCGTCGCTGATGATCACCAAAACCCTGGCCACGCGATCGCTGTCTGGATACGCGGCCAGCTTTCGGCAGGCGAAGGAAACCGCGTCGAACAACGCTGTTCCTCCTTCGTTCGTGAGTTTGTCGATCCCCTTTCCCAGATCAGCCTGTTCCCTAGTGAAATCCTGAGTCACGGTTGTATCGTTGGAAAAACCCGCGATGAACGCGAGGTCAGAGTCCCCACTCAGCATTTTCTCAACGAACTTGACCGCGGCGTGCTTTTCAAAGGAGAAGCGGTTGTGAACGGAACCGCTCGTGTCGACGAGCAGAGCCAGTCGCAGCGGGAGCCTCGACTGGGACGCAAATTGCACGACTCTTTCTGGAGGCTTGTTGTCATCCAGGACGCGGATGTCGGACTGCAACAAATCATTCACCATGTGTCCTTGGCTGCTGACGGAGAAGAACATGGTCACCTGGTCGACGTTCTTGCGAATCGTCCATGCCTGGGGCTGGTCGGCGAGACCAGGGAGACGGCTCGAAGCTAGAGGGGAGCCGTCGGCGTTGCTTGCATTCGGCTCATCTGCGGAGGAGCAGTCGTCGCAAGTCGCGGCATCGTCCCCGAGAGCGATCAACTGTGCCTGCAACCGCTCACTGTTGGGGAACGTTTGCGGCTGAAGAGAAGCGACCAGGGTGGTGGCTTGCGACGAACTGGCGTCGCCGGCAGCAGCCCGAACCATCTTGTTATGAGAAAGGGCGGCCAGATTCTGGCGCGCTACGGGAGCGTAGGGGTTGGTGGAATCTTCGCTCAGCAAGAGGTTCAGCTCGCGCTCGACGGCGTCGAAATCCTTGAGCGCGAGAGCTGCCGATGCGGCGACATAGTGAACCGTGGCCAAACCTTGATGGTTGAGCGAATGGACCCGGCCGACCGTCTCCAGAGCATCCTGGTATTGATGGGCTCCGTTTTGCGCGTATGCCAGAGTTGACAGGATTCTGGCATCGTTGGGGCGCAGCGAATCGGCTTTTTCCAGTGCCGTTTGTGCAGTCGCAAATTCGTTTTGCGACGAGGCAAAAAGACCGAGATTCAGGAACGATCCGGGAAAGTTTTCGTCTAGCTTTGCAGCGGTTTCGAATTCCGCCCTCGCGAGCGCCGGATCTTCCTGATCGACATAAGCCCCAGCCCGAGACTTATGTGGGCTGAAACGAACTTGGGATAGGCCTTGATCGCCCGCTGCAGATGCTTGATCGCCTCTTTCGAGTGCTGCGCTTTCATCAGCGAGTTGGCCTGGTTATATTCCTGCACGGCCTTATTAGGAGCTTCCAAGTCGAGCGCCGATAAGGTACCGGAATCAATCAGAGCTTTATCCTGCGCCTTCCGTTGCTCGCTCTCCTTGGCATGGCGGCTCATCTGCTCCAAATACATTTGGGCGAAATCCATTTGGGCGAACCCATCCGGACCTGCATTCATCAAGGGCACTTGTGCGAACGCTGAGATTTGGCCGCATAGCCAGAAGCCGACGACCCAGGCAAGTCGATGCCGAGTAACCGTACACGATCGATGGCGAGGCGCTGACTGCACGAAATGGCTCCTGCCAGGGCTGAGGGCTTGCGCCTGCAACTTGCGGCAGAGGGCATGCGGAGACTTTGGGCAGGTCTCCGGCCGCATTGCCCGAACGCCTAAGGCAGCTACTATAGCACGCTGTTTTCCTGGCGTTGGTTCGGTTTTTCGGATGCGTTCACCACTGCGAAGATGCCACCCATCCATCCGGTGGATAGATTCCGTGTCACAAAATATTTCCCTTCTTTGCGCCTCAAATTCCACGGATATGTTTAGATAGAAGGCGATGAAATATTGCCGATTTCAATTCAATGGCCAGGCCCAGTACGGCCTTGTTGAGTCTGTTGGCGGGCGGGACGCGATTGTGCGCGTGCTGCTCAATGCGCCTGAAGAAGCTGACGGGGACATGGAAAGCTTGCGCACGCGGAAGATCGAGGCGATTCCGCTGGAGGAGGCGGCTCTGCTGCCTCCGGTGCGTCCGTCGAAGATCGTGTGCGTGGGACGGAACTATCGCGAGCACGCGGCCGAGTTGGGGCACGATGTGCCGAAGGAGCCTCTGATTTTTCTGAAAGCCACGTCGGCGCTGCTGCCGCCGGGGGGGACGGTGCGGCGTCCGAAGATTTCGGAGCGTGTCGATCACGAGGGCGAGTTAGGTGTGGTGATCGGCAAAATTTGTTACCAGCCGGCGGCGGATGCGGACATCCGGCAATACATTTTGGGATACACGTGCGTGAACGACGTGACGGCGCGCGATCTGCAGAATAAAGACGGGCAGTGGAGCCGGGCCAAGGGGTTCGATACTTTCTGCCCAGTGGGGCCGGTGGTGACGGATGAGCTTGATCCGTGGGCGGGTGTAGGTGTGCAGACTCGCGTGAACGGGCAGATTAAGCAGGATGGAAACACGCGGGATTTTATCTTTGCGCTCGACGTGGTGATTCGGCATATTGCACAGGCGATGACGTTGTTCCCGGGAGATCTAATTCCGAGTGGGACGCCGGCGGGTGTGGGGCCGCTGGTGGCAGGGGATGTGGTCGAGGTTAGCGTGGAGGGTGTGGGGACGCTTAGGAATTCGGTGGTGGACGAGTAGAGCCAGCGTACTTTGACGCGATTGTTCCACGAAGCTCGATTTGCAGTGAGGCCCGCATGGCAAACCGACTTGTCGCTATCAGCTTATTCCTGCTCCTAGCTTCCGCCTCTTTCGCAGGAAAGAAGAAGCAAGAAGCGGATCCGATCATGCCCGATGTAACGGCTCGTGGTCGGGCGCTCTATGAATATGATCAAGCTGCGTGGCACGCGACAGACGCTGTGCGAGCACTGCACCCTCCTGATCAGTTGGTTGGTCGCTATCTCGCGCTTAAGTCAGACAACGGATGGACGGTTGTATTTGGTCATCTCAACGTCCGGCGCGATCGATTTCTAATCGGGTACGAGGCTAGCGAGGGCGCAACTCTTCAAGAGTTCACGGTCATAAAACTCGATCCCCCGACGGAAGACACAGCTTTCTACCTTGCGGCTGCCAAGGCCTTCGACACTGCGCGGCACGACTTTCAAGGTGAAAAGCGGCCATACAACATTGCCGTTCTCCCTGCCCCGTCGAATCAGCTTTATGTCTACGTGATCCCAGCCCAGACGAAGACTGGGATTTACCCACTTGGAGGCGATGCCCGCTATCTCATAACGGCGGACGGCGAGGCTATTGCGGAGAAACGTCAACTCCACAAAGGGATTCTCGAGGTTCCGCCGAGTTCCATACCGAAGGGTTCGATCCCTGCGGGGGGCATTCACACGCACATTCTGAGCGACGTTCCTGAAGACACAGATGTCCTCCACGTCTTAACCAGACAACCGCCACAACCCGAGTTCATTGGCGCGCCAAACAAGAAGTTCTACGAGATCAGCGTAGACGGAACTATTCGCGAACGTAAGATGTAAGTTCTCACCCTGTGAGCGGTCGCCTCTTGTAATCGCAGTCGGCAATGTTCTACTGTAGCCGGAATCTTTCCCTCATCAGGCGCTGCAGGCGGGGTTTATAGAGGAGATCGAAGGCGAGTTCTTTGTCGGGGAACATGGCGAGGGCGGCGCGCTTGGCTCCGGCGGCCAGTTCGGAGGCTTCTTCTACGGTGAGGTTGGGGTCCTGGCCGATGACTGACATCACCATGCTGATCATCACTTGCAGGCGGCGGATTTTGCGGGCTTCCTCTTCGCGCTCGGGGAGCGATTGCTGCTCCGGGATGGGAAAGCTCGATTCGTGTCCGGCCTGTTCGTGCATGTTCATGCGTGCCCCCTTTTTCTTCCCAGGTAAATGTACCCACAACTTTGGATGACGCGGCGCGGTCCGGCGTTGCGCCGATGGTTCCTGCCATTCTGCCCCATTTGCCGAGGAAAGCAACTGCACAAAGGTGTCGTTCTGGGGTCATTCCTGTAGATTCGTGGGGGGTGGGAAGCGATAGCGTGGAGTGGTCGCGGCTCCAACAAAACACGTAGCCCCGGACGCATTCGTCCGGGGCCGTTGGGGAAAGAGAAAAGCCCCACTCTTCGACAAGCTCAGGGCAGGCTTTCTCGCAGAGAACGCGGAAAATGGGGCGCCCGGAAGAATGCGCGGAGCTTCGCTCCTGGACAGCCGGGGGCGGCCGTCCCCACATGAGCGGGTTTTCCCCACATGAGCAGGGGAAGAGTAAAATTGCGGGGCAAGGTGGAGTCGATTAGGTCGATTCCAGATTGGAGTTGTCATGGCAGAAGCTGGCAATTCGCCCGCTGATCGGCAGCTGCGTCCTGATCCCGGTCCTAACCCAAATGAGAAGCTGGTGAAGGTGTTTGATTCGGAGCAGGAACCGGAGGCGCTGGTGGTGAAGGGGTTGCTTGATTCGGCGGGCATCGACAGCGATCTGACGTCGGCGTCGCTGGTGCAGGATGCGTTTCCGGGGCTGGGCGGGATGGTCATCCTGGTGCGCGAAGAGGATACGGAAGAGGCGCGGCGGGTGATTGCGGAAGGGCGACGGTCGGCGGCGGACGACGAGACGGCGGAGTATCCGGCTATTGAAGAGCCACCACAGAAGGCGTGACCGAGTGGCCGTCGAGGTAGAAGGTGACGGCTCCATCGAGATCGGTTCGGTAGACGCGGGCTCCCGCGTCGGCCAAGCGACTGTGAGTTTCCATGCGCGGCAGGCCGAAGGAGTTTCCTGATCCTACCGAAATTATGGCGAACTGGGGGCAGGCCGACGCCAGCAGTTCGGGCGTGGTGGCATTGTTGCTTCCGTGATGTCCGAGTTTCACCAAATTCGCGCTCGGGTGATGCAGCGCTGCGATTTGAAGTTCCTGGCGGTCGGCGTAGGGCTGGATGCTGGTGCTGAAACGCGTGCTGGCACCGCGAAGTTGAATATGGAGCGCGCCTGCCAGGAAGAAAGCGGCTAGAGCGAGAAGCCAGCCCACACCCGATCGGCGCCGCGCGAAGTAGGTTGCCGCCGCTACGGACGCCGTGATGGCGATGGTCCACCACAGCGCGGGGCGCCACAGGTAGACTCCGGCGATGATAGCGAGGGAATAGGCCAGGGCCGCCCAGAGCATGGGCTGGCGGGGGGCTTTGAGGTTGAAGGTCGGTGGCGGAACGGGAGTGGACTGCGGGATCATGCGATCCGGTACTCACCCGAAGGCTTTTGGGTTCATCGCGGAGGTTCCGGATGAGATCCCTTGTGCAATGCGCATCGCAATTTCTTACGCCCCTCCGGGGCTTACTAATTTTTCGCTTGCGCACCCAAGGCGTGCGAGGTTGCCGAAAAACGTGTCCATCAACGAACAAGCGACCACAGGGGCTGAAGCCCAGACTGATTTCACATGCCCTTACGCGGCCCTAGAAAGGCCGCTCTTCCACGGTAGTGCACGCATTTGTATTTTTTTCGCAACCCTCTTGCGCCGTGGGCTGCGTTCTTCCACCGTGTCGCGGCTGTCCCCACATCAAACCTGCGGCCTCCGAACCGGTTGCCTCGGCACAAGTCTCAGCGGGCCAGGTGCACGACGCTTTCCAGGTGGTAGGTTTGGGGAAACAAATCGACCAGGTGCACTTGCTCGGCACCATAACCGGCGGCGAGCAGGGGCACAAGATCGCGGGCCAGCGTGGCCGGATCGCACGATACATAAACGACGCGTGGCGCGCCCAAGGAAGCTAACAATCGCGCCACGTGTTCTCCCAGGCCAATTCGAGGCGGGTCCACCACCGCTAGGTCGGGCTTATTAAGGATATGAGGGAGGACTGCACCCTTCCCGACTCGCCCCGTATGTTCCGCGCGGGCCAGGTACTGCTCCGTGGTGACCTGCACTGCCTCTCCATTCGAGGACTGATTGTAGGAAAGATCGGCTGTGGAAGTCTGTGACGACTCAACAGAAACGATGTGATGAAAGTCACTGGCTAGGGCTGTGGAAAACAATCCCGCGCCAGCGTAGAGATCGAGCGCCAATTTGCCGGCCTGGCCGGTGGTGACAATCTTTACCAGTTCGTCGGTGAGGTGGCGGTTGGTCTGAAAGAAGGACCCGGCGCTGACACGGTATGACGCGCGCGCGGTCCGATAGACGAGGTGATCGACGCCTGCGGTGACGAGAACTTCCTGCGCTCCTGCTTTGCGGTCGCCGGGATTGGGTTCGCGGAAGGCGACGACTCCGGCGATCTCGGGCATGGTGGCGCGGAAGTCCTCCGCCCATGCGCGGACGGCGGCCCGGCGGGCCTCGCGCGAACAGTTGACGTCAATCAGAAGTTGCGTGTCGTCTGCGTTGGCGAAGAACTCGATTTCACGAATGCCCTCGGGAATCTTGCCGGCGCGTCCACTTCGCCACAAGGACGCGATGCCACGGTTGATGAGCGGCGAACTGATCGGACACTCTTCGACCGCGAGCAGTTCGTGCGAGGCCATCTTGAAATATCCGGCGGCGAACGTGGGGTTGGTGCGAACTTGCAGGCGAGAACGGTTGCGGTAGTTCCATGGCGGCGAAGGATGAACCTCGATGTCGAACGGCAATTCCAACTTGGCGAGGCGACGCAGGCTCTCGCGCAGGATTTCTTTCTTGATCTCTAGTTGGTGCTCGTAGGTCGTGTGCTGGTAGTGGCATCCGCCGCACCGGGTGAAGTGCGGGCAGGGCGGAGGGACGCGGTGCGGGGAAGCCTCGATGATCGAGTCGGCCTTCGCCCGCGCGAAGCCCGACTTCTGCTCGGTGAGGGAGGCCTCGATTTCTTCATCGGCCAGGACGAAGGGGACGAACACGGTCTTGCCGCGTCCGCGAGCTTCATCATTCGGCAAACCGCCAGGCGAGTCGGCGGGCAGACGGGCCAGGCCGTCGCCGCCGTAGATCAGCTTTTCGATTGTGAGGAGCAAGACTTGATTCTACGGCATGGGGAGGATGCCCCGTGGTTTATCGGGCGGGAGATCGCCAAGCAATAATCCGCGCGAGATCCCTCGCTCCGCCTGAAATGCGGCTCCGCTCGGGATGACGCCCGTGCGGGGGTACGACTTACCTCTTACTTCGTTATGGCCCAAGCCAATCCGTCCGGTTGCTTGCCCGCAGAGATTTCTCCGCTGACTTCCAGAGTCTTCAGATCGATGACGGCGACTTTGTCGGCCATGCTGACTGCGACGTAGGCGCGGGAGCCATCGGGCGCGATCAGGATGCCGGCGGAGCCACCTCCGAGGTTCAATTGCTTCACCTCTTTGCGGGTGGATGCGTCGAGCACTACGAGGCTCGCGTCTCCGGAGCGCGCACCCAGGGCGGAGATCAGGACCCGTTTGCCGTCCGGCGTGAACTTCAGGCGGTTGGCCCCCTTCACGGGGATGGGAAGCGTTTGGATCGCTTTCTTTGCGGCGACGTCGATGATGGTGACGGTTGCGTCGTGGGCGTTGGCGGCCCAGATTTCTTTTCCGTCGGGGGAAATGTCGAAGCCTTCACAGCCTTGGCCGGCGGGGACGTTCGTCACTTCCCACGTGAGGCGCGGGCCACCTGGAGGATTGAAGCCGCCGCTCGGCGGGGACCTTTGTTCGATGATGCTGATGGTGGCGGAATTCACGTTCGACGTGAACATCTTCGTGAGGCCGTTGGCCACGAGGATCATGTGAGTTCGATCCTCGCCGGTGCCGAGGATCCAATCGATGTGCTGCGTGGCCGGATCGTAGCGGCCGATGACTTTATTTGTCTCCGCCGTGAAATAGAGTTTGCTGCCCGCGAAATCCAGGCCGTGAGCGGAATGCAGCGCGCCCAGATCGATGGCGGGCAGCGACTTGCGGGCAACCAGATCGACGACGGAGATTGTGTTCAAGGTGCTGTCGGGGCCGCCGTAGTTCGAGATGTAGGCGAGTTTGCCGTCGTCGGAGGCGATGATTTCGTGGGGATCGGGGCCGGAGGGGATGCGGGCCAGAACCTGCAATGTGGCGGGATCGACGATAGAGACCGTGTGGTCGCTCTTCGAGAGAACCAGGAGAGTGGTTGAGGGTGGCTGACCAAATGCGAGAGTCACCACCAGTGTCACTAACGCCAGACCAAGCGTACTGTGCCGACTCATCCTCGCTGTGCTCATCATCTCCTCCAGAGTTCTGGTTCAGCGGACTTCTGGGCAGCTAGTTTACAACGCTCTTCCTGCCGCTGCGCCAGAGGCCCACGCCCATTGGAAGTTGAAGCCGCCGAGGTGGCCGGTGACGTCGACGACTTCCCCGATGAAGAACAGGCCGGGAACTTTGCGGCATTCCATGGTTTTTGCGGAGAGTTCGTCGGTATCGACTCCGCCGCAGGTGACTTCGGCTTTGTCGTAGCCCTCGGTGCCTGCGGGGAGGACGGTCCAACCATGGGCCTGCTGCTCGAAGTCGGCGAGCGCGGCATTTGTCCAGGATTGCGGCGGGTGGTGATCAAGCCAGCGATCGGCGAGGCGAGCCGGCAGCTTCTTGCGGAATTCTGAACGAAGGGCCGTGAGCGTGCGCGGTGCTCTGGGGTCGTGGAAGATTGCGCTTAACTCGCTGGCTGGGGCGAGGTCCAGTGTGATCGGGTGCGGCTTCTTCCAGTAAGAAGAAATCTGAAGGATTGCGGGACCGCTGAGGCCACGGTGGGTAATCAGCATCTTTTCGCGGAACTGCGCGGCGTCGCATGAGGCGATCACTTCGGTGGACACGCCCGATAAATCGCAGTAGCGGGAACGGTCTTCTGGTTCCAAAACCAGAGGCACGAGTCCCGGCCACGGCTCGCGAATCTTCAGGCCGAACTGGCGTGCGAGGTTGTAGCCGAACGAGGTGGCGCCGATCTTCGGAATCGAGAGGCCTCCGGTTGCGACGACTAGCGCGGGGGCACGGAATTCTGCGTGGTTTGTGCGTAGTACGAATTCTGTGATGCGGCTCATTTGTTGCACTCTTGTGTTCAGGAAGATGCTGACGTTGGCGGCGCGGCATTCTTCTTCGAGCATCCCCAAAATGTCGCGGGCGGAACGGTCACAGAACAGCTGCCCGAGCGTCTTTTCGTGATAGGGGATTCGGTGCCTCTGCACGATCGCAATGAAGTCAGCGGGCGTGTAGCGCGCCAGCGCGGACTTCGCGAAATGCGGGTTGGACGAGAGGAAGTTTGCGGGCTGGCAGTGGAGGTTGGTGAAATTGCAGCGGCCGCCGCCAGAGATGAGGATCTTCTTGCCGAGGCGGTCGGCATGGTCGAGGAGGGCGACGCGGCGTCCGCGCTTGCCGGCCTCGATGGCGCACATGAAGCCCGCTGCGCCAGCGCCTAGAATCAGTGCGTCGAAATGATGGGTCACGTTGGAGTGAACAGCTTACCTCAGCGGACTGGGTGGTCGGAAAGTGTCTCGCAACCCTGGACCCGTATTGAGAGTGCGGTTGGGTGCGTCACAACTTTCCGTGTGATCCTGTATCAATCAGATAGCGGTCGAATCCCGGGAACCTGACCCACCGGAGGCATCATGCTGACCCATGACCAAATTCAGCAGCACATTAACGAACTAGACGCGCATATCCCCAAAGAGGATGCGGAACTTGCCATCTGGTATGAAGGAGGTTCCCCCGACTGTGAAATCGTCGGTAACTATATCGGATGCCTGCGCTTTGGCATCGAGATGCTGAAGCCGGCGGTAGTGCAACTGGAACCCAGGGCGGTCGGCACCAGCATTTCGATAAATTACATGGAAGTGGACAGATGGAGCCTGCACGTCAAGAGGATCATTCGGCGAGAAGACGTAAGGACGTACTTCGAGAGAGCGTTCGCGGCGAAGTTTCCCACTGTCACGTGGAAGACCCGGGTGACCATGTCGTATGAAATTCTCCTCGGTATCTTTGTCTGCCTGTGCTTGTTGATCGGATTTGGGGAGGTGATCGGCTGGGCCTGGCATCTGTTTTTCTAGCCCTTCAAGTAAACTGCTGGCATGATTTTCGTGCGGTCGCTGCCCGCTGATCCGTGCTGGCAGTCGTGCCCGAATCCGCCTGGTCGCGGGCCGATTTTTCGAGTCCTCGAGGCATAGCTCAATGTCGGAAACGAACAAAGCAGTGATCCGCAGCTTCGTTAGCGCCATGAACACCCAAAATTGGGACAGCCTGCGCATCCTGCTCGTTCCGCATTTCGTGCGACATAGTAATGCCGGCGGTGTCCCGGAAGTTCGTTCCGCGGAGGAACTGATCACCTATCTGAAGAACGAGTACATCACGTTTCCGGACGCGCAGGAGACCCTGCTCGATCTTGTCGCCGAGGGCGAGAGCGTGGCAGCGCGCTCTCACTTTCGCGGGACACAGTTGGGGAGCATGGGTTCGTACCCTCCATTTGGTAGGGTGCTTTCCGCGACCTATCTTGCCATCTATCGCCTGGAAAGTGGGCGCATTGCTGAAGCGTGGGCAGAGTGGGACAACCTGCATGGGCTTCAGCAACTTGGCCATCACGATCCAACGTAACCTGCGGATGGAGGACTGCTCTGATTTCGGACAAGCCAATTATGCGGCGATGTCCTCCGCAACCAGTTTCCCGGCCCATGCCCCGACCAGTCCGTACGACACCACCACAGCCCGTCTGGCCAAGACCTCGTTTCGAATGCGATCGGCCAAACTGTCAATCTGTACATTCGCAGGCGAAGCGATGTTGAGTTTTTGGAGAGTCGGCACCAGACTTCGCACGGCCTCAGCTAACAGGCTGTATACGGGGCTTTCGGCGGCGCCAGAGATCACCGCATCGACACGCATGCTCGGTGCGGGAAGTCCGGAATCGAGGAACAACGAATGCATCTCGAGTCCGAGTTCGGGTCGGGCGCCGCTGCCACGCAGAGCGTCTCCCAGCCAACGTGACGCTTCGTCAAACGAAGAGACGGCCGGACAGGAGCGGCATGCGCTCGTATCCAGCTCCTGAAACACCACCACACCATTTGCGCGAAGGTGTTTTGTGATCTGTCGCAGACTCCACACGGGGTCGTCCTGATACATCAGCACGAAGCGCCCGACAATTGCGTCGAAAGGCTGATCGAACGGCATTACAGCGGGATCGCCTACAAGAAAAGTGACGTTAGAATGGTCGCGGCGAATGGCACGCACTCTCGCCCTTTGCACTGCTGCCTCGGATCGATCGACTCCGACGACGTGCCCGCCTTCGCCGACCAGATCCGCGGCGAGGAAGCTCACGTCTCCGCTGCCGCTACCGACATCGAGAACGCGCATCCCCGATTTTATTCCCGCCTGAGTAAAAAGCTGCCTGGTGAACGGTGCGAACACTGTGCCTTGAAAAGCAAGGCGGTCCAATTCACGGGAAGAATGGCCTAGAGCATACTCGACTTGAGGATTCGAGTTTGTAAGTTGCGAAAAAGACATACGACCTCCAATGATGAAAGTTTCGAAAGTTTTGGTTTGGGTTGAGGTGGCCTAGGTGAGTATTGACGGACTTAGAAATGCCGAACGCTTCGGAGTTAATCGCACGTTGTTCGAATCCAAATGCAAGCAGGTCCAACACCAGCGACGGCGAGTGGCAGCCGACTCAGACTCACACAGTGCTAAAACTCTTCTCCAGTCGTGGCCAGGCAGCCAAAGCTCAATTCCACGATCAGAATACCGACGCAGCGGACGGATTTATGTCAAGCTACTGTCAATAGTTTGGAGATGATTTGTAAAGGCCGCGCGAATGAACAAAACGCTCTCGCCAATGTTCAGCTACAAATTGACCACAGGGGCAAAAGCCCGCAATGATTCCATATGTTTTACGCGGCCCTGAAGGGACGCTCCTCCACGGTGGGCGTCGTCGTAGCTTTTCGCAGCCCTGGGGCCGGATCCTCTCCGGAACCCTTGCGCGGCTTGGTCACATGTAAAAGAGGCTCAGGCGTGGAATACGGTATTTCTCCAGCAGGCGTTTGTGAACGTATTGTTTTTGGAGTTGGTCGATCTGGACTCCGGACATTTTGCTTCGGTAAGGGGAGAGATCGCGGTCGGCTTCGGCGCGGACGGTGACGATGTCCTCGTCCGGCGTTGACGCCAGCAACATGGCGAAGAGTTTTTCTTCCAGCACGGTCAGGCGGCGCTCGAGATCTTCCAGACGTGCTGCCGGTTTTGCTTCTATTTGTTCCGCGAGTAGGCGCAGTGTTTTTGCGGCATCCAGGGCGACCGAGCGGGCCGAGACTCCGCCTGCTTCGGGTAGCTTTGCGGCCTCCAGCAAATCGGCATTTCGGCGCAGGAAGGGCACGACTACCGCCGGTTCAAATCCTTGACTCGCACTGGGTTTCGGAGGCGCACCGTCAGTTTCAGACACGCCTACCGCTGCTTCTTTCATGTCTTCGGCGGCGGCCAGCACCAACTGCGAACAGTAAGCCAGGCTGTTCACCTTTTTTGTCTTCGAAGGGCGCTGGTCGTAGCGGTCGAAGGCTTCGTCGATGCCGCGCAGCACGGCCTCCAACGGTATTCCTGCATCCTTCCAGGTTTCAATAAGAGCCCAGTCGAGAGTCGAGAGCAGCAGGCCGCCGCCACGGCGGCGCAGGAAGCGGTCTTCAATTTCGGTGAAATAGTTGAAGTAATTCTCCACGGCAGGTCAGCGGGAAGAACGCGTGGGCGAAGACGTCGGCGCGCCGCCACCATTCTTTGATTTCGGTGCGGACCCTTTCGGTTCGGCCTTGGACGGAGCTTTAGCCGATACGGAATCCTTGCGCGCGGCCCCGTTTCGTTCCCAGATGATGCGCAAGCCTTCGAGCGTCAGGAAGTCGTCGACGTGCTTTATATATTTCGATCCGGTGCCGATCATGGGGCCTAGGCCGCCGGTGGCAAGCACGCGCGTTTCCGGGCCCAACTCGGCAAGCAGCAGTTCGAGGATGCCGTCGACCAAGCCGAGATATCCGTAGTAGAGGCCCGATTGCAGGCTGCCGACCGTGTTGGAACCAATCACGCGGGAGGGCTTGCGGATCTCGACGCGCGGCAGGCGCGCGGTGCGCTCGAAGAGCGCGTCGGCCGAAATGCCGATGCCGGGGCAGATCACGCCGCCGAGATATTCGCCTTTGGCCGAAACGCAATCGAACGTAGTGGCTGTGCCGAAGTCCACGATCACGCAGGGGCCGCCGTATCTTTCGAAGGCCGCGACGGCGTTGACGATACGATCGGCGCCGACTTCCGCGGGATTGTCGTAGTGTACCGGCATGCCGGTCTTCACTCCGGGCTCGATGTACAGAGGACGCAGATTGAAGTAGCGCTCGCAGACCTGCCGCAACACGGGATCTAGCGGCGGAACAACCGACGAGATCACGATACCGTGAATGCCTTTCGACTCGAGTCCGGCCATCGAAAACAGGTTGCGAAAGAGGACCCCGTATTCGTCGACGGTGCTGGTGCGTGAGGTGGCTACTCGCCAGTTGGCGACGAGGCGCTCATAACGCGGAGTTTCGTCCGAGTCGCCAGCGGTGTTCACTTTGGCGACGCGGGCGAAGACGCCCAGGACCGTGTTCGTGTTGCCGACGTCGATGACGAGAAGCATGAGGGGCTGTTAGCTCTTTAGCTGAACCTAAATATTGAATGTTCGTTTACTGTTCCCGTACAGTTCCGCTCAGCACTGTTTTCGTTCCCTTCGCAGTGCGCACCCGCAGGAATCCGCGCTCGTCGAGGCCTTCGGTTGTGCCTTCGAAGGCGGAGCCGTTTTCCTCGATGCGAACCGCTCTACTCCTCACCCACGAGGAACTCTCGGCGAAGCGCCGCAGAATGTCCTCCTTCGACTCGGGATCGTCGCACAGCTGGCGATACTCGCGGTCGAGTGATTTTAACAAAGCTGCTACCAACTCCACGCGCGACCACTCGCTAGCGGTCACAAGGCGCAGCGAGGTTGCGCCCAACTCCTTTGGGAAACTGGCCTGATTCACATTGATACCGACGCCCACAACGATGTAGCGGACGCGGGTGGCTTCGGCATTCATCTCGGCGAGAATTCCGCAGACTTTCTTGCCGTGGATCAGGAGATCATTGGGCCATTTCAGGTCCGCGGTCACGCGCGCGTCGACTTGCTCAATCGCCGCGCGCACAGCGAGTCCGGCCGCGAGCGACAACGCTAAAACTTCCGACGGCGGAAGCGCAGGCCGCAGGATCACCGAACAATAGATTCCGGTCGAGCGTTGGGACTGCCACGTGTTGGCTCCGCGGCCCCGGCCCGCGGTTTGCTCTTCGGCCAGGAAGACGCTGCCTTCGGGAGCGCCTTCCGCCGCGGCGGCCATGGCTGCAGTGTTCGTCGATCCGATCTTGTAGAAATGGTGGAGATGCTCGTCGAAGATAGTGCCGCGCAGCAGCGGCCGTAAAATCTCAGGCAAGAGGAGGTCAGGGACGGAGCGCAGTTGATATCCGGTAGCGGGATGGCCGGCGACGTCCACACCGAGCCCGCGCAGTTGTTGAATCAGGCGCCAGACTTCGGACCGGTTCGACGTAATCTCCTGGGCAATCTTCGTTCCGCTGACCACGACGGTAGCGTGCTCCATCAACAGGCGCACAATGCGTCCGAGCCGCAGATCGGTGGGCTGCGGTTGGTGCGCAGCGGGCGTTTTAGCCCGCGCCGCACCCTCACGAATTGTGCCAGTCTTGCTGATGCGGAGATTATGCGCGAATCGCCGCGAAACAACAAACTTCAACGCTATTGCGCCGTTTCGGTGAACGTGGCCACGGGATGTCCAAGTGCAAATTGGCCCTCGGCGGTGATGCTCACAGCCCTTGCGGTCGTGGGCAATGTCAGCACGACGGCAGCCTTTCCAGTGGAGTCGGTTATAACCATGCGGCTCGACAGCGAGCCCGAGTTGGTGGTGAATAGAACCGTCCCGCCCGATGCGCTTCCTCCGGACTGCCCTGGAGCCAGCGTTACCGACAAAGTCAATTGGCTGCCCGCAGCGCCTTTCTGCTTGTCGCCCGTTTTGGTGAATGTCGCCGGAGGATTGCCCACGAGGATGTAGCCGCTTTGCTGCTGCGCAATGCCGGTGGTGTCGGTGCTGGGCACGCTGTAGTGATAGAAGCCCGGCGCAGTTCCGGCGGTCACGGTGATCTTTCCGTTATGGCCCTTGCTGAGCGTGGGCTGCGATACAACCACGGTGATTCCGCTGTCCGACGTCGCGGCGCCAAGCGTGACGGTCGCCGTTCCTGACGTGACTTTTGGCTGGAGGACAACTTTGCCGCCGGCCGGGACCATAGTCGTGTCGGGATTTAGTTCCCATTCCGCGCCTGGCAGTTGCGTCGTGCCAGTTACCACCAGAAGCGTCGCGGTATAGGGCGCGAACGTCTGTGTCGCAGACCACGAGGTGGTTGTGGATGCCACGATCTTAGTGGGATTAGTCGAGGCCAGAGTGTAGGAGGTCACCTGTAAGGGCGTGAATCCGTTGGTAGTGAACTGCGCCTGCAACGAGTTTGACGGATCTTTATTCAGGACCAACAGCGTTAGAGTCGTGCCGGTTGAGTTGAGCGCGGCGTAGCTGCTGAAAAGATCAGGATCGCCGTTGTTTGTGGCGGAGACAGAGGTTGTGGCGAATCCGTGATGGTGGCCGTCGTAGTTGGTGAAGAGCTTCAGTGCGAGGTAGTTCGGATTCGTCGAGGAAGGAGCGGTCCAACGCGAAGCGAGATACATCCGCTCGCGGCCCAGAATTCCGTAGGCATCAGCATCTCCGAGGGCGGTCGAAAAATCGGACTCTCCTGCGAAGGCCGCACTCCACTCGGTAAAGCTGACGGGCGTGCCGGGATAAATCATGTTTGCCGTCGCGCGGATGCGCGCAATGCGGAACGGGATCGTCTTATTGGGCTGGATAAACGTTGCCCAGTTCTGATTGATCGAGCCCGACTCGCTGACATACGTGGGATCCCAGTAGTCGCGATAGATGCGCGCAGCGAGAGCCTGCTTCTGCGCCTGCGTCCAGGTTGAGGTGTCGGGGCCGTCGGGGTAGGCGTGAACATCGAGAACCTCCACTGAGCGCACGCCGGCAACTTTGTCTTCCCAATAAACTTCGTTCAGCCACCAGGGCAGGAGATCGACGCCGGCGTGCGCGCCCTTGTCAGAGCCGTTCGCGCCGTTCCAGTAGAACCACCAGCAACAGCTGACCGGACCGAAACGCATGGCCTTCGGATCCCAGCCCTTGAGCCTGCGCGCTTCCGTCACAAATGTGTCGCGCATTTCGTTATAGGCTGTGGGCGCGGGGTGGACATCACGATGCGTGCTTCCCCAAATGTCGATCTCGTTATCCATGTTGTAAAAGTGAGGCCCAGCGCCAAAGGCCGAGGCCAGCGCCACCGCCCACTGGTTACGGTAGACGCTGCCGGGAGGATCGCTAGTGCCGGGTTGATCCAAGAGGGGCACGTTCGCGTCGTTGGGATTCGCGGTGAGCGTCGTGCTGCAATCGGTTTTCAGGCCGTCACCGGCATTCGTGTTGTAAGGATCGACGGAACACTGTGCGCCATATTTGGCAACGGAAAAACTCCAGTGTCCGTTGCTTCCATTCTCTGCACTTTGCGCAACCCAGGGCAGCATAACCATCGTCATCAGAGGATGGCTGCCGGCGCTCTTCACGTCGGTAATGAACTTTGTGGAATTCGCGTCGCCAATCTCGGAGTAGTTGAAGTCCTCGAAGTAATAGTCGTTTGCGGCGTTGTAGGTGAAAAGCTGCCAGTTGTAGCGCGAAGTGGCATTGCCGCCCCAGCGGACAACGCTCAATCCGCTGTCGGTGATGGTCGGCGCATCCTGCGGGTAAGCACCGCCGTAAACATAGGTGCTGATGGTGTGACGGTTGCTAAGCGCGTCGACGGTCACATTGATGTTGGTGGTGGCTGGAGAATTGGCTGGAGTTGAGGCTGACGGTTGCTGAGAACTGGCTGGCATTCCACTTTGAGGTTGCGCTTCGGGCTCGCGTGCAAGAGAGATGACCACCGCGAATTCAACCAGGCACAAGGCTGCGTGGGAGCGAGCGAAGGGATACATAAGGGGAGGACCTCCGTTGAGGTTAGTCTAGCCGCCGGCCCAGTGCCGCAAGTGCACAGTAGTACATCTGTTCTGAAATCCGAAAACTGGAGAGTACACTGCGGCGAACGCTTCAGGCGGGAACGACGCGCATGCTCATATCCACTGCCTGGGGCGAGTGCGTCAACAGGCCGACCGAAATAAAGTCGACCCCAGTCTCGGCATAAGCACGGACATTCTCGAGGCGCATTCCACCGGAGCACTCCAATGGAATGATGCGACCGTCCTTCAATGGATCCTTCTGCATGCTCTTCCAAAGATCGGGCTGCGAGCAGCGCTCGACGGCGCGCCGGACGTCTTCGACGGACATGTTATCCAGAAGAAAAGCTTCTCCGCCGTTGGCGAGGGCCAAGTCCAGTTCCTCGAGCGTACGGACTTCCACTTCGATGATCTGCGAGCCGCGCCGATTGCGGATGGCGCGCTCCAGCGCGGGAACAATGCCGCCCGCGAGCGCAATGTGATTGTTCTTGATGAGGACGCCGTCGGAAAGATCGAGGCGGTGGTTCTGGCCGCCGCCACAGCGCACGGCATTCTTGTCGATCACGCGCAGGCCGGGAGCGGTCTTGCGCGTGTCGAGGATGCGCGCCTTGGTGCCCGACACTGCTTCTACGAATTTGCGGGTCAGAGTCGCGATTCCGCTCATGCGCTGCAGGAAGTTGAGGATGACGCGCTCGCAGGAAAGAATCACGCGCGCATTGTGGCGGATCACCGCAACGGATTGTCCTTTATGCAGGCGCACGCCATCGAAAATTTCAGGATGGGTGGTGACTTCGTAGTGAGCGGTGACTGCCCCGTCGAGGGCGGCATACACATCGAGAATCCGGGCGACGCAACCGATTCCGGCGAGGATGCAATCCTGCTTGGAGATGATGGTCGCGGTGGCGCGCTGGTTGGGATCGATGCAGGCGTAGCTGGTGGCATCGCGCGTGGCCCGGTCTTCGAGCAGCGCGTTCTCGAGAATTGCGGTGATGCGTCTTGAATTCCAGTCCATATCGTGTAGCGACGGACGCATTCGTCCGTCCGCGCCAACCCCGAGTCGCGATTAGTCACGCCCCGAGGCAAAACCCATCGAGCTTCGCTCGATCCCGGACGAATGCGTCCGGGGCTACATTCAACATCCTAATTCTTTCAGCTTGCTCTTCGTTTTGTCTTGCAGGACCAGGAGTTCCTGACCTCGCCTGCGGAGACCTTCGACCACTTTCTCTGGAGCCTTGGCCAGAAACTGTTCGTTGCCTAACTGTTTCTGATTATTGGCCAGCTCTTTCTCAATCTTCTCCAGTTCTTTCTTCAGACGATCGCATTCGGCAGCTACGTCGATTTTTCGCTCGTAAATTACGTGCACGTCGAAGCGTGCAGTGCCACGAGCGCCGGCACGATTCGCGAGGGACGTGTCCACAAAAGTGATCTTTTCTACATTTCCCAACCGCTCGACTGCGCCGTGATTCTGCTCGATCATCTTGCGGATCGCCGGCTCGTGCGCGAAGACTTCGATGGGCACCTTGACCTTTGCTTCGACTTTCAATTCTGCCCGCAAGTTGCGCACGCTAGCAATCAAATCCTGCAGGATGGCCATCTCGGTTTCAGCGGCGAGATCGAATTGCTTTTCGTCCGCCTGCGGATACGCCACCAGCGCAATCGACTTGACTGGAGGCTTGCCTTCGTACAGTGCCTGCCAGATTTCTTCCGTGATAAACGGCATTACCGGATGCAGCAGCCGCAGCGAGCCGTCGAAGAGATTGACCAAGTTAGCGCAAGCCGCTCGCGCCGCTGTTTTGTCAGTGCCGTCCTCAAAATTCAACCGGGGCTTGATCAGTTCCAGGTACCAGTCGCAGAACTCGCCCCAGAAAAAGTCGTAGATGCGGTTCGCCGCTTCGTGGAAGCGGTAGGTCGCGAGCGCATCATTTACATCCGCCAGGACGCGGTTGAAGCGGGAAAGAATCCAGCGGTCTTCGAGGGTTGCAGTTTGAAATCCGGCAACTCCGGCGGCTGCGTTGCTTGTGTGGGACCGGGTCTCAGACCCGGTCCCGGGCCGCAGGCCCGGCTCGATCCTGTCCACATTCATGAACATAAAACGCGCGGCATTCCAGATTTTGTTGGCGAAGGCGCGGTAGCCCTCGGTGCGACTTTCATTGAAGGCGATGTCAGTCCCGGGCGCGGCCATGGCCGCGAGCGTGAAGCGAGTCGCATCCGTGCCGAAGCGGTCGATGACCTCCAGCGGATTAATCACATTCCCCTTGACCTTCGACATCTTCTGACGGTCCGCATCGCGCACCAGCGCGTGGATGTACACCTGCCGAAAGGGCACGCTGTCATTCTTCTTGTCGCCCCAGCCGCTGGCTTTCTTGATGGCCGGATCCTGCTCGTGTCCCTGCATGAAGTGGCAGCCGAACATGATCATGCGCGCCACCCAGAAGAACAGAATTTCGTAGGCGGTGATCAGTAGCGTGGTGGGATAAAAGACTGCCTGGTCACGCGTCTTCTCAGGCCAGCCGAGCGTGGTGAAGGGCAGCAGCCCCGACGAGAACCAGGTGTCGAGCACGTCGGGCACCTGCTCCAGCTTCGCGCCGCCGCACTTCGTGCACTTGGAGGGAGCTTCGCGGGCCACGATCACTTCCTTGCATCCGTGATTGCTGCAGGTCCACGCGGGAATGCGATGTCCCCACCACAACTGCCGCGACACGCACCAGTCGTGGATGTTGTTCATCCAGTTCAAATAGACCTGGCGGTGATTGTCGGGAACGATCGTGATCTCGCCGCTCTCGACGGCTTCCAGGGCGCGATCGGCCAGCGGCTGGATTTTGATGAACCATTGCTCCGACAGGCGCGGCTCGACGATGGTGCCGCAGCGCTCGCACTTGCCGATCGAGAGTGCATAGTCTTTCTCGGAGACAAGGAATCCCTGCTCCTGCAAATCGGCAAGGACGCGTTTGCGCGCTTCGAACCGGTCGAGCCCGGCATACGCGCCTGCGTTCTGGTTCATGTGCGCGTGCTCGTCCATTACGTTGATCTGCGGCAGATTATGGCGCAGGCCTGCCTGAAAATCGTTGGGATCGTGCGCCGGCGTCACCTTCACAGCGCCGGTGCCGAACTCAGGCTGCGCGAGTTCGTCTGTGATGATGGGAATCTCGCGCTTCATCAGCGGGACGAGAACATGTTTGCCGTGCAGATGCGTGTAACGCTCATCTTTTGCGTTCACGGCGATGGCGGTATCGCCCAGCATCGTCTCGGGGCGCGTCGTCGCCACCGTGATGAACTCGTTCGTACCAACTACTGGGTAGCGAATTTCCCACAACTTCCCGGCGACGTCTTCGTGCTTCACTTCGAGATCGGAGATCGCGGTCTCGTGCCAAGGGCACCAGTTCACGATGTAATTGCCGCGATAGATCAGCCCTTCTTCATAGAGGCGGACGAAGACTTCGCGCACGGCGTGCGAAAGATCGTCGTCCATGGTGAAGTACTCGCGGTCCCAGTCGACGGAGGCGCCGAGGCGCTTCATCTGCGTGAGAATCGCGCCGCCGTAGAGTTTTTTCCATTCCAAGACGCGCTCAATGAATTTCTCGCGGCCCAGGTCGCGGCGTTTCTTGCCTTCTTTCGCGAGGTCGCGCTCCACCATCATCTGGGTCGCGATGCCGGCGTGATCGGTGCCGGGAAGCCACAGCGTGATGAAGCCGCGCATGCGATGCCAGCGCGCGACGATGTCCATCTGCGTCTGGCCGAACATGTGTCCCATGTGCAACTGCCCGGTCACATTCGGTGGAGGCAGCAGCAACGTGAACACAGGGCGCGTCTCGCCGGGAGGCGGTGTGGGGACGGAGAAGAGTTTTTCTTTGAGCCAGTAGTCGGCCCAGCGCGTTTCAATCGCGACCGGCTCGTAAGATTTCGGCAATTCGTGCGGCATGAGTGTGTGCGATCGAAATTCGTGTGTGGGACAACCCACTCCTACGTCTTCAGGACAGGTCCCGGCTGTCCTGCCGGAAGTCAGCCGGCAGTTGCGCAGCAGAAAGAGGAACTTCTGATCTTACAGGTCAGAGAAAAGGGGGGTCAAACGGGGAGAGGGGTAGTGTACAGCGACGTCAAAAGTGCTACACGTTACAAAGTAGTAACAGTGGGGGTGCGGGCGAAGCGGGGAGGGCGCGCCAGGGGAGCGGGTGTAAAAATTCTCGATGAGTGATATGGCCTGGTTTCGCCACTTGCCTTCTCATCATGATGATATCTTGACGCAACCGACTGATACGTAAGCCACTTGGCGGATGACTTACTGTTTATCCCCGGTGCATTGCCACATCCTTTAGGGAATCCAATAATGGCGGCGTTCACCAAATTGCCGTGAGGAGTCGGTTCAATGAAGCTGTTCCTAAGTTCGGTCGTCGCGGGGGTATTGACGATCTCGGCGTATGCGCAGACGACTCAGCCGAGCGCGAGTGAGTGGTCTGCGCAGTCGAAGAGAGTGGCGGAGGACGCTGTTGCCAGTAAGATCGAGATGATGCGTGCCTCAGCCAAGCGTCCCGCATTGGAACGCGTGAGTCCCTCAATGAGGGAGTTGGAACTTGTTTGCACCGCCGCGCTCACCGGGCGAAAGGTAGGCGACCCAATTTTCTCTGGTCTTGAGACCTACGTGACGAACGATCTCTCCGCCGAGACCGAACCTCTCAAGGAGCTGACGGTGGGGAAATTTTATCCTGCAAAGAAGTGGCCGAGATATTCCGTGATCGTCGAGCTAAGCGCGAACAGCAAGCCCGAGCGTCCCGAGTATACGGTCGGAGTTGCGCGCCGCCCAAGTGCGGCTTCGGAGTTCTTCGCCCCGCTTTTCTTTGACGTGCCGTTCAAGGGTATGAACGAGTGGAAAAAGCAGGTTGCGCCAGATTGCAAGAACCGCAAGATCGAAAGTTCAAAATAGCCGATTGACGAAACATCGCCATTACGCTCAAAATCCCCCAGCAGGCATTTCAGGGCTGCTTTCGTACAATCTGAACATGAGAGACGCTGACCACCTGTTGCAAACCGGCTCAACCAACGGCTATCGGTGGCTAGTCTCAACTGATCGGCAGCTCGACGTGCTGGAATGTTGTCCCGATGTAGTCCTAGGGAAGTATGTTGCAATTACGTCCTTCGACAGTGGACCGCTAGCCCA